>CAMKWS010000001.1 GCA_946476985.1 uncultured Acetobacteraceae bacterium
ATACAAACCAATCCTCCATGGTTGCCCTGGAGACATTGAACGCAACACAGACAGATCTCGCAGCAACAGAGAGTGCTGTTTCTACAGGTAAAAAAGTTTCTAACGCTTCAGACAATCCTGCTGCCTTTGGTATTGCAGCCCAGATTGGTGGTGATATCGCTGGTCAGACAGCGGTTAATGATGGCTTGAGCTATGCAGCACAGGTCGTTGGTACAACAAACTCTGCGGCAAATAGTATTCTTGATGTTCTGAAGAATGTTCAGAATGCCGTAACTACAGTTGGTAACAACCTTGGGAATAAAACCTCCCTAGGGCAGTTGAATAAAGAAATCACTGGTTACCTGAACCAGATCAACACTATTGCACGCAATGCAACGGTTAAGGGTGTTAATCTGCTTTCCGGTGGTGTCACTGATGGTAACGGGATTGATACCAACAGCATGACATATGTCAGTGGCGTTAAGGGTGATACGCAGACACTGACAAGTTATAGTGCTCGCGTTCAAGCTGATGTGCAAAGCCTTAGTGGTTCTAGCTCCAGTGGATCTAGCACTAGTGGTTCTAGTTCCAGCAGCCAGCCTGCTACGTTAACAGATGCTCTCGGCTTAACCTCTGGTTCGACAGCTAATGAAGCAGCTACGGGGAATATCTTTTTCACATCAGGTTCTGGTTCTGATTTAGCTTCAGCTTTTACATCAACGTCTGGTGGGACTACTACATATAAAGTTCCAGACATGATTAAAGCTGTTCAGAATGCTATTACGGCTATGACCAATGTAACGTCTGATCTGGGTTCTAATACACAGACAATTGCTACGATGTCTTCTTTCGGTCAGAAGGTGTCTGACTCTTTAACAGCGGCTTCTGGTGCGCTGACTGATGCTGATATGTCTGCTGAATCTGCTAAGCTGACATCACTGCAGACGAAACAGTCTCTGGGTATTAAATCTCTATCTATTGCGAATGGTCAGTCACAGAACATTCTGTCCCTGTTTCAGTAATAATAAAGTACTCTCCGACCCTAAAAGTCGGGGAGCTACTAGAAGCAAAATTAATTTAACATTTTAGTGTTGAAGGCCGTCCTATTTTCAGGGCGGCCTTTTTTTTATGAGAGGAGATATTGGTATGCCATATTAGGATATTTAATGTTTGATAGGAGGAATAGTTAGTTGAGAAAATTAGCTCATGTAGGGGAGAGGGGTATAAAAAAACCGCCCCTGAGAGCGGTTTTTTATATTATGAAATGACCTTTAGGAATTAAATATAATTCGCCAAGGATAGGTCCTTACTATCAGCAATGAGCATGAATGAGGCTTTTAAGCGTACGTTTAAATCGCTTGATTGAGTGGCTACAGAGGCCATGTCTGCATCAAGGTTGTTAGAAAGTTGGGATTTGACCATTAAGGTGAGGCTTGTATACGCGCCTTTTTGGCGGTTTAAGCTTTGTTGTGTCACACCAATAGAGCTGTTCATATCGATAATTTTATTGGTTGCGCTTTCCAACGATTGGTGAAGTTGTTGCATTAAGTCAGAAAAGCCCGGTGTTGCATTGGTCATGCCTTTTACCGAGGACAAAATCATCATATCGCGCATCACATCGCGAATAGGCGAGCCTGTAGATAAAACAGTCGGTAGGCTCCCAGAGGTTGCCGTTGGTCCAGCAGCAACGCTTTGTCCGTTGCTGCCGATAATAATTTGATTGGATTTGCCATTGGCGATTGTCGGTGAAACTGACATAGACGATGAGAAGATACTCATATGAGAGCTATTATCTGACGCAGCTTCTGTCGCTTGTTTTAAAATATCCGTGGCATTGCCACTATTGAGATTAGAGACAATGGATTGAATTTTTGTTGCTAAGGCGCCGTTAGCAATTGATGACGGTGAGGTTACCGGTGGGGTATTGCTATCCTGCCCAGCAAAAATATATCCATTGCCATCAGTCGTATTTAAGATCGTCCCAAACGAAGCCAAACCATTTTGAGCTGATTGGGAAGCTGCCAGCGTTTGAGTTTTGGTAGAGCCTGTTGTTGAGAGCATGCTCAAAACTTGAGAAGAGAGGTTTTGAGCAATGGTCGTCATTTGGGTGAGGCTATCAGAGGACATTTGCAAGCGGCTAAGAGCCGATGAAATATTGTTTTGATAGCCGGAAATCTCATCCACTTTAGGGCTGAGGCTCAGTGTTGATTGAAGGTTAGAGCCAATGCCAGAGAGATCCTGGGAGATTGTGCCGTTAGAGCTCTGCCATGCAAGTTTTGCCTGTTCGGCTTCCATGCTGGAGACAGCTTGGTTTAGAATATTATTAGCTCCAGAAAGCCCATACTGGCCAACCGTCATACTCATGATATTTCTCCAGCTTAGTTAATAGCGTCTAAGAGAGACGAGAACATGGATTGAGCGACTGAGAAGACCTTTGCATTTGCTTGATAGGCAGATTTTAAGGTGGTCACAATTGCTAACTGATTATTTACATCAACCCCAGAGACATTGGAAATCTTTGTTGAAAGTGAAGTTTGAATATTTTTTGCTGTGGTGAGATTAGAGCTAACCGTACTAATGACACCGGCTTGGCTTGTTGTCAGAGAGGTCGCTAATTGGCTTAGACTTAGAGTGCCTTGGTAACCCGTGGATTGTTGACCATCTGGGCCAAGCCCACTTGTGGGAGCGGCAAGAGAACCAGACACAGCACTATCCGTTGAGCCAAAAGCTTGAGTAATAAGCGATTGAGCTAAGGAGCTTGAGGGCGTGCTGTCACTATCTGTAACGAGCTTGGAGGGCTGATCAATATAGGCTTGTGAGACAGTGATCTGCGAAGACAGGTTCACAATGCCATTAGGGTTGGTTTGCGTGGGGGAAGGGTTTAGAGCAGCCGTGCCGCCTTTGCCGTCAGAAACGCCAGTTGTAAAGAGAGAGGCTCCTGCTTGGCTAAAACGATTTATTAAGCTGTAGCAGAAGCTATCGAGCTGGGCTTGCATTTGAGGGTAGGTCTGATCGCGCAGGGAAATATTTGCCCCCAATGTTCCGCCTGTCAGATGTGATGTAATATCCTCTCCAGCAAGGGTGATATCAGGAATACCTTTATTGGTCCCATCAGTCGCATGGTACATACTAGAAGAGACGTTGACGTCTTTTGTTGAAAGTGGCCAGTCTTGAGTAGGTGCTTTAAAACCATCATCAGATTGGTTGATTTGATCAGGGCGTGTTGGCAGCTTTGTCCCATCTTGGGTGCTTACAATCATATCGCCATTTACTTTTTCGGTAAAAGAGACACCCAATTTGGAAGAAAGACTATTCATGGCTTCATAGCGCTGATTTTCGAGATCAGCTGTTTCGATATGAGAGCCTTTTGCTGTGATAATTTGTTGTGAGAGCTTGCCAATTGTTGTTAGGTCGCTGTTGATAGACTTAACAGTGTTAGCGATATTATCTTGAGCGGTTTGCCGTTGGGTTTGATAGACGCTCGAGAGTGTGTTGATGTTATTTGTTAAGGTCTGTGCTGCAGAGACAACGGAAGCTTGTGCGGCGGAATTGTTGGGCGTAGATGTTAAAGAGATTAAGGCTGTATTTACGCTTTGAAGATTGTTTGTAAGTGTTCCTATAGTATTGGAACCATCTGAATTAGTTGTTGTCCCTTCGACAGAAGATAATGCAGAAAGAGAGTTGTTTTGCGCAGTGAGGGAGGCAACATCAGCGTTTTGCTGGTAAAGAGATTTTTGCAAGGCTTGAGAGATATTTAGCCTGGTTGGACCAGTTGTTACGCCGGCAGCTATATTGCCAGCCGTTGCAGAGTTCGTATTACTATTTTCTGAAATATAGCCCGGTGTTTGGCTATTTGTAATGTTTTGAGATGCTACAGCCATGGCATCCTCTACAGCTTTCATCCCGGTATTTGCGATATTTAATGCTAGGCCCAAACTCATAAAATCTCTCCGCATCATCTGCCTAAGGCAGAAGTAATAGTTAGAATAATTTAAACTTCAGCCGCTTGTGATGTGATTTTATCAATCGCATTTTCACGGCGCGTAAACTCAGTCTGAAGGAGCTGGAAGTTAAGATCATATTCCCGCTGGGTTTTGATCATGGCTGTTGTTTCTTCAACGGCATTTACATTGCTTGCTTCCAGCATCCCTTGGCGAATTTCAACATTAGGGACGTTTTGTAGCGGGGTCGTCGGGTTGAAGAGATGATTCCCCTCAGCTTTAAGCGTATTGAGATTATCAACAGTTGCCACACCGAGCTTTGTAATTGAGCCTCGTTCCGTTGAGATCGTCCCATCGGAACTAATACCAAGGGGAAGAATTTGATCTTGATTTTGTAGCTGAATAGGGCGGCGTTGATCATCTAAGAGTGGATTTCCAGCACTATCAACAATCGTACCGTCACTAGAGCGTTGGAACTGCCCATTGCGTGTGAGGCGAATACCCTGAGCTGTCTGGATCATGAAATAACCCTGGCCATTTAGAGCGAGGTCTAGAGCATTCCCAGTCTGTCTTAATTCACCTTGGAGGGTATCCATATAGGTAGAGCGATCTTGGGTATAAGTGAGATTGCGCTCTCCTCCCTCGCTATTACCTAATTTTTGAGGGGACAGATAATCGGAGAACAAGACCTTTTGCTGCTTAAATCCATCGGTGCTGGCATTAGCAAGGTTGTTAGCTGTTACTTCTAAGCCGCGAGTAAGTGAATCAATGCGCGCAAGTGCTAAATAACCCGTTACGTCCATGAGAAAATCCCATATAAAATAATATTTTCTCGTTATTCTAACAAAATCTTGTTCTAAAATCTTTTTACAAAATCAAAATCATTGTTAATATTTTCGTTACCAGAGATAAACTTTTTAAAAGTCTCCTTTTAGGGTATCCTCTAAGATATTGATTTCTAGTGGATGATATTAAACAGCAGGCCGGAGAGTTGACATTTTATGATGAGATCACTTGATGTTGCATCAACTGGAATGCAAGCCCAATCTACGAATGTGGAAACTATTTCCCATAATATCGCTAATATGACGACAACAGGTTATAAACGGCGTCGGGCTGAATTCCAGGATCTGATCTACCAAGACCTCCGCCGCGTAGGAACTATGAGCTCGGATACAGGCTATCGTGTTCCTGCTGGAGCGCAGGTTGGTCTCGGCGTGCGTACAGCTGCGATTTATCGTATTAATGAGCAGGGAACACTTTCTCAAACAGGAAATCCGCTTGATCTCGCCGTTGAGGGGCGTGGGTATTTCCGTATTCTTCTCCCTAATGGGGATTATGGCTATACCCGTGATGGAACCTTCTCTCTTTCACAAGATGGTAGCATCGTTACTGCGGATGGGTATCCGCTAACACCTAATATCTCTGTGCCTAACAATGCTGAGAATATTACCATCGACCAAACAGGGCAGGTTCAATACACGCTTTCAGGCCAGCCCAACTCGCAGGTTGCAGGGCAAATTCAGCTCACGACCTTCCAGAATGAGAATGGGTTGGCGGCTATGGGGCAGAACCTTTTTACGGAAACGTCATCTTCAGGCGATCCAATTATTGGCAATCCTGAGACAACGGGATTTGGTACTATTCGTCAGGGCTTCGTTGAAGAGTCAGCTGTCAATGCTGTCACAGAAATCACGGACCTCATTACGGCACAACGTGCTTATGAGATGAACAGTAAAACAATTACTGCATCAGATGAAATGCTGCAGACGTTAACAAATCTACGATAGGTTCGTTGAATAATAAGCGAATACGTTAGCTCTTCAGAAGACTGTAAAAGCATTAAATTGGATTGGTTATGTCATTTAAAACACATTGGGCAGCATCAATAACAATTTTGGCTTTTTTAGGTATTAATATAGCTGAAGCTGCAACATTGAGACCCTCTGGGGCCATTAAAGGAGGGTCTATTTACCTTTCTGATATTTTTGCTGATTTACGCCCTGGGCAAGATCGCATATTAGGTGCTGCCCCTGATCCTGGAAAAAGTATTTATATTGGTGGAACGCAACTTATTGCTTTTGCTGATCAATACGGTGTTGATTGGGATGACCAATCTTCCTCTTCTTCTTTGACCCTGACACGGGTTGGTCACAAGGTGAATAAATCTGAGTATGAGGCTTTAGTTAAGAAGCTTTTTACGCAGCAACAAGCGTCTGGTCCTGTGACGGTTTATGCGGATGAATTTCCTTCGTTAATTGTCCCAGAGAATGAGGATGATCCTCTTAAGATTGAGCATTTTGAGTGGGACCGAGATAGCGGAAAATTTACGGCTAAGGTTATGCCTACTCAAAGTTTAACAGGGGAAAGCTATCCGCTTAAAGGGACTATTCGCATGGCCCAAGCGGTATTGGTTTATGCTCATCCCCTGCCATCCGGGCATATTCTGCAAGACAGCGATATGGTTGTTGATCAGAATTTTTCTAAGGATATCCCGGTAGGAGCCATGAACCTGCCTGAGCCCGGTCAGATTGTGGGGATGGCACTTGTTCGTGGTGTGGTGGCAGGCGGAGCGGTTCAAACGACCGACCTTCGGAAAGCTAACCTTATCCATCATGGGGATCCGACACTTATTTCTTATTCGGTTCCAGGTATTCGCCTTACAGCAACAGGGCGCGCTTTAGAGGATGGTGGAAGCGGACAATATGTGCATGTCCTCAATTTGGGGAATCACATGATCTTAACGGGAAAAGTCATTGGGACAGCCGAAGTAAGAGTGGATGCCTCAGCGACAGCTATTGCGCCTGACACAGATGAAGCAAAACGTCTCGGCTTTAATGCTGCGACTTTGAATGCTTTGAAATAAGGAGGAAGGCGAATGGCTTATAAACTCGCTCTAGAAACAGCGATGTGCTCAGTCCTTCTTTTAAGTTTAGGGGCGTGCATGGGGGGAGCTACGTTTAGTGAGTTGGGACACCCCCCGCGTATGACACGAACGTCTGATCCAACGTTAGATCCTAGTTATCGGCCTGTCACCATGCCGACACCTCCCTTACAAGCCCCTCCTAATCAGGTTGGTAGTTTGTGGCGGTCGGGTAGTCGGGCGTTCTTTAAAGATCAAAGAGCTTCTCAGGCAGGTGATGTGCTGACAGTGAAGATCCAAGTTGCCGATACGGCAAACGTGACCAATAACACGACAGCCTCCGGTAGCGGGTCTGAGGACTTTGGTATTCCAAGTTTTTTTGGGTTTAAGGGAAAAGTCCTCTCTCATCTGACAAACTCAGATGCTCTTAATACGAGTAGTTCAAGTGCGAATAGCGGCGCTGGAACTATTCGGCGTATTGATACAGTCACCCTAACTCTTGCAGGGGTGATTACGCAGGTCTTGCCAACAGGAAATTTTGTCGTGGTTGCGCGGCAAGAAGTTCGTGTGAATGGAGAGTTGCGACAAATAGAAGTAAGCGGTGTTGTTCGCCCTCAAGATATCTCTGAGGACAATATTGTTACTCATGACAGATTGGCTGAAGCACGTATTTCTTATGGCGGGAGAGGGCAGCTTTCTACCTTGCAGCAGCCTCGTTATGGGCAAAAAATCCTTGATGCTGCCTTACCTTTTTAGGGGCCTTAGAATCTAGTTTTTGTGGCTTGACCTCCATGTGGGGTGCGTTACAAAGGTTGTTGTTAAATGTTTGTTTACCATGAGTGAAAGTAAAAATATGTCAGATGCAAATAAAAAACTAGAAGGATTAATCCCAGAGGGGATGGTGGTAAGCAATGTTCGTGGAACCGTTACTGATGGTTTAACTGTAGCGGGAACAGTTAATGAGATTTCTGACTTTGCAATTGATTATCTTGTTGTTGCAGAGACAGGTAAAATTGAAAGTGGCCGTATTGAGGCTGATGAGGTTCGGATTGAAGGCATTGTCGCTAATGTTGAGTTCAATGCCAAACGCCTTTCTGTTGAAGCTGGCGCTCATGTAAAAGATTGTGACATCCGTATGGCTGGTGTCAGTGGCTTCTCTATTGATGAGAAGGCTGTCTTTGATGGTGATGTCAAAATTGCAGTTTCTGGTTTGGGTGGGCGTGCAGGCTCGTCTGCATCGGCAGGTAAAGCAGAACTAGCTGATAAGGCTGTTAAGGCAGAAGAGCCTAAAGCGGCTTCCAGTGAGGAGGGTGTAAGTAGCTTCTCCGGTTTTGCAGATACAGCTCGGGCGAAAGAAGGTTCACAGTGGGATAATACGCCGGATATCTCCGAAGCCAACGAAGATGCTCATATTCCGTTAGGAGAATAATCTGTGAATTTGCCGCTATTGCGACAGAGCCTGACATTAGCACTGGGGTTGATAGCGGGAATGAGTTCAGCCTGTGCTGAGGGGGAAGCTATTTCTACCTCAGCACAAGTGGAGCAATCAGGGCCGGCTACTCAATCTCCTAGAGCTGCACTGAGCCAGCCTAATTTGGGTCCTGAGCAACAGATTGAAGAACGGCAGAGAATATTCTCCTCTGTGAGAGAAGCGTTGGAAGGTCGATTTAAAGCTCTAAATAGGACAATGGCAAATTTGTCTGAGCGTGTTGATAATAACAAGCTTGTCTCGCAAGAGGCTGCCCAGCGTTTGATTGGAATTTATGAGAATATGCGCCCACGCGAAGCGGCGACCGTCTTTAATGTGATGGACCTGCATGTCTTAATTGCTTTGGCGGCTTCTATGAACACGCGGAAGCTTTCGGCAATTATGGCTTATATGAATGCAGACCGGGTTAATATGGTCTCTCAATATATGGTGGGGCTGAAACATTTTAGGCAGGATATAACCATTCCAGCCCTCTTAAAGAAAGAGATCAACAGCACAGACTTTAAGCATGCTCTCATGCCATCACGGCAATAAGGAAAGAGGTTTTATGTTCCAGTCGAAATTAAAATCTCGTACCATGCGGGTCATTTTCATCGGCTTGCCTCTTGGCTTTTCAGCATGTGCTCCAGATTATATTGCCCAGAAGGTAACTGGCCGGGAATGTCGAGCCGGATATATTGAAGATGGAGAAAATTGGTGCGCTCCTCCAGAGCGTCCCACACCGCCTCAGCCTTACTGTACAACTAGTTGGAATGGTGTTGATTGTTGGGCTCGACCTGAGTTGACCCCCAATATGGCGCATGAAAATTATCAAGGCCCGCGTAGCCTGACCCAAGAGCAGAATGCTCATCGGTTAAATATGCCGGTGACTAAGATTCCGCCCAGCACGCCGTATTATGCCCCCTAACAGGGATCATTTTTAGAGAATCTTTCAAGAAACAAGCGGAAGCTAGGGGCATTTTTCGATAAATGACCATCGTGGCAGGAAAAATTCCGCAGCAAAAATGGACATCACTCAGAATGAAATTAACCGAGTTTAAAGTCTCAGATATTTTAAATAGTCTAAAAAAACTCGGCATTTTTCGTTTAGCCGTTTTGGGAGGGGTAGGGCTAGCTTTGCTCGGCTCACTTGCTGCCATTGCCATTTATAATGGCACACCTCGAAATACGCTTTTATACGCTGATGTTGAGCTTAATGAAGCCGCTCAGATGGTTGAGGACCTCACCAAAGCTCATATCCCTACTGTAACGAGCCCAGATGGACATAGTCTTTATGTCCCTCAAAATAAGGTCGCTCAGGCGCGTCTTCTTTTGGCAAAAGATGGTTTGCCCGGAGGGAGTGCTGTTGGATATGAGCTTTTTGATAAAAGCGGGACGTTAACAAGTACGCAATTTGAGCAAGGGATTGACCAAACACGGGCGATGGAAGGTGAGCTAGAGCGTTCTATTCGCCTTTTACATGGTATTCGGAATGTGCGTGTTCATCTTGTTCTCCCGCATAGAGACCTTTTTTCAACAGAGACAAACCCTGCACAGGCAAGTGTTATATTAGATGTGGGGCGGGCAGGGGTTGTTTCGCCCGATGCTGTACAAGCTATTGAGAATCTTGTTTCTGCGGCGGTTCCCGGGCTGCAGCCACATAATATCTCAATTGTTGATACCCGTGGCGAAGTGCTCGCTCAACCAGGAGACCCTGACACTTTAGTCGGGCAAGAGACCTCTTTGGAAAAACAGCGCCATGCGGAAGAGCAGAAATTAGCGCAGTCTGTTGAAGATATCTTGGCCCCGACAATTGGCATGGGGCATGTCCGCGCGCGCGCGGCGGTAACGATGAATACAGATCTTATTCATGAGATGGATGAGTCTTACGATCCTGATCAACAAGTATTACGCTCGCAGAGTACGAGCAGTGATAAGAGTGTTAATTCTGAGAGCAATCCCTCCACAACGGTAGGAAATAATTTACCCAATGGTAATGCTGGGCAAAATCGGACTGGCTCTAGTGAAGAACGCTCTGAAGAAACCAATAATTATGAAATTGGAAAAAGAACACGAGAAGTCAGTCAAACACGCCCCCGTGTGAGCCGTATTACTATTGCGGTTATGGTTGATGGAAAATTTGATAAAGATGCTCAAGGTAAACCAGTATGGAAGCCGCTTTCTAATGAAGAAATTGACCATCTAACTTCCCTTGTTCAAAGCACAATCGGCTACGACAAAGAGCGTGGGGACCAAGTTAATATCGTCTCTATGCCCTTTAAAGTGGATAATGGTGTTGATTTTCCAGAAACCAAAGAGCCGTTCTTTACCAAAGATATGCTCATTTATCTGATAGAGTGGATTGTACCTGCCCTTCTTCTCTTTGGTGGGGCGTCTATGATCTTGTGGCCTATTTTGCGTCATAAGCGAGAAGAAGCTCAAGCGGAGATGGAGGCGAAAGAGCGTGAAGCAGAGCGCATTGCCAATGGTCAGTTACCAGAAACAGGCAATGTGACTGTAGCTGGCATCGAAGGTGAGATGCGGCGTGAATTTGTTACTGACGTGCTTGAAAATGCCGAAGCTAACCCAGAAGAAGCGACGAAGATCATTCGGAATTGGCTCGCTGAGACAAATCTCAAAACGAATAATGCACGCACCAACTAAGGGTAGGGGATGTTATTGTGGCTGAAGTGATAGACGTAACAAAAGCTGCTAATGAAATTGTGCCAGATAGCAGTGTTCCCCTTAAGGGGAGTAAAAAAGCAGCTATCATTATGCTGGTTTTGGGCAAAGATGGTGCGCGCGAGATTTTTAAAAATCTTTCCGAAGATGATGTGCGCGAAATTGCCAAGGAAATGTCTTCCCTCGGTGTTGTCAAAGCTTCTGTGGTTGAAGAGGTGTGCAAGGAGTTTTCGGCTAAGTTTAAAAGTGTTGATGGGGTTGTCGGCAGTTATGACGTCGCCGCTGATTATCTGCGGGGTGTGCTGGATCCTGATATGTTCGAGAATATTATCGATACGATTAAGGGGCCCTCTGGGCGTAATGTCTGGGCAAAACTCTCCAATATGCCAGAGGATATTTTGGCGAATTATCTTAAGAACGAACAGCCACAGTCTATTGCTGTCATTTTAAGCTATATCAACCCTGCACATGTCGCGCGCGTATTGTCTCTGTTTAGTGAGGAACTAGCTACAGAAGTTCTCAGCCGTATCTTGCATCTTGGCCCGGTTAATAAAGAGGTAATGGAGAGTATTCAGGCTACGTTGACAGATGAGTTCATCAACATGGCTGGGCGTTCTAAGAAACGGGATCAATATTCTTTTGTTGCAGAAGTTTATAATAATTTTGACCGTAAGCTTGAAGGACGCTTAACAGAGACATTATCCGCAATTGACCCAGAGGATATGGAAAAGGTCAATAAACTTAAATTCACCTTTGATGATATCAAGCGTCTTGGGCGCGATGATCTTATGTCAGTTGTGACGGCTGTTAGCCGTGATCCTGAACTTAAAAGCAAGCTGCCATTAGCACTCAAAGCGGCGTCGCCGCAGATCAAAGAACTCTTCTTTAGCTGTATGTCTAAGCGTGCTGCTGGAATTATGCAGGAAGAAATGCAGGGTATGGGCTCTGTCAAATTAAGGGACGCAGAAACAGCTCAGCTGGAGATCATCACACTGATCAAAGATATGGGTAAAGATGGTCTGATTGATATTTCGCCATCCAGCGCTGAAGAAGAAATGGTTGAGTAATGGTCAAGTCTTTTCCTAATTCGCTTCCATCATTTGATGCTGAAGATGAGATGCCTATCTCTCAAGAAGAGGAGAGAGAGATTATTGAAGAGTCTTCTCCATCTATAACTCTTCATCCTGATGAGGTAGAGGCTCTCAAAGCTGAGGCTTATGAGAGAGGTCTAGCGGATGGCGCATTGCAAGCCAAAGAAACTCTCTCTGATGAGATGCAGCATTCTCTAGAGGAGGTCATAAGCTTCTTTGAAGAGATGGTAGAGCGGCAAAAGGAGGTTCTTCAATCACTTCATGGGATGATGGTAGAGGGGGTTTTTTCGGTTGTGAAGCTCTTCTTGGGGCCTAATCTTGCTCAAACGGAATTGAAACGACATCTCACTGATGATGTTTCTGATATGGTTAAGCTCTTTGAGAAAAAACTTATCTTGAAATGCTCCAAAGAAGACGAAAAAAGCCTGAAGACTTTATTAACAAATAGAGACAATATCTCTATCATTGTTGAGGAAAGTAAAGAACAGGGTCAGTTATCTCTCTTAACAGAAAGCTCGCAAGCTGTTTTAGATCAAGCAGTTTGGATGCAGGGGGTTCGTGAGAGAATTATTCAAGCAGCAAAAGCTGTTATGCAGCTCCGTAGAAAAGACAGTTAAGGGGACGTTATGCCTGCTGAAAACCAGACAGATGTAAATTTAGAAGACTTTGAGAAAGATGCTTCCAAAGAGGATGCGCAGCTACAGTCAGCTGTAGAAAAAGAAGTTCATGAGCGCGAAGCTATCAATGATGTTCCTGTACGGATTACCGCTGTAGTTGGTGAAAAATCCATGCCCGTTCGTGAACTCATCAAGCTTGGTCGTGGTGCGGTTATTCCGCTGGGGCGTAAGGTTGGGGCACCAATTGATATTTATGCCAATGACCGTATGATCGCACGTGGTGAGATTACTATTATTGAAGATGATCAAATCGCTGTGACTATGACAGAGATTATTACGACATCTCATCATGAATAATGCATCTAACATGGTAGCAGGGAATGGTTCTGGTGCCATGTTAAGTTCTCTTTTAGGCTTTCATTTAAATCCTCTCCTCGCCCTGTGCCTTGTGGTCGGGCTTATGCTTTTAACGCCATGTATTCTGCGCAAATTAAAGCAGAAATTGCCCCATTTATTTAAAAATGTTGGCTATGAGGAAAGAGCCTTACGCCTAAAAGAAGCCCTGTCTTTAGATAATAAAAGAAGGCTTTTGCGTGTTGAGGTAACCTCAAAAGAGGGCACAAAAGAGCTGCTTCTCTTAGTCGGTGGCCCCCAAGATATTGTCGTAGGGTGGCAAGAGGCGAAAGAACATGACCTCTAAAGCAAGAGATTTCTTATGAAATGTAAATTTAAGACACAAACTATTTTTAAAGCAGCCTTCGTCTCAATCGGATGTTTGGCTGTGTGTTTTGCTTTGTCGCACCCAGCATTGGCTCAATCTGTCACATTGGATATGGGCAAAGGAGGAGGAATTGGCGAAGCAGGGACAACAAGTCGCATTGTTCAACTTACGGCTTTAGTTGCGCTTCTCTCTCTTGCGCCTAGCCTTATTGTGATGATGACCGCCTTTACGCGTATTATTATCACGCTTTCACTTCTTCGTAGCGCTATAGGCGCACAAGGGACACCACCGAACACTGTTCTTATTGCGTTAGGGCTAATCCTGTCTCTCTTTGTCATGCAGCCAACCCTAGAGCAATCATGGGAGAAGGGGATACAACCTCTTATGGATGGCCAGGTGGAGGAAGTCGCTGGGCTTCAAGCTGCAGCGGAGCCTTTTAGAGATTTTATGATTAAAAATGCACGGCCTAATGATGTTGCCGTCTTTTATCATTTGGCAGGTTTAAAGCCCCAAAACATAGCGCCTTCAGGAGAGCTTAAAAAGAAAGACATTAAAGACGAGAAAGTGAATGCAACAACAGCCCGTCCACCATGGCGTGTGATTATTCCTGCCTTTATGGTCGGTGAGATGAGCCGTGGTTTTGAAATGGGATTTCTGCTTTATCTTCCATTTCTTGTCATTGACCTTGTGACCTCATCTGTTTTGATGAGTCTTGGCATGATGATGCTTCCACCTCCCACCATATCACTGCCCTTTAAATTGATCTTCTTTGTTCTTGTGGATGGGTTTTCTATGGTCTCAGGTGGTTTGGTGCGTAGTTTTGGGGGCGGATAGTGGTGTTGTGGGTATAAGGAACTTTAGTGCGGTATTATCTAGGGTAGATGCGTAGATATATTCTTATCGACTAGATTTGGGGCACTGCAATATTAGGTAATTGAACAAGACGCCCAGCAAGCATTTTAGCTGACAATTTAGAGAACCCCGCATTTACATTGCCAGAATAGCTCCCATAGGTGAGCTTGAGCCCACACGCAGCGGCTGTGATGACACTGCCGATACGGCCGGATTGTTCAAGCCGAGACGCAATAATGGTATTGGTACCGCATTCCTTAAAGGTCCCAGCAATATCTGCGGCTTCTTCTGGGTCCATCCCTGCGGGAATGACCAATGAAAGGCGGGCACGAAAACGCTCAATAATCTCAAGCATATGCTTCATGGCCTTGGGGGAATAGATATTAATTCCTGGAAGATCGATTAGAACGATGCGGTTCTCACCATCTAAGCTATAAATGGAGTTAGGCGGCTGCTGGATGCTAACACGGCAGCCTTTTAGGACGGACTTAAGTTTCTCATAGCTGCCAGGTGTATCATCACAAGCAAGGACGAGAGGTTCTTTAATCTGTCCAGCAGATTGGATAGCCTGGCGTGCATAGCGAGCAGCAAGCTTGGCAAGGGTTAGTGATTTTCCTGAGCCAGAAGCTCCTCCAAGAGCAATAGGAATGCCTGTTGCAACAGGAAGGTCGCCAAACTCTAAAACACTTGAGAGTTTATCAGCGAGTGTTGGACCTTCCATAATATCAAGAATAGCTTGTGGGGTAGAATGCCATTGTAAAATATCAAAGTCATTCATACTTTGGGATGGAAGCATTTTAATTTCAGGTTTTGATATATTCTGTCCTGACATTATTAGTTCTTCCATATTATTAGATGATAGATTTGTTGATAATTTATACATTTGTTAACTAATTGTGGCAACTGTTCTGATCTGTGTTCGAGGGTATATCTCTGCTTGAGATAAGACGGCCATTGCTGGGCGGAGACGCTCAATGATCATCCGAATAGCGTTTCGGTTCGTTGATGATGTTACAATAACTGGGAGCTCATCTAGCTTACTTGTTTCATCAAGGACTTGCCGGGTAGAGGCCACAAAGCGTTCTAAGATTGCAGGAGGAAAAGCGATTGTTTCATCATCGCCTTTTCCGACAAGAGCTTTTGTAATTTGGGCTTCCCATTCGGGGGAAATGGTAATGAGGTTAATGCGGCCAGACGGTCCGGTAAGGCTCTTACAAATTTGCCTAGACAATCGTATGCGTACATGAGCCGTCACAGCTTTAATTCCATTGGGAATGAGGTGTTGGGCTTCCTGTATACTCTCTAAGATAGTTGGTAGATCACGAATAGAAACACCTTCTGAGAGAAGGGTTTGCAGCACGCGCTGAATCGTGCTGACAGAAACTTGCGACGGCACCATGTCATTAACAAGTTTTTGTTCTTCAGCAGGGAGGTCGTCTAGGAGTGATTGTGTTGCTCCATAGGTTAATAATTCCCCCATATGCTCACGAATAGACTCTGTAAGATGTGTGATTATAACGGTAACAGGATCAACAACAGTATAGCGTTTTTTTAGGGCGATATCTTTATCACCTTCATCAATCCAGACGGCAGGGAGATTAAAGGAAGGTTCGCGCGTGACCTCCCCAGCAAGGTCGGATGTTGTGACGTTAGGTGGCAAGATGGCTAAAAACTTAGAAGGACGGACAGAAGAAGAAGCAATCTCAATCTCTTTTAGTTTAATTATATATTTATCCGCAGGTAATTGGATATTGTCCAAGATACGAACAGAAGGTGTTATAAAACCCATATCTGCGGCCATTTTGCGACGGAGGGCTTTAATCTGTTCCGTCATTTGAGAGTTATCCCCACTGGCTAAAGGGAGAAGGCTATGGGCAATTTCAATTTTGAGCTGATCAAGGCGCAAAAGTTCAGAAATAGGTTGCTGAGCTGGAGAGGTGGGTTGCTCAGAAATTGAGTCTTCGTCTTCATTAAGCTGAGGCGTTTTATAGCGGATCCATGCTCCAAAGCCTGCCCCGAGTGAAATGATTAGAAAAGGAAAGGCAGGTAGCCCCGGCATAAAAGCGAAAGCCGCCGAAAGAACAGCAGCAATTGCTAAAGGCTTGGCATTGCCACCGAGTTGCCGAAAGAGCGTGACATCGGCAGAGCCATCTGTTCCACCTTTTGTGACAACAATACCGGCAGCTAGAGAGACCAAAAGAGCAGGAATTTGGGATACAAGACCATCACCTATGGTGAGAGTTGTGAAAGTTTGGGCAGCTTCTGCAATAGGCATATTATGGCGTAGAACACCAATGGTTAAGCCACCAAGGATATTAATTGCTGTAATAAGAATGCCAGCAATGGCATCATTACGGACGAATTTTGCCGCACCATCCATAGCTCCGTAGAAGGAGCTTTCCTCTTCAAGTTCCTTGCGTTTCTTACGAGCGGCACGTTCATTAATGGCGCCAGAGGCAAGGTCGGCATCAATGGCCATTTGTTTGCCGGGCATAGCGTCTAAGAAGAAGCGTGCAGATACTTCAGCAATACGGCCAGAGCCTTTGGTGATCACCATAAAATTGACCACCAAAAGGATGCAAAAGACAATACCGCCAATAACGACATCATTGCCCATAAGAAAGCCACCGAATGAAGCGACAACATGGCCTGCCGCATAGGCTCCTTCATTGCCATGGCTCAGGATGAGACGTGTTGTTGCGACCTCTAATGAGAGGCGGAACATGGTGGTCAGCAGGAGTAGAGTGGGGAAGGATGTAAAGTCTAAAGGGCGCTCTAGAAAAAGAGCTACCATCAGAATGAGTACTGAGGATGTAATAGAGAGCGAAAGCCCGATATCTAAAATTAATGTGGGAAGTGGTACGATAAGGATGGAGATCAGCATAATCACGCCAACCGCCAGCATAATATCTGTACCCGGAAGGCGGCTTTTGCCTATTGCAGCTCCGTCAGTAATAAAAGACAAAGCTGAGCTGATATTTCCTAAAAAACCTGGTGAGTGCGTTTTAATACCAGCTTGGGATGTATTAGGAGATTTGCTCGTCTTTGGTGGGTTTTCTGGCATTAATATATTCTTCAATTCTCACCATAATTAATATTTTAGAAACTTATCTACAAAGCCAAAGCTCTGCAAGCGAAGTGAAGCCAATAATAAGGGAAGTCACGTAGAGTTTTATGACTTGGAATGACAATTTAGTATGTTTGGAGATGTGGCATTGGCGCGACATCATGAACCGGCATTTTTCGGTATGAATCTAAACTTCGCCCATTTTCTGTTGTCTTAAGACGTGGGTGGGGTGGAGGTGGTGAACTAGGGCGGAAAAATCCTTTAAAAGGATGAAAAGGATGTTTGGTATAGCCTGCCCCTGACGATGGTAATGTCATATTCAACGAACGCTCACGTATTTTTTTGAGAGCCTCTACATTGCTTGAGGCTGTATGGTTAATGCCGCCCCCATGAGAGGTTGGGATTGAATTTGTAGGAAAAGTGGTTGGACGGTTATTTTGTTGGTTTGTTGTATAAATGGAATGAATTGGGGTCAGTGTTCCATCATCATTAGCGTGAAATAATGCAAAAGGCCGATAAGGAGCCTGTGGTTTAGCAGTGGGGGAAGGGATGTCTTGTGATAATTGGGTAGGGGAATGATTGTACCCGACAAGAGAATTCTCTGTAGAGATTTTTGTTTGGTTGAAGGGGATAGCCCATTGGGTGAGGACATTGTGGAGGTAATTGTTTCCTTTATCCTCAATCAGTGAGTGATAAGCCGCTGCTGCACGCGGCCATGAGCCGGTTTGATTTTTCATTCTCAAAAGAAATTCACCAGCATAGCGGGCATTAATTAGGGGATCGAAAGCATCCTTTAGTGATGAAAAGGCATCAGGATGGTGCATGATATTTACCTGCATGCAGCCGACATCTATGCTACGAATGCCTTCTTTTTGGTACGTCTCTACAGCCTCAATCGCTTCAGATTTACTCTTATAGTAAAATCCCTTTCCATTAACGTTAATTGTCCATGGCCATGGTGATAATGTGCCGTTGTTATCACGTCCTGTTTCTACCCGGCTGATAGCATCGAGGAAGCCTTCTGGTATGTGCAGGTATTGTTCAACAGCTTGTGATGCTGAATGACAAAGAAATGAAGTCTCATTTTTTAATGCGATACTCTGCGCCATAATAGGCGTTGTAGAGGCCAGAAGGGCACATAAGACAAAGCCGCAAAAGCGGAAATGGATGCTCATACTTGATATTTCGTTGTTAAAAAGTAAATGCTTCGTTAAACTTAATTCTATAGAAGATTAATTAAAATGTCTTCCAAGATGAATCTAATTTTTGAAAATGTTTGAGCAAAGTGGAGAGACAAGGTCAGTGTTCTTAAAAGATTGGACTATAAAGTCATTTTTAAAGATGACGAGTTCCTGCTCTGCAAAGTGTTTTTGTACGATTGCTTTAGTCTTATGGGGTAGCTTTTTAGGTACTGCACAAGCTTCAACGGTACGTATTAAAGATATTGTTGATTATGAAGGGGTCCGGGACAACCAACTTGTTGGCTATGGCATTGTAGTTGGTCTGAACGGCACAGGTGACCGCCTTACGAATACACTTTTTACGCGAGAAACCCTTATTGGGATGCTCAACCGTCTTGGTGTGAATATTCGTGATAAAGCAATTCAGCTCCAAACTCATAATGTAGCTGCCGTGATGGTAACGGCGACACTTCCTCCATTTTCGCATGGGGGAAGTCATATTGATGTTACAGTTTCTGCCGCAGGGGATGCCCAGAATCTTTCAGGCGGCACATTAATTGCAACGCCACTTCAAGCTGCTGATGGTGAGGTTTACGCCGTCGCTCAGGGCTCTCTTGTTACCAACGCTTTCTCTGCTCGTGGTGCTATGGCTGAAATTACCCGAAATGTTCCAACAAGTGGGCATATCTCCAATGGGGCCATTGTCGAGCGTGAAGTTCCGGTTATCCTAGGAAGCTCAGGCATTATTCGTCTTGCATTGAAGAATGAAAATTACACAACGGCTGTACGGATTGCCCAAACAATTAACAGCCATTTAGGGCGTGGGACAGCTCGTGTTGATGATCCGCGTACAGTTGCTGTGAATTTAGCTGGGCGGAATGTAAATGAAGCCCTTTATGAAATTGGAGACCTTACCGTTGTGCCTGATACAATGGCAAAGGTGATTGTAGATGAAGCCGCTGGAACGATTGTCATTAGCGATAATGTACGTATCACAACAGTTGCTATTGCTCAGGGTAATCTTACGGTACAGGTCGTAAATAATGCTGATGCCTCACAGCCTAATGCTTTCTCTAACGGGCAGACGGCTATTCTGCCACGGACACAGATGAATGTGACAACTGATAAAGAGCATAAAATTGGCCTTCTTCAAGATGAGCCATCTCTGTCCGATCTTGTCACGGGTTTAAATGCTTTGGGTGTCGGCCCGAGGGATATGATTAGTATTCTTCAATCCATCAAAGCTGATGGAGCATTACAAGCAGAGCTAGAGGTTCGTTAGAATAGAGGGTGATGTTTCCGTCTCATTCAACTTTTTTTGATATGCGTATTTATTAACATAATACTAACATTTATTTTGTGAGCATTCTTCTATTGGAAGACCTTCTAATAATTTGAGAAACGTATCATCTTCGGAGAAGCCGTAGTGTCGTCTATTCCTGCTTTGCACCCTCAGATAATTCAACAGACATTTTCTCAAAAGCAGTCTGTCTCAAAGGCGATGAGTGATGAGAAGGTGCAGAGAACAGCCAAAGAATTTGAGGCTATGGCTCTAGGGGAGATGCTACAGCCTATGTTTGATACGGTTGATAATTCCGATGGTAAATTTGGCGGCGGGCAGGCTGAAAAACAGTTTCAGTCTATGCAGGTTCTAGAGCTTGGCAAACAAGTCGCCAAAGCTGGTGGAATTGGGATTGCTCATCAGGTCTATGGCAAGATGAAAGAAATGGCTGAAAAGTCTGCAAAAGAATGAGCACTCAGGTAAAGAAAATAGATCTTATTGAGAAGAGGCTTAGAAATCTCTGGGCTTCTTTGGAGGGGCGGGGAGAAGCTGAAGTTCCAGCCTCTTCTATTTTGGAAATCATTGGTAGCATCAGCAATATCATCTCATATGAGAATGATTATTTACGTGCCCAGGAATATGATAAAGCTACATCGTTGTTCGAGAGCAAGTTAGAGGCGATTAACATTATGACGTCTCTTGCCTCACGAGTACGGGATTGTGGTGTTAAGGGAGACTACAACGAGAAAGAGTCTATTCGCATGGCGGAGAGAACCTTTCATGAACTCCTCCTTGAAAATAAAATGTTGTTAAAGGATGCTATGGATATCCAAGGCGAGGTCACGAAAATCCTTGTTGAGGGGGCTGTAGAGGTCTCACAACACGGGTATGATCGTAGCGGCCAAGCCAGTTTTGATAGCACAAAGACAAACCTTTCTTTAGATAGCCAGGCTTGAAGGGTAGTTTGTTGTAGAAATAGAGGGAGCTTGAAGCTCCCTTTTAGTTACCAGCTATCACCAAGCATATGGCGAGGTTGGTTGTTATCAGGGTCAGCGGCGGGGCTCCAGATAGTCCAATCCCATGCTGTTGTGTCGCGGTGGTTCTCTGCCGTCATAGTTGAGAGATCATCATCTCCTGGCGCATTGCCATGTTTTTTAGTACGGGCGGCGTTACGTTTACGTAGATTTTTGAAGGCTGTTTCATCGCCCATGTAAACACAGCCACAGGCAATAGGGTCTGCAAAGACAAAGATGGGCTTCTCATCGGGGCCCATTCTATAGGTTATCATTCCTGGTGGAAGGGTGTTCATGAGGCTGTAGCGGGCTGTTGTATTTGCTGGGTGAGCCACAAAGCCCGCACGGCTAAGTTCCAGGGCTTTATCAAGATATGGCTTTGCTGGATGTAAGCAGCCAGATAAGGCTAGAAAGGCAAGTGAAGATAGGGTTAAATGATATAGCGTCTTCAAGGTAACACCTAGTTATGTAAAATGTAGTTTCAGGAGGGGATGATAATTTAATTTCTAACAAAAGATAGATTTTTATGTGTAAAATTAATTTTTCATTAATATTTTTGTCAGATAAAATTGACACTAGAGAGCCATTCTATTGGGAGAGTTGCGATGAGTTTGAGTGGAGTATCGCCAGTAGCGCAATTTATTAATGCGCGTACAGATGAAGACAAGGCGGCGTCAAACTATATTAAGACGAACCAAACGGCGAAGCGCACGATTGCAGACTTTGAGGATAAAGCTCCGAGCATCACAACGGCGGATGGCCTCATGAAGGACTATAATGCCAATCAGGTCGTCTTAGGGGCTTATAATCTTTCGCAACTTTCAGGCCAGCAAGCTGTGGAGAAGCAGCTCCTCACTCAAGATCCCACATCGCCATCTTCTCTTGCACAAAAATCTAGCAATGCGAGCTGGATGGCCTTTGCTGATGCTTTTTCCGAGATGGGTAAAAATAAAGGAACAGCAGAAAGCTCTCCCTTCACGAACGATGTTATCCAATCAACAGTTAAAAATTATGAAAAACGACAGTATGAAACGAGTGATGATCTTAGCAAGAATGGAGTAGGGGACGCACTTTACTATGCTCGTAAGATGGCCTCTGGGAAGGTAAAGACCATTAATGATCTGATGTCTGATGCTACTCTATTGCGAGTGGTTGAGGTGAATAATGGGTATGATCCTGACCAATTTGGTGCATTAGATTATGATCAGCAAAAACGTATTCTAACCAATAAAGTGAATATGTCTGATCTAACTGACAGCAAGAAGATCGATCGTTACGCTGAGCAATATCTTGCTCAATTGCAGGTACATCCCAATTATATCGATAATGATAAGCCTGCTTCTATGATAGATCTTTTTGGGGGAGATGATGGGGGAGATCCGATTTTATCTCTCTTTGGCGACGATGGCTCTTCCTCTTCGGGTGTCAGTAGTCTTCTTTAAAAGAGATAATGTTTTAAAATAGCGACAAATAAGTTCGTTGTAGCTTAACTTGACGTAGGCCTCTTCTTAATGTCTTTAAGGAGAGGCTTTTCTATTGATGGTAAGGTTATTTTCGTGAGGCAAAAATATTCATCTTTAAAAGAACATTTGAATTCATTTAAAGATCAGCACGAAGAGACCTATTTAAAACTGATTTCCGAAGCACATCTTATGCCAGAAATGGCCCGCGTTATTGAACCCGCCATACAATCAGTGCCTATGGGTCTTTTGAAAGGCAAGGTCTCCGATATTTCAGGATTGTCTTTGTCTATTGAGGGGCTACATGGCTTTGCAGCTATTGGTGATACTGTCTCTGTGGAAGCATTTAATGGCAAATCTATCTTAGCTGAGATTGTTGCTTTTGAGGGTGAGAAAACCATCGCCATGCCCTATGAGGCCACTGATGGTATTGGGGCAGGGTGTCTTGTATCTTTTCCTCTTTATGGAAAAGAAGAACGTGAGGCCTTTTGCGGCGGAGTGTTGGATGTCAATGAATCCTGGATCGGTCGGATACTTGATCCTCTAGGTGTTCCTTTAGATGGAAAGGGGCCATTGCTGCCAAGCCAGAGCCAGCAAAAGCGGCGAGCCGCCCCCCCTTTGGCAGCCTCAAGAGCACGCTTAGGTAAGCGGATTGATCTTGGGATCAAAGCGATGGATCTCTTTACGACCTGTAGAACGGGGCAAAGGTTAGGGCTCTTTGCAGGTAGCGGTGTTGGTAAATCTACTCTGATGGGTATGCTCGCTCGTAATGCTGATTGTGATGTAGCGGTGATCTCGTTGGTTGGTGAACGTGGTCGTGAGGTCAGAGAATTTATTGAGGATGATTTGGGCCAAGAGGGATTGGCAAGATCTGTTGTGGTGGTCGCAACGTCTGATAGTTCAGCTCTTAAGCGCCGTGAGGCAGCTTATAGTGCCATGGCTGTAGCTGAGCATTTTCGTGATCAGGGTAAATCGGTCATGCTTCTTATGGATAGCGTTACACGGTTTTGCCAAGCCCTGCGTGAAATTGGTCTTTCATCAGGAGAAATCCCGGCAACTAGGGGATATCCGCCTTCTGTTTTTGCAACCTTGCCTAAATTGTTAGAGAGAGCAGGGCCTGGGGCGGTTAATAAGGAGGGAAGGGCTGGGCAAATCACTGCTATTTTTAGTGTTCTCATTGAGGGGGATAACCATAATGAGCCAGTAGCAGACGCCGTTCGTGGGATTTTAGATGGCCATGTTGTGATGGAGCGTTCTATTGCTGAAGCGGGGCGTTATCCTGCAATTAATGTGCTCAAATCACTCTCTCGTACGGTTCCAGGTTGTTTAGATGAGGACCAAAGGGAGATATTGCATCAAGCACGCGCAATTCTTTCGACATGGAGTGAGGTTAGGGATCTTGTGAGGTTGGGAGCCTATAAACAAGGGAGTGACCATCAAAGTGATAAGGCTGTTTTATTAGGGCCAAAAATTGAGACTTATCTAACACAGGATAAGAATGAGCGAATTCCGCTTGAGCAGAGTTTTTCTGAATTGAAGGCCATACTTACCTCTGTAGAGAGTGACGCATTTGTTTAATGGGTAGTTCTGAATTAGGTGGAGGTTAGGTCCAGTGGAGGAGATGCGTCTTAAGGGGCTTATATCTTTAAAAGAAATTCAAACATATGAGCAGGATGAAATTAGACAGCGTTTGCAGCAGGCGCTGGGTGAAGAAGAACGGATTCAAGCTCATATTTTAGATATTACGGCTGATCTTCAGAGTAATCACGAATATATGATAAGTGAAAAAGCTCCTCCCGTAGACGACATGTTTTCATGGAATGGATATCGGCAATGGGAGCTTGCTACAAAGAAAGCTCTAGAAAGCGCAAAGGCATCTTTACAAGAGGCCCAAGAGCGGAGTGATTCTGTCCGTGAAGAGTTGGTAAACTGCCAAAAATTACTTAATCAAACTGATATAGTTATTAAGAAAATTGAAACTGAAGCACGCGCTAAAAAAGAAGAAGATGAGCAAAATCAACTGGATGATTTAACGCAAATTATCTTCACAAGACGTCATAAATCGGTCTGAAAATCATTAAGGGCAGATGGCAATAGAAGCAAAGTCCTGTTGCCAGAGCCAATGAGAATGATTACCGAATAATTAACTAATAGATTGTTCATTAAGAATACGCGCAATAGCTTCGCTATAAATAGGAGGAGTCATGTCGACACCGCCCGGTAAAATCATGCTTGCGACACCATGCTATGGTGGCCTTGTGACGACTGGCTACATGCTCTCAGTTATTGGGTATGCATCGAGTGGCTCTATCCCTATGACAATTATGCACATAGGGGATGACGCTCTTATTACGCGTGCTCGTAATACACTGCTCTCTAATTTTTATTTTGGGTCAGATTGTACTCATCTCCTTTTTGTCGATGCAGATATTACGTTTCCGGCAAATGCGCCGACACAGCTCTTTATGCACCAAAAAGACATTGTTGCGGGCCTTTATCCTATACGTGAGCGTTTTTTTGACCAACAAACGAAAGAAAATATCCTCGCCGGAGAGCGTCAAGAGACAGCCTCTTTAAGATATGTTGGCGAGACGCAAGCGATGCATGAAACCTACGAGCGGAGCTCTCTTATCAAAACGGCTTATGCTGGGACAGGTTTTATGATGGTCAGTCGGCATGCGGTAAGCCGAATGATTAATGCTTATCCTGAGAGTGAATACAAACGTATTGATGCGGCTTCACAAAAAAGAGGCGCGCGTTTTTTCAATCTCTTTGAGGGAATGATTGATCCCGATACGAAGACGTATCTCAGTGAAGATTATAGCTTCTGCCGTCGTCTGACGGATATCGGGGGAGAGGTATGGGTTGATACCTCTATCGAGTTAACACACACCGGTACAGCTTCTTTCAAGGGCTTTCCTAACGTGCGTGTAGGCATCTCTAATAATCGTAAATAACTTCACCTAGGCTATAAGTAATTAAACAATGGCTGACGACGGCAAAAAACGTCCAATCATTATTAAGCGTGAAGAAGTCGTCCATGGTGGGCATCATGGTGGGGCATGGAAGGTCGCTTATGCCGACTTCATGACAGCTATGATGGCGTTTTTCCTCTTAATGTGGCTATTAAACGCTACAACAGATGAGCAAAAAAGAGGCATAGCCGAGTTTTTTAATCCTATGGCTGATAGAGGTAGCAGCTCGGGGTCTGATCAAGCATTGCTTGAGACGTCTCCTTTATCTACGCCCTCATCAGTGCGTACAGTCAAGAATTCCAACACCGAGCCTGCGTCACGCCCTGATGGAAAGGAGATGCATCAATCTCAAAAAGCAGAAGGGCAGCAACATGGTGGAAAAGAAGATAAAGGTATTCTTACAAGTTCTGGGGAAAGTATTCTTTCCCCGACATCAGCTCCGATTTTAGAGCATGCGGACCACCCTGCGGAGGCTGGCCAACACGAAATAATTCCTCTTGGTGGGCCTAAAAGTGGCGCTGCGGAGAATGTAGGGCAAGTTGGGCAAGGTAATTCTGCTGAGAAGAGCAGTGGCGCAGAAATGGCCTTTGGCTTTGGTGGAAGTTTTCCTGATAATGGTTCGGATGAAGATCATAAGCTTCAAGAGACGCTTGGAGGGTTGATGGGGGCTTTAACAAATGATCCTAACCTGCATGGATTACAGAAAAATTTAGGCTTCCAAGTTGGAGCCGATGAAATTCGGATTGAAGTGCAGGATACTGAAAAGCGTCCCATGTTTAATTCTGGCGCAACAGCTCCTAATGAAGATGGTGCGAATTTACTGCGGCAGATTGGTATGTGGTTGTCTGGGCTACCTGAAGATATTTCTATTACTGGGGCAACAGATGCGAACCCATATCATTTGCAAACGAATGATGGCATTTCAAACTGGACACTGTCGGAAATGCGGGCCGATAAAGCGCGTGAGTTGCTAGTGCGGGAAGGGTATCCAGACCGCAAAATTCGCAGTGTGGAAGGACGAGCTGATCGTAATTTAGCAAATCCTAATAATCCAGAAGCCCCTGAAAATCGTCGGATTATCATCACAATACATCGACTTCATCCCCTGCCAGCTATTGTTGGGGGCGTTAATGCAGAACGTAGCGAAGGGCGTATTACGACCTCCGCACCTCAGGAATAGGCCAGATAAACAGGAGAAGTTTCAGGCTATGTTATATATTGGTGGTCTCGTATTTGCGCTGTTATGTGTCTTTGGCTCTTTTGCGATGTCTGGTGGTGCCATTGGTCCTTTGCTTCAAGCAATGCCCTTTGAGTTGTTAACCATTCTTGGTTCTGCAATTGGCGTTTTCATTATGAGTAATTCTATGGCCGCTGTGAAATCCACATTCGGCTATTTAATGCTTGTTTTAAAAGGGCCACGTTACAATCGCACGAGCTATACAACTCTTCTGAGTTTTATGTTTGTCATTCTCAAACAAGCTAACGCCAAAGGGATCGCTTCATTGGAGGAAGATTTTGAAGCTCCTGATGCAAGCCCACTTTTTCAGAAATATCCTGATATCCAAAAAGATCATAAGGCCTGCAATCTTATCTGCGATAATTTGCGCGTCATTAGTATGAATCTTGATGACCCACATCAGCTGGATGAAATTATGGGCCGTGAGCTGAAAAAGAATGCTCATGAGGACATGCATATTGCTGAATCCCTTCAGGGCATCTCTGACGCATTACCAGCACTTGGCATTGTGGCTGCTGTGCTTGGTGTGGTTAAAACAATGGCAGCTATTAATAAGCCCCCTGCTGTTTTAGGGGAGATGATTGGTGGAGCTTTAGTAGGAACATTCCTAGGCGTCTTGTTGGCGTATGGTGTTGTTGGTCCTTTGGCTTCTCGTATGGGGGCGGTTGTTAAAGAGGATACACGATATTTTGAAGTGATCCGCACGGCCTTAATCTCCTATCTTCAGGGGCTAGCTCCTCAGGTATGTGTTGAAGCGGCCCGAAAAGAAATTCCGGAGGAATATATGCCTAGTTTTGCTGAAGTGGATCAGATGATTCAAAATACAGGGCCAGTTAGCCAGTAATATTATAGGATCTGGAAATTATAAAAGTTCTTTTCATGAGGGCATTATTAAGTTCTTCTGAGAAGATAAATGAAAGTTTTTTATGTCAGTACCTGCCTCATTATCTCTTGGAAAATCTCAAAAGGTGACAAGTGCGCTTAATTTGGCAGTTAGTACATCGTCATCAAATCAGAATTCCATTGGTCATAGATTTGCAAAACTTGTCCGCAAAGATACATCCGAAGTATCTCTTAAAAAGGAGAGCAAAGGGGATGAAACTGGGCAGGACCTGAGTTCAGTAGAAGCCATTCTCATTGATTATCTAAAGGAGATGCTCGCTCAAGCACATGCCGTAAAGCCCGAGGCTGTCTCATCAGAGAATAAAAATGAGCTTTCCCTTGGTGGGGGAGAGGTGAGCACAAAAGATTTTCAGAAGATCATTACAACTCTTGAGGGTAAGGGCGAGGGGGAAGCGTCCCAGGAAAGCTCAATGTTGAATAAAATAAGCGATCTTCTTCAAAAAGAGGGAGATAATGCTCAGGGCATGACGCTTTCTAGTGACGTTGTGCAGCTTTTGGAGAGAGTTAGTGATTTAAAACAGAATTCCTCCAGTATGAGTAAGTTTGAGGATAATGCATCTTCCAAATTGGCTTCTGCTAAGATGCTGGCAAAAAGTCTCATGAATTTACTCGACAAGCAGAATGAAGGGGAAAAGACTTCTGAGATAGGACGTGCTGAAGAAAACAACTTTTCTCAGCCAACTGAATCGCAGGATATTCATCAAAATCAGATAGTGACGGCGGTAAGTGTTAATACGAACAAAGATAACACTACGCAGTCTCAAGCTACAGTACGGGAAAACCTTTCAGCTCAAGATGCATTAGCAAAGCTCAGCACGAAGACAATTATGACGGATAGTCCCTCCAAGGAGCAGGGAGGCGAAGGTGGCTCTTTGTCGTCCCATGCAGAGGAAGTGGAAAGTCATAGTACGTCTAGTAAACAGGATGAGAATGAAGGAAACTTCACTACTTTCTTAGGTGCTCATACACCTCATGAAGGTGACAAAGTTATCCATGAGGGAAAAGAAGATACAGTTTCTACTCTTGGAGCTAACCCACCACAGGGAGAAGATAAGATCTCTTCTATGAGCCCTGAGGGTCTTTCTAAGATCGATCTATCTTTAAGCGTACAGACCGTTGATCAAGATAATGTCCATATTCAGATGGTTCGTACGGAAAATGGTACATCTGTAAGTCTGCAAGCGCAAAATGATCAGACAACAGACGCCTTACAGAAAACACATCACATCTTATCCCAAGAGATTGACCGGGTATCCCCAGAACATTTAGGGGCTAAGATTAGTGTGTTACCGACAGATACAAGTAATTCACTTTCGCATGATCACTCATCTTTTAACCAAAATAGCTTTTCTCAAAACGGGCAAAGCTTTACAGGTCAGGATAAGGGACAACGAAAGAATGAGAGCATCTCTTCTTATCTTCTTGAGGTAGGAGGGGCGTATGATGACTTTGCAACAGAAGCGATAACACCTAATTCGTCTGTTGTAGGACTATCGGACGGCTCTAGTTTAAATATTTCAGTTTGAGCGAGGATAATATGGTATCCAGTGTAACCTCTAGTAATATCTTAGCTCTTAGAAAGGCTACAGACAGCGCTGCAGCAGGCGGAGCCTCGTCTCTGGCATCTTCCACATCATCCTCAGGCTCATCCTCTTCTACGGCGGGAGCATTCGCCTCCATGGCCAGTAATGAGAATAACTTTCTCACCTTGCTGACAACGCAGTTGAAACACCAAGATCCAAGCTCCCCGATGGATTCTCAAAACATGGCGTCCCAGATTGCCCAATTCACCGCAGTTGAGCAGCAAGTACAGACCAATGCGAATCTAAATACACTGATTTCTCTTAACGAGTCTTCTCAGCTAACACAGAATAAAGCCTTAGTTGGACAGACTGCGACATTCAGTTCATCTGTGTTACCTTTACAATCGGGCCAAGCTCATCTTTCATATACTGCTGCGTCGGGTGAAGTGATTGGCATCTCCATCGCTGATAAGTCAGGAAAAATTGTTCGTCATGCTTTTGGTGAAGCGAATGGTGGGACGAATAATTGGACATGGGATGGTAAGGACGATAACGGAAATTCGTTACCGGATGGCAGTTATAGTGTAGCCCTTAAAACCGTTGATAATACCGGCACAACCTCCAATGTCCCTTATACCATCACAGGTAAGATTACGGGCGTTAAGAAGGGCAACACTGGTTTGAGTGTTATGATGGGCAGCACAGAGGTGCCGATGTCCTCTGTTCAGTCGACCTCCTAAGATAAAGACTAAAAGGAGCTGCATGTATATGAGGCAGCTCTTTATCATTTTTTAGAATATAGAGAGATCAGATGTACTCAAAAGCAGCTATTAAAGCGTATCAACAAGTCTCGAATACATCTTTAAGTGACCGCGATGCTGATGCTGAAACATTTCGAATTATTATTAATGAGCTAGAAAAAGCTCTCACGACTAATGACCTACAAATGAGGCTGAATGTTTTGGCAAAACATCAGCGTCTTTGGTCACTGATACAAGCAGCTAATGCTGTTAAGAATCCTAATATTTCTGATGAAGACCGCTTGCTGTTTGCGCGTATGGCCGATCGTGCTCAGAAATACGGGATTAGAGCTATATTAGATTCAGATGTAAGTTTGCTGCCTTTAATTGAGGTTGCTAAGAATGTTTTAGAAGGTTTAGCTCCCTTAGAAGAAAACTTCCCTCAATATTAAATAAAAAAGGAGGCTATAGCCTCCTTTTTTTTAAGTTTTATTTATATAAATTAATTGCCAGTGCAGTTTCCGTCGATACATGCTTTCGATGGTGGTAGGGGCGTATTATTGCGGTTGTCTTGATTATTGATCAATGTATTCCATGACGTAAAATTTGGATTGCCCCAATCATGTAGTGGCGAGAAAGTTGGGTTACCGTAGCGCCCAAGAATAGGTCCGGACCATGGCATTGGAATATTTCCACGACGATATCCGTCACGTTGCCAAGCGTTTCCAGGCGATGGTGGCGGGGGAGGTGGAGGTTGTAATTGAGTAAATTGATCTGATGGCGGCGGCGGCGGGGGAGGCTGTTGATCCATATATTCGCTACTTCCATAAAAACCTTGTGCAGAAACGGGTGTCGTTAACAAGGGGCAAGCAAGCAGCGTGGATTTAATAAAGGTTGAAATGTAGTGACGCATAAAGAACCTACAAAGATAAGGAGAGAGGGGGCTAAAACTCCCTCCTCACTCAGATTATTGCTTCATTGCGACGGTCTGCTGTAGCATCGTATCCGCCGTCGTCACGATTTTTGTATTTGCGGCATATGCTTCTTGGGCAACAATCAAGGCAGATAAGTCGCCTGTAAGATTAGTTGTTGAGGCCTCTGTGTAACCTGGTGTGATTGTGCCTGTGCCATTTTGGCCTACAAGTCCCGTTGTAGGAGAGCCAGAACGATCTGTGGCTTTATAAGCTTGTCCATCAACTGCTTGAAGCCCGTTAACATTATTGAAGGTCGCTAAAGCTACTTTACCGATAAGTTGGCTATAGCCATTATCAAATTGCGCCATAATTGATCCATCAGTATCAATTTGTGCACCAGTATAGATACCTGATGTGATTGAATCGTTTGTTAAGGCCGATCCATCGCCTGCAGAAACGGAATTATCGGTTGTAAGAGAGAATTTATTCAGACCAATATCATACTTTGTCCCATTAATTTGGGCAGTAATCGTATCATTGTTGGCCGTTCCACCTGAGACGGAATTAATTGTTCCGTTTGAGTTAAAGGTCACTGTCGAGGCTTGAGATGAGACATTATTGTCCGCAGCATCGTAAGGGTTAACAGCTTGGACAGTCCATGTCTGAGGGGATGCAGATATTTGTGTCCATTTCAAAGAAACTGGTGTCTGATTAACCGGGTTCCCATTGTTATCAGTCTGTGTCCCAATATAGGCAGGGGATGTCATGTAACTTTGGTTAGAGCCAGTTGTTGTCCCAATAATCGATTGTGAGGCGACTGTAAGTTGGGAAGAATTAGCTGAAGCAGAGAGAAGGGGATTAGCCTGTGAAGGAGACGGAGAACTCTTTGCTGAGATCATGGTTGCCCCAGAAGTGCCTCCAATGGTCCCGAGATTAAGTGTCATATCCTGCTCAGTATTAGCAGAATATTTCGCTACAAACGGAATCTCTGCTGCTGTTCCAGTAATTGTGGAGCCGATCTGCTTACCTGAGCTGTCTTGAATACCTTCTAGTGCTCCAGAAGTATTAAAAGTCACTTGAAAACTGTTAGATGCAATTGAGCCTGTCCCATCAGCATCATAGACAGAGACATTCCAGACGAGTGGATTATATTTACTCTCTTGCCACTGGGTCGCAATCTTATGAGGGCTACCGTTGTTATCATATGCTGTTGTCGTGGCGGAAGTGTAAGTCTGCGGTGTAAAGTTTGCTTTATCATCGGGCAGCTTACCAATCGCTGCATTAAAATTGAGCTGCGTAGTCATAGTTGGTTTGAAGGCAATATTATTTAAGTTCACCTGGGATAGAGATGTGCTAAGAGCCCCAGTGGAATCTGTCATATAGCCTTGCAGATAATAACCCGCTGTATTGACTAGATAGCCTTTCTTATCAGTTGAGAAGTCACCATTGCGGGTATAATATTTTTGGGATGAGAAAATAGTTTGTCCGGACGAAAGTGAACTTGCCCCAGTTGGACGAGTGGTTACAAACATTCCATTACCAGAAATGTCCATTGCAAGAGAGTTTGTGCTGACAGTTGCTGTACCGGCATTGTCTACATGCTGGACGGAAACAGCTTGAACTGTATTTGATTCAGCTTGAGATGTGGAATTCCCACGCAAATTGCCTGCAACAAAGTCTGCGAAGGAGGTAGTGGTAGCTTTGTAGCCCGTTGTCTGACTATTTGCGATATTATTACTTAAATTAGTAAAAGCATCCGACTGAGCATTGATGCCGCTAACGGCGGTCGAAAGTGCGTTAAACACGCCAGACATAAGCAATCCCTATTCAAGGCTTGATAAGTTTTTCTAGATATTGTTCGAATGTTACTTATTTTTAAAACATAAATGTCTAGTTAAGATAAAGGTAAATATTATCACCTTATTTTGATATCACATTTATATGATAATAAAGGTGTTTTATGATTGGCTTTCGTCCATACTGTTTTGTGTAAATTTGTTTTTGCTTATGCAGGAATTTTTTTATTTGATATGAGAATGTGAATTAAATGTGGAACTTCTTGAAGCAAGAAACGTCATAGTGAGTAATATAATGTAAATACATTATTTAAATTAAAAATATAACATAATATTCATTCTGCAATCATTTATTTTGCGGGAGAAGTATTTATTTAAATAAATATAATGTTTTTCTTTTTTATATTTGTTATCTAATTAAATTATCATGGTTAATAATTTACGTAATATGCAGTCATAAATAAGTGTTTTGAATTTATATATAATTTTTTAACACATTTATGCCTATAGACAAAAGCAATGCCATTTACTGGGAAATCAGAATGTCTGAAGAAATTATTTTTTATAAAAGGCGAATTTTTTGGTGGGTATGCGGTTTGCCGTCTCTCCTGTCGTGTTTTTACTTATTTGTTTTGGCAACTCCTCGTTATGTAAGTGAGGCTGTTGTTCGTGTTTATACGAGCAGCCCAGAAACTGATGCTTCTGGAGGGGGGATGATAGGGGAAATAGGAGGGGGGAGTTCTATTTCATCGGGGGCCTATATTTTCAAGAAGTATATTCAAAGCTGGGATATGTTTCAGATTTTAGGTGTTAAAAAATTATATAATCATTGGTCAAAAGGAGATTTCATTTCTCATTTTGGAGGAATATTAACCCTTTTTTCTGCGAATGATATGAAATTATGGGCATATTATAAAAATCATGTTCTGGTAAAGCTTGATGAAGTATCAGGTTTGCTTATCATAAAAGTACATGGATATTCTGCTGATTTTGTATGTAATCTTAATCATGAAATAATAGAGCAAGCTCAGAATAAACTTTTGCAAAGTTATATAAAGGCAGATCAAGCGGAAAGAGATATGTTATCTCAAAAACTGCTTGAAGACAGGAACAAGTTAAGAAGTGACCTAGACAATATTTCACTTTTACAAAAAAGTGCGGGAATACCAGATCTCAAAAGTGAGTATCAAGCAGTTCTTGAAAGCTTATCAGAAGCTCAGAAAGAAAGAATTATTGTTAAAACGAAAGCATCTGCGACACAGTTTTTAGCGGAAAGGGGAGAAAAAATAGCTGCCCTGAAGGTACAGTTAGCGTCGTTAGATGAGGATATCGCAGCCCAAAGAAAAGAAATTGCTTCGCAAGCTGATGTATACAAGAAGTATGAAGAGGCTGAGAGTAATGTACAAGAAGATATTAGAAACATTATGCTCGATGAACAAAGTTTATTAGAAAGTTTTAGATCCTCTCTAAAGCATGCGTACTATATTGATGTAATAGAGGAGCCAATTCATCCCACAAATCCTACACGACCTAGAGCATTATACTGGGCGGCAATTTTATTTTTTACATCTTTTGTAATTTATCTTTTAGTGAAATGAGGCGTGTCATGTGGGTGTGTGATTCATTTCGTCAGACAAAAGGCTACATTTTTTGGTATGAAACTCAAAAAATTGGAGGAGTATTTTTGAGTATGCTGCTGGTTTGTGGATGCTCATTTATGCCATCCACTGGGCCGCATGCATCTTTGATTGTCAAAGAGGCTAAAAAGCAAAGTCATCCTCCTTTAGTGAATGTAGAACCCTCAGTAGCTGAGAAGCTTGCAAAGAGTGTTAAAGAATTTGAGGCCAGAAAAGAAAAAGACCTACTCTTTACTCTTCAAAACACACAGGAGAAGTATATAGAAAATCAAATTTATCCTGGAGATAGCTTAAATATTGTCCTGTGGACGCAGGGAGGCCAAGGCGGGGTTTCTGAAGGAGAAGCTTTGGGAGCCATGGTGCCACATCGTTCACAGATGGGAATGTTTAGGGTAGATGGCCGGGGATTTATTTATCTGCCCTACATTGGCTTAATTCATATCAGTGGAATGAATTTATATAAAGCTCAGGAGTTTATACGATCTAAGTTTGCAGCAACACACCAATTTGTGGGGATTGATGTAGTCGTAGAGCCCAAAGTAAGTCATGGCCAAAATATTGTCATTATGGGAGCCGTTAATAAGCCAAGTATATTAAATTGGAGAGATGGAGGGATGAATTTAGCGGAAGCTTTGGCATGGGCTGGTGGCTATGTTGTAGGTGAATCCCTCCATGGTACTGACCTTGGGATGAATATTCTACTTGTCAGAAAAAGCAGGGCCTACAATATTCCTTTGCGGACAGCTTTATTGAATAAAATTCCTCTTATGGCGGGGGACCGTATTACATTGCAACATAAGCCAAGTGTGCGCGTGATATGCCTTGGAGCGGGGTGGTCAGCTCCCAAGATAGCGCCTTTTGCAGAGCCTCCAACGCTCTCACAGGTTATGGCGCAAGTAAATGGCTTAAATCCTCAGGCAGCCCAAGGGCGCGCAGTTTTCATCTTTAAGCATGACCATTCGGTTATTTATAAAGTAAACTTTGCCCGTCTCACGGGTATGGAAGCTAGTCAGATCATGCCGGTGGAAGATGGTGATATGGTCTATATTCCAGCGTCTAAGTCAGTCACAATGCAACAAATCTTAGGTATGTTTATGTTTGTTGCAGGGCAAGGCATGTCAGTGGCTGCAATTAAATGATATTGGGTGAGTATCTATAATGTTCAAAGATAAAGTAAAACTTGCAAAATATATTAATGATATTTTGCCATGTCTTCATGGTGAAGAGGATATTTATTTTATAAACTCTTGGGAGGAGCTTAAAGCATTTATAGGGAATACACGATCTTATAAGAAGAATATTAAGGAGTATAATGAAAGATTTACTATAAATATACACACGAAAGATACAATAAAAGATATGGTGAAAAAGTATGTCTTTTTCTGATAACAAAAAAAAATGGGGAAAAGTTTGTAGGAAAAGATTGATATTAAACAGGATATGTTCCTTTGGGATTATGGTTTCATTGTCCCTATCTACATTTTTTTTTCTCTTATTTTATAATTATAACCTTTATATTATTATTCCATTTATTATTTTTTATTTTACTATTGGTTATTTAGGAGTAAGTTATTTTGTAGGTATGTGGTTTGGGCTGTATGCTGCTTTATTGCCTTTAGGTAAAGACAAGTATAACCCCATACATAATGCGTGTGATATAAATAAAACAACAAAAATAGCAATAATAATTCCCATTTATAATGAGGATATTCGACGTATATGTGCTGCCATTTCGGCAATGGTCGAAGATATGAAGGGATATGATGAAAAGGAGCATTTCGATTTTTTTGTTTTATCGGATAGTAGATGTATAGATCTGGTATCTCAAGAAATGTTTGCAATCGAAAAAATGAAAGAGATGTATCCGGACACAGTTTTTGTTTATCGAAGAAGGAACCATAATTCTGATGCAAAATTAGGGAATATTTCAGATTTTATTAGAAGATATTCGCCAGAATATAAATATATGATGATGTTGGATGCGGATAGTATAGTTCCAGCAAAGTCTATGTTGATAATGGCTAAAGTTATGGAGGGTAACGATAATATTGGTATATTGCAGTCATACTTAAATATTGTCATGAGGAAGACGGTATATGCAAGAATTAGTAAATTTATAAATTCATTTACGTCAAAAATATTATTTTATGCACAAAATTTCTTCTTTATGGGAAGATCTTATTATTATGGCCATAATGCAATAATTAGAACAAGAGCCTTTGCTGAGCATTGTAATTTACCCATATTAAGGGAAAAAGGCCCCTGGAGTGGAGGACGGCCTTTGTCACATGATTATATAGAAGCTGCATTACTTGACGGAGCCGGGTATGAAATTTGGTCTCTTCCCCAGATAGAAAGCTTTGAAGAGTTACCAACGAATTTTATTGATGATTTTCGGCGGGAAATGCGCTGGATGTATGGCAACATGAACTTTTTAAGGGTCCTATTTTTTAAAAAAATTCATTTTCTATATAAGGTTCGTCTATTTTTTGGTGCATTTAATTATTTTAATTCTATATTTGGTTGGCTGTTCTTTTTACTATCATCATCTGGATTGATTTATGTATTAGATCATCCAATAAAATCATATTTTTTTATGAAAATGTTTTCACCTATTATAATATTCTCGTTGTTTTTTCTATTATTTTCTATTGTAGCAAAATGGGGAATATCAACTCTTTATTTTTATAAGAAAAGAAAGACACATTTATTTGGAGGGTTTGCAAAGATGACAATATCATATTGCGTATATGCTATTTATGCTATGCTCATTGCTCCTATGTATATGTGCCAATTAACAAAAATGTTGCTGTTTTGGATTTTAGGAAAAAAAATACATTGGGGAACGCAAAATAGAAGAGATAGATGTTTATCATGGTCAGAAGTCTTATCTCAGACCGCATGGATGAGTGTGGTAGGCAGTATTATTTCCTACGTTATTGTTACACAAGTTTTTCCTCATGATACGGTAGAAGTGCAAAGGGTGCTTCATATTACCAAATTCTCTCTTATAATTTGGTTCTTTCCTATAATTGGCGGTATGATCGTTTCTCCTATTCTTGTTAGAATTACAAGTATGGAGAGCAGTATTTTACAGAGAATAGGCTGGTTCCTCTCTCCGCAAGAAGTAGAACCACATTTTGTTATAAAAAGAACAGAAGAATTACTTCCTTATTTCCAGGAAATAATACCAGAGAGCATGACATTTTATGATGTAGTGCGTTCACCATGGTTCTTTTTTAAGCGCCTTGACCAGTTACCTAGACGGCCCCAAAAAACGGTCTTCTGGAAAGAAAAATTGATGGAAAAATCATTAGTAGATTGTACCGATGGTGAAAAGTTTGTGATCTTACAAACTTATGAGTTGTGGGAAATGTTCCATCTAAGAGAGTTGCATTTAATTGCTTAAGTATATTCCAGTGGCTAGAAGAAGGGGAAAGAGCAATAAGAGCTCATTTCCCCTTTGACTAGGCCTTATTTAGCTTTGCCTTGGTTTGCGACGGCAGCAGCTTTAGCTGCGATTTCGTCGGCATTACCGAGGTAGTAGTGTTTTACAGGTTTGAAATTCTCATCAAACTCGTAAACCAGTGGCACAGCTGTAGGGATATTTAGGTTGAGGATTTCATCTTCAGTCATATTGTCGAGGTATTTCACCAATGCACGGAGAGAATTTCCGTGAGCGGCAATGATGACCTTTTCACCTTTTTTAATGCGGGGCAGAATGGTGTTCTCCCAATAAGGAATAACACGCTCAATTGTGAGGGCTAGACTCTCAGTTGTTGGGAGTTCATCTTCGCTCAGGTTCGCATAGCGAGGATCATGCCCAGGGAAACGTTCGTCAGAACGCTCTAGTGCAGGTGGAGTAACTGCAAAACCACGGCGCCATTGTTTGACTTGCTCATCACCATATTTCTTTGCGGTTTCAGCTTTATTCAGGCCTTGGAGAGCACCATAGTGACGCTCATTCAGGCGCCAGTTTTTCTCAACAGGGAGCCAAGCTTGGTTCACGCCGTCAAGGACATTCCATAAGGTATGGATGGCACGCTTGAGAACAGACGTGTAAGCGAAATCGAAGGAGTAGCCTTCTTTTTGTAGAAGCTGGCCAGCAGCCTTGGCTTCATCACGCCCTTTGTCGGAAAGTTCGACATCGTACCAGCCGGTGAAACGATTTTCTTGGTTCCATTGGCTTTCGCCGTGACGGACCAAAACAAGCTTAGTGACAGCCATGGTCAACTCCTTAAAACATTAAGCTTTAATACCTTCTAAAGATTGCGCCACTATGAATGTGATCGCAAGGTCTAGTAGGTGATTTCCGTGTGACTGGGTAGCATACCGGTTATGACTTTAAAAATTATAAGCCAATAAAAAAGGCCACACTCTTTGTAAGAGGTGGCCTTTGCTCTCATTTCGAAAGGAATGAGAGGGTTAGTTTTGTTGAGCTTCTTGTTCTTTAATATAACGCTGCGCTTCGGGGGAGACCTTTAGCGTCATTGTCAGAGCTGCTGTGAGAAGATAGATGATAGCGAATGTCCAAATGACATAAGCCATTCCGCTGCCGAAAATAGCCCCGCAAAGAGAAACAATAGCTGGGCCAACCCACGTGGACGCACCTGCACCAAGCCCAAGAATAGAAAGAGCGGCTGCTTTTTCTTTAGGACAAATTTGCGGCATAAGCCCTGAGAGTGGCACAAAAGCTGCGACAGAGGCGCCGTACAGGATGCCGACAATAGCAGCAGCAAAGAAGTTGCCTGGGTACCAAAGAGGAACATAGTAGAAGAGCGGAATGGTAATAAACCCGCCAATCCCACCAAAGACAGCCACAACAAAGCGATAGCCAATATGGTCTGCCACCATACCGGAGATCAAATTAACGATGATGTTGCTGAGGAAGATAAGCGATAGCAGGTTCAGCCATTGCCCTAGGCTAAAGCCTAGATGATCCACAAAGAAACCAGGCATAATTGCCAAGAATGCATACTCGGAAGACGTATCTACCGTTCTGACGATCCCAGCAATGAAGGTTTTAGGTTCTCTCCAAATGATACTGACTGAATCTAAGAAGATAGATTTGGTAGATACATCAGCTGACAGCAATCGCTTTGAGCCTTTTGGTTCGTGCGTAAAGAGAAGGGCGATTAAGCCACCAATGACAACCAGCCCTAGAGAGCACCAAAAGGTATTGATCTCGCCAATAGCGGGGATGGCAAAGCGAGCGAATTGCGAGCCCAGTGTAGGTAGACCAGCAGAGAATGAAAACCAGAACCAGCCAGCTGCAGAGCCAAGCATAGAAGAAGGTGTTGCAGCTGCGATCCAAACTAAGAAGCCATAAGCAAAGAGAGGGTATGCAAACCCCCGTAATGCGTAGAATGTAAGGATCATACTGCTATTGTTGGGGGTGAGCCCAAAAGTAAGGAAGCCAACTTCCAGCACGGCCCAGAGAATGAGACCGATCCACATAACCTTCTTAGGACCCATTAAGTCTGATAACGGACCTGCAAACCATGCGGCAATCATGACGGTGATGCCGTAGAATGTGAATAATTCATTCACAAAACTTTGAGGATGTCCGGTGTGAAGCATGAAGGTATCAAGATACCCGGCTTCAACTCCATCCCCGACCATAAAGAGAAGCTGCCCGACAAACGCCCAGAAGAGGGCTCCTGGTATGCCTATTTTTTCTACAAAACTGCGTTTCTCAGTTGACGCTTCGGTCATAAAATCTCTCCAGCAGATATGGGTGTGTATATTGCCTTGAAGAAGGTTGAATATACCTCCCAGATGAGTGGGTAGGGACCTACGAGAGTGCTCGATCCCTAATATTAGAAAGCGCAAATACGTATTTCTTTGTTCCATAAAAATAATAAATTATGGAAAGATCGCGCTATGTGAGTGTGCATAGCTCTAACATAAGATTTTCGGTAATTCAAATTCTAGAAAATTATATAGATTTTAAGTATATATACTTATATTTTCCGTATAATTTTTCACTCTTACTTATTTTTAAGTAAAAACTACTATACATAATGAAAATTTTATTATTTATATAAATAAAATTATTCTCCTCACAAGAGAATAAGAGAATAGTATTTTTATTTGCGAAAGAATGTCATTTGCATTATCGTTGTAGGTGAAAGAGAGCCACCTCAGAGGCGGAAATGTAGATGATTATATGTTCGTGCAATGGCTTGTCCGATAAAGATGTAGAGACGGCTATCCAAAGCGGTGTTGTGAAATTGTCTGGGGTGTATGCGGCTAAGAAGTGCCGGGTACAGTGTGGTAATTGTGTACCGGGCGTTGCGTGTTTACTGAAGGCAGCTTTGAAGAACCGCTGTGCATGCTCTGCTGCAGCGCAGGTAGATGAGGAAGTGAATTTGCAGGTGGTCGGAGCCTCGCGGGCATAAAAAAAGAACCTCCCATAAGGGAGGTTCTTTTCCTTAGAATAGGTAGCTTTTATAATTAGCCGTTATTCTGATCGGCACTTTCAGAGTTGAGCAGAATGTAGCGCTCAATGCCGATCTGTTTAATGAGATCGAGCTGTGTATCAATGAAGTCCTCATGGGATTCTTCATCAGCTAAAATCTTAAAGAGTAGGTCACGAGATACGAAGTCGCGTACGCTTTCGCAATAGGCGATACCTTCACGAATGTTCTCAAGGGCGATCTCTTCGACTTTAAGATCGCATTCCAAAATTTCCTGCACATTTTGCCCAATTTGCAAAGGATTGAGGCGTTGCAGATTGGGCAGCCCGCCTAGGAAAAGAATGCGTTCAATTAACCAGTCAGCATGCCGCATTTCTTCAATGGATTCTTCATACTCTTTTTTCCCGAGTTTTGTGACGCCCCAATGGTTGAGGGTGCGGGAATGCAGGAAATATTGGTTGATAGCTGTCAGCTCGTTAGCAAGCTGTGTGTTTAGATATTCAATTACCTTAGGGTCTTTAGCTGCCATGACGCTCTCCAAGTAGATGAGTTTTGTTTAAAGAAGAAAGGATTCATGTATTAGTTATTTTGTTTTGAATATAAAAGCAATAATTATTTTAACTATAAAGTATATGAAGTTAATAATCATTTTTATCAACTTATATGAGAATCATTATCATAAGCATATAATTGACATTCAAATCATTTAGACATGTTTCTAAAAGAGAATTTATTTTTGAGTGGTATAAATTAAAGATAACACACAATCGAGACGCCTATATTATAGGATCAGAAAGGTGCTGTTTACCTTCCTAGTATTGTTTGATAAAAGTGGAACATTAGATTGCTAGAATGTGGAGGAATAAATCGTGAATCTGCTAAATGTCTTGAAAACACGCTACACAACAAGGGCTTACGATACGACGCGTCGTATCCCTCAAGAGACAATGGATCAGCTCTTGGCAGCCCTTCGTTACAGTCCGTCATCTGTAAATGCTCAGCCTTGGCACTTTATTGTTGCTGATAATCAGGCTGGCAAAGACCGCATTGCTGCGTCAACACCCGGTGTTTCTTCTTACAATACGCCCAAGATTAAAGACGCATCGCACGTTATTGTTCTCTGTGCTCGAGATGTTTTGTCTGAAGATTATTTAAACGAGGTCCTAGAGCAGGAAGATAAAGACGGGCGTTATGAAAATGCCGAGGCCAAAGATGGCTTTAAGGGAGCACGCGGCATGTATGTTGGCTTGCACGAAAAAGCTGGAGATGTTGCTGCGTGGAATCAAAAGCAAGTTTACCTAGCGCAGGGTTTTCTTTTGCTTGCCGCGGGAATGTTAGGGGTTGATGCAACACCGATTGAAGGTTTTGAGCCTGAGCTGCTTTCCAAAGAGTTTGGCCTAAAAGAAAAAGGTCTAACGCCTCTTGTTATTGTATCGCTTGGCTATCATGCGGAAGCAGATAACAATGCAAAACGTCCCAAATCACGCTTGGAGAATGATGTAATCTTCTCTCGGGCGTAATGCTGGCCATGGGAGCGCGGTTAATGCGCTCCCATACACTCGCTAGAGTAGATCCAGTAGGAAGAGCGCGCTGGCATAAAGTGAAGGTAGCGCAGAATTGCGCTGTGAGAATTTCACTTAGTTGTGAAAGTGGGGATCAGGTGAACGCATTAAGTGACTTCCCGTATTGTACTGGGAATGTCTCTTCTTTTAGAATTGGGAGAAATCTGTAAGCTCGCCAAGAAGTAGATTATGGCGGAGAGAGAGGGATTCGAACCCTCGGTACGCTATTAACGTACACACGCTTTCCAAGCGTGCGCCTTAAGCCGCTCGGCCACCTCTCCGTCGAGCTTGTGGGGACAATAGCATTATTTTTTCAGGAGGCAAGCCCCTTCGTGTGCTTTTTGAATAAATTTTTCAATAAGAAAGGAAGATTTAAGAGCAGGAGCGGTTTCAACGCCAGAGGAAACATCAACTGCTGGTGTTTGGCTAGTCTGAATAGCCTCTGCGACATTATCGGGTGTAAGGCCGCCAGCGAGTAACCATGGGGCAGGAGCCTGCCAATTTTGGGTGAGTGACCAATCGAAGGTACGTCCTAACCCACCAGGGCGAGTATCTCCTTTTTGTGCAGGGGCTTCAATAATATAGCCATCTAGCCCAGTTGAGTTTGTGGGAAGATCCGCTTGTGATGTAATACCGCGTGCAAGCCAAACGGGTTTTTGTGTTTTTGTGCGTAAATGTTGTGCTTGATCTTCATTTGTATAGAGCTGCAAAATATCTAGTGGAACATGATTGAGAGTATGTTCCACTTGCTCTTGGGTGGGTTTTACAAAAAGACCAACTCGCAGAGGGCCCCCTTCTTGTGGAAGGGGGATAGAATCGTGAAGTAGTTTTGCTTGGTCGACAGTAACAAAGCGGGGAGAGGCGGGATGAAAGACGAGCCCCACCCATTTTACTCCTAAACGAGCGCACAGGCGCATATCTTCTGCTCGTGTGAGACCGCAGATTTTTATAGAAACGCTCACGAGGCTGCTTGTAGTTCTTCTTGAATATCACGAGCAGTTTGCGCAGGGTTAGCCGCGCGTGTGATAGGTCGTCCCACGACAATCCAGTCCGCACCGGCCTTGGCAGCTTGGCCAGGAGTCATGACACGTTTTTGATCATCCGTTTGAGAACCAGCGGGGCGAATACCTGGCACAATTAACTCAGGCTTATCGCCTAAGGCATCACGTAGTGCTGTAATTTCATGGGCAGAACAAACAAGTCCATCAGCCCCTGCATTAATGGCCATGCGACCTAAACGCACAACTTCTTCTAAAGGAGTGGCATTGATGCCAATATCTGAGAGAGCTTGTTCATTCATGCTGGTAAGAACGGTAACAGCAAGAAGTTTAGGACGCTGTGTTGCCTCGGCAAATTCTTCTTCAAGCACGGCGCGGGAGCGTGCAATCATTTCAGCACCGCCAAGAGCATGAATGGTCGTAAGTACTGGTTGAATGGGGGTAAGGGCACGTAGTCCGGAAGCTACAGTGTTAGGGATATCGTGTAATTTAAGATCAAGAAATAATTTTTGAGATGCGCTGAGTTTTTGAACGGCATCTAGCCCGCATGCATAGGTAAATTCTAAGCCTAATTTAATAGCATCTACACTATCTTCTAAAGCGGCACTCCAATGAGCAGCTTGCTCATATGATGGGGTATCAAGTGCTGCGATAAGGCGGGTGCGGTGTGTGGACATGGGATGTTGTCTTATTTCTCAGAAGATGAATGCGGAAGGCTGACTGTCTCGCTCTCTTGGGGAAGGGAGGAAGAGATATTGAGCTGGTCAACACGTTTGTGAAGCTCAAGAATTTGCTTCTGAAACTGCCGAGCATGAGCTTCAGCTTTACGGGCTCGCCTGATCTGGCGGAGCTCTCCCACCCAGCCAAGCAGGAAGCCTAAGCAGAGAGAAGGCAGAGATAGAAGAGCTATCAAAGGGCCTACTTTAATTGGCATGCCAAAGGTGGCAAACCAAATGGTGATCTCGTTAAGGTTACTTAATGAGAAAATAGCGATAAACGCTAAGAATAGGACAATGATGAAGAGCCGTATCATAGAAATATTTCTATCCTGCCTCCGGGACGGGGGCAAGATGGCTGTGTGATATCTATTTTTAGTGGATGAATGGCGGGAATAATTACAAGATTTTGATAAAGATGTGATCTAAAAAAACTGATGCCCTCACAGAGAGTTCTTTTCACAGGCAGTATGATAGTAGATAAGGGGAAAAGCATTTAGATATTTCTCCTTAATTAAAGAAAGCCACAGAGGATAGTATGGGCGAAGGCAGGATTTTGTTGGGCAATCTAACACAAGAGCATGCACACACACCTGCTTGGTATAAATTTGATCCTGCTTGGTATCGCCGGCGCTATGGAATGACCTTCTCCGAGGATGAGAGAGCATATTCAGATGATGATCTCACAACTTTATGGGAGATGGATGAAGGTGAGAGCGGTCATTCGCCTAATCGTTATTTTGATGAAAAATGGTATTTGCAGAATAATCCAGATGTTCTGCGTAGCGTACGGGAAAAGGGAATCTTTGCAAGTGGTTTCCAACATTATGTAGAGGTTGGTTGCCCGAGTTGCGCTGCACATTGGCTGTTTTCGTTAGAGTATTATCTGAAGAATAATAAAGATTATACAGCCCATGCCATTTTAAGGGATGGTTATGTGAATGTGTATGATCACTATCTCAGAGTAGGGGATCGCCATTTTAGAAAGGCTCATCCTCTTTTTAATCCAGAGATTTTTCTTCAGGAGTGTTTAAAAAATAATATTCCCTTTGATTTCCAGAGAGGGGCAGTAGAGCAGTATCTGTCCCTGGAAGAGCCTGAAATGGGGTTTGTTCGCACCTCATGGTATTTTGATCCTTCATGGTATTTGAAGACATACCCAGAAGTACAAGAATTGATAGAGCAAGGGGTATTTATAAACCCGTTGCATCATTATGTCGCTTGCGAAGAGGCAGAGCGGTATAATCCAAATCCTTATTTTAAAGAAGAGTATTACTTAACCCGCTATCCAGATGTGAAAGAAGCTGTAGATCAAGGGATCTTCCGCAATGGCTATGCACATTTTGTAAGAACAGGGGCAGGGGAAAAACGGCAGCCTTCTGAAGGAGTGGATTTAGACGTTTTTGCTCAGACACTTAATCTACCGCATGACCTAAATATAGCACATGCAGATGATGTGTTTGTTTTATGGATTATGCGCCAAGAGGGTATGTTTCAAGCAGCACCTGTTCCAGAATTATCTGAGCAAGTAAGTAGAGCTTTAGCAATGGAAAAAATCATTGCGTGTTTGCCTTCATTATTTCGCTATCCGTTACACTTTGAGAGTTTTAACGAACCTCCTTTGAGCATTATCCTCTTATCGTCTGGGCAGTATTTGCAAGATATTGCAACGCTTATTTCTTTACATGAGCAAAATATAGCAGGGGTCCAGATTATCATTGCAAGCACTGGCAATGATCTTGCCAAGTTACGTTTAGAGCAGTGCGTCAAAGGGGTGCAGGGTATTTTCTTTGAAGAGCGATCTTCTCTAAAGAAACGTGTACGAGATGCTCTTAGGTATGTACGTAGCCAGAAAGTACTTCTTATAGAAGCGGGGATGCACATGTTGCCCATGGCATTATCTCCGATTTTATCTTTCTTACAGAAAGAGCATGTAGGAGGAGGAGGGAAGATCCTCTCCACAAATAATCGTATTTTAGAGGCAGGAAGTGCCTTATGGCGGAATGGTACAGCTACTGCTTATGGGAATGAGCAAAGAAGGGACGTTCAACGTGAGGTAGAGGCTGTTCAGGCTGGAGTATTATTTGCCCACAGGAAGGGATTTATAAAAGCGCTAGACAGCCTAGAAGTGTGTCCCTCGCAAAATTTCTTTGCATTTTTATCTGTTGCGTTGAGATATGTGGGAGAAACTCTCTCTTATCTACCAACAGTCCAAGTAAAAAGACTGACAGATGTAGAAGGGGAGTATGTTCTGCCACCGGCAGCGGGAGAGCAGTTGCGGCGTTTGTTTCCCGCATTTTTATCAGCGCATGCGATTTCAGCAGGAGATGGTTTAGTAGGAAAAGCACAACATCCGTATGTTATGATGGTTTTCTCACATTTACCTCGGCAAGAGGAAGGTGGGCCGGCTCAGCGTATCATGCGGCATATCAAAATGTTTTGCCGCCTTGGCTGGCAAGTGTTGGTTGTTGGGCTACGCCGTGGTGCAGAAGACCGTTTGACAGTTTCTTATGACTACCCAGAAAGTGTGGAATGTTTGGCGGGTATTGAGGATTTTCAGGACCTTCTGCAGAAAAGACAGCTAGGCTTAAAACTTTTATGGGTTAATGGCACGGATACGTTAAATCAGATTGGTGCGTGCTTAGCTTCGGGCGTAGTGTCATTTTCTGAAAGAGCTATTATTCTAGACACAGTAAGCCAACACGGGCCAGGTGTGAAAGCAAGTGAAGCTTATTTGAGGCGGGTTGTTGGTGGGCAAAATGATGTAGATTTCTTACAGGAAGAGACGAAAAAAGAGCTACGTTATGCGTGGTTATGCCAAAGTATTATTGTCGGAGATACAGTAGAGGCCGAGCTCTTGAAGAAAATGGGCTATGGCAATGTAATGATGCTGCCATATGCAGTTTCCTGTAAGTCGCAGGCAATAGAGAATGAACCTGCTGAGCGTGAAGGGCTCCTTTTCCCACTATCGATTTATGAATCAGGCGATGCGGGGCATGAAGGGTTTAATTGGTTTTGTCTCTCTGTGATGCCTTATTTGCATAAACATTTTGGAGAGCATTTACCCATTTGGGTTGTGGGTTACCATCATGACATGGTCGATCTGAGCTTTTATGGACGGCTAGCCTCATTATATGGGTTTGCAAAGAGCGAACAGCTGCCAGAGCTTATTAAGAAATGTCGTGTCCTTATCGTTCCGTCACGTGTGCTATCAACACAGGCTACAGAGATTTTTGAAGCTGGAGCAGCCGGACTTCCAGCCGTTATTAGTACACCACAAATGGAACGGTTAGGCTGGAAAGATGGAGTAGAAGCTCTAGATGGCGGACTAAATAATCCTGAGCATTTTGCCTCTCAACTTATAAAGCTGTATGAAGACCATACGTTATGGAGCGCCCTCAGCCGGCAGGTACGTAACTGTGTTAGCCAACGGCATAATGAGGCTCTATTGGAGAGGGCGCTTGAAGAACTGCTAGCCTTCGCATTTGGAAAAGCTCAACAGCCATATAGCTATGCCGTCCATAAAGAGAAGAATTCTGAAAGGGTATTTTCACCTGCCCCTTTGCGGGTTGACCTTACTATGTGTAGGCAAGCTTCTCCTTCCTCTATAGAGGATGAGGAGGAGGAAGCGGAACATGAGAGCATGGTATTACCCACACATTTAGGTGTAACTTTACCTTAAGAGTAGGCTATTTACGCATGAAGGACCAAACAGTGAGTGACGTAACCAATATTGTTTTGCAACATGTTGATAACACGTGGGGTGAGGCGCGTGATCGCTTGTTTGACCTGTTACGTATTCCTAGTATTTCTACACAAAAAAGCCATAAGGAAGATTGTCGGAAGGCCGCACGGTGGTTGTCTCAACAATTAGAGGAATTAGGTTTCTCGGCGTCTTTGCGCGAAGTAGAATGGGCTGAACCAGGACATCCTATGGTCGTTGCTCATGATAATGACTTGTCCAAAAAACAGGCTGATAAACAAACACATGTCCTCTTTTATGGTCATTATGATGTTCAACCTACCGACCCAGATCATTTATGGGATACAAACCCTTTTGAGCCATGCGTAAAAACAGATAGCACAGGTAGGCAGGTCATTGTTGCCCGTGGAGCGAGTGATGATAAAGGGCAGGTCATGACCTTTATTGAAGCTTGTCGTGCGTGGAAAGCTGTGCATGGGAGCTTACCTGTTGCAGTAAGTGTTTTATTGGAGGGGGAAGAAGAATCTGGGGGAGAAAATCTTTTACCGTTTTTAAAAGCCCATGCAGACGAGTTGAAGGCAGATATTGCACTTATTTGCGATACTGCAATGCCAGACCGCACAACTCCAGCAATTACAGCTTCTTTACGTGGCACAGTGGCTGAGGAAATAGAACTTATTGCAGCCTCGCATGATTTACACTCAGGTATGTATGGGAATGCCGCTGCTAATCCTGCCTTTTTGTTGTGTAAACTCCTGAGTGGCCTGCGTGATGAGAATGGCCGGGTGACACTGCCAAACTTTTATGATGGCATCATCGAGCCTAATGCGGAGACGCGTGCCCAATGGAAAGAATTATTCACCGATGATGCTGCTTTGCTAGGTGAGGTTGGCTTGTCTGTTGCCGCTGGGGAAAAGGGATATAGCGCTGTGGAACAAACATGGTGCCGCCCTAGCTTTGAGGTAAATGGTATTTCCGGCGGATACCAAGATGAAGGCTTTAAGACGGTTATTCCTGCTCGTGCTTCTGCGAAGATTTCTTTCCGCTTAGTGCCAGGGCAGGACCCGCTTAAAATTCGGGATTCATTCCGGGCGTATATTCGAAATGCCCTTCCAGAAGATGTAGAGGTTAAATTTACCCCTCATGGTGCTTCGGCGGGTTTTGCTGTCTCTAAAGAAAGTCCTTTCTTGCCCGCCGCTTTAGGTGCTTTAAGTACTGAATGGGGTAAGAAGGCCGTTATGGCGGGTTGTGGTGGGTCTATCCCGGTTGCAGAAGAAGTGCGTGCCGCTTTGGAGATGGATGCTTTGATGATCGGCTTTGCCCAAGCTGATGATCGTATCCATTCGCCTAATGAGCAGTATGGTTTTGACTCTTTTTATCACGGCATTCGTTCTTGGGTGCGTATTCTTGCAGCTTTAGCACGGTAGAAGAAAGAATATTCGGCATGTCTCTTCCTATGGCTTTAACAATGGGAGACCCTGCGGGTGTAGGGCCAGAGCTTACACGAAAAGCATGGCGGGCTTTACACCAGAAGGACATGCCTTTTTTCTGGATAGGGGATCCTACCTTGCTGGGGGAAGATATTCCTGTTCGGTGCATCGAAAAACCAGAGCAGGCAATAGAGTATTTCCCCCGGGCTTTACCTGTTATTCCCGTGCAATGTCCCGAACCTGTGCAAGCCGGAATTCCTAACTCCGTGAATGCCTCTGCGGTGATTCAGAGTATTGAGCAGGCTGTACGTTTCGTGCAGGAGGGAGAAAGTGGGGCCGTTGTTACAAACCCAATTGCAAAGCATGTCCTCTCACAGGCAGGCTTCCAGCATCCCGGCCATACAGAATTTCTTGCAGCTTTGTGTGGTGTTTCAGGCCAAGAAGTAATGATGCTGGCATGCTCACAACTTAAGGTGGTGCTAACAACCATTCACATCTCTCTGAAGGATGCCATCAAAGCATTGAACCAGGAGCGTATTATTGAAGTCGCTCATTTAACAGCAGCGTCATTGCAACGTGATTTTGGCCTTTTACGTCCTCGTTTGGCTGTGGCAGGGCTGAACCCTCATGCTGGTGAAAATGGTTTAATGGGGGAAGAAGAGCAGAGAATTATTGCGCCAGCGATAGAGAAATTACGTCAGCAGGGATACGATGTCGTGGGGCCAATGCCGCCAGATACAATGTTCAGTGCAGCAGCTCGCCCACGCTATGATGCTGCAATTTGTTTATATCATGATCAAGGTCTTATCCCTGTGAAGACTTTAGATATGGCGGGAGGTGTAAATATCACATTAGGCCTTCCTATCATCAGGACATCGCCAGATCACGGAACGGCTTTTGACATTGCCACTCATCCGGGGGAAGTTGGTAAGGCTGATGTATCTAGCCTTTTAGCGGCTCTGGCCACAGCGCACGAAATGAGCCAACAGCGCCGCAAAAATGATGCGGATTTGAGCTAAGAAAAATGGAGAAGCGGTCATGATCCGTCTTGGTGTGAATATTGACCATGTTGCTACATTGCGTAATGCCCGTGGGGAAGCATATCCGGATCCTCTAAAGGCAGCCGAACTCGTTTTACAGCATGGTGTAGATGGTATCACAGCACATTTGCGGGAAGATAGACGTCATATTCGTGATGAAGATATAGAGAAACTTCGCGGTTTATCTGCTCCATTGAACTTTGAAATGGCCGCAACGGAGGAAATGACAAATATCGCCTGCCGTGTGAAGCCACATGCCTGTTGTGTAGTTCCTGAGCGGAGAGAGGAGCTTACGACAGAAGGGGGCTTAGATGTCGTTGGGTTAAAAGATAAAATTAAGCCCTTCATCACACGATTGAGCGCTGCAGGGATCCGAGTGTCACTTTTTATCGACCCTGAGCCAGAAGCCATAAAAATGGCCGCAGAGCTAGGGGCTCCAGTGATTGAGCTGCATACCGGTGCTTATGCATTAGGCAAGCCAGGAGAGTTGGAGCGTCTGCAACGGGCGGCTCTAATTGCAGCAGAGTATGGCCTCGAGCTACATGCAGGGCATGGTTTAAATTATGAGAATGTGGAACCGATTACACAATTGCCCGGGTTAGTGGAACTAAATATTGGACATTTTCTTATCAGCGAGGCGGTTTTTGTAGGGTTAGCTGCTTCTGTTCGCCGAATGAAGGATTTGTTGTCTTAAGAGGCTTCTTTAATCGGAAGAGTAGACACAAAAAAGGCACCCATGAAAGGGTGCCTTTTTTGTAGGGCTTATTTTGTATTATTGAGCACAGGGAGGCCATTTTTCCCCTGCTGGATATATAAAAGCCCGTTATTCCGTGGTGCCACGGAGACCTTCCCGTCTTTAGGGATAGGTTGAATAAGAGGCTCTGATGGTTTGTGATCGTAGTTTGGTGCAAATTTACTGGATTTATCCGAGTAAGTAGCTTCGGGGGACTGTGTTTCTGTCGGTACGGAGTGGAAGGCAGAAATTGGACCCATTGGCCAAATACCAGGAGCATCACGCATTGTACTCTCACGTTGGCGAGCACAGCCTCGTGTGATCATGGAACAGATACCGTCTTCTCCAATGAATTCATCATTGTCACCAGCATAGTGGATTTCAGAAATGCGGTCATGATCAACGCGTACAAACATGCGGCAGGCAGAGCCACCTTTACCAAAAATATTTTGATAAATATTTGTAACTTCCGTCATATTGATAGGAAAGACGGACATGCTCGGCGTGCTGGCTGAATTTACATTTGGCCGAGAAATATCATATTCCCAGATTTCTGTTGTATCATTGAGCTTTTTTGAAGAGTTCGGAACACCTGCACAGGCCTGAAGATCGTAACTGGTCATACCGACCATTTCATATTGAGCTCTATGCGCTTCTCGAGAATCCCAATACCCACACGCTGAAAGAGCAATAGGACATAGGCAAACAAAACTGCGCATCATCGTCCGGAAGGTCATTCTATCTCCTATTAAAGCGAGGGTATTACGGGCAGTAATATATGGGGAAAAGTAAAAATCTTATAAAGAAATTTTCCTATTCTGAAAAGAATACAAAAAAATAGGTAAGATTTTTACAATTTATCAATTAGCCGCCTCAGTAGAGACATCTCTGTTATCATGTTTTTCTTTCTTCATGGAAGATGGGTTTTAGTCTTCTTAATGATGCGTTAGAGAAGGGAAGCTCATTTTTGTTTTAGGAGTATGTCATATGGCCGATATCTCATCTGGTGAAATTCCCCGTCTTCAAACGGCTCTGCGCCGTCTGCTTGGTTCTCCGCAGCTTACGGTTAATGCCCCGCCCCGGAAAGGCATGAGCGTAGAAATTGCTGTAGCAGGTGAAGTCGTAGGGACTGTATACCGAGATGAAGATGAAGGCGAAGTTTCTTATGCTGTTAATATGACAGTGCTTGAAGAGGATCTGCCTCCTGCTAAATGAAACTCTACATTTTATTATAGCGTAAAGTTTCTTTTAAAACCCTCCATTCTAAATGGAGGGTTTTTTATCAGGCTATCTCTCGCTTAGGGGAGCACAGCTGGTGTGTAACCAAGGATGCAAATCTTCTTCCAAAATAGGCAGAAGGCGTTGTTTCACTTGGGCATGATAGTCGTTAACCCACTGCACCTCCTCAGGGGAAAGGAGTGAACTTTCAATGAGGCGTTGGTCAATAGGTGTGAAGGTTAATGTCTCAAATTCCAAAAATGTTCCGCGAGGACTTCTCAAAGTACTTTCTTTGACCAGGAGAAGATTCTCAATTCGAATGCCATATTCACCAACAGAATAATATCCGGGCTCGTTAGAAAGGATCATACCTGGTACTAGCCCGGTAGGACGTGGAGCAACAGAGATAGACTGTGGCCCTTCATGGACGGATAGGTAGCTCCCGATGCCATGGCCGGTACCGTGGTCAAAATCTAACCCAATGTTCCATAAAGCCGAACGGGCAAAGCTATCTAACCGGTGGCCCGGCAACCCTAATGGGAAATGCTGCCGACTAATGGCAATATGCCCTTTTAGAACAGCAGTAAAAGCCTGTTTGAGAGACTGGGAGGGTTCATCTGGGCCAATCCAGACTGTGCGGGTAATGTCTGTCGTCCCAAAGGGATATTGAGCCCCGCTGTCTACAAGGTAAACGCTGTTATTTTCTAATATACGGTCTTTACCTATTTCTGCTCGATAATGTGGGAAGGCTCCATTAGGGCCGGCAGCCGATATCGTTTCAAAGCTTGGCCCTTTATATTCTGGTACAAGAGCACGAAAAAATTCCAGCTTAGCTGCGAGTTCTGTTTCCCGATGCCCCGCACCATGGTGCTCTAACCAATATAGAAAGCGTGCTAAAGCAATGCCATCTAATTCATGAGCGTGTTTATTGCCATCTTGCTCTGTACCATTTTTTACTGCTTTGGGCAGGGCGCATAAATCTGCTGCATGAGAGATGTGTGCGTGTGCATTCTCAAGACAAACATTAAACCAAATGGGGGTAACCGCAGGATCTAGCCTGACTGTTTTGCCTGCTAAAGCATTTAAACGTTCAGGCAATGCAGTAGGAGCGAGAAGGTGAATGCCTGAATCTTCTGGGGCATCAATAAATCGATTGGCATCTGCAAAGACATCAACAGTACCGTCACTATACAAAATCCCATAGGCATGAGCTATGGGCGTCATTGCTATGTCATCGCCACGAATATTTAGGAGCCATGCAAGGGAGGTGCAATCTGCAATAACCATGGCAAATTGCTGTGAGGCCCGTAATGTTTCAGCAATATGATGACGTTTCTCTAAGCTTGATTGGCCCGTATAGATGAGAGGGTGGTGGTGAATATTCCCAGATGGAGCTGCGGGCTGGTCTTCCCATGCGAGATCAATTGGATTTTGTGCTAGAGGCAGGAATGTAACGCCATCAGTCTGCCAAGACATAAGTTCATTATAGCTTACAAGCCGTGGATCATATCCAATGATAAGCTCTTGTGCGTTGCAGGAGAGCCATTCTCTAGGGGGGTGCTGCCCGCTATGTTGTGTATCCCATAAATCTGAGGGGGCCTGCTCTGCCATTTGAACGGTGTAGCGGCCATCCGAGAACACGCAGCCTTTATCTTTCAAAAGGATGGCTAAACCAGCACTTCCAGTAAAGCCCGTTAGCCAAGCTAAACGCTCGGCATACGGAGCGACATACTCGCCAAGATATTCATCACCACGGGTAATAATAAAGCCCGCTATACCAAGCTCATCAAAATATTGACGCACATGATGAGGCCGATCATGAAGTAGAATAGATGAGAGTGACATGGTGAGTACCCCTCAGAATAATATGAGATTTAGTATAAGTTACGCAGGCTTACGGAGAATTAACGTGCTCCATGGTCCTTCTTTAAGCTGCCGCTCAAGAATGAGACCTTGGCGTTGATGTGCGACGAGGACCATACGCGCTTGGGTATTGAGCAACCCTGCAAGGATAGCTGTACCATTCGGAGCGAGATATTTAGCTAGATCTTTAGCCATCCGACAGAGAGGCCGAGCTAAAATATTCGCAAAAACAAGATCATACGGGGCATTATGACGGACGGCCATAGTGTGCCAGCCATTGCCGAAGCGGCAATCTAATAGAGGCCCTAGCTTGTTTAGTCGTGCATTAGAGGCTGCCACACGAACAGACCAAGGTTCGATATCTACCGCTAAAACAGGTCGATGAAGAAGGCGAGCTGCGGCCATAGCAAGGATGCCCGAGCCACAGCCCATATCAAGTATGTGACGCGGTTTGCGGTGAGCTATCATCTCAAGGGCGCGGAGGCAGCCGCGTGTTGAGCCATGCTCACCAGAGCCAAAGGCAATGCCTGCATCTAGAGTAATATTGAGCCGGTTTGAGAAGGGCTCATCTTGGAGGTGTGTGCCACGGATGCAAAAGCGCTGGCCAACATATTGTGGGGGAAAAGCCTCTTGCGTGCGCGCAAGCCAACCTTCGGCTTCTGTATTTTGGCGGTTAAGAGGTGCATCAACCCCCGTCATAGCACGAATAAGAGCTAAAGAATTTTCAAGCTCTTCTTCATTTTTCCCTCTCTCCTTAACAGCTTCTAGTCGCCAAAAACGTTGTTCATCATCTTCTTCGAACATGCCGACTGTATCACAAACGGCAAGAAGAGCTTGCTCAAATAAAGGGACATGCACCTCTTCAACAACGATAGACAATGTCTCTAAGGCTCGAGCATGACGGGAGCCAATATAAGATGGAGCAATAGGGCTCTGTTTCGCTTTCACGATATAATCTCCACAAAACTGGCCATGACTTGCTTCAGGCCCACATCTTCAAAATTGACGGAAAGGCGCTCGCCTTCAATACTTACTACGACCCCTTCGCCAAGGCGGTTATGGCGTATTGTAGCGCCAAGGGGAATAGGAGGGCGAGCAGAAGGGCTTTTAGGGGAGTAGCGCCCAGATGGCATACGCGGCGTATGTTGCTGGAAACGGCGGTTGAAAAAGGATCCCGTACGTTGGCTTTGTCGTGCCGGTTCACGCTTTATGATCTGTTCAGAGGGAAGTTCATCAATAAAGCGACTAGGAATAGAATCCTGCCAATTAGCATAAATACGACGACTTGCTGCGTGCAGAATAATCGCTCGTTCTCGGGCACGTGTTAGCCCAACATAAGCAAGGCGGCGCTCCTCCTCTAATGCTTGATTTCCGCCTTCATCCAAAGAGCGCTGAGAAGGGAATATACCTTCCTCCCAGCCAGGTAAGAAGACTGTTGGGAACTCCAATCCTTTTGCAGCGTGGAGGGTCATTAAGCTGACACGATTTTGGTCATCTTGCAGGTTATCGGTATCCATAACTAATGCAATATGCTCAAGAAAAGCTTCCATGGTTGGAAACTCACCAATGGCCCGTAGAAGTTCTTGAATATTATCTAAGCGTCCTGCAGCTTCGACCGTCTTAGGGTCATCACGCCACATGGTAAGATATCCGCTCTCTTCAAGGACTTTCTCAGTTGCAACGACATGCCCTTCTGTCGAGGCAATATGACGGCTGAGGAGAATGGCCTCCATAAACGCATTTAGGGAGTTTGCAGCTTTTCCTTTAAGTTCTTTTTGTTCAAGTTGCTGCTGGAGGGTTTGCTGTAAAGATAATCCTCGCTGTCTAGCTGCTGTTCGTAATTTTGCGAGGGCGACATTTCCAAAACCGCGTTTAGGAAGATTAACAATGCGCTCAAATGCGAGGTCGTCTGTTGGGTAAAGGACCGTACGCATATAAGCGATAGCATCACGTATCTCGGCACGTTCATAGAAACGCAGCCCCCCTACGATATGGTAGGGGATGCCCATTCTCATGAGTGCTTCTTCAAAAGCGCGTGTTTGGAAACCAGCACGCATAAGGATGGCAATTTCTTTGTAATTCTGCCCTTGGTTATGAAGATTCTGGATAGTCAGCCCCACAACACGTGCTTCATCATCAGAATCAGGTGTACTGATCACTTCAATAGGGTCACCTTCGGCTTGATCCAAGCCAGGGTGGAGGGTTTTACCAAGCCGGTCTTCGTTATGTGCGATAATCTGTGATGCTGCTCTTAAGATACGAGGGGTAGAGCGATAATTCTTTTCTAACCGAATAATTTTTGCCCCAGGGAAGTCTTTTTCGAAGCGTAAGATGTTTGTGATGTCCGCACCACGCCATGAATAAATGGATTGGTCGTCATCTCCCACGCAGGCAATATTGGCCGGCGCACCATCATCTCTTTTGGCAAGAAGGCGCAACCAGAGATACTGGATGCTATTAGTATCCTGATATTCATCAACTAAGATATAGCGAAAGCGCTGATGGTATTGCGCAAGCACATCGGGATGTTGCCTAAAAATAGTAACCATATGCAGCATGAGGTCACCAAAATCACAGGCGTTCAGTTCTTTTAGTCGTGCTTGATAGGCTTTATATATAGGTTGCGCTTGCCCGTTAGCGATATCTGTATCCTGAGCAGGAGTAATATCCTCAGGGAGAAGAGCGCGATCTTTCCAAAGCTGTATTTGGTGCATAATTTGGGCCGGAGGCCAGCGTTTAAGGTCAAGCCGCCATGGCTCGATGACTTGCTTAAGCAAGCGCATCTGATCGTCCGTATCCAGAATCGTAAAGCTGCGCTCTAGCCCTACACGGGGGGCATGTTGGCGGAGCATACGGGCGCATAAGGAATGAAATGTTCCTAGCCATAGCCCTTCGACAGGTTTGTTTAAAATGCCGCTAATGCGCTCGCGCATTTCACGAGCAGCCTTATTGGTAAAAGTAACTGCAAGAACCTGCTCTGGCCATGCCAGTTTTTCAAGCAAAATATGGGCAAAACGTGTCGTTAGCACACGCGTCTTACCGGTTCCTGCACCCGCCAGAATGAGGAGGGGGCCTTGTGTTGTCTCAACAGCAAGACGTTGTTCTGAATTCAACCCATCCAGATAAACTGGCTGGGGAGAAGATAAATGAGGGGAAAAAAGATCATCAACCACAATAATCTGGTATAATGCGGCTTGTATCTAATAGCTAGGACATATCCTCAGATTGTGCGTAAGGTGGCGTCATTAAAACACGGACATAGGGCGAGAATGCGCTCTCGTATTCTCACCCACGGAGCTGAAACACTGGCGGACTATGAGCTTTTAGAAGCTTTGCTGTTTTACGCCATTCCAAGAAAAGATACTAAACCGTTAGCAAAACAACTCTTGGCACATTTTGGTTCGATGGCGAAGCTGCTTCAGGCGTCTGATGAGGCCTTAAAGGCATGTGGCCTAACAGAGCGCATCATTGAAGTTCTGCGTTTATCTCTCTCTGCGGCACGTTTTTTGACAACAACGGATGACAGCATACTCTTACATCTTGGCAGTAGTGAGGCCGTGCAGCGTTACCTAAAGGGGACAATACAGCATGTGCAGGAGCCTAAAACGACTCTACTTTGCTTAGATGGAAACAATCACCTTTTGGCGGAGGTAGATCTCTCGGTCTCTATAGGAGAGTCTCATAAACATATTGCTCATCAGCTTTTGAAATGTCATGCCACGGCTGTGATTATTGTTTTTTATCATCCTCGTTCACCAGCAACGGCTTTGGCTCCTGAGGTGCGTGGGTTGAAACAAGCATTACGTGCATTATCCATTATCATTCATGAGGCTATTTTGGTTTCGAATGAGTGGTACTTCAGCATGGGGGCGGAGGGGTTATTATAATGCCTTCAATGCCCCCTCCTGATTTCTTAGAGAAGCTTGTTGCGTTGAGTCTCCGCGGAGATGAGGCGCAAAAAAAGATCCTGGAGGAGGTGCATAATCACTTTCCTTCCGTTGGGGCTCTATTATGTGCGGAGGCTAGTAAATGGGATGCATTCACAGGGCAAGCTGAATTGCTACATGTTTTATGTAAACTTTTGCGGGAAATAGCGCATCGATACACGTATGCTCTTTTACCTGAAGGAGATTTATTAGAACAATCGTCTCTTTTAAAAGATTATCTCATGGCACGTATGGCCCGTGAAAAGGTAGAGCAATTTCGAATTCTATTTTTGGATAAAAACAATCACTTAATTCTAGATGAATTGCAGGGCCGAGGAACCATAAATCACGCTCCGGTTTACCCTAGAGAAGTTGCAAAACGTTGTATTGAACTTCAAGCAACGAGTTTGATTATGGTGCATAACCATCCTGCTGGACAGATAACACCCTCCAAAGGGGATGTGATTACAACGCAGAAGATTGAAGCAGCCTTACAGGTGATCGGTGTAAGGGTGGCAGATCATTATATTATTACCCGTGCAGCCCAAACGAGTTTTCGTCAATTAGGCTTACTGCTTGAACTATAGATAAGGGTTACTCTCTGTTGATGAAAAAAGAGAGGCTTAAAGCCTCTCTTTGAATTTAGCTAGTCTTTTAGAATGGGGCGACATGTTGCCAGAACCATTTCTCCTGGCAAACCACCGCGAGGAAAAATGCGATTTACATGTCCCATTTTGCGTCCTTCTCGCACTTCTTTTTTGCCATAAAGGTGAAGTGCCGTATTTTCCTCAGAGAGGATGCTATCTAGTTGTGCCATATCATCTGGCCCAATGAGATTATGCATATATGAATCAGAATGACGACGTGTGGAAGGCAGAGACAAGCCAGCTACGGCACGAATATGCATTTCGAATTGATCAATAATGCAAGCATTCATCGTCCAGTGGCCTGAATTATGTGGACGGGGAGCAATTTCATTCACGATCAGCTCACCATTACGGCCTTCAAACAACTCAACGCCCATAATGCCAACAAGGCCAATTTTTTCAGCCAGTGTCTTTGCTAAAGTTTGAGCTTTCTCCGCAAGATCAGGCATGATCTGTGCAGGGACAATAGAAACACGCAGAATACCTTGCCGATGTCGATTTTCTGCTACATCAAAGCAGCGAATATCCCCGGCCTCATTTCGTGCAACCATCACGCTGACTTCACGTGCAAAATCGATTTGCCGTTCCGCTACCAGCGGGTAAGGCAAGCTGCTTGCCTTTTGGAGAAGTTCTGCAAAAGAAGCTTCATCAGGAACCCGAAACTGCCCTTTACCGTCATATCCAAAACGGGTGGTTTTGAGGATACAAGGGAAGCCAAATTCTTTCAGCTTATGTAAGTCATCTTCATGGGCGACACTACACCATGGGGCAACAGGCAAGCCAAAAGAACTTAAAGAAGTTTTTTCTGCAATACGATCTTGGCTAATTTCAAGAATGTGCCCGGAAGGATGAACAGGACAGAAAGAAGACAGATGCTTCAATCCTTCTGCGCTGATATTCTCGAATTCGAATGTGATAACATCACAAGAACGCGCAAATGCCTCAAGTGTTTGAAGGTCATCATAAGATCCGACCGTAACTTTGGCTGAGGTCTCTGCAGCAGGGCTGGGAGTAGTGTTCGTTAAGATATGTACCTTATATCCTAAACGAGACGCTGCGACAGCCGACATCCGACCAAGCTGCCCGCCACCAACAATCCCAATACATGCACCTGGTGCTAATATTGTACGGCTCATGTCGCAGGGCTTTGTGCAACAGCAGCGGTTTGTTTGGCCCGCCACGCATCTAAACGTTCAGCAAGGTCAGTATCTGTTAAGGATAGAACAGACGCTGATAATAGGGCGGCATTAACAGCACCAGCCCGACCAATCGCTAATGTCCCTACAGGAACGCCAGCAGGCATTTGAACAATGGAAAGCAAGCTATCTTGCCCTTTAAGGATGCGACTTTCCACAGGAACACCAAAAACAGGCAATGATGTCCAGGCGGCACACATACCAGGCAGGTGGGCTGCACCACCTGCACCAGCGATGATCACTTTTAGTCCCCGCTCACGTGCTGTTTTCGCATATTCAGCTAGGCGATCAGGTGTCCGATGGGCTGAGACAATCCGAGTTTCAAAGGGAATATTGAGTGCTTCAAGCTGTTCACAAGCGTGACGCATTGTTTCCCAATCAGACTGGCTACCCATAATGACCCCAACAGTGGGTGACAGAGACATATGCATGATCCTCCCTCTAAATTAGAAGCTAGAGTCTGTGTCGTTCTGGGGGGCAAAAAGACGGTTAGGATCGTCTTCATGGGCTTCTTGCTGCAGCGGATGACCTTCCCGTACGAGACGCTCATTTGCAGCTTGAACAGCAGCATTAAGGTCAGTCTGTGTGCAAAGTCCAAGAATTACAGGGTCACGTGGCTTAATATTGGGGCTATTCCAATGCTCACGGTTGCGGATCTTTGTAATGGTGTCTTTTGTTGTGCCAAGCAAGCGGACAATTTGTGTCTCAGAAAGCTGAGGGAATTGGCGTAGGATAAAAGCAATAGCATCCGGACGGTCATGACGCTTAGCGACAGGAGTATAGCGGGCTCCTTTAGCGCGACGTGCCACCGGGTTAGGGGAGGCAATTAGCTTTAATTTTGCATTTGGGTTTGCCTCGCAGCGTTTGATCTCTTCTGCGGTGAGCTGATTGTTTTTAACTGGATCGTAGCCATTGATCCCGCCGCCTACTTCACCATCAGCAATTGCTTGTACCTCTAATGGGTGCATCCCACAGAATTCAGCAATCTGAGTAAAAGTAAGGCCTGTCTTATCGATTAACCAGACAGCAGTTGCTTTTGGCATTAATGGCAGGGTCATCTCAACGCGTTCCTTTGCAGAGCGGTATAGTGGTCAGGCGACTGCTGGCCGGGCCACTCTGAAAAAGAATCACCCGCCACCCAAAGGAGCGGTGCCAGTGCAGTGCACGACATTGCCGCTAAAATGCTTTACCGAGCGAGAGAGGTCAAGGGATTATAAGCTGCAAAGTAGACCTTTCGCCACAAAAAACCCTCCCACTTTTAAAAACAAAGGGGAGGGCTCATCAAAAGATAACTTCCATTGTAGCGGAAGAAAATCCTTTATTTTTTGATATTACCAATACCGGAGAAGCGCTTGTTAAACTTAGCAACCTGCCCCCCTGTATCCAGAATACGCTGAACACCTGTCCAGGCTGGATGAGTTTTAGGGTCGATGTCCAGACGCAACTTAGCGCCAGGCTCACCATAGCAAGAGCGTGTTTTATACTCAGAGCCATCAGCCATCACGACTGTGATTTCATGATAGTCGGGGTGGATGCCGGATTTCATAATATTTCCTGAACCTCAAAAAAGAAACTCCGATACCGACCGGAGCAGATTTGGTCCTCATAACGAATTTCAGACGAAAAAGAAAGTGTAATCTCTCTATTTTCTGAGGAAGAGCTTCATTTTGGGAGAGGTTTATTCTCTCCTTAATTCGTGATTGTAAAAAATGTTGTTACAATGAAATGCTACAGGAGTGTATAACAGCGGTGTAAACACTCTGTATCTTTTACGTTATTAAAGACGGAATGACCAGGTTATGAGTTTCTTCAAATCTCCCGGTTGGGTAGCAGATTTTCGTAAATTTATTATGCGCGGAAATGTGGTTGACCTAGCAATCGGTGTGGTAATTGGTAGTTCTTTTAGTGCGATCGTAAGTAGCGCTGTAAAGGATATTTTGACCCCTATATTGGGCTTTTTAACTGGAGGAATAGATTTTACGAATCTCTTCATCACTCTAAAGGGCCCTGTTGAGAAAACCTTAGCAGACGCTCATAAAGCAGGGGCTGTAACTGTTAATATTGGGCTTTTTCTTAACGCCGTTATTCAGTTCATTATTATTGCCTTTTTTGTGTTCTGGCTTATGCGCCTTATTGGCAAACTTTACCGTAAGGAAGAGACTAAACCATCAGCTCCGCCAGCTCCATCGAAAGAAGAGCTGCTGCTTACAGAAATTCGCGATATTTTGGCATCTCGGTCTTCCTCTTAATGTTAAAGTTGTCTTTGAAGAAAACATTGCGGGTTTTTAGCTTAGTTGCTGTCCTCCCAGCTCTTGTGGTTGCATCACCATCAACGAAGGCTGAAGGAGGGGCGTTTGGTGTTTCTTTGTCACCCAATGCCCATCTTTATGGCTATTTTATCATTAATGGTATGGCCCGTGGGGCATTGTTGACGGGCAAATTACAGCAGAAAGACCTACAGCTTTTGGTCCAAGCTGATGAGACAGCCCGTAAGATTGTTTTGCATAATCTAAATATGCAAACGACACGGTCTGATTTCCAAGCGGATCAAGCTTTAGCCTATTATCTTAATTTGCTGCCGTAATGCGTTACTCAAATAGAACGAAAAAGGGGGCCAAGGCCCCCTTTTTAATGCTTGCACCTTAAATAAGAACTCTGCGCTACGCTCCGCGCCGCAATCTCTTTTGCCCCATTAACAAAAGAAGGGGAGCAGCAATAAAGATTGACGAAGATGTTCCCACGACAATACCAAAGAGCATGACAGAGGCAAAACCTGTCAAGGTACTTCCCCCAAACAGAGCTAGAGGCAACGCTGCGAGAAAGACCGTCATTGATGTACCTAATGTCCGGTTCAATGTTTCATTGATGGAGAGGTCAAGCAGCTCCCGCAAAGGCATTTTCCGGTATTTGCGGAGATTCTCACGTACGCGGTCATAAACCACCACTTTATCATTTGTAGAATACCCCAAAATGGTTAGCAAAGCGGCAACCATGACAAGGTCAAACTCAAAGCGGGTAACAACAAGAAAACCAATAGTTTTTGTTAAATCTAAGATGAGAGTGATCACAGCACTCAAAGCAAACTCACGCTCAAAGCGGAACCAAATATAGACCAGAATCATACCCAAGCTGAATACTAGAGCCAGGATGCCATTCCGGAACAATTCAGCAGAAACAGAACCTCCAACTGCATCGGCACGTTCAATTTGAATATCTGGCTCAGCTTGAGTGATAACCGTTCTGACGTGGTCAACAAGCTTTTGCGTTATACGCTCATCTTCACCACCGCGTGGAAGGTTAATGGCAATACGCACATCATGGGGTGAACCGAAAGATTGCACAGAAGCAGCATCAATATGAGCGGCCTCTAGAATTTGTCTCATATGAGCAGGTGTTTCGATTGCTTGTGAGTGTGTTTCAACAATAACACCACCGCGAAAATCTAAGCCTAAATTTAAGCCTGGCATAAAGAACAAGGCAATGGAGGCTATAGAAAGCAGGGCTGACACAATCAAACCGGCATGACGCCCACGCATAAAGTGGATCTGCCGATCATCACGTACAAAACGAAGTAGGGGACGAGAAAGCATAGCGATCAGACCGGTAATTTTTGTGGGCGTGTATGCGCATACCAACGAACAATCAGCATGCGAGAGAGCACAAGGGTTGTGAATAATGTGGTAACGATACCAATCGTAATTGTAAGGGCAAAGTTACGAACTGCACCTGTCCCAAATACGAACAACATAACATGAGCCAAAAAGGCCGTAGCGTTACTATCTACGATCGTATTTGTTGCACGTTCAAACCCGCTTTGAAGGGCCTGCAATGGCTTGCGTCCCGCCGAGACTTCCTCTCGGATGCGCTCATTAATCAGGATGTTGGCATCGACTGCCATACCCAATGTTAGCAAGATACCAGCCATGCCTGGCAATGTAAGCGTTGCCTCAAACAGAGAGAGGATCGCTAAGATCATCACGAGGTTAGCAAATAGTGCGATATCCGCATAAAGGCCAAAGCGTGCGTAAAAGAACAGCATAAAAAGCACAACAAGCCCAAAGCCCACAGCCAAGCTCACGACACCAGCGTGAATGGATGCGATACCAAGGCTCGGGCCAATGCTACGTTGTTCTACAACAGTAAGCGGTGCAGGTAATGCACCTGCACGAAGAAGTAGTGCAAGATCAGACGCTGAGCGTGCTGAGAAATTACCCGTAATGATACCTTGGCCAGCTGTAATAGGGCCATTGATGACAGGGCTCGTGATGATACGGCCATCCAAAACAATAGCAAAAGGCTTACCCACATTCTCTGTTGTGATGCGGGCAAAATCATCAGCACCTTTATTATCAAACTTGAGAGAGACAACCCATCGACCCTCGCTCATGGTTGCGGCGGCATCGGCTAAGTTAGCACCATCAACATCAATGTGATCCTGCACTGCCAACTGACCACCATTGCCTTCAGCGAGAGGCAGCATTGTTGAGCCTGGGCCTGCATGAGTTGGATCCGCCGAAACAAGATGGAAGGTCATCCGAGCGGTTGTGCCCAAAAGGGCTTTAATTCGTTGTGGATCGCTAATGCCTGGTAATTCTAGAACAATGCGGTCCTCTCCCTCGCGGGCAATGCTTGGGTCAATCGCTCCAGTGCTATCAATACGGCGGCGTACAATCTCAATAGAGCGTGTTACAGCTTCTTTAGCTCTGGCACGAACAGATTCTTGTGTAAGGGAGATAATGATACGGCCATTTTCTTCGCTAAATGCGAGTTCACCGGGGATTGCTGGTGTTAATTTTTCTAGAGCGGCGCGTTCATCTGCACGTTCGCTATTCGCTCTTGGTGTAATTTCAATTGTGCCGTTTTTATCATTCCGTTGAATATTGGAGTAGCCTAAATGGGCGCTTAGCAGCGCCTGACGTGCTTCCCCCTCTAGGGATTGCAGCCTATCATGTTGGAGTGTTTGAGTATCTAACTTTAAGAGAAGATATGATCCGCCACGCAGATCTAACCCCAAATGGACCTGCCTCCACGGCAACGATGAAGTAGGGGCATTAAAAAAGTTAGGAAGGCACAGCAAAGCGCTGATAAGGCAAATGCCTACAACACCTAACATCCTGATGCGGCTGTAATACATCATAAGGGGCTAAACAACCTCATAAACTTGGTAGCAAAGTACCAGTAAATAATCTCATAATTCGGGGGGCGAGCATGCCTTGTTCAGCTTGGTTATGCAACCATATAAGCGCGTGCCGCAGTGTTATGTTCCCCTAATCAGGGGAGAATGCTATGTATATTATATGAAAAAGCCATATCTAAATGTCGGCGTTGTAGGGGTTGGCTATTTTGGCCGTTTCCATGCGTTGCAGGCAAAGCGTCATAAAAGAGAAAATTTGGTTGGAGTGTATGATCCCAATCAACAACAGGCAGAGCGTATTTCCCACGAAATGGAAACACGAACCTGTTCCTCTTATGCTGCATTGCTAGAGATGGCAGATGCTATCATCATTGCCTCCCCAGCAGAAACGCATTACCCGCTAGCACGGCAAGCGTTAGAATCTGGTTGTCATGTCTTGGTCGAAAAACCAATAACAGCCACGCAGGAAGAAGGAGAGGAACTTGCTTCCTTTGCTGAAACATGCGGGCGCGTGCTGCAAGTTGGTCATCTTTTACGCTATTCTGCTGAGCATAAAGCCATCACCGATAGGATACAGCGCCCTCTTTATATCGAGGCCACACGCATTGCCCCTTATAAAGTGCGAGGAACAGATGTCTCCGTTGTATTGGATCTTATGATCCATGATCTAGATCTTATCTTGTCTATCGTGGATAGTCCCATTTTGAGTATCGATGCTATGGGAGCTGCCATTTCAAGTGAGTATGAAGATCTTGCAAATGCACGTATTCGTTTCAAAAATGGGTGCGTTGCAACGATTGCTGCAAGCCGTGTTTCTGTGAAAACAGAACGCAAAATGCGTTTCTTTTCACAAGAAGGCTATTTGTCAGCCGATTTTATGAGTCGTAAGTTAACTTTTCTTAACCGACATACAGGTATGATGCTGCCTAATAGTGGAGGTTTCCGCAGACGAACTGTTCGCTGGGAGGAACATGATAATCTCGCAGCGGAACATGATTCTTTTGTGGCAGCTTGTCTTGATGGGGCTCGCATTGTGGTGGATGCTCAAGCTGGCTTGCGTGCGTTGAATGCCGCATTAAAGGTGAGTGAAGAGATTGAGCGCTCTCAAGAGATTGTCCGACAATCAGGCCTTATTGTCTAAGTTATGAGATTTCTATGAATGGGAGAAACATAAAATGACATCTGTTAGTTATGAGACCTTTAGAGACGGGAACCCGTATCTCAGCTTGTTGATATTCATCTTTTTAATTACGGCCTTGGTGGCAATTTATTTTGTACCAAGCATTATCGCCATGATGCGTAAACATCCTCAAAGATGGCTGATACTTTTGTTCAATATTTTTTCCGGTTGGACTGGGATTTTGTGGGTTGGTCTATTTGTATGGTCAATCTGGCCTAAAGAGCATCTCTATCAGGCCTATCATTTTTTAGGCCTAGCAAAAGGAGGATCCTTCTTAGGCTGGGGCCCTTACCACGAGCACAACACCGTACAAGCTTATTCCAAGGACTCTTCTAAAAATGAAGCATCCCATCGGCTTAAGCAGTTAAGTGAGCTCAAAGAAGGCTCCATCATCACAGAAGAAGAGTTCAATGCTGCAAAAGCACGTCTTCTAAAGAAGTAAGATAAGGCTGCACCTAGGTTTCTTTATTAGGGTTAACGAAATCTAGGTGCAGGCGATTTAATTTTCCAACTCTTCTTTTTTGGCTTCTAGCTCTAACCAACGCTCCTCAGCCAGACTGAGTTCCTGCTCGGTTTTTTGTAAGGCAGCGGTTATTTTTTCAAAGCGCACAGCGTCACGACTATATAACTCTGGGTCAGCTAGTGCGTTGCGGCATAAGTCTGCATCTTTTTCCAATTTAGCCATTTTATCAGGCAATTGGTCGAGCTCTCTTTGTTCTTTATAGCTTAACTTGGCTGCTGTTTTAGCCGAGCGCTGTTGAGATGAGGTCTGCGCATTATTAGAGGGCTCATTATTAGGTTTGTTGCGCCCTTTAGGGGCTGCGCCTTTACGCTGGGCGAGCATATCAGAATACCCGCCAGCATACTCAATCCAGCGTCCATCGCCTTCAGCTACAAGCGTTGAGGTTGCCAAACGATCCAAGAAGTCACGATCATGGCTTACCAACAAAACTGTACCGTTATAATCGCCCAGCATATCTTGCAAAAGATCAAGCGTCTCAAGATCAAGGTCATTTGTCGGTTCATCAAGCACAAGCAGGTTGGAAGGACGTGCCAATGCTGCGGCTAAAGCAAGGCGTCCTCGTTCACCACCTGAAAGATGACTTACAGGTGTGCGTGCTTGTTCCGGTCGGAAAAGGAAGTCTTTCATATAACCAATGACATGGCGCTTCTCTGTTCCCACTTGCACCATTTCTCCATGGCCATCAGTAAGAAAGTCTGCAACTGTTTGCTGCCCATCCAATGCACTACGCTGCTGATCAAGCGTGACCATTTGGATAGACGGGCTAAGTTTTACCTCGCCAGATTGCGGGGTTAGATTCCCCGTTAAAAGGCGCAACAAGGTTGTTTTCCCAGCGCCATTAGCTCCACAAACCCCTAGGCGGTCGCCTTTACTAATTTTAAGAGTGAGATTTTCTATGAGGGAGCGATCTGGGTAGGCCCATTTCAGGTCCTCGGCCGAAATAACAATCTTACTGGTGTTTTCTGCCTCACTAGCAGTTAGTTTTAAAGTTCCTCGCTGCCGAGAAGCAATATCTTGCCGTTCTGCACGGAGTGTCGCCAATTCTGCAACGCGGCGTACATTGCGTTTCCGGCGAGCGGTGACGCCATAGCGCATCCAGTCTTCTTCACGGGCAATTTTACGGTCCAGCTTATGAGCAGCTCGTTCGGCCAGTTCAATTTGTTCATCTCTCCACGATTCAAAATGAACAAAATTGGCGTCTAAGCGCTGGGTTTTCCCTTCCTCCAGCCAAATAACAGACTTACATAATGTTTCCAGAAATCGTCTGTCGTGGCTAATGATAATCATCCCAGCCCCAGATGCTAGAAGTTCCCGCTCAAGCCACCCAATACAGGGGAGATCAAGATGGTTTGTTGGTTCATCTAACAAAAGGAGGTCGGGCTCTGAGGCAAGAGCTTTAGCTAAGGCGCAGCGGCGTGCTTCTCCGCCTGAAAGGCTTGCACAAGCTTCATCTCCTGTTAGCTCAAGCTCCATAAGCATGGCACGCGCTTTATGGAAGGATGTCTCATCCAAATTTGCCGTGACATAATCAAATGTCGTTTTCCAAGATGATAGATCAGGTTCTTGAGGAAGATAATGTACTTTAAGACCTGGCTGAAGGAAGTAATCTCCACTATCAGCTAAGAGCTCTCCAGCGGCAATGCGCAGCAGAGTTGATTTCCCTGATCCATTACGCCCTACAAGACAAAGCCGCTCTCCAGGGAGGACTGAAATCTCTGCGCCATCAAGAAGAGGGCGGCCACCGAGGGTAAAAGTAATATGCTGTAAATTTAGAACTGGTGCAGACATATCTCTGATGTGAGGAAAAGAGTGAAAATTTGCAATAAAAAACAGCGTATAAATGCGTAGAAAGATTTTTCCGATATAAAAGTTATAATCTGTCTGTTTTTCTTTTGCCGACTTGCCCTATATATGGAAGCCATGAAGGCAGATAGGAAGATGCTAAAGGGCTGGATAAGGCAGCAAAATCGCGCCAATCGGTCCTCCACGATCAGTATGGCCCTGATGGGTATGTTAAATGTTGGCAGCGGCGTGGTTCTGGCATGGAACTTAGCCGCCATTTTGGCTGAACTGCTGACGGGCAGAACGAACGTTAATTATACGCATCTCATCTTCTTCGTATGCGCTTCTATTGTCCGTGTCATTTTGGGGTATCTACAAGAGATTACCGCCCTAAGAAGTGGTGAAAAAGCACGCAAGCGCCTTCGGCGTGCTTTGCTGGAACGCTTTTTTACGCAAGGCCCTTCTTTGTTACGCTACCAGCATAGCGCAGCTCTTGCCTCTATGTTGACGGACAGAGTAGAGGCGCTAGAGGGGTATTTTTCTCGGTGGCTGCCTGCATCAGCTCTATGGGCAATTGCACAATGGTTTGTCGTTGTGGTGGTGTTTACTCAGAATAAGCATGCAGGTCTTATCCTGGGAGGGTGCTGCTTAATTCTTCCTGTCTTCCAAGCTGTTTTTGGAATTGCTACTTCCATAGCCTCACGTCGTCAGTTCATGGCCATGAACCGTTTGCAGGTGCGTTTTCTTGATCGTATCCGAGGGATTGCAACAATTGTTCTATCCGGCAATGCTGAGCGTGATGCACAAGCCCTTGGTCAGGCAGCAGAGGAATTGCGTAAGCGTACAATGAAGGTGCTTCGGGTTGCCTTCTTAACTTCCGCTGCAACTGATATCGCTATGATTGTTGCCTTGGTCTGGATTGTTATTGACCAAGGGCAGCAGCTTCTTCATGGGAATTCCTCAGCGCATGTGACAGGGATTATCTTCTCTGTTCTTATGGTCCCTGAAGCATTTGCGCCATTTCGTGCATTATCCGCTGCGTATCAAGACCGAGCACAAATTAGTTCAACGGGAGAGGCTATCCAAAAATTACCTGCACAGCCTAAAAGTACTCTAACCGTTGATACAAAGGCACTAAAACAGCCTCAACGGAATGAGAATGGTGCGAGTTTAGAAGTCGAACATGTTTGCTACCGCTGGCTAGATGATCGCCCTTTAGCGTTAGACCATGTTTCGTTTAATCTAGAATCTGGCGATATCGCTTTATTGGAAGGGCCTTCAGGCGCTGGAAAATCCACTTTGATTGAGATGATCTTAGGTTTTATTAAACCGCTTCAAGGGCATCTACGCTTTGGCGGAGTGGATATGGCACAATTGCACCCTTCCGAAGTCACACGACATATTAGCTGGATTGGTCAGAAGCCTGTTTTATTTGCAGGGACACTTAGAGAAAATATTCTTTTTGCAAGCCCGGATGTGGATGAAGAGCAACTTCAAGCTGCGTTAGAGGCTTCAGCCATTACGGATTACCTTCCTATGCTGCCAGATGGTTTAGATACCCTTATTGGCGAAGGTGGCTTTGGGCTTTCTGGAGGACAAGCGCAGCGTGTTGCGATCGCTCGGGCTTTTCTAAAAGATGCCCCTTTATTGATCATGGATGAGCCTACAGCTCATTTGGACCCGGCAACAGAGTTAGAAATTCTACAAGCTTTGAAGAAGCTTCTTAAAGGTCGAACTGCACTCATCTCAACTCACTCTCCTCAGTTCCATAATATTGGGGAAACTAAGCGCTTAATCATGCAAGAAGGGCGCATTGTCTCTCAGGAGATATCGTCATGACACGACTAGCACCATTTCTAAATGTATGGAAAAAACGTTGGGCGCGCTTATTACTTGGCTTGACCTTAGCTGAATTGTCTATTTGTGCGGCTTTTCTACTGATGGGGCAAACCGGCTCTCGGCTTGGGGCAGCAACAGCTAGTGGGGCAGTTGGCTTTGCTTTGCTTCGCTGGGCTGGCTCGTCTCGTATTTTACTGCGCTATTTTGAGCGTCTTGCCACACACGATGCAACATTTCATGTTTTGGCAGATATCCGCGTATGGTTTTACAGACGTCTCGCTCAAGGAGCAGCGGCTGGTCTTGGCTTTCGCCGCTCAGGTGATTTGCTCTCCCGCTTAGTGTCTGACGTTCAAAGCTTAGATAGTTTATATCTCCGCATTTTAGTGCCTATTTTAACGGCTTTTGTCAGCTTGCCGATCGTCATATGGTTAGTGGTTAAAAATAGTATACCTTTGGCTATTTCTATTGCCGTCCTCTTCATTATCACGGCATTTTTATTGCCTTTCTTCGCAGCAAGAATAGCTTACCGCTGGGGGCCGGATCTGCAAACAGCCCAAGCTGAGCTGAATAACCAAGCGTTAGATTTAACAACAGGGCTTCGCGAACTGCGGATATTTAACCGAGAAGCTACTGCCAAAGAGAAACTTTTTGCGAGTGAAGACACTTTTTACCGCCTCCAACACCGTCAAGGGATGGCAATGGCTCACATCCATGCCGTTTCCTTATTCCTGACAAAGCTAGGTGTTATCTGCGTATTAGCAGCTTGTGCGGGTATTGTATTCCCACGCCCTCAGGCTGTTATGGGCATGACCATTCTCTTTGTGGTGATGACGGCTTTGGATAATATCGTAGACCTCCCGCGTGCGGGCTTAATCTTAGGGCAAGTTCGTCACGCAGCAGAACGCGTTTCTGAAGTCACAATGGTTTCTCAAACCTCCCATCAGGATGGTCAAAACTCTGCCCCTGAGGGATATGAAATTGAGTTTAAAAATGTATCATTTGGTTGGACGGATGAACGACCTGTCCTCAACGACATTTCATTACGGCTACGCGAAGGGGAGAGGGCAGCGCTAATTGGCCCCTCAGGTGTTGGAAAATCTAGCCTTGCAGCACTTTTGTTAAAAGTTGCTACACCACAAAGAGGAAGCATTACTCTAGGAGGAGGCAATATTTCCTCTATGAGAACTGACGCAGTAAGAGGTCGTATTGCATGGCTGTCTCAGGCGAGCCACCTTTTTGATGACACTATCCGTGCTAATCTTCTCCTAGGCAGAACCAATATATCGGACGATGAAATGTGGTCTGCACTAGAACAGGCACAAATTGCTGATTTTGTACGGTCTTTGCCAGAAGGGCTTGATGCTTGGATTGGTGAAAATGGGTCTAAGATTTCTGGTGGGCAAGGGCGCCGCATTGCTCTTGCACGTGTTCTTCTCTCCAAAGCTCCTGTGCTTGTGCTAGATGAGCCGGGAACGGGGCTTGACCTTGAAACTGAAAAGGCATTTCTCAAAACATTAAATGGCCTAGAGCAATCCCGCACGATCTTGCTTATTACACATCGTTTATTGGGGGTAGAGCAGTTAGACCATCTCTGGACGTTGAAAGATGGGAGCCTCGCCTCTCACCGTCTGTAACTGCGATGAAGAGAAAGACGACTTTTGACCTCTGATCAAGCGCAATCTGGCACGAGCTTTTCTAACCCAATAGATCACTTTGCCCGTTATATAGGAGAAACTCCAGAGACCGTTTTACATAAGGTCTTTGGTTTCCCTGCATTTAGGGGGCTGCAAGATGCTGCTGTAAATGCGGTAATGAATGGAGAGGACACGCTCGTCCTCATGCCTACAGGAGGAGGCAAAAGCCTTTGCTATCAAGTCCCTGCAATATGCCGTAAGGGGGTAGGATTAGTCATTTCTCCACTCATTGCCTTGATGGAAGATCAAGTTGCTGGATTGCGCCAATTGGGGGTACGAGCTGCGGCTCTCCATTCTGAAATGGAGTATAATGATCAGCTTACCATCAGAGAGGACCTGCTCTGTGGGCAACTCGACCTCCTGTATATTTCGCCTGAAAGATTACTCTCAGCTTACAGCCTAAATCTCTTACGACAATGTCCACTATCGCTTATCGCTATTGATGAAGCGCATTGTGTATCTGCATGGGGGCATGATTTTCGGCCTGAATATCGAGAGCTGGCTAATTTACGGCAAATATTCCCTAATGTTCCACGCATTGCTCTTACAGCTACGGCAGATCCTCGCACGCGTAACGATATTCTATCAGCATTAGATATGCCCACAGCTCATGTGTTGATGGGTAGTTTTCATCGCAGTAATTTATTTCTGCAAGTCCAACCCAAGATCTCTGAAACCACCCAAGTTATTAACGCCCTAAAACGACATATGGGGCATGGAGCCGCAATCGTATATTGCGGTAGCCGCAAAAAAACAGAGAAGCTAGCCGCCCATTTAAGAGGGAAGGGCTATACAGCCTTTGCCTTCCACGCAGGCCTGGCACCTGCAGAGAAAAAGAATGTCCTCACGCGGTTTCGCTCAGGGGAACCCATGGTTGTTGCTGCAACAATTGCTTTTGGAATGGGGATAGATCGTCCAGATGTGCGAGCTGTTATCCATCTTGATATGCCGACCTCGCCAGAGGGCTATTATCAGCAAATTGGGCGTGCTGGTCGAGATGGCGAACATTCACACACACTCTTACTTCATAACGGGGAAGGTATTGCTCGTGCTCGGTATTGGTTAGAGGAATCCCAAGCTCCAGATACTGAAAAACGTGCCATGCAAGGGCGGCTTGAGAGTATGATCTCTTTTACAGAGACAACGGGTTGCCGAACTCAGGCCATTCTTGCTTGCTTTGGTGAAGACTTTCATGAACCTTGCGGCCACTGTGATAACTGTCTTCACCCACCGTTTACCTTTGATGCAACAGAAGCTGCGCAGAAGGTTCTTTCCACTGTTTATCGCACTGGTGAACGTTTTGGAGCAGTCTTATTGACAGCCGTCTTAAAAGGTAAAATGACCGACACGGTTGAAAAACACGCTCTTCAGCATTTGTCTGTCTTTGGAATTGGAAAAGATAAAACAGAAAGCTGGTGGCGTATGGTTATTCGACAACTTATTGCCCGTGGCGCCATCGGTATGACGGGTGAGCATGGAGGCCTTGGCTTAAGACGGGACACAGCACGGCCTATTCTGCGAGGTGATGTTCCCGTTTCATTAAGAGATGATGCTCCTATACAAGCCTTATCAGCCTCAAATAAAATCAAAAAAGATAATGATGAAGAAGAGTTATCGGAGAGAGAATACCGCGCTTTCTTAGCGTTAAAAATGTGGCGAAGAGAAGAGGCATACACACAAGAGATACCGCCTTATATCATTTTCCGAGATGCAACATTGAAAGATATCGTCCGGGTTTATCCAGCCGATGTGCGTGAGTTAGGAGAAGTACGTGGAGTAGGGCAGAGCAAGTTGGAACGTTACGGAGAGGATGTTATTCGGATCTTACAGGATGAATATAAAAAAGGCTGAGACAACATACTGCCCCAGCCTTAATGATAATTTTATAAAATGATATTTGGCCCTATGGCTGCTCGTGCGGTTCGGGAATACTGGGGAGCATAGCAAAAGAAGCTGTAACATCTCCAACATCTTGAAAATGAAACGTAAAAGGTACATCGCCTCCTGGTTGGAAATCAGCTTTAAATCCCTGGCAAATGAGGTGATACCCCCCCATAGGAAAAACTAATGTACCATCATGAGGGACGGCCATTCTCTGAAAGATATCCTCCACAGCGTGGATACTTTGAAGAGCCACCTGGCTGTTACGATTAGAGATCACAGATTGGCACGCTGGAGAAGATACTCCACGGAGCAATACGTCAGAAGAGTTATAGTTACTCAGTGTAAATGTTCCATAAGCGAGGCTAGCTCCTTGGTACCCAACGTGAAGGGTAGCGTTATTCACCTCAATTGCATGGGATGTTGGAGGGGTTTGCCCCATAGCTATGCCCACACTGCCAATAACTACAGCAGCTAGTGCTAATATGCGATGAACGCGCATTTTACCTCCCGTGTTTCCCATAATCGAATGTCCATACTATGCCTAAATGTGTTTCTTTGCTTTGAGCTATGCAAAAACTTTAGCTGAAATTGAGAAAGAAAAAAACGCTGTATTCCTCAAAGCGATGCTTTCCGGTAAACTAGAGAATAGTTGAGGACGCAAACGCCTCATATTTTTATTGGGATGGGCCATGCATTGTCCTTTTTGTGGGAACCAAGAAACACAGGTTAAAGATAGCCGCTCAACAGAAGATGGTGCAGCTATTCGCCGCCGCCGTGTGTGTTGTGCTTGTGCACAACGTTTTACAACAATTGAGCGGGTACAGCTGCGTGAACTTACCGTGATCAAGTCAGATGGAAGACGAATCCCTTTCGATAGGGATAAATTAGCACGCTCCATCCGTCTTGCTCTGCGTAAGCGCCCAGTTGATGATGTTCGGCAAGAACGCCTGCTAAATGGCCTTGTCCGTCAACTGGAATCTTCAGGTGACCAAGAGATCGCCTCAAAAAAAATCGGTGAGTTGGTCATGGACGCATTGCGTGAAGTTGATGGTGTAGCGTATGTCCGTTTTGCCAGTGTATATAAGGACTTTCGCGAGATTGAGGCTTTCTCAAAACTTCTTGTTGATATGAGTTCTTCCACTCCCGCATCTGATGCCCCCTCTCAGGAGACCCCATGACTGAACCAACATCTACTCCTTCACGCAAGCGTGCTAGAACGATCGCTCGTGTTGCGGCCACGCAAGCTCTTTTTCAGTGTGAGCAAAGCGGCACCAGCCCTGAGACGGTTCTTAAAGAGTTCATTCGCCACAGACATATTGCGCCAACAGCCCAATTTGAAGATGGTCATATCCCTGATGCGGATCTCACATTACTGGAAGAGATTGTACGAAATTCCGTACGGAAGCAGGATGAAATTGATAAGAATCTGGTCGCATTGCTACCTGAGAGCTGGCCTTTAGAGCGTATTGACCCCGTTTTGCGGGCGTTACTACGGGCTGCCCTGGGTGAAATGATGGGTGATCTTCCCACGCAAATCGCAATTAATGAATATCTTGACGTAGCTCATGGCTTCTTCAGTGGAGATGAGCCTCGTATGGTGAATGGTATTCTTGATCAATTCGCACAGCAACGAACAAAATCTGCCTAAAAGAAAGACATTCTTATGGGAGAGTTTGACTTTATAGCCCGGCATTTTCGCCCTCTTGCAGGTGAGGGGGCAATGGAATTGCGGAATGATGGTGCCATTCTCTCCCTTTCTGCAGGGCAGGAGCTCGTTCTATCAAGTGATACAATGGTGGAGAATCTTCATTTTCTGCCAGATGACCCTCCTGAAACGGTTGCGCAGAAACTACTACGCTGCAATCTCTCGGATCTCGCAGCCATGGGAGCTAAACCTTACAGATACATGCTCAATGTGAGTGTACCCCCTGGCCGGCATTACGATGATTCATGGTTTGGCCGCTTTGCATCGGGGCTACAGGCTGACCAAAATATGTTTGGTCTCTCTTTATTGGGCGGAGATACAACTGGAAGTCCTAAAGGCCTCACACTTACTCTCACTATTCTAGGAACGGTCCCTAAAGGGCAGGCCCTGCGCAGAGATACAGCTAAAGAAGGGGATAGTGTCTGGGTTACTGGTAGTCTTGGTAAAGCAGCGCTTGGCCTACAAGCACGGAAAAACAGACTTGATGATCCAGATGGTACGCTAACCCAAGCTTATCGGGTTCCCACACCTCGTGTTGGTTTATCTTTATATGGGATTGTGAACGCGGCGATGGATATATCGGACGGTCTGCTGCAAGATTCCGGTCATATTGCCGAAGAATCCCATGTATCCATTACGTTATATGAAAGTCTTTTGCCCTTTTCTCCAGCAGTAAGACGGCATCTAGAACAATGGCGTGAGACAATTCTACTGGGCGGAGATGACTACGAGATTCTGCTCACATGCAAGGCTGAGCGTGAAGACGACCTACAAAAGCACTGCCAATTAAACAACGTTGCCGTTACAAAGATTGGAATGGTTACGGCGGGTAGAGGCGTTACAATGCTAGATACCAATCAGCAACCTATCTCATTCTCTAGAACAGGTTGGCAACATTTCTGAGTGTAGGAGAGAATATCATTCCTCCCACACTCAGCTTAGTCTAAATACGACACATTAACTCAGATTAACTGCCTGTTTCTTATTCAGAGAGATGCTTCTCATATAAACGATGTGTTTTATGAGGATGAGGCACTAAAGATTCTGCCAGATTACGCATTCCTACGTCATTCTCTAAAACCCAGCCCAGCTCAACCCATTTATAAGGCAATGAACGGCCACGGCGCATAAGCTCTACGATAGCAAATGACGGAAGTAGAGAGCCCATCATTGTGCCGCGCAGCTTGCTCGTTACTCCAAGTAAAATCACACGTGCTGAACGGAACTTATGCGTTAACAAGCGATACCCAAGCTTTGCCCAACCCAATGGAGATGGATTGCCGCCTAAATCCCCAGCAATGTCATAGAGATTGGGCAAGACCATTGCCATGGCAACAGGCTCACCATTTTGGTCAATTTGCACATAATGTTCAGGACGCAATAACGGCTTGATTTGCTCAATCATGGCGACCATTTCATAATCTTGCATCGGCACAAAATTATATTTGTGAGACCATGCATCATTATAGAGCTTCCGCAGTACCTCACCTTGGGCTGCAATCTCTTTCTTAGAGAGAGAACGGGTCGTGATACTACTCAAGCGTCCTTCGCCCAGTTTTAAGTTGCCGGGAACCTTGAAGCGTTCTTCCACATTATCATCAAGCTCGAGACGGTAGCTGAGCAAATCTTGCGTCTTTGTATAGCCTGCTTTGCGAATCAGCTCATCCAGACCTTTGGGGTGCCACGGAATCGCAATCGTTGGCTGTGACAATTGTCCATCAACCATAGTCCCTGTTTCTGCATTACCGCTAAGAGTAACAGGGCCTCGAACATAATGAATTTGCCGTTGTTTAAGCCAATCTTCCGCAGCTTTTAAGAGGGCAGAAACAATAGAAGGTTCGGGCAAAGAATCTAATGCACCAAATTGCCCAATTCTTTCTTTCCAATGCTCAATCGCTTTGTGATCAATGATCGCTGCGATTCGCCCGACAGGGTTTCCGTTACGCCATGCTAAAAAATATTGAATATCCGCATGCCTAAAAATAGGGGACGTTTTCGGGTCAAGAAGGTGCTTTTGCTCCATATCCAAAGGAGGCACAAAGCCTTCCATCCCCTTATAAATACGGCGGGGAAGAGTAATAAACCGACGCAAATCACCTATTTTCGTGACAGGTCGGACATCAACTACATCAGAATTAAAGTTTGGCGTTTCGCATTGCATAAAGGAGGCTATACTCCTACATGAGCTTTCCGGCTAGAGGGCAAAAAATGAAAGGGCTTCCATGTCCAAACTTAACGACAACTCTTCAACACCTAAACACCACATTCTAATCACAGGCGCCTCAAGCGGTATTGGTGCTGCCCTTGCGGAGTTTTATGCGCGCCCCAATATCCATTTGACACTCTGGGGACGTAGTGAAGAGCGTTTAGAAAAAACAGCTGAAACTGTCCGCGCAAAAGGAGCAACTGTCGCTACCTTCAGCATAGACATCACAAATGCTGAAAGCGCAATTGAAGCTTTACGCAAAGCTGACGATGAAGCACCTGTGGATATGCTGATTCTCTCTGCTGGTATGGCAGATATTCGCCCACAAAACGCTTTGGCAGAAGCAACAGACACCGTGTTGAAGATGTCTATGGTAAATTTTGCAACTCCTGTAGCCATGGCAACAGAAATGGCAGGACGTATGGCAGAGCGTAAAAGTGGCCATATTGCACTTATGGGCTCAGTTGCATCCTTCCATGATCTGCCATTAGCAACAGTCTATAGCGGGTCTAAGGCAGGGATTGGCCGTTTCAGCACGGCTTTACGTGCAGCGATGACACCTCATAATGTAAAGATTACCCTCATCGTGCCTGGCTTTATTGATACACCTATGAGCCAGCGCCTTGAAGGTGAGCAAGCTTTTCTTGTTCCGGTTGATAAGGCCGCTCGTAAGATTGCTAGAGCGATTAATTCTGGCCGCGGGGTTTTAGTGTTCCCATGGGTCTTCCAATTGACCCGCCTGTTGGAAGCTGTGCTTCCTCGTGCTCTTGCACACAAGATCCTGCGTCGTCTTGAAATTATGCAACACCCGCCCGCTGCGTAATTTAATTATCACAGCTATATGGTTTCTCTGTTTTTGCTTTCTTGTTTGAAGGGTTTAAAGCAAGAAAGTAATTACAGAGTAGCAATTAGATGCTTGCGAGCTTAACTGTGTCGTGGGAAAAGTGGACATTGCTTAGTGAAGGAAGAGCGCTATGAAAGAAATTGTTGCCGTTGATATCGGAGGTACCCACGCTCGGTTTGCAATTGCGTCTATCGAGAATGGGCATGTTGTTGAACTTGGTGAAGCAACAACCTTAAAATGTGCTGAACATGCATCTCTAGCTCTAGCATGGGAAGCATTTAGCCGGTCATTGGGGCGCCCTGTCCCACGTGAGGCGGGTATTGCGGTTGCCTGCCCTATCACTGGCGACATTCTCAAAATGACAAATAACCCATGGATCATTCAACCAACTCAGCTTGGTAAGCGCTTGCAACTGGATGATTTTGCCCTGGTAAATGACTTCGGTGCGGTAGGGCACGCTGTAGCTCAGGTTGGTCCTGAATATATGCGCCATCTCTGCGGGCCGGATGTCGATCTGCCTGAAAAAGGTACCATCACTATTTTAGGGCCAGGAACAGGCCTCGGTGTAGCAACATTGCTTCGCGGAGAAGACGGTTATCACGTTATTGAGACGGAAGGTGGCCATGTTGATTTCTCCCCATTAGATGCTGTTGAAGATCATATCCTTGTTGCATTGCGAGACCGTTTCCGCCGTGTCTCTGTCGAGCGTATCGTCTCTGGCCCGGGGCTAACCAATCTTTATGAGGTGATTGCTGAGCTTCAAGATCGGCCAATAACCATTAAGGATAATCGTACACTATGGACAACAGCTATGGAGGGGAGTGATACCCTTGCGGCTGCTGCATTAGAACGTTTCTTCTTAAGCCTTGGGTCTGTCGCTGGTGATCTAGCACTAGCCCATGGTGCTCATGGTGTCGTTGTAGCTGGCGGTTTAGGCCAACGCTTGGCTGATATTCTACCTCACTCTGGATTTGCTGAACGCTTCCTTGCGAAAGGACGTTTTGAGACAATGATGAGTGAAATGCCGGTAAAAATTATTACACATCCGCAGCCCGGGCTTTATGGAGCTGCTGCTGCCTATGCCAGTAAAGACGCTCGCAAAGGCGCTACACAGCCTTCATAAAAAAAAGCATTTGCACTTATTAAAAAAAATAAGTGATAATCCCAAGGAGTTTACAAAGCTCCTTGGGATTTTAAAGATTACCTTCATAATTTTGGGGAGAGCAGGCAAAGGCAATTCGCCGCTATGGGGTGATTGGAATGATACGTTTTTCTCATTTAATCATGGCTGCCTGTATTACTCTCTCAGGATATTGTGGTGTTCAATCAGGAGAGACGACCTTTCATAAATTACACTCATTGCTACCTCCACCGCCGGTTATGACTTCAGAGCTCGGCAAGAGGGATGTGTTCATTTATCAAAATACAAGACATCTCATCGGAACAGCTCGGTGGAAGCAAGCTATCCATGATGCTCGGGTTGGCTATGATGGTACGATTGAAGACTTCTTGCAGGCGGGCCATATCTCACTGACACCTGTCGACCATATAAAACTCATACATCGTCTAAAAATTGTGCAGCAAATGGCACGCCACCATATGACTGTTGAAAAAAATATTTGGAAACGCCGACGTCCTTTTGTGGATTACGGTGGAAGAAGTTGTGTTGTTGGTCGTCGGCGTTTTTTTCCAAGTTGGTCATATCCATCTGGGCATACCGTCCGCGCTTATAGTATTGCACTCACTCTTAGTGATATGTTCCCAGCGCATAGAACCGAACTCCTTCAAAAAGCTCATGATTTTTCTGAAAGTCGCATCATATGCGGAATGCATTGGCAATCTGACGTTGAAGCAGGAACACAGCTCGCATATCTAATATTTGAAGCTCAAGAAGAAATGAAAAGAGAATTTTTACGATCAAATAAATATATTCAATAAGTTAATGTTCTTTAGAACAAGACTTTGAATCTATTAACTATATCAAAAAATATGTGGGGAGGTAGTGTTTCAATAAATTTTGTTTGTCTTGCTCTAAAATCTAAAGAACGTGGATAACAGATAATCACGATACCTGTTGTTTTGAGAGGTTTCTCTAAAGGGACGCCTAATTTACTTCGACGTATAAAATTCCCATGATTTGTGATGGGTAGTACGGTTACTACACCGTTTAATAGTTGATTAAGTCCTGTTTGGGAAATCACCAGAACCGGGCGATACCCTTTTTGCTCGTGTCCTGCCGTAGGGTTAAGATTAACCCAATAAAGATCTCCCTGCTTAATTACAGAGTCTCTCGGCCTTCCGATTGGCTGTTTAACCATGTCGCATCTTTCATTTTATCTGAAATGTCAGAGGGAGTGCCTTCTAGGAGTTCATCAAGCGTATAATCTGGAGCTGGTTTAGTGATGCTTAATCGATCACCATCCACATGTACTCCGACTTGAGAACCAGCTTTAAGGCTTAGTTCTTTGAGATATTCTGCGGGAACTTCCATAACTACCGAAGAACCCATTTTCTTTAACTTGGCGATTTTCATAGCATTCTCCAAAGTTCAAGAGGCTACATTTAGGGAGGATTATCTATCCTCACCATATTACCATAATCCTCCTATTGCGCGGGGGGATGTTTTGTATCCTGCAAGGCTCTACACTCTGCGCGCTCATTCCCGTAATCTGTCAAAAACACAGGCACCATTTTTAAATGAGGATGAGTTACCAGCTCCTCAGATAAAGCATGAAGTTCCATAGGGTGATAATTCACCAAAGGAGGACAGATAAAACGCTCAGTTCTAGAAGCACAGCTCGTGAACGAAAGAAATAACAGAACCAAGGCATAGTTTAAGCCGAAACAAGACAGGTATTTTTTAAAATATTCCCTCATCAAGATACCTGATAAGTTGTTCGATATTACGAATACCGTTTGTACGAGCCTCCAAAGCACGCTGAAGGGCCCGAGATTTTGCTACGGCACCATCATTTCTGAATTTTTGTGTTTGGATATTGGCCGAATTACGTCCTGCACGATGACTAAACCATGCCAAGAGACAAATAATCCCAAGAATTATAAGTATAATGCTTCCTAGAAAATATATCTTCATGATTAATTCACATATAAAAATAAAGAAAGATCATAAATTATAATTATTTATCACATTCATTTATAAATAAAATATTTCCTATTTTATAATATAGTTCATACTTATTAACTTTTGTTTAGTATTAAAATATTATCCTTCCTTATGGGTCTTAAGGAGGGTGTCATGAGAAAACTTTCATTTACAGAAATAGAATGTGTCGCTGGTAGAGGAAGTGGCATTTGGGACCAAATGTCCGATGCGATGGCGGCTGTTTCAGCCGCATCAGCGGCATTAGCTTTAGTGCCATCACCGGCATCTTTACCGTTAGGTGTGTTCTCTGGGGTAACAGGACTTATGTCTGCTGGAGCGAGCTATATGGGGCACGTTGCACAATAGAATCCTTTATAAGAGGTTATAATGAAGGTCTTTTCTTTTATCTTCATAATTTTCCTCGCTCTTGTATGTGCCTATTTATTCACGAATGTTTTCATCGTTCTACTGCTGCGGGTGCAGGATGTTTTCAGAGAAACTTCATTTCTGTGGTTCTTACCGTTTCTTATTGTCGCATCTGTAGTTATTTCTTTTCGGCTGAAATAAGTAAGGATTTAGCATGACCGCAGGGGGCAGGTTTATTGCACCCCTGCGTTTTTATTAAATGACTTCAACGTATTTAATTCTTTTTGAATAAGCCTTTAAGCACAAGAGCAATCCCCCCCAAAATTCCAGCCGCTCCTGTTACAATTTTTGTAAGATCAAAAGATACTCTCTTTTGAATAAATGGCAGTGCACCACTGGCGATCTCAGAAATGCAATGCATAATCTTATCAAACTTTGATGCCGACTTTCCCGTAACGGCTGTGTAGATATCTTCTCCCGACTTAATAAGATCTGTTAATCCTGTATGGTTTGAAGGAGGAGAGGGAGCATTAGGGTCATCATAAGCTACCTCTCTTACAAGATCTCCATAGGGATCTTGTCCATTTTCAAAATAAATAATCGCTCTCATCAATTTTAAAAGCAATTCTGGCGTGGGAGGCCCCAATTGTTCTTTCGCCTGAACTCCAACAGATTTAGCAACATAGTTAATGTATGAGTTGGTATCATTCTCAATCGGTGGCGCCCATTTTGAAATAATGCCATGCACCGTATCAATCTTGTCACGCTTCATATAAAGGACTAGTTGCCGACGAAGAGCGGCCAAGCCTTCTCGGGGAGTTTTAAACACTGCAAAGCGCCCATTAGGACCAGGTTCTTTTGTTGCCCCGGCTTGGCCTACAAAATTGAGATTTCCGGGGTTATTATTACGAATTCCACGAGGTACTGTCGTCATGATTATCCTCCAAAGAGATGGGGATAGATGGCGTGGATGAGCTGATATAATCCAACAGCTATGCCACCACCAATCGTACCACCTGCGCTGATAGCGCCATATAAAATTTTAGCTTTGCCTGTATTAGCCTCAATAATTTGACCTTTAATGTCTGCAATGCCTCGACGTGTTTCTTCAGATAGTTCCGCAATTTGCTGAGAAAGAATTTGAATTGCATCGTCATGACGGCTCTGTATTGCTTCCCCAGCAGCCATACGTTCACGTGTTTGTATGAGCGTTTCTCGAACTTGTTCAAATTCCTCTCGGGAAATATCTTTCATAGATCCTCTAGCCATATATATGTGCCGTGCGGATGCAGCTGAGGCTTTGTTCTGACACACGGCTCTATAGCTAGCCCTAGAGCCGGTAAAATTATTTATCGGGTCTGCTCGGGGAAGAGGTTCTTCTTCCTTCATTATAATAACTCCATTGTTTCATAGGTTTTTAATTAAATATAATTAGCGTATTAATAGAATATATATTTAGATAAAGATGATTTATTTAAATTTTAATTTGGAAGGGGATTATTCCCACCATATTTCATTATGTTATATTTTCTAAATCTTTGCACAATGTGGCCATTTCCGAATAAATGGTGAAAAGGTGGTCACAAACAACACCATTAAAAACTTCATAATTTGTTTCACGATCACCAGCACCAATAGCGGTCACACATGCCATATCGCTGACTTTCCGCATAATCTCCCAAAGGCGCTCATGGTAGGGGAGAGTATTATTCATACATTCCTCCTTTTAATTCTTTGCGCTCTTTTAGTAGAAGATATAACAAGGTCTATGATACAGGCGCCCATAGGGAGTCCTCTCAAGCGTTAGAGGCATCGTTGTAATCTGGGCGGTATGTCGATGCCTTTTCGTGTAGCATTTATTTCTTGTGCAAGAAGGCTACACCATTCTTGATTAGTGCTACAGTCGTTAACTGCCGATAGCACCCCAAAAGAGCGAAGTAATTCTTCATTCAGGATGAGGTGAATACTTTTGAACACTCTCATATATACCTCACAAGAAACTCTTGGGAGCAGTTTCAGGATAACATTTGCACTCTTTGAGTGCAATATCTTTTTATAGTTTCCTAAATATAGCGTAGGTAAAGAATCATCATGAATAAGAAACCAACATCTATTACAGTTCGCTTGGGTGAAGATTTATTACACCAAGTTCGCCTTTCAGCTGCTCATAATGCACATTCAATGAATGCAGAAATAACACGGCTTTTGCGCTTGGCGCTTCGTGACAACCCTCCTGGGAGCGTACATATTTCTTCAAAAACACCAAAATTAAGCAAGGAAGATATTGCAGAATTGGTTCGATTATTTGAAGAAGCTGTGATCCGTATAGGGCTTAGAGAATGAGAAAGTATTTTAAATAACATGTCACAAATGTACATATGATACACTCTTATTTAGCGGCTATATATTCTATTACACGGTATATTAGGGCCTCCTGATATTTGATGACATCTCTCTTCATCATTACGAAGTAAAATTTCCTTATGAACTTCTACTTCAATGCGCCTTAATACGGAGAAGGGAACATTTACATTCAAAAAATGTAGATGTTTCACATGCATTTTAAACGGAACACACCGAACAACATCGCCATATTGCAGATTCAGGTGAGGCGCCCCATACCATGTCAGATAAAGATCTGCTCTATGCCTAGGGCTCGGTCCTTTATTGATCCATACGATGATAGCAATCTCGCCGTGTACTCTGATCACAACTCCCATGCCGGGACGAGCAGATATGATTGCTCCCCTCTTGATCCAATCTTTGGAAAGCAAGGAAAGGGAGAACATTGGATATCCGCTGCATTACAGCCAACAAAAAAGCCGTGCACCCTAACGGCTACACGGCTAACGACTATACTCTTCTGATACGATTATCGTGCTACGGTCGTCAAGCGATACGTGGACTGCTCAAGATTTTTTGTCCACGAACAATCAAACGTCTCATTCCTTCTTCTGCCAAATCATATTCACGACACAGCACAGCAAGGGATGGATAGGCTTTATAAGCCTGAGCCGCAGCAATAGCTCGCTCCATATCCCTGCGGCGCTTATCTTGTGCGTAATCATGCAAGAGCGTAAGAGTTTTAACTACTTGCTCTACAGCTTTGTGTTTCTGGCGACTTTTGCTCAATGCGGGCCAATTATATTGACCAATAGCTGAAAAGGACCACCCTAAAACCAAGAGCTGAACAAGTATTATATGGTGTTGTAAACCCGCATAATTCCAAAACTCTTTAATAGGGAGCCATGCTTTCCCGCGGAGTAGGGTAAAAGTAAATAGATTACCCGGAACAGTTGGCCCTCCTTTATTTTTCATCTCATCACAATAACCATTTATAGCCAACTCCCAATTAGCAAGCCATTTATGTGCTTCCATAAGGATGTTATCGTTTAATTTTTTTTGTAACACCTTCAGTGTATTAGATCTGCGCATCCGATGGGATGAACCTTGTCTAGGAATTTGTTTCATACGTTCTTGAGATAATGTCTTCATATCCACATTCCTCTAACGCCATAAAATACGTGAAATATCTGCTTAGGATGCCTCTTTCTTCATCGCAGGTTGAGAGATGTAGAGGGTATCTGATCATTCTCCCTAGAAAGGGAATTAGTTACCTCAGATATTTCGAGGCAAAGAGCAGACCAACAACCTGCCTTTGTAGGATTTATCCTGTGATATAGCTTAAAGTCAATTAATATAGGAAAAATCCTACTTTATTGTCGTATGCTATCCGTTTTATGGTGTCACTCATTATGACAGTCTCTTCCGTAGCGTTACGCTTAGAAAAGAAACGTCTTGAAAAAGGCATTAGCCACAGAGCGTTAGGCCTAAAGTCTGGCGTTAATCATGCATATTTAAAAAATTTACTTGAGGGAAAATCCCAAGAGCCACGGCGCAGTAAAGTAGAAGCCCTAGCTAAGGCTCTAGAATGTCCGGTCGAATATTTCTATGAAAATGATGTATCCGAGCATGAATCCACCCCTCATCAGATTCAGCCGCCCATTTTACAAAAGTCTAAGGCTTGCGCACCAACTGTTGCGATCCCTATGTACACCATTGCCGCAACACCCCAGGGAACCACTGCCCTAAAGGCAGAAAACGGGACAGCGTGGCATATTCCAATACAGGACCTTGCCCCATTTATTTCTGATACTAAAGAAATTGCAGGCGTTATATTATACGGAGATTCGATGGAGCCAGTATTTCGTTCTGGTGAACGTATTTTATTCGACTTCTCTCTAAATAAAATAACAACAGATGGCGTTTATCTTATAACTACTCCAACTGGGGTAGCGATTAAACAATTACAAATCATTCCTGATGAGGCTCATAATACCACTATTATTCGTGTCTCAAATAAAAATCCTGGATATGCCTCTTACGACCTATCTATCAATCAAATTACAGTGCATGGACGCGCCATTGCCAAATGGATGTGGCTATAACCCGCCTCTTCCCAGGCGATGATCTATTCAAAACACAACTTTATGAAAATCTTAAATAATGGAACAATCCTACAATTGCGCTTGAATTTAGGATATATCATCCAGTATGTTTGGGGCATATCCTTTGTGAGGTGATATTATGAATCATCTTAATGAAACGCCCTTCTTTAATGCTCTCAAAAATAGGGCTTCCCTTTTCAATACTGAGGCCTACAGCCCGCAAGAAGATGTGGCACTTCTACAAGCCATTTCCCTTGCTATTGGCATTATCGGGGTCTCTGGGGTGAGTGAAGGCAACAGAGCGAGGTTGGAACTTGCTCAGATGGCACTCTCTGCCGTCCGCCGCAATATGGAAACCAAAGGCACAGCAACACAAAACCGTAGGGAGGTGTATGGAAATGCTAATCTTCCTCCCATCCAGCGCTCCTAACAAAATAAACTCAAATCCCACTAGCATCAAATGTGGAGCCCCAAATATATGCCACAGCGCATTCCCCAAAAAGATATCACAAAATTATGCCCACCAGGCATCCTTGAACGCGCTCAGGCTCTTCATGAAGAGGGCACTTATAGTGCCCAAATAAAAGAGCAAATCTTGGGGGATTTGGAAGATATAAAACGGTACGAACATTACCGCATGAAAGGCCTTGCCGACTTACACCGTTTGCATGTGATGGATTCTGCAGAAGCTTTGTTAAAAGCTGGAATACTTAAATAACAACGAGAAACAGGAACAACGAAATGGCCTCAAACTTCCTTAAACCATGTCCATTTTGCGGGGGAAGAAACCTTCTTTTTGCCGCAGCCATTACGACAATTTCGTGCGCAGATTGCTGGGCAACAGGCCCACAACACCGTACCAATTTCAAAGTGGCAACTACTCAATGGAACATCAGAGCAGACGAAGGGCCAATGTGTAAGTAAAATTTCCATGCTGAGGCAGTCCGCTTCATCCATCAAATTGCCGCCATTACAAGGCATGCAACACTCAGAGAGGTTAATGGATATACAATTGAGGCAGACCAAAAACGCCTAGCTCGAAAAAGCATTTCCTAAATAGAAAAGCAAAATATTTAAGGGGAGGGGAGTAAGACAGTACAGCAGAAGTGGGGTAAGACTGTCGTTATCAAACATTCCTGGAGGTCTGGGCGGGAATCGAACCCACATACGCGGATTTGCAGTCCGATGCATAGCCATTCTGCCACCAGACCTTGGAATGTGTGCCCCTTCATAAAGCTTATCTGTCATGGGTCAATAGGAAAAATTCGATATGGATTTTTTTTTACTTATCATCCCTCAGAAGCTATCCTACACTCTGCTTTATTAAATTTGTATATTCCAATCTTTCCTAACCCGCAGGCTGGCCAAATGAGCTCACGTTTTTACCGTTCGACATATGCTAAATGGTCAGTGGAATTGGGGGTCGGAGTATGTTTGGTTGTGCCAACGTCTCCTAGCATTGCGCAAAGCTATACAGGAAGTGGCAGCCCAGAGTTTGTACCCCATACGCTAAAAGAGGCTCTCTCTATGGCGTATTTAACAAATCCTCAATTGCGTGAGGCACGTGCACAGTTACGAGCCATAGATGAACAAATGCCAGCCGCCATGGCAGGGTGGCGCCCGATAATCCAAGGAAATGCAAGCCTTACCTATTATAAGGGTAATAGTAGCTATACACAAACAACTCAGATCCTTGGGCATGATGTTAAAATCCCTAACATCCAGCGCTACTCAAGTGGGGGGTATAATGCGGGCGTTAATATTACACAGCCCCTATACCAAGGTGGTAGAACCATCTCGAATATTCGAATGGCAAAAAACCAAATTTTTGCCCAGCGAGCTCATTTAATTCAAGTTGAGCAACAGGTCCTCTTTAACGCCATGCAGGCTTATGTAGATGTCGTGGGAGATGAACAGTTACTGCAAATTAGCATCAATAATGAACGCGTGCTGAGGCAACAATTAGATGCTACTAATCGACGCTTCCATCTAGGAGAATTGAGCCGAACAGACGTTGCACAAGCCCAAGGTGCTTTGGCTACGGCCTCAGCTAGCCGTCAGCAAACAGAAGGCTCCCTACAAGCAGCACAAGCAGCTTATGTACAGGCTGTTGGTGTTGCCCCTGCACCAGATCTTTTACCCCCTCAGCCGTTAGCTTTGCCTGTCAGCCGAGAAAAGGAGGCTATAGCTGAAGCAGTTCGCAACAATCCTGCCGTAGTTGCCGCACTCTTTTCTGCAGCGATGCAAAAAGATAATATTTCTGTTCAAATGGCTGCTATTCTTCCCAAAGTCTCTGCCAGCTTGGGGTATCAACGCACTAAAGACCAAGGAGCGGCTGATTCCCTACAAGATAACAAGTTTGCGGCTCTTACTTTGCAAGTCCCTCTGTATCAAGGGGGAAGTGAGTATGCAGCTGTTCGCCAAGCAAGACAAACAGCCGTTACAGCACGGCATGAAGTGGATGTGCAGCGCCGACAAGCTTTAAGTGATGCTTCATCTAGCTGGCAATATTATGTAGCCGCAAAAGAGGCGCTCCGCAGCAATAAAATTGCTGTGACTGCAGATATTGCCGCCTTAGCTGGTGTAGAACGACAAGCCTTAGTCGGTACAGCGTCTACGTTAGCCGTGCTTCAACAACAACAAACACTTTTGCAAGCACAACAAGCACTTATCCAAAATGTCACATCCTTAGTGACCGCATCTTACCAAATTGCCATGAGTATGGGCCGCTTGACGGCTGTTAATTTGAAGCTAGACGTCCCTCTATATGATGAAAAAGCATATTATCGGGCTGTCAAGAACCGTCTCTGGGGAACCGGGGACTACAGCATTAACCAACCAGGACGATAATGAGATATTTTTCCCGTAAGGGCTATCGGCAAGGACGACTGCTGATGATATGAAGGGGCATCTGTCATCGACCAGCATAAGACCCGGGAACAATGTCCGAACAGAAAATGAATGCTTCCTTAGCCGTTTCCACTTTGGAGAAGGCCTTCATCCCTGCCCACTATGAAGATACATTGTATGCGCAGTGGGAAGAAAATGGTGTCTTTAAAGCCCGTCCAGAAGAAGATGGCCAAGCATTCTCTATTATGTTCCCGCCACCTAATGTGACAGGCACCTTGCATCTTGGTCATGCATTAAACTTTACCCTCCAAGATATTCTTATCCGCTGGCAGCGTGAAAAAGGGAACAATGTTCTTTGGCAGCCGGGGACAGATCACGCTGGTATCGCAACTCAAATGGTGGTCGAGCGTGCTCTTGATAAAGAAGGAGTAAGTCGCACAGCTCTAGGACGTCCTGGGTTTATCGACCGGGTCTGGGAATGGAAAGAGGAATATGGCGGCACTATCATCAGGCAATTACGCCGCTTAGGGGCATCTGCTGATTGGTCTCGCGAGCGCTTTACGATGGATGGAGGCCTTTCACGCGCTGTTCGGAAGGTTTTTGTTCAGCTTCATAAAGAAGGGTTAATTTACCGAGATCGCCGCCTCGTAAACTGGGACCCCATCTTCCGCTCTGCTATTTCCGACCTTGAAGTTGAGAATAAAGAAACAAAAGGTTCTATGTGGCATATCCGCTATCCTCTCGAGGATGGGCGCACAATAACCATTGCCACAACACGTCCTGAGACAATGCTGGGTGACGTTGCTGTTGCCGTTAATCCAGAAGATGATCGTTATAAGGACATGGTTGGCCTTAAGGTCATTTTGCCACTGACGGGGCGACAAATTCCTATCATTGCAGATGAACATTCAGATCCGGAAAAAGGCACCGGAGCAGTTAAAATCACACCGGCGCATGATTTCAACGACTTTGAAGTTGGTAAAAGGCATGACTTGCCGGCTCCAACCATTCTCGATGAAGCAGCTTGCATTTGGCTAGATGAAATTCAGTCTGAGCTTAAAGATATTGCCGGTTTGGCTGATGTCGGTTTTGTTAAATCCCTCTCTGGGATGCATCGTGATGAAGCCCGTAAAACAATCGTAGCTGAATTAGAAAAACTAGAATGGCTAGAAAAAATTGAGCCACATGTCCTGCAAGTACCCACCGCAGACCGTGGCGGAGCTATTGTGGAGCCACGGCTGACATTACAATGGTATTGTGATGCGCCTAAGCTAGCACAACCAGCCGTTGATGCTGTTAAAGCTGAAAAGATGGTCTTTGAACCGCGTCAGTGGGAAAATACTTTCTTTGCATGGATGAGAGAGCTCCAACCATGGTGTATTAGTCGCCAACTTTGGTGGGGGCACCGTATTCCTGCATGGTACGGTTCCGATGGGAACACTTATGTTGCAGAGACAGAAGAAGAAGCACAGCAGCAGGCTGGCGAAGGGATTACCCTTACACAAGATGAAGATGTGCTTGATACGTGGTTCAGCTCCGCCTTATGGCCATTTACCACACTAGGCTGGCCAGATAAGACCGAGGCACTAAAGCGCTATTACCCAACGAGTACTCTTGTTACAGGTTTTGATATCATCTTCTTCTGGGTCTCTCGAATGATGATGATGGGATTACACTTCATGGGTGAAGTGCCGTTCCGCAAAATTCTCATCCATGGTTTGGTGCGAGATGAACAAGGACAAAAAATGTCCAAATCTCGTGGCAATGGAATTGACCCGCTTGACCTCATTTCAGAATTTGGAGCTGATGCAACGCGTCTTGCTATTGCTTCTGGCGCAGGGCTCGGCCGCGATATCAAACTTGGCCGCTCACGTGTTGAAGAGCATCGAGCATTTGTTACTAAACTATGGAATGCCTCTCGCTTCTTGCAGATGAACGGTGTTGAGCCTAAAGAGGATTTTGACCCAGCACAGGTTAAATCCACCTTAGCACGCTGGATTATTGAAGAGGCTCGCAAGGCTGTTGCTCACCTTGATTCAGCGCTCCAAGCATCTCGTTTTGATGAATATAGCCGAGGATGCTATCATTTTGTCTGGAACATATTCTGCGATTGGTTCGTAGAATTCTCTAAACCTACGTTCAAAACAGAAGGAGCGGAGGCTGAAGAGCTTAAAGCTGCAGGCGCATATGTTCTAGGCATCATCCTGCGCATGATGCACCCGGTTATTCCATTCGTCACGGCAACATTATGGAAGAAACTGGGGTATACCGGTGCTTTTGAGCGCCAGAGCTGGCCGAATGTCCCGCAGGTTAATGGTGCTGAAGCTGCGGCTGATGAAGTCAACTGGGTTATCCGTCTCATTAGTGAAGTACGGACTGTGCGCGCAGAGATGAATGTTCCACCATCTCGTAAGGCACCGCTTCTTTTAAGGGACGCTTCACCTCAGACAATAAAACGTGCGGGACAATGGCAAGATGCAATCGGGCAAATGGCTCGTGCTTCAGAAATTAGTCCCTTAAGTGCAGAAGCCCCGAAAATGGCAGCGCAGATTGTCTTGGATGAAGCGACAATTCTACTGCCTCTAGAGGGCATCATTGACCTTGATGTAGAACGTGCACGTTTGCAAAAAGAAATCACACGCCTTGAGACAGAAATTGGAAAGGTAGAGAAGAAATTAGGGAATGAGAACTTCGTTGCCCGAGCTAAACCCGAAGTTGTGCAGGAAAACCGTGACCGGTTGTCAAGCTTCCAAGAGGAACATGCAAAACAGAAAAAGGCCTTAGCTCGCCTCGCATAAGGCCCCTTACAATATATTTATCATTAAAAAGGCCTCCCTTAATTGGGGAGGCCTTTTCAGTATCTGCTACGTTAAAAAATATTCCTGCACCCTTTGCATGAGCAACAGGAATATCCGTGCATATTAGCGCTTTTTAACAATAATCTGTGAGAGATCTCTCACAGCACCATGCGCCGCACTCGTTGTCATCGCTGCATAAGCCTTCAGCGCTGTGGAAACCTGCCGCTCACGCTGCGGTTGCCAACCTGTTGCACCTTTCTCATGCATCGCCGCACGACGTTGTTTTAGAGTAGCGTCATTAACATCCAAATGCAGCAGACGTGCAGGAATATCAATGATGATACTATCACCTTCCTCCACAAGGCCAATTAACCCTCCCTCAGCAGCTTCAGGAGAAATATGCCCAACAGAAAGACCTGAACTTCCACCAGAAAAACGGCCATCCGTGATCAGCGCACAAGCTTCCCCCAAACCCATAGATTTCAGATAACTCGTTGGGTACAGCATTTCCTGCATGCCTGGGCCGCCTTTAGGACCTTCATAGCGAATAACAACAACATCACCCGCAATGATTTTCTTGCCCAAGATTGCATTTACTGCAGCATCTTGGCTATCGAAGACACGTGCACGTCCCTTAAATTTTAGGATATTCTCTGCAACGCCAGCTGTTTTCACAATGGCTCCATCTTCAGCAAGATTACCATAAAGCACAGCAAGGCCGCCATCTTGTGAGAAAGCATGCTCACGCTTGCGCAGCACACCATTCTCACGGTCCTTGTCTAATTCTTTATAGACACTTGCCTGGGAGAACGCTTCAACCGTCCGTACACCACCCGGAGCAGCACGAAATAACTCCTCTGCCTTCGCACTCTTTTGAATAATATCCCACTCTTTTAATGCACTTGCCAAGGATGGGGCATAAACAGTTGCCGTTGATGTATCAATCAGACCTGCACGATCTAATTCACCTAAAATAGCCGGAATCCCTCCTGCACGGTGAACATCCTCCATATGCACATTTGCTACAGATGGGGAAACTTTGCAGAGATGAGGCACTTTACGAGACAACGCATCAATATCACTCATGGAGAAATCAACACCTGCCTCATGAGCTGCCGCTAACAAATGTAACACTGTGTTAGTAGAGCCCCCCATAGCGATATCTAATGTCATCGCATTGGTGAATGCCGCTTTAGTTGCAATGCCACGTGGAAGAGCCGTGGCGTCTCCTTGCTCATACCAACGCCGTGCAAGAGCAACACTCAAATGACCGGCCTCTAAAAAAAGCTCTTTGCGGCGAGCATGCGTAGCTAGCAAAGAACCATTCCCAGGTAATGACAGTCCTAATGCCTCTGTCAGGCAATTCATTGAGTTTGCAGTAAACATCCCCGAACATGAACCACATGTAGGACAGGCGGAACGCTCAACCTGTTCCGAAACTTCATCGCTAACACGTTCATCCGCTGCAGCAACCATAGATGTTACAAGATCAACAGCTCGTTCAATGCCATCCATATCTGCCTTACCGGCTTCCATAGGACCACCGGACACAAAGATAGTTGGGATGTTTAACCGCAATGAGGCCATGAGCATCCCAGGAGTGATCTTGTCACAATTACTAATGCACACTAAAGCGTCCGCACAATGTGCATTAACCATATATTCAACAGAATCAGCGATAAGCTCACGGGAGGGGAGGGAATATAACATTCCGCCATGCCCCATTGCGATGCCATCATCTACAGCGATCGTGTTGAACTCTTTGGCAACACCACCTGCTTCCTCAATAGCTGAGGCAACAAGTGCCCCCATGTCTTTAAGATGAACATGCCCAGGCACAAATTGCGTAAAGGAATTCGCAATAGCGATAATGGGTTTATTAAAATCGTCATCCTTCATACCTGTTGCACGCCAAAGAGCACGTGCCCCGGCCATGTTACGACCACGGGTACTAGTATGAGAGCGATAGGCAGGCATGGGAAACCCCTTTTATAAAGGAACGTATAAACGTATTAGATTGTAAGAAAATGTAACATATAAGAAAAAAATTGAAAGATATGAAAACAGCAAAGAAAGCCCCCTAGTCGTAGAGCTTTTATCGTTCCATATAAGTAGACACACATTTTTGATCTTTATGGAACTACGAATGTCTCAAACATCCTCAATCCTTCTCGGGGGCGGTTGCTTCTGGTGTGTCGAAGCAATCTTCACAGGCTTGCGGGGCGTTGTCTCAGCCAAACCAGGATATGCCGGTGGCCATATGGAGCGGCCAAGCTATGAAGATGTCTGCACAGGCGAGACCGGTCATGCCGAAGTTGTTAAGCTCGTATTTAATCCTACAGACATTAGCTTAGAAGATATTCTACGTGTTTTCTTTACAACCCATGACCCAACACAACTTAATCATCAGGGTGATGATGTAGGAACGCAATATCGTTCGGTTATCTTTGCCGACGAAGAGCAGCAGAAAATTGCCCGTGCTGTGCGTGATGATATCACCAACCAAAAAATATGGGAGAATCCTCTTGTAACGGCTATTGAAGGGCCGACTCCTTTTTGGGAAGCCGAAGAAAAACATCACGATTATTTTGCACGCAACCCAGAAACATCTTATTGCGCAGCTGTCGTTGCTCCAAAGGTTGCAAAGGCACGTAAACTCTACCGTGACCGTCTAAAATAAAAGGACTACTTGAGAAATAGAATAACCGGCCCACAAAGCCGGTTATCATTTCTTCTTTCGCCGAAGCTCAAAGAAATAAAAGAGACAGTTTTACTCGTCATCTTCTAGCAAAAAGCGATCTGTCTCTTCGTCATAGCTGAAAAGACAAGCATACCGTGCCCATGAGATTGCCGTACTCAATGTCTGCTTTGCATAACTTGCAGACATTGAGTTTTCTAACTTCCGGCGGAAATAGTCAGCATCAATATAATGATTTGCACGCTCATCTAGTGTGCCACGAATCAACTTTAAAAGTGGCACGGAGTGAAGCAAAGCACCTCGCATAATGTCTCGCCGAGCATCGGCGTCTCCCTCCACAAAAGTTTGCCCCGTATTAGTCAGGAAAATGTCACCATCCTCAAGATCAGCAAAATCTAAAAGTTGCAGGGTTTCCCCCAGTGGGAAAAGGTCATCCAACGTCATTTGCAATCTTTGAGCGAGTTCAGGCAAATCCGCTCTCCCAGATATGGGAGCATGCTCTAATGCTTCCATCAGCCCTACAAGAAGCTCAATAGACAGGTCTGGCAAGGCGATAAACTGTTCGTCTTCTCCAGACACTTCTTCGGTCAAAGATGCATTAATCTCCGCTTCAGAAACACTCGGCGCCCGAAGGGTCATCAATGTATAAATCTGATCGACAAAATGTCTAAAAGACGCCTCTTGTCGGTTGCGTGGGTGAGGGAAGGGCACTGGTATTTCATGTGTAATCCGGCCTGGGTTTGATGAGAAAAGCAATATCCGGTCACACATAAGCACGGCTTCCTCAATCGCGTGCGTTGCGAGTACCATAGCTTTTAACGGAGCAAGCCGCTTGTCCTTCCAAAGCTCAATCAAATCTGTTCGTAAGTTTTCAGCACTAAGATGATCAATATTAAGAAAAGGTTCATCCAAAAGCAGCACCTCAGGCTGGCGTGCTAATGCACGTGTAAGAGAAACCCTTTCCTTCAATGCATCAGAAAGCTCTCTAGGATAAGCTCCCTCATACCCATCCATGTCCATGATTTCGATAATATCATCAACACGTTTTTCTCTCTCCACGTGAGGCAGCTTCTTCGCCTCTAATGCTAGGAGAACATTTTCACGTACAGTCAACCATGGAAATAAAACATCATCTTGCAAGACAATTGAGACCGCTTCCAACATCTGTGGTGTTGCTGTGTTACTCCCCCACAAGATGCTTCCTTTCATAGGAGATTCTAGTCCTGCTATAATTTTTAACAGACTAGACTTTCCAGATCCTGAACGCCCCACTAATCCCAAGATTTCCCCTGGGCGAACCTCAAGATTCACCTGCTCTACAATCGGCAATTCTTGATTGCGTGATTTACGCGCGAATTGTGCACAATCAGCTAAACGTAACAGAGCACTCATGAATGGACCTTATATTTACGAGAGACACGCTCCTGGAGAGGAATAAATACTCCCCAGCGCAATGCTGCGGCCAACAGGGTTATAAAAAGAAGAAACAGGCATTGCACACCATATGCATGGCTCCGCAAAGCTAAAAGAAGAGTTCCACCAGCACTTGAACTTGCGTCAACACTCTCCGAAGCGAAGAGTTCAACGAGGTAGACGTTACTCCAAAACAAGAAGAGAACCGCCAAAGCCCCTTGCAATAAAGCAGGGAGTAGAAGGGGCAATTTGACGTGCTGCCACATAGGAATAAAAGGTAGTCTAAGCTGTTGCCCCATTAATAAAAGCCGTTCAGCAATCGGATTAGACTCTTGATAAAGCACTCCCCAGCCTGCTCCTCCTAATACAGCTAAGACGGGCAGGATCACAGCAGGCAGACCGAGTTGTTTTACACAAAATGGGTAAAGCAAAAAGAATGGGAAAAACGCACAAGCGAGGGAAAAACGGCGAAGGATTGACCTATAGACCGTGGGCAGGCTTAAAGTCAGTCCTCCAATACCCCCCCAAAATAAACCTCCTACAACAAGTGGCAATACTCCATACGAGAAAAGACCTAACACCCCTCCCTGCCAAGGCCATAACTCATAGCTAAGAAGTGAAGATAACAAGCCGACCACGCCTAAGCCTGTAAGTAATGCTGGATCCTTCCACCATGCTACAGGGCGTTCATCCTGTTCCTCTCTCTCAAAGGTACCAGTACACACGGTATAGCGTTGGCTACGTTTTAAAAACGGCCCTATAACACCATGCTGCACCACAGCTATAAGAAGCAGAGACAGCATAAAAATAGAAACAGCCTTTACGCTTCGCCCTGCATAAAGCTCTGTAATAAATTCAGCTCCTAGCCCTTTATACGGCGCTGTGGAGAAGAGGGTTTCGAGTGCCTCGGCTCCCAAAATTCTTAACCAAAAGTCAGGGAAATCTCGGAGAACACATTGTACAAGATCTGAGAAAGCAAAAGGAATATGTAACCGCCAGAAAAAATGCCAACGATCTAACCTAAGGGCCCGTGCACTCTTAATATAATCAGCAGGGATGTTGTCTTCTGCCTGCAAGACAACATGCACGCTGCGTACAATCAAACTAAATGCAGCGATTACACTTACTGTCCAAAAAGACGGCAAAACAGCATATACCAACCCAATCATACATAAGGCCGGAATATCTATCAAAGAGGCGGTCATCCAATAAATGATGCGACGCAACCACCTCGAACATGCAGCGAGACCTAATAAAAGGAAATTCCCTAAGGCTGTTAAAAAAAGAGCTAAAAGAGTTTTTCCTAAGGTTGCAAAAAAGCTCTGCCACACAGGGGGCACGGTCAAAGAACCGTCTATGGGGAGCAAGCCACCCTGTAGCAATAAAAAATAAAGCCCTCCCATAATGAGGAGGCAGCAAGACAAGCCACTACCACAGCAGACAAATAGCCAACGTGTGGAAATACCTTCCCAATTAGCAAATGGCAGCAAGCGTCGTCTCATGACCTGCCCATGGGTAATCGAACCTTCATAGGGGGATTTTACCAGATGCTATGATTAAGGATAGCGTTGATTTTCTAAAAATTAATCAACCGCCTTATTTTCAATGAACGCTTAATGCCCTGTGCTGCCAAAACCGCCTTTTCCTCTAGCGGTATCATCTAAGGAAGAACATTCTTCCCATGCCATCCGCACAACAGGAGCTATCACCCCTTGGGCAACCCTCATTCCACGCTCAATGACGAAATCTTCCTGCCCCGCATTGATCAAGATAATCTTCACCTCACCACGATAATCTTCATCAATCGTGCCAGGGCTATTAGGCACCATGATCCCATGTTTAAGGGCTAGGCCCGAACGAGGACGAATTTGTAATTCATAATTTTCAGGTAAAGCAATGCACAACCCCGTCGGAATTAAAACTCTTTGCCCTGGCACTACAGTTACCGGTTCTGTCACCGCTGCCTGAAAATCCACTCCTGCAGCGCCGCTTGTACCATATTGGGGAAGCGCCAGACCTTCTGCGTGAGGGAGGCGTACAACACGAACATTCACATTGTTAGACATAACAAAACACTACATTATTTAGAGGGAGGGAAAACTCAAACGCTGGCAGCAAAAAAGGCTGCAATACGCTCTGCAAGACGTTCTGCCAATGCTTTTTTATCCATTTCTGGCCACGTTTCTTCTTCCTCTTTATCGGAGAAAAAATGAACCTGATTACGACTACCACCAAAGCAATATTTACTAACATCATTCGCAAGCAACCAATCACATCCCTTACGTTGACGCTTTTGTCGAGCATGATCTTTTACAGATTCAGTCTCAGCCGCAAAACCTACAACGAGAGTAGGGCGTAAGGTACACTGGCTTAGAGTTGCCAGAATATCTGGATTTTCCACCAACGATATTGCAGGAGGCCCATTAGCCGTTTTTTTTAACTTATTCGCATGCTGGCTTTCTGCACGCCAATCACTTACAGCAGCCACACATACAGCCACATCAGCCGGCAAGGCATCTAAGCACGCTACCTTCATTTCCTCAGCGGTTTGTACATCAACTCGTAAAACCCCGGGAGGGGTTGATAGGGCCACAGGACCGCTCACAAGCGTAACGCTAGCCCCCAGCCTTGCAAGAGATTCAGCAATTGCAAACCCCTGCAGCCCAGAAGAGTGATTCGAGATATAGCGCACCGGATCAATCGGTTCGCGAGTTGGGCCTGCTGTTACAAGAACCTTTCGTCCTGATAAAGCAGAAGAGCGCCCCAAAAGCTTTACCGCTTCATCAACAATAGACTCAATACTGGCCAAGCGCCCCACACCTGTTTCACCACAGGCCATTTCACCTTCCACAGGCCCTACAAAACGTACACCACGTTTTTGAAGCGTCTGAACATTATTATGAGTAGCTGGATGCTGCCACATGTGAACATTCATAGCAGGCGCTAAGAGAATAGGGGCATCAGTCGCCAATAAAAGGGTTGTCGCAAGATCGTCAGCTAACCCATGTGCCATGCGGGCCATGAGATTAGCCGTTGCAGGGCAGACCACAACCGCATCTGCTGACCGAGCTAATTGAATATGGCCTATTTGACTTTCTTGAGCTGCCTTGAACAATTCATCATGCACGGCAGAGCCACATAAAACTTCAAGTGATAGCGGGGTTACAAACTCTTTTGCTGCAGCCGTCATGACAGGAGTTACATCCATTCCTTGCCGTCTTAGCTCGCGCGCAACATCCAGCGCTTTATACGCAGCTATACCACCTCCAAGGATGAGCAATACCCGAGGCATAATTAAAGGCGCCAGCCAGAATGAATCGCAACAATGCCACCAGAGAGATTTTTATATGTTACCCGCTCTAACCCGGCATTACGCATCATCAAGGCAAGCGCCTCTTGATCCGGAAACATACGAATGCTTTCAGCTAAATATTGATAACTCTCCGCATCACCTGCAATCATTTGCCCCATTCGCGGCAAAACCTGAAAAGACCACGCATCATATATGGGAGCTAGTGCAGGGCTCTCTACGCGAGAAAATTCCAGACAAAGAAAGCGTCCACCTGGCTTCAATACACGCCGCACTTCCCGCAGCACGGCGTCTTTATCGGTGCAGTTACGCAAGCCAAATGCCATAGAAACTCTGTCCATAGAGGCATCAGGAAAGGGAAGAGCCTCTGCATCAGCGACACAAACATCAATATCGCTAATCAGACCAGCTTTAATGGCTCTTTCACGCCCGACAGTGAGCATTGCTTCATTAATATCAGATAAAACAGCGTGCCCACCACCACGACGCAACCAGCCAAACGTAATATCTCCAGTACCGCCCGCTAGATCCAGCAAACGATGATTCGGCTGAGGCGAGAGCATCGTAACAAATATACGCTTCCATACCCGGTGAATGCCCAAAGACATGGCGTCATTCATCAGGTCATATTTACCCGCAACGCTCTCAAAAACCTGTCGCACTAAAGGTTTTTTCTCATTACGCGGCACATCACGATATCCGAAATCAATCGTATCACGATCAAAATCAGCTGACGAAGAAGGGGAGGTGTGGGATGAAAGCTGTTCAGTCATAACCTATCGTTATCTCATTGCGGGTATTTATGCCAGAACTCCCAGAAGTTGAAACACTCCGTCGAAGCCTTCAGCCTACCCTTCAGGGCAATACCCTTACAGATATATATGTTAACCGCCCAGACCTCAGAAAACCATTTCCACCTCATCTTAAGACGATTCTTCTAGGAAAAACGATCCATCGGCTAAGGCGGCGCGCGAAATATCTTCTCATTGATTTTGACCATAACTGGACGTTACTCATTCACCTCGGCATGTCGGGAAGAATTTTTATCGACCCTGTAGCCGCTCCGCCGCCACGCAAACATGAACATATGGTGCTTGTCACCAATAAAGGCGTTCGCATATCTCTTGTTGACCCGCGACGTTTCGGCTTGGTTGACCTCTATAAAACGAGTGAAGAAAATACCTCACCCTTACTGCGTCATTTAGGATTAGAGCCCTTAGATGACATCACCTTTACACCAAATGCACTCTTCCAAGCTCTTTTCACAACACGGAGCCCTCTTAAAAACGCCCTCTTAGATCAACATCGCATAGTCGGCTTGGGGAACATTTATGTATGTGAAGCTCTTTTCAGAGCGCAACTCAGTCCGTTAAAAGCTGCCAACACCCTTAGCAAAAAAGAAACCAATTTACTCCACTCCGCCATTGTTTATATTTTGCAGCAAGCAATTGAGGCTGGAGGCTCCACCTTACGAGACTATGTCCACACAGACGGACGCCCAGGAGCCTTTCAGGAGCTACATCTGGTTTATGGAAAAGAAGGGGGAAATTGTCCCCGCTGTGAAGGAAAAGGCCGCATAGTAAGCATTAAGCGCATCACGCAAAGCGGTCGATCCACATTCTTTTGTTCCCATTGTCAGAAAAATGGGGATAAAAGAGGAGAACTATCAAAGAGAAAGCTTGACGTACCCTCAATGGGAGCGTAAATGGCAGACATTATTTTGTAGCGAACTTATCCGCAGGAAAACCGAAGCCCATGGCAAACACCGCATCTGCCCGTAAACGTATCCGTCAGAACGAGCGCCGTCGTCTGCGTAATGCTTCTCGGCTGTCTCGTATGCGCACTTTCATCAAGCATGTTGAAAAAGCTATCCTTTCTGGCGACAAAGCCTCTGCAGCTGAAGCTTTCCGCGCTGCTCAGCCTGAATTGCAACGCGCAGCTGGTAAGGGTGTGATTTCCCGCAACACAGTGAGCCGTAAACTTTCTCGTTTGTCAGCTCGCATTAAATCCCTGTCCGCAGCTTGATTTATTGAGCCTAAAGACACGCTTTCATTCGCATGGAAGCATTTGAGAGCGCGCCTTTTGGCGCGTTCTTTTTTCGTGAGACACGCTCTGTAAACTTCACTTAAAGCGAGTAGAGTTTGCAGAGAGGCTACCAGTGGCCTTGCTTGTTAGCGAAAACTACTTGATTACACCTTCCGGCGAGCATTACCCTATCCGCTGGTACGAATGCAATATGGAGATCAGAAGTGGAAAAAGCTCAGTCCCAGGACGTTGCTATGGCCTCTTCTGATGCACTTACTCTTTCTGAGTCGTGGGGGCGTATTCGTGACCGTCTTAAAGGTGAAGTAGGCGATGTTGAATATCGCATGTGGATTCAACAAATCGTTCTGGGGCCACTAGATGAAGATGAGATCATTCTCTACCTTCCTGAGCGTTTCTTACGAGATTGGGTGCGTGCTCAATACGGCGAACGCCTCCAATCACTTTGGCAGCAAGAAAGTAGCCTAGTTCACCGCGTTGAACTTCAGGTTCGCAAAACAAGCCCAGCCGAATCTTCGTCCAATACAAACACGCATGCAGAAACTTCCGCTGCACAAAGCGGTATTGCCGCAATCGCCCGTGAAGATGCAGCTGCTCTCGACCAGCAAGCGACAGGTGGCGCACCCAGCGGTGAAGTTCGTAATGATCTAGCTGTCCCTCTAGATAAACGCTTCACGTTTGATAGCTTTGTTGTCGGCAAACCAAATGAATTTGCCTACGCCTGCGCTCGCCGTGTTGCAGAACGACCTGCAAGCCCAGGTTTTAATCCGTTATTCCTTTATGGTGGTGTAGGTTTGGGTAAAACCCACCTTATGCATGCTATTGGCTCCGAACTTATTACGCGGGGAAATGTTTCAGTAGCCTATATGTCTGCTGAAAAATTTATGTACCGCTTTATCGCCTCCATGCAGGCAAAATCACAAATGGAATTCAAAGAACAACTACGTTCTGTTGATGTTTTGATGATTGATGATCTGCAGTTCCTTATTGGCAAAAATAGCACTCAGGAAGAATTCTTCCACACATTCAATGCCCTTGTAGATGCAGGCCGGCAGATTATCGTCAGTGCAGATAAAAGCCCGTCTGACCTCTCTGGTCTTGAGGACCGCCTGCGTACGCGCTTGGGCTGTGGCATGGTGGCAGATATTCATGCAACGACCTTCGAATTGCGCATTTCCATTTTGGAAGCAAAAGCACGCGCTTCTGGCACCCCTGTTCCAGCAAAAGTGCTTGAATATCTTGCACATAAAATCACAACCAATGTGCGTGAGCTTGAGGGGGCTCTAAACCGTCTGATCGCGCATGCCGACCTCGTTGGGCGTCCTGTTACGTTAGAATCAACACAGGATGTCCTTAAAGACATGCTCAAGGCCCATGAGCGACGTGTCACGATTGATGAAATTCAACGAAAAGTTGCCGAACATTGGAATATCCGCCTTACGGACATGTCTTCTGCTCGGCGAGCACGTGCTGTTGCTCGGCCTCGTCAGGTGGCTATGTATCTAGCAAAACACCTTACAAGTCGCAGTTTGCCTGAAATTGGCCGTAAATTTGGTAACCGAGACCACACAACGGTCATGCATGCTGTGACGCGTGTAACTGAACTTATGGAGCAGGATCCCAGCTTTGCTGAGAGTGTCGAGCTTCTAAAACGCATGTTAGAGAGTTAGAGGTCTTTCCAAGCTCTCATCTATTTTGTTAAATAGAGACACGAAACTGTTCGATAAGGCTTTTGGGGTCATCATGAAATTTACGGTTGATCGCGCACCATTGCAGCGCGCACTATCACACATCCATGGTGTTGCGGAAAAACGCAATACTATCCCCATTCTAGCCAACGTACTGCTTACCCATGACGGTGAAGCTTTACGCCTGACAGCAACGGACATGGAAATTGCCGTTGTTGAGGAAATTCCTTCTGAGGGAACGCGTGCTGGCTCTGTCACTGTTCCTGCTGCTGTTCTTTTTGAGATTGTTCGTAAACTTTCGGATGGTAGCCAAATTGAGTTTGAGCAGAAAGACCCAGAAGAGCCACTCCACTTGCGTGCAGGTCGCTACGCTACAAGCTTAAACGTTCTTCCTGTAGATGATTTCCCAGCCATGGTTGCCGGTGATCTTCCGCACCATTTTACCATTCAGTCTTCTATTCTTCGGACATTGATTGATCGCACGCGTTTTGCAATGTCCAGCGAAGAAACACGTTATTATCTCAACGGCATTTATCTCCATATCGCTATGAAGGGAAAAAAGAACGTTCTCCGCGCCGTTGCTACCGATGGGCATCGCTTAGCAAAGGTTGACACCGAATTGCCTTTCGGCGTTGAAAAAATGCCGGGTGTTATCATCCCACGTAAAACCGTAACAGAAGTACGGAAATTGCTTGATGACGACAGTGCCTCCATTGAAGTGGCGCTTTCTGAAACGCGTATCCAATTCCGCATTGGCTCCATCTTGCTAACCTCAAAACTGGTAGATGGAACCTTCCCGGAATATTCACGTGTTATCCCAGAAAACAACACACGTATTCTGCGCGTTAGTAAGCAAGATCTTGCCTCCGCCGTTGGGCGCGTGGCTGCTATTAGCCAGGAACGCTCTCGTCCTGTTAAGCTGACTGTCACAAAAAATCATCTGACCCTCTCTGCCATTAGCCCAGACCAGGGTGTGGCTAAAGAAGAACTAGATGAAAACAGCGTCACATATGACAGTGATGAAGTTGAGATCGGCTTCCAAGCTCGCTACCTGACAGACATCACAGACCAGATTGATGCTGAGGCTGAATTCGCATTGGCCGACAGTGCCTCGCCAACGCTTATCCGTGATACAGAGCAGCCATCCGCTCTGTATGTGCTTATGCCGATTAGGGTCTAATCACCCCCTTGCAGTTACAACGCCTCACATTAACGAATTTTCGTAATTACCGGCGTTGTGTCTGGGAGCCTGCCGCTTCTATATCTGTTCTCACAGGCCAGAATGGAAGCGGTAAGACCAACATGCTGGAAGCTTTATCGCTTTTAGCACCAGGGCGAGGTCTCATTAACTCTCCCTCTCATTTGTTACCTCGACACGGTACGAATGAGTGGGGCGTAAGCGCCACGCTTAAAAGAGGGGGGGACCGCTTTAATCTTTCGACAGGCAGCGTAGAAGGGAAGGGACGACGCAGCTTTCTACTTGAAGGTGAAAAAGTCCGTACGCAGTCTGATATTGCTCCGCTTTACGCATGTGTATGGCTTACCCCACAAATGGATCGCCTCTTCCACGAAAGTGCTGCTGGCCGTAGACGTTTTCTTGATAGATTAACAGTCGCCCTTGTACCTGGTCACGCACAGCAACTCATGGCACATGAACGCTCGGTCATGAGCCGCAATCGGGTACTCCTAGAGCAACCTCACGAGACAATTTGGCTTGATTCCCTCGAAGATTCTATCAGCCGCCACGCTGTGGCAGCAACTGCGGCGAGATTAAATCTTATTGAATCTTTACATAACATGCCTTTCGGCAATGAGGATTTTCCACAGACAATTTTTCAACTGAACTGTCCCATTGCCCGACAATTAAACCAGATGCCTGCCTTGCAGGTAGAAGATGCTCTGCGTAAGGAACTCAAACGCACACGCCATCATGACCAAATGCGAAAAAGCACCTCTATAGGAGCGCATAAGGCTGATTTTACCTTACTGGATAAGAACAGCCAACGTGACGCTACACACTCGAGCAGCGGTCAGAAAAAGATAATGCTTTTAAGCGTTATTCTATCTCACGCCCATTGCATCACACGAGCATGGGGAGAAGCACCTGTTATCCTCCTGGATGAACCGCTGACGCATCTGGATGAGAAGCGCCGCACCGTTCTTATGGAAAGCTTACTCGCATTAAACACAACAACCCTCCTGACAGGCACAGAAGATGATCTTTTTGCCCCTTTAAAGGGGAGTGCTGAATTTCTTCATATCTCAAATGGTACACTCTCTTATGCATCATGAGGGATAAATATTCATTTTTGAGCAAGATTTCCGAATGATAAACTGCACTAGCACTGGTCATTAGTAGCTTATCGCAGTATATTTCCCCTTTGTATCCGTTGACCGTAACCGGAGTAGTGCGCAGGCATGTCAGAATCCCAAAACCAGCCGGAAAATTCTTCTACCGAAAATGAAGAATATGGCGCCTCCTCAATCTCCGTTCTGCGTGGTTTAGATGCTGTCCGTAAACGCCCTGGAATGTATATCGGCGATACGGATGATGGCTCTGGCCTGCATCATATGGTTTTCGAGATTATTGATAACGCCGTTGATGAAGTTCAGGCTGGTTTTGCCTCCTATTGCTCTTTAACCCTAAACGGAGATGGCTCTGTCACAGTCCGGGACAATGGGCGAGGCATCCCAACAGATACTCATGAAGAAGAGGGGATCAGTGCGGCAGAAGTCGTTCTGACCAAACTTCATGCGGGCGGTAAATTTAACCAGAATTCCTATAAAGTTTCTGGGGGATTGCACGGCGTTGGTGCTGCTGTTGTGAATGCTCTTTCAGAGAGCATGGAAGTACGCATTTGGCGGCAAGGTAAGGAACATTACATTCGCTTCCAACACGGTGAGCGCGATGCCCCTCTAAAAGTTGTCGGTGATTCGAGTGAAGAAACAGGAACCGAAGTTACCTTCAAACCAAGTAAAGAGACATTTACCAAAACAGAATTCGACTTTTCTGTTCTAGAACGCCGCGTGCGTGAGCTTGCCTTCCTAAACTCTGGAATGAAAATCATCCTTCGTGATGAGCGCCACAGCGAGCCCCATGAAGTTGTCTTCCATTATGAGGGCGGGCTAACTGCCTTCGTGAAATGGCTCAACAGCTCTAAAACAGCTCTTATCGACCCTCCCATCACAGGAGAGTTGCAAGATGATACTAGTGGCATTCGCGTAGAGTTTGCTCTTTGTTGGAATGACAGCTTCCATGAAACGATGCTGTGCTTTACCAACAATATTCCACAACGTGATGGTGGCACGCATTTAGCAGGTTTCCGGCAAGCATTAACGCGCGCCGTTGGTAAATATGCTGCACAAAATGGCAATAAAAAAGAAACAAACAGCCTCACTGGCGAGGACATGCGTGAGGGACTTTCTGCTGTTCTCTCCGTAAAAGTGCCAGACCCTAAATTCTCATCTCAGACCAAAGATAAACTTGTTTCATCTGAGGTCCAGCCGGTCGTGCACACCATAGCCGCTGATATGATCAGCCATTGGTTTGAGACGCACCCTAAAGAAGCTCGCATTATCATTTCTAAAATTGCTGATGCTGCGAATGCTCGTGAGGCTGCACGACGTGCCCGTGAGCTCACACGGCGTAAGGGTGTTCTTGACGTTTCATCCCTGCCGGGGAAGTTGGCGGATTGCCAAGAGCGCAACCCTGAGGGCGCTGAACTCTTCATCGTGGAGGGTGATTCCGCAGGCGGTACTGCTAAGCAAGGACGTGACAGACGTTTCCAAGCTATTCTTCCGCTGCGTGGTAAAATCCTGAACATTGAACGTGCTCGTTTTGACCGTATGCTCGGTTCTGCAGAGATCGGTACGCTCATTACAGCCCTAGGTACCGGCATTGGTCATGGTCCAGCAGAGCAGGGGGGCTTTAATCTTGAGAAGCTCCGCTATCATAAAATTGTCATCATGACTGATGCTGATGTGGACGGCTCCCACATTCGTACCCTGCTACTGACATTCTTCTTCCGACAAATGCCGGAACTTATTGAAAATGGGCATCTCTACATTGCGCAACCACCTCTTTTCCGCGCAAAGCGTGGTCAGGAGGAGCGCTACCTCAAAGATGAACCTGCGTTGGACGCTTATCTTTTGGATAAAGCCTTAAACAACGCCTCCCTTGTCACAAGCACCGGGAAAACACTTGAAGGAACCGACCTACGAGATCTTATTGATCGTTTGAGTGCTACGGCTCAAGATCTCCGTGCGCTCTCAGCTCGTGTTCCCCTATGGGTTGTTGAGCAAGCAGCTATCAGCGGCATGCTTGACACTGATCTTTCTGAACGTCAGAAAAATACCCAGCATTTTACTGATAAGCTCAATGCAGCCTCTCCAGAAAATGAACAGGGCTGGACTGTTGAAACGGATGAAAATGGCGTTACATGCCGCCGCTTCCTCCGAGGTGTTGGTGAGCGTTACATTTTTGAAAACACGCTCTTGCGCTCTACAGAAGCACGTCGTCTCCATCAGCAAAAAGCGTGGCTCGGTGAAGAATTTGAAACGCCCGTCACTCTTAAAATCGACCAAAAGGAATACAAATTCTCTGGTCCTGGCATGCTCATGGAGCAAGTTCTCACCCAAGGACGCCGTGGGTTAGCCATTAACCGCTTCAAAGGTCTCGGAGAGATGAATGATGAGCAGCTATGGCATACAACACTCGACCCAGCGACACGTACCCTTCTACAGGTACAAGTCGGTGATGTGGATGAAGCTGGACAAGTCTTCTCAACATTGATGGGGGATGTTGTAGAGCCTCGTCGGGAATTTATCGTCAATAACGCTCTAAAGGTCGCAAATCTTGACGTTTAGAATTGCTGTTCGTGGTTCTAAAATAACCACACGGCCTATATTAGCAGCTATATTGGGCGGTGTTTTCCTTTTCGGAAACACTGCCCACTCTGCTCCAGCGGGATATGCTACCCAGCAAAATCCTCAAAGCGGAACAGTAAGCAATGTTAATATAAATCTCCGATACGCTGCCTTCTCTCATGGCTATCATGCCCTCAATATTGATGCCAATTATACTCTACAGCCTTGGGGATATGCCGCAGAGACACATCTCTATACCGCAGGAATAGCGAGTTGGTTCTTAAGTCTTAATCTCTTGAGCCATGCGGAAGGACACATCTTCCAGCATGATATAAGCCCAACATTTTTTCATACCCAAGGAACTTCTCATGGGGAGAAGCATCTCACGCATTTAACATATGACCTCCACGGTCCCCATGTAGCTACATTGCTCCCCACTGAAGAAGGACGTGAAGAGCTTTCTATCACGGATCAACACCAAGCCATTGATATTCTGAGCTTCTTTGTGTCACTAATCCATCAGATCAATACAACCCAGAATTGCCTTCCGCACACATTCCTCTTCGATGGTGTTAGGCTCTCTCTGGTTGATATGCAGTCTCCAGTGCCAGATGTTGTTCCCCAAAAACATCATTCTGTTTATAAAGGCCAGGCTTTGCGCTGTGACTTCACAGGGAGGCAAACTGGAGGTTTTAGCATAGGCTCACCTCACAAAGCACTAAAATCAGCCCCTCACCAAGGCCGAATCTGGTTTGCCCCAATGCAAGGGGCCGGGTTCGTACCAGTGAGACTAGAGTTTGATCATCCTAAACTCGGCCTTATGACTATCGTTCTGCAATCCTTCCCTCACATTATTAACCTGAATAATGTCCCTAAACGGTAGCAAAATAGCCTATAACAGCAGGCCCCCATCACGAGTTTAAAAGACGTTTCTGAGAGGTATCCCCATTATGAGTTCCGTAACAACCGCTGTTATTTTAGCTGCTGGTATGGGGACGCGTATGAAATCACGGCTTCCTAAAGCCATGCAACGGCTTGGAAACCGCCCAATGATCAGTCACTTGATTGAGACTGCCGAAAAAGTTGTGGACCAAATCGTAGTGGTAATTGGGCCAGATATGGAGCAACTCGCAAGGGTCGTAACTCCTCATAAAACTGTTGTGCAGAGCGAACGACTTGGCACAGGGCATGCCGCAAAAATTGGGCTTGATGCAATCCAAGAGGGAAGGGCAATCATCCTGTATGCGGATAACCCGCTTCTGACTCAGAAAACAATGCAGCACCTTTTGGCGGCTCATACTCAAGAAACATCTTTAGCCTTATTAGGCATGACGCCTAACACACCAGGCCATTATGGCCGCCTTATTACTAACAAAGAGGGCGGGGTAACGCGCATCGTTGAATTTAAGGATGCTTCAGAAGAAGAAAAACAAATAACACTCTGCAATGCAGGAATGATGTGTGCTGATGTCAAGCACCTTAAAGAATGGCTAGGAAAGATCACACCTAACAACGCACAAAATGAATATTACTTAACAGATATCGTTCAACTAGCAGCGCAACAAGGGCGTGTGTCATGTGTAGAAGGAAGTGAAAACGAGCTAGCTGGGATTAATTCTCGTACAGAACTCGCTATTGCTGAAAATCGCCTCCAAGAACGACTACGTCAGCACGCTATGGAACAAGGTGTTACTTTGGTTGACCCTTCTTCTATCTATCTCAGCACAGACACTGTGCTTGCATCTGATGTCACAATTGAACCGAATGTGTTTATCGGCCCCAATGTTACCCTGCATGAAGGCTGCACTATCCGTGCGTTTTCTCACCTCGAGGGTTGCACTGTTCATTCTGGCGCCATCATTGGCCCTTATGCACGCTTACGCCCTGGAGCCATTTGTGAATCAGAAAGCCATGTTGGTAATTTTGTCGAGCTCAAAAATGCAACCTTAGGCCGTGGCAGCAAAGCAAATCATTTAAGCTACTTAGGGGATGCAAAAATCGGCGAATATAGTAACATTGGTGCAGGAAGCATCACCTGTAACTATGACGGCGTTTTTAAGCATCAAACAACCATTGGTAGCCGCTGTTTTGTCGGGTCAAATAGCATTATGGTAGCTCCGGTTCAGATTGGTAATGACGCATTGACTGCAGCAGGAAGTGTCATTACCCAATCAGTCCCAGCTGAGGCCTTGGCGTTTGGGCGTGCACGGCAAACTAACAAAATGGGGCAGGGGCTTGCCTTGAAGCAAGCACTAAAGAAGAAAAAGGAGCAGGGCTGATGTGTGGTATTTGTGGCGTTGTTGGGCATCGTCCCGCTACTCCAATTGTATTTGAAGGCCTACGCCGTCTAGAATATCGTGGATACGATTCGGCGGGGATAGCTACCGTTGACAAAGGCCAGGTTGCCCGTTGCCGTGCCGCTGGTAAGTTGGACAATCTAGGTAAAGCTCTGCAGGAAACTCCTCTGAGCGGCTCAACTGGTATTGGACATACAAGATGGGCCACACATGGTGCTCCCACAACAACCAACGCACACCCTCATCGAGCTGGGCAGGTTGCTATTGTCCATAACGGTATTATCGAGAACTTTTCTGAATTAAAAAAAGTCCTAGTAGCCAAAGGCCGTCACTTCGAAACAGAAACCGATTCAGAGGCTGTTGCCCACCTCCTTGATGAGCATATCCAACAAGGTATGTCTCCTAAGGATGCAGCTTTTGCGACAATTCAAAAGCTACAAGGCGCTTACGCCATTGCAATGATCTTTGAAGGACATGATAACCTTCTTATTGGGGCTCGCCACGGCGCACCTTTAGCAATTGGCTATGGAGAAGGGGAAATGTTCCTCGGGTCCGATAGTCTTGCATTAGCCCCTCTCTCAGACCAAATTACATATCTGGAAGATGGCGACTGGTGCGTTTTGACGCAGGATAAAGTAGAAATTTTCAACGCAAAAGGGGATAGTGTTGAACGTCCAGTCCAAACCACGTCTCTCACCACAGGACAAATCGGGAAGGACGGCTATAGGCACTTCATGGAGAAAGAACTCCACGAACACCCTGTCGCAATTGGCCAAACATTACAGCGCGTTATTGATCCCGAAACACGGCGCATTGCTCTTCCTAAAATGCCGTTTGACGCAGCCACTCTCCCTCGGGCGACTATTACAGCCTGCGGCTCTGCCTTTTATGCAGGAGTGGTTGGCCGCTATTGGCTTGAAGAGTTTGCAAGACTTCCTGTTGATATTGATGTCGCTTCAGAACTGCGCTATCGCAACCCGCCGCAGCCTAACCAAGGTTTAGCGTTACTCATTTCTCAATCAGGAGAAACAGCAGATACTCTCGGCGTTTTAAGAGAGCTAAAAGCTGCTGGACAACGCATTGTCTCCGTTTTGAATGTTGAGCATTCCACAATGGGGCGCGAGAGTGACCTCGTGCTCGGTATGGTCGCAGGCCCAGAAATCTCTGTTGCCTCAACCAAAGCTTTCACCGCTCAGCTCTCTGTTCTCGCAGCACTGACAATTGATTTCGCACGTAGCCGCGGTACGTTATCCGAAGAACGCGAACGTCAGCTCACTGATAGTCTTCTAGATCTACCATCCCACGCTTTAGATGTTCTTGGGCTATTTGATGAAATTAGGTCTATGGCTCGTGTCATTGCGCAGGCACGCGATGTCCTTTATCTCGGGCGGGGCATATGTATGCCTATTGCTCAAGAAGGCGCTCTTAAGCTCAAAGAAATTAGCTATATTCACGCAGAAGCCTACGCTGCGGGTGAGCTTAAGCATGGTCCTATTAGCTTGATCGACCATACCGTCCCAGTCGTTGCGATCGCACCATCGAATATTTTGTTTGATAAGACCCTCTCAAACCTACAAGAAGCCAAAGCAAGAGGAGGGCGTATCCTTGTATTTACCGATGCTAAAGGCGCTGAGCGCTTGAAGGATGTTGCTGAACACATCGTTGTCTTACCAGATATTGACGCCTTCGCCGCACCTATTCTGTACACTATACCGGTACAAATCTTAGCTTATGAGGTAGCTCTTCTGAAAGGCACTGATGTAGACCAACCGAGAAATTTGGCAAAATCTGTGACCGTCGAATAATCTCAAGAGGGGGGCTGGCAAGGGAAATGCCATAACCTCCCTCAACCTTATATCTATTACTAAAAAAATTAATGCTATTTTAGAGTATTTACTCCGCAAAATCGGCTTACTAACAGTTGCTTAATCTCTGTTTTATCCTTAGATTTAGCGGGTGATTCATGCTTGGCTAAACAATGCTACAAAATGATAGGATGTGCCTATTATTTAGCATAATTAACAGGCATCATAAATTCAAAAAGGGGGAGATAAACTCCCTCCATGGCGTCGTAGTCACAAAATTTTAGTGGGCCAACGGAGTGTTGAGCAAGAGATGAGAAGGGAACAAAACAGATGGAAATAGGGCTCGCTGCTGTTCTGCTTACCCTCGTTTTCTTGCTTTTTTTGATCAGCTTTATTCCCCTGCTTGCAAAGAAGGTCAATCTCCCTGAGACAGTGATCATTGCAGCATTAGGGATTATCCTCGGGACGACTGCATCATTAATTAGCAACTCTTTGGGAATGGATCTTCTTGAAGGGCCCGCGAATGCTCTTTTAGGTTTCCCTATTAACAGTGAAGGTTTCTTGCTGATCTTCCTGCCACTCTTGGTCTTCCAAGGTGCGATGGGGATTAATGTACGCAGCCTAACACATGAAATTGCAACAGTTCTACTTCTTGCTATTGTTGCCGTTGTCGTGTCTACCGCAACCATCGGCTTTGCTTTATATCCTTTTGCGCAACAAAGCTTGATTGCTTGCTTCCTGCTCGGGGCTATCGTTGCCACAACAGATCCGTCTGCTGTGGCTAGCATCTTCCGAGAGATTGGTGCCGCAGCTCGTTTGACACGTCTCGTAGAAGGCGAAGCACTTCTCAATGATGCTGCAGCCATTGCTATTTTTACAATTCTAGCTGCAGCCATTACAGCGCATCATGAAATCAGCTTCCAAGAAGCTTTCCTTGATTTCCTAACCAACTTCTCCGGTGCTGTTATCATTGGTGTTGCCGTTGCACGCCTGACCATGTTGCTTGTGACCGTTATCAGCGGCTATCCTGCGGCCGAGATAACACTTTCTCTTGCCTTGCCATACGGGGTATATATCCTGTGTGACAATGTACTCGGCTTCTCCGGTGTTGTTGCTACAGCGTCCGCTGGTCTTACAGTATCCGCCTACGGGCCTTCGACATTCCGCCCTCAGACATGGCGTTTCTTAAAAGACCTATGGGAACAAATTGAGTTCTGGGCGAGTACACTTGTCTTTATGCTAGCCGCCATGCTGGTGCCGCGCATGATGATCGGCATTACACGCTGGGACTTCCTCCTTATTTTTGTGGCTAGCCTTGCCGCACTCGCAGCACGTGCCGTTGTCATTTTTGGGCTATTACCACTGCTCAATATTACCCGCCTATCTCCACCTGTTCCAACAGGTTTCAAAACAACAATGGCATGGGGTGGGCTACGCGGTGCGATTACCCTTGCGCTGGCTCTAGCTGTTAATGAAAACCCTCATATCAATGATTCCATTACCCATTTTGTAGGGATTGTCGCCACGGGCTTTGTCCTAACGACGCTCCTTGTAAACGGAACAACGCTGCGTCATTTGGTACTCTTCCTAAAACTGGATAGACTCTCACCAATTGATGAAGCGTTACGTAATCAGATTATTGGTATTGGCCTAAGCCAGGTCGCCCAACGTGTGGCCCGTGTGTCAGATGAGTTGAGCTTCCGTGAGCGTACACGCAGTGGCGTAATTAGCCGCCTAGAACATCGTGCTGAGAAAGAAAAAGCCGCCAATAATTTCGAAACAGCTCTTGGCAACCGTGATCGTGTTAATATGGCACTGTTAACTATTGCCAACCAAGAGCGCTCTCTTTTGTTGGATCTTTTCCGCTCCCAAGGCATGTCTAGCCGTCGTGTGATGGAAACTCTCCTTCGCACCGCAGAAGCCATGGTCGATGCAACCCAACTGGAAGGGCGATATGGCTATATCACAACACGCCGCAAAAGCCTGCAGCCATCATTCCGCTTCCAAGTTGCACAGTTCCTACATAAACGCTTCCATATCGATCGGCCACTTACTCTATGCATGATGGAACGCTTTGAAACACTCATTGTGTCTCATCTGGTCACGACATCTCTAATTCGCTTCGTCCGTGAACGGATGGAGCCTACATTAGGAAGCCGCATCACAGAAATCGTGTCTGAGGTTCTTGGGCGGCAACGGAAATTGCTAGACGATGCTCTTGCTGCATTGCGTTTACACTACTCTGGCTATTCCGAAGCTTTAGAGAGCCGTATTCTGAGGCAAATTGCTCTGCGCCTTGAGGATGAAGAGTACGCATCTCTTGCCAAAGATAACCTTATCTCTCGAGAGCTTCATCGGGAATTGCACCGTACAATTGAAGCGCAGAGGAACCGTCTCGATACACCATTGCGCTTTAACCTTCGCAGCGGAATTGAGCAGCGTCTAAGAACATTCCCAGCGTTTAATGGCGTGCCTGATGGGGCACTGCATGACCTCGCAAGCCGAGTATTCATCTGCTTCCTTTCCCCAGGGGAAGAACTCATTCGCAAGGGTGAGCCTATTCAAACAATCTATGCTCAGGTTGCTGGGCTAGTAGAAACAGCAACAAGCACAGAGCATGAAGCCGTTATGCTTGGAGCAGGGGATTTGATTGGCGCCAATAGTCATATTCATAAACAACGCGCCCAGAGAACTGTCCGCTCTTTGCAATTCTCTCATATGCTGGCAATTCCTCAGGCTGACTTTGATGATATTCTGAAACGTTTCCCAATTGTGAAACGTCAGATCATCAAGCGTCATGGCATGCGTCTTGAAGGAGAGCTTTTAGCTAGTGTGGTGACTAAAAAAGGGAAAGATATGGCCCCTGCTAACGATGCTAGTTTTATTGTCTCCAAAACAGAGGGCTCTAAGTAAGAGCCCTCTGCACATCGTTACGAAGAGAATATCTTTCGTGCATATAGGCTGGCAAACAGCATCCCTATAGTAGATAGAAACGCTGCTCCTGAATGTATTCCCCAAAAAGTATAATCGGGTACGCGGTGTAACAGAGTTGCTATTTTGCCAACCATGAGATTGGCAAGAAAGATATTCAGCGTGAAGCAAGACACTAAAATAGTGTTTACTTTTTGAGGCGCATATTTAGAAAAAAGAGCTAGTCCAATCGCAAATGTTATGCTGCACCCAACGTCATTGAGTGTATGAAAAGCTAAACCCCACCATAGGCTAATTTCATGAGGTCTCACATAAGCCCAGCTAGGATAGGCTAAAAAGAGAGGCCCCACTGTTGCAATAGCACTGCCAATGGTAATTTTAGTCATATCATGCAGAGGGCGGTAGCGCCGATCATACCACTGCCAAAACCATAAGACGAAAATACCTGTTAGTAAGCTGACGATACTGTCCAAAGACACTAGCGTACTTACAGGGCAAGCAATCCCCAGCACTGTGAGCTGATAATGTTCCGCTCCCCATAGGAGATACCCATCCATAATTTCTTGGTTAGGAACAGCGCCTATTGCAAACAAAGCAACAAGTCCTAATAGAAAAAAAACTTTCTTTTTTTCTATACGCCCTAAGGTTGTTATTTGGGGAGTAGGTGCTTCTGGAAGAGGGGAGGAATAAACCTCTTCAGCGGGAAGGTAATGCCGCCATCCTGTATATAATGCTAATGCGATTGCCATTCCAAAAGCTGTCGTCAGAAACGCCCAGTGCCAAGCAATATTCCCTAGAAAAGCACATAGAACTGGAGATACAATCGCCATCCCCTGAATACTTAGCGTATAGATCTGATACGCATCAGAACGGCGCCTGTCATTAAGAGAATATAACGCTCCTACCTGTGCTTTTAAGCTGCCGCATAAGCCAACACCGATAAGAAATAAGAGTAGGGCGATAGCAAAGCACCGCTCCACACTCATAAGTGCGAAACTCACCGTTAGGAGAATAGAGCCAATTAATGTGGTTTTCGTACGGCCAAGCCATCGATCTGCGATGAAACTCCCCGCAAAGGGCGCTGCGAAGATAACAGCCATAATTAACCCAGAAAGGCTACCAGCAGTCGCATCCACGCCTATGGGGGCATACAATATGCGATTTAATGATAATAGGGTAGGTAGGCCAATAATTTTCTCAACACGCTCAGGATGCTGAAAAATATCTTTTAGATATACAACAAGAATAGCTAACATTCCGTACTGAGAGAATGACATCCAACCCTCAGTCCAGAATAATACCCATAACCCTTTAGGATGCCCCCATACATCTTTTGAGACATGTTCTGACACATGAGAGGAGCTAGTAGGTGATGGGAGAGGATCACTCAACAAATGGTCCGGCATAAATGATCTAGTTCAGTTAAAAGCCACAAAGAGCATTTCTTTTTGCAGTCCTGTACGGTGAAAGCAATATTCCAAAGATGGAATAAGTGACATACATTTGTCGTATAATATATATTATGCCAACTAATATCAGAAAAACACAACAATTCAGCAAACGAAATGCTGTAACGGGCCGCGAGAAGACACAAGTCCTAATGTATCAGCTTGTGATAACGCCTTGCATAAATATGTTTTTGCTAAATGAACAGCCTCTGGAAGCTGATGCTGGGTCATATAAAACGCTAAAGCTGATGACAGCGTACAACCCGTTCCACGCCCGTGGGGTGTATCTATGCGAGAACTTTCAAACCAATAAGACTTACCCTCTGATGTCATCAAAAGATCTGGGCTATTTCTCTCGCCATCCAAATGCCCCCCTTTTAACAACACAGAACATCTAGCCTGCTCACACAACATCTCAGCATGCCGCAACATCTCTAAACGCGTGCATGCCTTTTGTGGAAGCTGTAACAACCGAGCCGCTTCGGACAAATTAGGTGTTATCACACTTACATACGGAAAAACCTCACGCATAAGAAAACAAGCTAAACTATCTTCACATAGCCCCTGCCCCGAACTAGCTTTCAATACAGGATCTAATACGATAGGTGTCCTTCGCTTTACCCCCGCTAAGAATGGTACAATGGCTTTTGCAATCTCTTCTGATGGTAGCAATCCTATTTTCACAGAAGAGATCGGAAATTCTTCTGTGATCGAATGTAGCTGCGCCGTAAGCAAGTACGCAGGAAGAGGTAAAATTTCACTTACAGACATACTATTCTGCGCAATCACAGCCGTCGGAACAATAAGAGCATATCCTCCTAGTGCAGAAATCGTTTTTACATCTGCAATAATCCCCGCTCCGCCTGTGGGATCCGTTCCTGCTATGGTCAGGGTTGTAGATATTCTCTCCATACTGTCTACAGTTCCTGATGTTTTGCAGCCAGCAAGGCGAGATTCCGGTATCCCTGCTCCCATAATAACGCTGCCGCACGGGCAGCTCTGGCGCCGCTTTGACATACCAAAACAATACGTGAATCTATGAAAGGTAAATCAAACTCTTTCACACGGCTAAATTGATCCAATGGGATATGTCTCAAATTTTCATGTGGGCAAGAAGGTTTTTCACCAGGAACACGTACATCAATAACGAGATCAGTCTGTTCCAGCTGCTGATACGATAAAAACGGCCACACTTTATCTGGCTCTTGAGCCGTCAAAAATGAAAAAGAACTCATCCTCAAAGAAAGAGCATCCCAACGATATAATATCCCTGTAGGTGACGGCTTGATATCAAGCAGCAAAGAAAAGTATAATTGCGCTTGGAGCATGCCAACCATCCCGACAACGGACCCCATTACCCCCGCTGTACGGCAATCTTGGGCCTTCTGCTCCAGAACAGGAAAAAGAGCGCGATAGCTCGGAGCATTTTTACAAAAAATGCCTACATATCCCCCCCATCTTATAGCTGAAGCGCTTATGAGAGCTATACCTAGCTCACGACACAAGTCGCTCAGCATATAAGTTGTTGCGAAATTATCCGCAGCATCAAATACAACAAGCCGACTATGCTTCTCTGCATTAGCCTGTAAATTTTGCAACAGTGCCTTAGTGTTATCAGCCTGCGCGCCTGTGACATGAGGCGTAAGCGTGACAGACGGGTTTAACGCCCGTAGATGACGCACTGCCGCTATGGCCTTTTTCTCCCCAATATCGGCCATCCTATACAGTGTTTGTCTATGTAAATTCCCCTCCTCTACGACATCATCATCCATAATATGAATATGCCCTACCCCCGCCCCAATGAGCGTAGGTAACAGAACAGCCCCTAGCCCTCCTGCACCGACAACTAATACCTGTGCAGAGGACAATTTTTCCTGCCCTAATATACCTATCTCGGGCAGACAAATTTGTGCATCATATCGCATGGTCATAGCGACCGCCCGGCCAGTATTTTCTGCCAATAGTGAATACGGGAGCTGATATCTCCATTTCGAAAAATATCACTAACGGCCGATATAGCTGCAGCACCAGCTTCTAAACACAAAAGCCCTCTCTCTGCGGTAATCCCGCCTATGGCAACTAAAGGAATAGGATCAATAAGCCGTCTCCATTCCTTCACTCGTTCAACCCCTTGAGGAGCCCAAGGCATGACTTTCAATGTAGTTTCCCACACAGGGCCGAGGGCAATATAAGTAGGATTTACCGCCCTCGCATTCTCAAGTTCTGTATGGTCATGCGTACTGATCCCCAATTTCACACCAGCTTTGTGAATATATGGAATATCAGCAGACAACATATCCTCTTGGCCTAGATGGATATATTCAGCCCCCTCTTCCAAGGCGATCTCCCAATGATCATTCACAACCAAAGTAGCGCCCACAGACGTGCATATCTTCAAAGCCATGCGTACTTCGGAAGATAAGTACGCCCGATCCGAAGATTTTACTCTTAACTGAACAAATCGCGCCCCAGCTTTTACAGCGGCAGCAACCTCATCAGCCGTCCCAGCTATAGGATAAAATACATCTGGTAATATCATGATAGATCTGCCCGCCCCATAAGAGGGCTAGATGGCATAGCTCCTTGATACGGCTCAATTGGGCAGGCTTTATAAGCTGCGTGCCCAGCCTCGATGGCTTGCGCAAATGCTTGAGCCATCAAAACAGGATCACCCGCACGAGAAACAGCTGAATTCAGCAAAACAGCATCAAAGCCCATTTCCATAGCCTCTGAAGCTTGAGAGGGGCGTCCAATGCCAGCATCAATAATCAACGGAACCGAAGCAAAATGCTGACGGTAAGCTTGTAGAGCATTTCTGTCAGACAAGCCTTGCCCACTGCCTATCGGTGCAGCCCATGGCATAAGAACTTTACAACCGGCTCTGACAAGACGCTCTCCCACACCTAAATCCGCTGTTGTATAAGGAAAGACATTGAAGCCTTCTTCGATGAGAATACGCGCCGCATCTACAAGCCCGAACACATCAGGGTTTAAAGCGACATCATCTGATATCACTTCAAGCTTGATCCAATTTGTTCCCATCACTTCACGCGCCATCTGCGCCGTGGTGACAGCCTCTTTAACTGAATGACAACCAGCTGTATTAGGCAAAATCCGTGCGCCACTTTGGCTAATTAAGGACCAAAAATTCTGCCCTGTTGCTTTTGCTTCCCCGCTCAGACCTAGGCTCTCACGCCTAAGAGAAACCGTTACAACTTCTACTCCTGCCGCCTTGATGGCGGATTTCAAAATAGTCGGAGACGGATATCGAGCAGTGCCCAGTAAAAAGCGGGACTCTATTTCACAATCGTACAAGTTAAGAGCCACTATTTTATCCCCCCTGCATAGGAGACAAAACCTCTATCTGGTCTCCTCCTTTGAGCAAGGCATCATGCCGCTCATTCGCAGGCACAAAGTACCCATTAAGCGCTGTGGCAACAGCCGCATTCCCTAAGCCTAGCTCTTCCAAAAGAAGAGCTAATGAAGGAACCAAATGATGCGGTTCGCCATTTACATGGATCATACTCATACCACAGTTCCCTTTGCCCCCTGCAGTAACTCAACAATCTGGCGTGCACACCACGGAGAAAGAAGAAACCCGTGCCGATACAGCCCGTTCGCATAGATAATCCGCCCTCTCTGCTCAACATTCGGAATATTATTAGGCAAAGCAGGTCTAACACCGGCGCTCATCTCAATAATACTTGCTTCACCTAGAGCCGGATGCAGCCGCTGTACTGCTTCTAAAAGTTCATAAGCAGAGCGCACAGTTACAGGAGCATGGCAATCGCTCTCTATGCTCGTAGCCCCTACCATCAAAATACCATTCCCACGAGGAACCACATAAACAGGCTGTCGAGGGTGCAGAAGCCTAATCGGTCGAGAGAAAGAAACCTCCGAGGAGTGAATACGGATCATCTCCCCCCTCACACCACGCAAAGTCTTCAACTCTCGCCTAGCCGACAGACCGCGGCAATCTACAATGACCTCTTCCAAGAGATCATCCGCTATAACTTCCTGTCCACGCGTTACTTCTCCGCCAGCTTTAAGAAAACGTCGTTCTAATTCTGGTAAAGCAATGCGTGGGTCAATATGAGCCTCCCGAGGATAAAATAACCCTTCCTGAAACCGACCAGACAAAGCAGACTCTAGGTCATTTATCTCTCTTTCTCCAACAGAGATATGCTCTTGTGTAAGACGAGAAAAACGAATGACCTCACTTCTATCTCGTGCTGCAGAGAGGACTAAACTACCGTTTTGAGAGATCGTCTCACAATGCTCTGCCCACCATGTTAGCGCCTCCACACCACGATCTCTGACCATATCATCGGCGCCGTCACGTTCACACCATGGTGCAATCATGCCACCCGCAAACCATGAGCATGTTTCTTCACCAAGTTGCGTATTCTTCTCATAAAGATGCACATTAAAGCCGGCAGCCTTCAAAGAGAGAGCTGTGACCAAACCGGCAACTCCCCCTCCAATCACACCAATAGAACGGGGTCTCCCCTCAAACTGTTTCGACATAAAGAGCCCCTCCCTGTTTACGGAATTGCTCTGATTTTTCTGCCATCCCCTCTAATCGTGCTGTTTCATCTCGAATATCTTGCGAAATCTTCATGGAACAAAATTTAGGACCACACATGGAGCAGAAATGCGCCGTTTTATGAGATTCCTTAGGCATCGTTTCATCATGAAACGCACGAGCAGTATCTGGGTCTAAAGCAAGGTTAAATTGGTCCTCCCAACGGAAGGCAAAGCGTGCTCGTGACAAAGCATTGTCACGCTCTTGCGCCGCAGGATGTCCTTTAGCGAGATCTGCTGCATGAGCGGCTAATTTATAGGTTATAACCCCTGTTTTAACATCATCTCTATCCGGCAATCCTAAATGTTCTTTAGGAGTGACATAACAAAGCATGGCGGTGCCAAACCAACCTATCATCGCAGCGCCAATGGCAGAAGTAATATGGTCATATCCTGGGGCGATATCAGTTGTGAGCGGACCAAGCGTATAAAATGGCGCCTCTGCACAAAATTCCTTTTGCTTTTCCATGTTTTCATGGATCAAATGCATGGGAACATGCCCCGGCCCTTCAATCATCACTTGGCAGCCATATTTCCAAGCGACCTGTGTTAGCTCACCGAGAGTTTTTAACTCCGCAAACTGCGCTTCATCATTCGCATCAGCAATGCTTCCCGGGCGTAAACCATCTCCCAGTGAAAGAGCGATGTCATAGCGTTTGCATATCTCGCAAATCTCTTCAAAATGCTCATATAAGAAACTTTCTCTATGACCATCCAAGCACCAGCGAGCAAGGATAGAACCACCTCGGCTCACAATCCCCGTTACACGCTTTGCTGTTAGTGGAATATGCGCCAAGCGCACCCCAGCATGAATTGTGAAATAATCCACCCCCTGCTCTGCCTGATGAATTAATGTCTCACGGAACACATCCCAATTCAGAGCTAAAGGATCATTCCCCACGCGCTCTAACGCTTCATAAATAGGCACTGTTCCAATCGGCACAGGAGAGTTCCGCATGATCCACGATCGAACTTGCCGAATATGCTTCCCTGTTGAAAGATCCATAACTGTATCGGCCCCCCACCGGGTGGCCCACACCATCTTTTCAACCTCAGCAGCAACACCAGGCGTTACAGCAGAGTTTCCAATATTGGCATTAATTTTCACGAGGAAATTACGCCCGATAACCATCGGTTCTAATTCTGGATGATTAATATTGGCTGGTAAGATGGCACGCCCTGCTGCGATCTCATCTCTTACAAACTCAGGCGTAATATAGGCCGGTAAAGGTGCGCCTTCTCTTTGGCCACGCTGCGCACGAATATCCTGTGCACCCTCAGAAATTCGTTTACGCCCTAAATTCTCACGCCATGCAGCGTAAACCATTTCCTCTGTTACGATACCTGCGCGAGCATGCTCAAGCTGAGTGACATGCTGCGTCTTCTGCCCCACACGCACTTTATGCGATGCGGGACAGAACGGAACCGTTGTGCCAGGCTGAGGCTCCACCTCATTCTTTACAGCAAAGGAACGTTTCTCTAGCCATTCATCTCGAATTTTTGGCAAGCCATCTTCAAGGGAGATGGAAACAGATTGGTCCGTATATGGCCCTGATGTATCATAAAGCCGTTGTAGTGGCTGTTCTTGCTCATCCACTATAACATCACGAAACGGCACTTTAATATCTGGCCGCTCCGGAGATGCGCTATACGCTTTCTGGGAGCCACAAATTGGGCCTGTTGTAACTGAAAAATCCTGCACTGATCTTCTCTCCACAAACAAAGGTGAGGAAAAGACCCGGGAATGAATGACGATTGTATAAGGATGTAAGACAGCACAAGCCGCCTATATTTTCCCGTTCCTTCGCCGGCATGACCCGGATCAGGTTCAAAGGGTTCGGCTTCGCCGTCTCAGCCCTGCATAAAACAGGACACCCCCCGGAACATTCTTTTTGAGTATCTAGCTTTCTATATACCGTCAAGTATGAATTTATTTATCCGGTTATACAAACTTAGCTCTTTTACAAACCGTAATAATATCGAGCAAACCTACGCCCTAGAGAGGTTAATATTTCATAACCTATCGTTCCCGTCATTTCGGCTATAGTCGTTACATCTTGTTGGGGACCAATAATAGAAAGCCAATCCCCCTCTTTGCACTCTTCTGCTGTAAGCTGAGTAACATCTACCGCCAAACTATCCATAGAGACACACCCTAAGACAGGCAGTCGTTTATCACCCGCCCATAATGCCCCGCTTCCGGAAAAGGAACGAAATATACCATCTGCATATCCAATCCCCACAGTCGCAACCCTCATAGGAGATTGAGCACGATACGCAAATCCATATCCTACAAAGTCGCCGCTTTTGATCGACAGTATCTGCAATATTTGAGCTTCAAGCGTAACAACTGGCTTGAATGGGCTTATTCCCCCATTAGGTAGCACCCCATGCAAGGCCACTCCCGGACGAACTAGCTCAAAATGATACTCTTGCCCGAGGAAAACCCCAGAAGTCGCAGATAGTGACCTCGGCACTCCCGGAAAAGCTCTACACATCCGCACAAATCGCTCACGCTGCATTTCATTCGCGGGATGATCCACTTGGTCTGCACAAGCTAAATGACTAACAAGCAGAACGGGTCTAAACTCTTCTAAAGAATCATCCGTCAGATCATCTTCCGATATCCCAAAACGAGACATCCCTGTATCAAACTGCAAAGCCGCTGGATGTTCGCAACCGTCCTGAGCACAAAAACTGCGCCATTGCCGAATCTGCTCCAGGCTATTCAAAACAGGGATAAGCCTATTCTGAGCTAAGATTTCAGGCCGTCCTAATGCAAAACCATGCAAAACAAAGATCCGCTTTTCGGGTAGCAGAGCCCTAAGTGTACACCCCTCTTCTGGCTGAGCGACAAAAAAAGTCTCAACCGTGTCTTTTAAGCAACCCACGACCTCTGCCATGCCTAAACCATACGCATCCGCCTTAACCACAGCAGCGCACTCAGCCTGAGCGGCTTGAGCCGCAACTACAGTATAATTTTGCTTTATCGCTGCTAGGTTGATTTTCAGTCGTGCTGTAGCCTGTTGGCAGTTTTGCGTCACTTTCGGCCCTTTATTCCCCCAAAAATATCTCCTCCTTTTATGAAGGATAGCTTTTTTTGGGAAGTGCTAAGAACCACTTCTTAACAGCAAAAAGCAACTTATTTTATCCCTTAATCAGTGAAGCTCTCCTACTCAGCCCAAGCTTCAGAAAATCTTTCATCCATTCAAAATGATGCTCACAGAAAAATAATTTATAAATTTCGAACCCTAAAATTGTTTCACATGCTTGAGGCGGAGGGGGATTTTGTATTAGAGACGTGACACAACCTTCCCACCTCACGTTGCTTAGGTGGTTTTGTGCTATCCACTCGGATAGAATTTTTTTGATTTCGCAGGGGCCCCGATGACATATCTGGTGGTCCAAACGGAGCTAGTCCAGGTTTGACCGAGGCCAACCAAAATTCCAACACCGCCCTCTCCATTACGCCAAGCCGCTCTGGCATTGCACGCCGCTATGGAGACTTTCCTAGCTTTGCCGCTGCTCTTGATTACGCAGCCCAAGGGGAAAGTGGTTTTAACATCTATTCCGGACGCGGAACCCTTCTCGAGGTTCTGCCCTACCGCAAATTACGTGAACAGGCTCATGCAACGGCACGCCGCTTGCTAAGTTTAGGCTTAAAGCCGGGAGATCGCGTCGCAATCGTTGCTGAGAGTGATGGTGACTTTGCGCGTATCTTCTTTGGCTGCCAATATGCTGGTCTTGTTCCCGCTCCCTTGCCTCTGCCGGTGGCATTTGGCGGTAAAGAAGGTTACATTGAGACCCTCCGTGGAATGATTACAAGTGCATCGGCACGTGCTGTTGTTATTCCAGATGTCATCGGTGGTTGGGCCGCAGACATCATCGAAGGCTTTGACCTCCGCTTTGGCGGCTCCCCTGCTGAATTAATGTCATGCGAGGAAAAGGATATTCCTCTACCTGAAATTCAGGAAGATGGCTTATCTTACCTGCAGTTCTCTTCAGGTAGTACACGCTTCCCCATGGGAATTAGCGTGACACAGAAGGCTGGCATGGCAAATGCGCATGCTATTGCAAAATACGGCCTACAGGTTTTCCCAAGTGAAGATCCTCGTGATGACCGTTGTGTCTCTTGGCTGCCGCTTTATCATGACATGGGCCTAGTAGGTTTTTTCCTCACGCCAATGACATGCCAGCTATCTGTTGACCTTCTTCCAACACGTGAGTTCGCACGCCGCCCACATGTTTGGCTAGAACTTATCTCCCGCAATAAGGGTACACTCTCTTACAGCCCATCTTTTGGCTATGAGCTCTGTGCCCGCCGTGGAGCCCGTGAAGAGATTGATCTTTCTTCATGGCGTGTGGCTGGTATCGGCGGTGATATGATCCGCCCTCATATCATGAAAGGCTTTGGTGAAGTTTTCGCAGAACGCGGCTTTGATGCTCGTGCATTTGTCGCCAGCTACGGCATGGCAGAAACTACACTTGCTATCAGCTTTGCCCCACTGAACACAGGGCTTCGCACTGATAACGTTGATCTGCGCCGTCTAGAAGAAGAAAACTACGCGCACCCTGCTGATAAAGCGACAGCGACACCACGTGAGTTTGTTCTCTGCGGTGTTACCCTCCCCGGTCATCAGCTTGAAGTGCGTGACCCTTCTGGGAAAGTTCTGCAAGAGCGTGAAATCGGTACCGTTTATGTCCGCGGTCCAAGCTTGATGACTGGTTATTTCAATCGTCCAGAAGAGACAGCTAAAGCACTCTCTGCTGATGGGTGGTTGAATACTGGCGACATTGGCTACCTCTTAGATAATCAGGTTGTCATCACTGGCCGAGCAAAAGATCTCATTATCATCAACGCACGTAACATTTGGCCGCAAGACCTTGAATGGGCTGCTGAGCACGAGATTGACTCTCTTCGCTCCCGTGATGTTGCTGTTTTCTCTGTTGATGACAGTGCTGGTGAGCGCGTTGTGGCTCTTGTCCAGTGCCGCCTCACAGCAGAAGAACCTCGCGAGGCTCTGCGCAGCGAACTGACAGCTCTTTTCCGTCGTCTGCACGGTATTGATGTCCAAGTTGAGTTGGTGCCCCCTCGCTCTCTTCCTCAGACCTCATCAGGTAAACTTACACGGGCACGTGCTAAGAATATGTTCCTGAATGGGGACTTCAAATAAGGCCCATGGGACTATCCCCCACGAGGGGAGCATTTTATACTCCATGCTCCCCATTGTTGGTCGCAAAGGTTCGAAAAATGACAGACAGTGTTGCAAATATCTCCCAAATGATCATCCAGAAACTTCTGGAAAATCCTAAAGTTCCACGCGATATCAGCGGAGATAGCCGCATCGTTGAAGACTTAGCCTTTGATAGTCTGGCTGTTATGAACTTCGTGATGGAAATTGAAGACACATTGGATGTGTCCGTACCGTTGGATAAACTTGCAGATATCCGCACCATCAATGATCTGGCCGGTTGTTTGCACAGCATCAAGGCAGAGCAGGCATGAGCGTAGGGCTATTTGATAAATACGCTTCTCTGAAAGCAAATTATGATTCCCTAATGGCTTCAAGCCCCCGGAATCCATTTGGCGTTGTTATTGAGCGCCCCCTTTCTGCGACTGTGGGCATCATTGAAGGGCGTGAAACTCTCCTCTTTGGTACCAATAATTACTTAGGGCTCAGCCAGTCTACAGATGCACGTGATGCGGCCATTAAAACGGCTCAAACCATGGGTGTTGGAACAACTGGCTCCCGTATTGCTAATGGTACGTTTGGGTTACATGCAAAGCTTGAGGAAGCCCTTGCAAAAACTTTCCAACGCCGCCACGCAATGGTCTTTTCTACTGGGTACCAAGCAAACCTAGGCACAATCTCAGCTCTGGTGAACAAGGATGATATTCTGTTCCTAGATGCAGATAGCCACGCTTCAATTTATGATGGCGCTCGCCTTTCCGGGGCTCAGGTTATTCGCTTCCGCCATAATGACCCTGCAGACCTCGAAAAACGTGTCGCTCGTACGGCCAACCACAAGGGGGCTCGCCTCATCGTTGCTGAGGGCATTTACTCCATGACGGGGAACATCGCTCCTCTTAACGAATTTGTGGAAATAAAAAAACGTCACAACGTTCCTCTAATGGTTGATGAGGCACATTCCTTTGGGGTGCTTGGAACTAACGGACGCGGTGTGGCCGAAGTACAGAATTGCGAGAAAGATATCGATTTCATTGTCGGTACATTCTCTAAATCTCTAGGTACTGTTGGTGGGTATTGTGTTACAGATCATGATGAAATTGATCTAATGCGCCTCTGCTCCCGCCCCTATATGTTTACCGCTTCTCTGCCACCAGAGATCATTGCTGCAACCTTGGCCGCATTAGATGAACTAACAGGGCGCCCTGATCTACGCCAGAAGCTGCAAGATAACGCAGCTCGCCTACATCAGGGTTTCAAATCCGTAGGCCTGAATACAAGCAACTTTATCTCTCCTGTGATTGCTGTCACGCTAGAGAATATCCCTCAAGCTATCACCTTCTGGAACGCCCTCCTAGAAGCTGGGGTGTATGTAAATCTGTCCCTCCCACCAGCAACACCGGACAATCGTCCTCTTCTACGCTGCTCTGTTATGGCTGCACATTCTGCAGAAGAGATTGACCGCGCTGTTGCCGCATTTGGGCATATTGCAAAAGAGCTTGGCGTAACTGCCTAAGAAACGTCATCTTTCTTGCAAAAAGCCCTCCAAGATATTCAATCTTGGAGGGCTTTTTTATTCCTCTAAAAACTTTCCGACTACCTTTGCCGTGACCGCACATGCCGAACACGCCACAGAAATAATGGTAGCGTTAAAATCGGGTGTCTCTTCTCAAAATCTGAAACATACACGTCATGCCCTGTATGGCGACGTATCTTCCAAAGAAGATAGCTGACTCCGTCTCTAAAAGTGAACGCGGCTTTTATCAAGCGAGCGATATTTAACGGCCGACCAGCAGCTGCAATGTTGCGCCAATTATGTGCAGCTTTTTGCCGTGCAGCAAACGACAAGACTGGATGTAGCACTCCCGCTTTCTCTTCAAACTCAAGAGAGGCTTCTGTCCAAGTTGCAGGCAGAAGAACGCGGTACCGCTCTTCTTTTCCTGCTAGTATATTGCGGCTCCGTCCTTTTTTCTCCACACGTAATTCTGCTGCATATGTGTAAGTAAAAAGATTATGCCAATATATATCTGCTTCTCCAGATTCTGGCCCCAGCAAAGCAGCCCAGCAGCCCGCCGTGATCAGACATTGCCGTATCGCTTGCAAAATTTTCTCTGCATTTACAGCATCTTTCACCCAGACCAAACGAACAGGCTGGCAAAAGCGTGCCCAAATAGTTGTATCAAGAGTGAAAAGAGTACTGCGCTTTAAAAATTGCTTTAACGATAGAAAAGCAACTTTAGCCCGAACACACTGCCCCCCTACTTCATGCTCCATATAATAAACATTCGGTGGCAGGATTCGGTTCGCCAGTTTCTCTAACGGGGCGTTTCCCAAGCTCGCAGGACCATCGGTAATAACATAAAAATCGACAATACCTTCAGGATCCATTTCTCTCAGAACAGAGCCGTAAAATAATATACCTAACGGTGTCCCCTCCATCTTCTGAGCAATATAGTCTGCAAAAGAAGATATTGCCTCCGGGACAGGGGAGGTTAATTCTTGGATAAGAGTCGATTTGATAAGATCAGACATGCAAAAACCGGAAAACTGGCCCTTCTTCAAGAAGGAGACGCTTATTCTCTGATGCAGAGAAAACCTCTCCATCCATTACAAAGTCACTATCAGTAATGAGTTCCATCTGTTTAACAACATCACTACAGTAGTCCTCATGCTCTCGCAGCCAATCAGGCACGCGCCCACGTAGGAAATTTATTAACGCAGAAGGCAAACGCTTCGGAAAGGAATGTACATCTAGGAAGCGGAAGCCTGATCCCTGCTGCCCTTCGTCCCAAAAAGGCCAAATGCCTTGGGACAGTCTTTCAAGACCTGTTGCCATATAGAAAAAACTACGCCCGTCACGCCCTATAGGCTGTCCAGCATAATTTTTCGCACTCCAGTCCAATTGATCGCCATTCATCCAAGAGTAGCGACTCTTTTTAAAAAGAAGTCCTGCAAGGCTACTAAAAAGCGTAAAAAATACAGCTAAATCATGCGGAGCAAATTTTGCAACACGCGGGGAATGCGCAATACGCACAGCTCTCGCATAGCCCGTGCAGCCACCAAACATACCAAGCACAGGCCTACGATCTGTCCCAGGCCAAGAGATCTTTATCGGGCTACGTTCACTGCACAATAAATTTTCTGGCTTTAGAAGTCGATCAATAGCGGCCTCGTTACGCAAACCAAAACCAACGTCCCCCGCAATGAGATTCGTATTGCCTGACGAAATAACAGCAATCGCTGGCAAAGGGCGATCATGATACGCCTCAGCAATAGCCGTCATACAAGCACTCACAGTCCCATCACCGCCATTAATGGCGATAAAGTTGACACCTTTGCTCTTTAACTCTTCTAGATGTTCTGGAAGATGACTATCATTCAAAGCCGAAACACAAAAATCACCTAGTTTATGTTTTGCTATCCGTAAGAACCGCCCTCCATCTTGTGCATTCCTACGACTATTGGGATTATGAATAAGGGCTGGTTGCACGATCTTTACTAGTCTCATATCTAGACACAACAAACCTGCCTAGAAACGATCTACAACATTCGTTTTCCAAAGCTGGTCGAACTCCTTTAACATGGGTATGCTAAGGGAGCCAGAAGGGAAGCCTCTTTTCCTGGCAGAATATTACATCTTTCTTTTTTTGGTATGGTGTTGCGATGTTTTCTGATCTGTCCGCCGAATCTTCTACTCCCCGGCGCGACACATCTATCAGCTTCGCACATCTATCAGACCCACACTTGCCTCCGCCCTCCATTCCCTGGACGTCTTTTTTTAACAAACGCCTCCTAAGTCGCATTCTGTGGAAAACAAAACGCCGCCACGTATTGTGTCCTTCTATTACGGACAATTTGCTTAAAAATATTGCTCAACACAAAAACATCTCTAATCTTCTCATTAGTGGAGACATCACGAACTTTGGTTCACGAGAAGAATATATACAGGCTGCTAATTGGCTAAAAAAATTGCCTATTGTTCCCATCGTTGTCCCGGGGAATCATGACTTTATGGCGCCTATTTCCTATCAAAATAGTCTAGCCTTTTGGGAAAAATGGTCTGGACCAGAATTCCCCTTTGTTCGCTTTATAGAAAAAGTTGCTGTTATCGGACTAAATTCCGCTATCCCTACACTACCATTCACGGCCTACGGTTATGTAAGCAAAAAGCAGCTTCAACGACTTGGCACCCTACTTGCAGAACTTGGAGAACAAGGCTACTGCCGAGTAGTCATGCTCCATCACCCCGCGCGCGCAGGCTTACTGCCCTACTGCAAGTCTCTTCTCAATATAGGTGCTCTTACTAAAGTGCTTCGTAAATATGGAGCAGAACTTGTACTGCATGGGCACTCTCACGATGCAACATTAACAACGATCAAAAATACAAGTATTCCACTGCTTGGTGTGAGTGCGGCCTCCATGAAAAGCCCGATTTCACACCGTAAAGCGAGCTGGAATCACCTTACTTTCACCCCCCAGCTCAAAGGGTGGAAAATTAACCTTATTCGGCGAGATAGCAACGGGAATGTCTTATCTCAACTCGAATGGTCCTCCTCTACCGGTAGTGCATAATGCTTATAAAGAGCTCCCTTCCTACATTAGATCGCTATCTTATCCGCCAACTTGCCCCTCCCTTCATGATCGCCCTAGGGACAATGCTGGTCGCCTTATTGCTAGAGAGGCTACTGGTTCTTTTTAACCATTTGGCAAGCAGTGGTAGCTCTATTGCCACATTAGTCACGTTACTCTCAGATCTATTGCCTCATTATATGGGGTTAGCATTGCCTGCTGCCTTATGCATTGCCATTTTTATGACAATCAACCGCATGAGCGAGCATAACGAAATTGACGCACTATGCGCTGGGCATGTCTCTTTGCTGCGTATCGGGCAACCATATATCAGGATCGGCCTAATTCTAGGCGTACTCAGCATGTTCTTGTACGGTTATATTCAACCCATTGCACGTTATGATTATCATGAAGGATTCTATTTTGCGCGCCATACGGGCTGGGCACCTCACCTACAATCAGGCATGTTTGCCAACACGTCCGGCAGTTCACTCTTAACAGCTGACCATGTTGACCATGGCGGCTCTCGTTTAACACATATTTTTATTCGCGATATTAAACCCGATGGCAGCGTAGAACTCGTAACAGCCCCTCGTGGCCTTCTGACAATATCTGAGCAAGCAGAATCAACACAACTCGACCTATGGAATGGGCAGATCATCAATACACGTACCCCTCGTATCCCCAACAGCCACATCAGCATTACACATTTCCGGCACGTAACACGCCTAATTGAGCGGGCACGTACTATTCATTCATTCCGCTCTCGCGGGAATGATGAGCGAGAACTTACAACTGTTGAACTCATCAAAGCCTTACGGCACGGTACTAACGCTATCCCCCACACAGCATTACGTGCAGAAATTGACTTTCGCTTAGCACGCGCCTTTAGCATTCTCTTTCTCCCTCTTCTGGCAATTTCTTTCGCTGTAGGGCGCAAGCGCAGACGCTCTGCCGTAGGGCAAATTATGCTTGCGGTTATTTTAGTAGGTTTTGATGAAGTGCTTCTTTTCGGGCACAGTCTAGCGGCTAATGGAACAGCTTCAGTTTGGCTTACAATATGGGTGCCTGAGGCTATCTTTTGCTTAGGCTGTACACTCGCTCTGTTATCTCGCTCTCAAATTTCTTGGCGGAATAAAAACTCACGCCCCCGTCCTCTCTCCTGAGACTAACATTATGATACCTTATCTGTCGCATGCGACCCTGCTAAAAGTTTTTCTCAGACCGCTGCTCTCAAAGATTATCATCTGTTGCAGCGTACTCAGTGCCCTACTCGAAGTTCTGGCTCTACTTGATGAAGCATCGGTTATCTTAGGGCGCCACCAAGGTGTTAGCGGTATCTTAAAATTTATACTGTTGCATTTACCAACCCTCGTTGTTGAAATCATGCCTCTTTCTGTCATGATCGGTGGATTATTTACCCTCCTCCAAATGACTCTCTCAAGTGAGATGGCCGTCCTCAGAGCTGCTGGCCTATCTACGTTAAATATGTATCGGTATCTCCTCCCAGGGCCGATTATTCTGGGAACAATCTGTACTATAATCCAGTTCTGGGTTGTCCCTCCATGCGAACAAGAGCTCAATAGATGGTGGAATGAAAGCGCAACACAAGCTCATGATGGAGATGACATTCATGGAGCCTGGTTTCGCTATGGCGATACTCTCGCTCGTGTTGATGCAATAACACACGGAGGCCGCAACCTATCGGGAGTTGCAATCTATTTCCGCGACTCTGCAACTGGGCTACTCACAAGCAGCCAGACCACAGATAATCTCAGCTACGAGAATAACCATTGGGTCCACACCGCAGAGGCACAGCATATTGATGTGAACCTTGAGCAAACAAAAGCACGTATTGTTACATCTAAGGATGCTGTTCCTCTAAAGGCTACCCCTACAGAGATTATCAACATGACATTGTCTGGTGTGTATTATACACCGCATCAGCTTTATAAAATTCTGACAGGCAAGGCCCCCTCCAATTTACCTGATTCAAATTATTTTATGGCAATATGCGCAGCCCTGATTTTACCAATTCAGATGGCTGTAATGCTTCTCATTACGCTACCAATTACCTATATTCCCCCTCGAGCGGGATTACGTAACCCGCTACCCGTTTACGTTATGGCAGCCGGGTTAGGAGTTGTAATGCTTCAAGGTATGATTTCAGCCTTGGGGAATGCTGGCTCTCTCCCTGTACTGCTTGCTGTAAGCTCAGGACAAATCATCGCTGCATTGCTTGGGCTGGCTTGGGTGCTGCGAATGGAGGAAAAATGAGTAGCTTAAAGAACTTTTTCCAAAACATACCTTTATTGCAAAAAGGCCGAAGTTATGATCTGGGGAAAATGAATCTTTCCCAATTATGGGCGGCCTACCTGACCTACCCAACGATTCTTTTCTATTTTCTTCTCATTATCGGTTCTGCCTTTCTTAGCATATATATGTGGCAGGGTAATTGGTGGGGGCTACTCATCCCTATTCCGGTCATCATCGCCGTTTATCCAACGGCTTGGTATATGATTCATCGATATATCCTGCATGGCCGCTGGTTTTATAGAAACCCCATTACCGCAGCGATGTGGAAGCGAATTCACTTTGATCATCACCAAGACCCGCACCTTCTAGAGGTTCTATTTGGTTCACCTCTAAATACAGTGCCTACAATGATGGTGATCACCATGCCTATTGGTGCCTTAATCGGGGGCTGGAGCGGTGCATTCTCGGCTCTTTCAACCGCACTGGTTATGACCTGCATCTATGAGTTCTTCCACTGCATCCAGCATTTGGCTTATAAACCTCGTTGGCAATGGGTCGTTTATATTAAGCAGCTCCATGTCCTTCATCACTTTCATGATGAAGATGGCAACTACGGTATTACAAACTATCTGCCAGACCGTATTATGGGGACGTTCTATCGTTCCTCTAAAGAGCGGCCTCGTAGCCCATACGTCTTTAACCTTGGCTATACTGTTGAGGAAGCAGAGCGCTACCCTTGGGTTATGCGTCGCACAGGAGCCCCTCCTCGTGACCGTCCCGACCCTGCTCGTGCTCCCAAAAAAGAAGAGCTCTCTAAAACCGCATGACTTTCTCTGTTCTTATCTTAGCTGGATCGCGTGATGGAGAGCGCGATCCACTAGCTCGCCTAGGAAATGTCTCTCACAAGGCACTTCTGCCAATTAACGGCATCCCTATGCTCGAACGCGTGATTCAAACACTAGAGCAAATCCCAGCTATTAAGGATATCTGGGTCAGCATAGAACAACCTGAATGTCTGGCTTACTTAGAGCCTCGCATTCGCATCCTAAAAGCTGAACCATCTCCTAGTGAAAGTGTCGCTGCTGCATTAGAGAAAATAGGGGCCCCCTGCCTCATAACAACGGCTGACCATGCATTACTCCGACCAGAATGGGTGGAGGAATTCGTTGCAAAAAGCCGCGCTACCCAAAGCGATCTCACCGCTGGAATTGCCGCTGCAGAAACAATCGGACGTGATGTCCCTAACACTAAGCGGACGTACATCCGCCTCTCAGATATCTCATTCTCTGGCTGTAACCTCTTTTGGGTCGGTACGCCGAAGGCAAAAGCTGTTGTCGCGCTATGGCGCAAGCTACAACAGCATCGTAAGAAGCCCCTGCGTATGGCGATGCTCCTTGGGCTTCCAACAATTCTGCGTGCCGTAATACGTCGCTTAAGTTCTCATGGCGTTGAAAAACGCATCGAAGCAATAACAAAAGCCAGAGTCAGACTTATTACTCTCTCACATGGCCTAGCTGCTGTTGATGTCGACAAGCCAGCTGACTACGAGTTAGTCACAAAAATACTTCAATCTAACTCCTAAATATAACAGAGGCCTTTCTTCCTTTATGAAAGAAAGGCCTCATAAGAGTTATTTAAATAAGTTCCGGCGTAATTTAAAAAGTGTTGGCCGAACACTCCTTTTAATTTTCTTAAAATCAATCAATGTGACATTTCCAACTGAGGAAAGTGTATGCATGCCATCGGGATATTTTTTCACAAAACGCCCCGCCATGGGAAGATTGTCACCTGAATATAAATCCGGATGCCCTAGCCCCAACCCACTAATCCGTAGGAAGCGGATCCCCCCTCCATATGTCTTAGAACAATCCTGTACTGGCAAAACAACCTCTTTACCATCGATAAAAGGCGTTCCCGCAGGACGAGCTCCACTTTTATCAATTAAGAAACGCCCCATATCACACCATGGCCCCGTTAGCTCATCTGCCACAGCAATATGCAACGCACTCTGTCTAAAGGGCTTTGGGCTCGGTGGTGTCCAAAATAACCACCACCGACCAGCATAATATAGTGGCGTCGCATCAATCGCCCCGATGGGGAAATCAAACGCTTCCACCTTTTCCCAACCATCGGGGAAAGAACGCGCTTTATAAAGAGTTAGCCTGCCAGACTTATGAGCTTCTGGCAGCATATAAATTTCACCCTCATATCTAAAAACATTCGGGTAAGACAAATGCCACGGTTCATTCAGTACCTCTTTCCGCTCAAGAAGATTGAACCGGTCATCGTATATTAAAACATCAATAACACCTTTTCCGTGGCGATAATCATATGATTCTATAAAGACATATAACTTACCTTCATGCCACAGGCCGAATGGATCAGCTAAAAACTCATCTCGTCTCCCCTTCGGAAGAAAGGTAACGTCGATATCATCAAAACTATTCTGCTGGACAATTTGTTTCATAGGCGCATGTAAAATTGCCGAACGCCAATAATCCATCTCCAACAGTTTCATGTCACGCCTTTCCGTACCATGTCGAAATTTTCACTACCCAGAAGGTACTATTATATAAAAGAAGGAAGGGCTATCTCTTTTAGACAATCTTTAATATTAATATTCTATAAAATATTTTAGCTAAACAGAATGAAGCGCGCATCTGTATAAAATATTATACTTATTTCCATGCTACTCATGCGAAGGATCGTTTTCTATGCCTAATCTATCTCACAGTGACACAGACATTGATGTACGCTTTCACGCCGCTCGTAGCGTTATTGAAGAGGCAGCGACACTCGCTAAAAGAATGCAGCCTGCACCAGGCAAGCCAATTGCTGAGCTAAAAGGACGGCAAGATTACGTTACAGAAGCCGACAAAAAAGTTGAAACATTTCTTGTTGAACGTCTTTCCCGCCTTTTTCCCTGTGATGCTTTTCTTGGTGAAGAACATGGTGAAAATGGATCATCTGAATTCCGCTGGGTTATCGACCCCATAGATGGCACATCTAATTATGCACGAGGCCGCAACCGCTGGTGTATTTCATTAGGGCTCATGCGAGGTGATAAACCTGTTGCTGGGATTATAACGGCCCCTGCCCTCAATGAAACTTTTACGGCTCAACATGGCAAAGGAGCCTTTCTCAACGGACGTGCTATCACAGCATCATCTACGGACAATCTTAACGAAGCTATGGTAGAAATCGGCTGGTCACCTTACGTTCCAGAAGATTGGTTTCCACAAAAAATGGATATCTTGCTTAAGACTGGTGCCATGCCTCGCTCTCTTGGGTCAGGAGCACTCGCATTAGCCGATGTTGCTTGCGGTCGTTCAGATGGATATCACGAATATGTTATTTTCCTCTGGGATGTTGCCGCTGCCTTAGTCTTGCTAGAAGAAGCAGGAGCCTGCGTGTCTCCTTTCCTAAAAATGGGAGGGCTCACACAGCGCACAACCATTCTTGCTAGCGCCCCTGCAATCGCTCCAGTGCTTTTCAAAACACTTGGCATTCCTTCTAGCTAAAACTACATTGACGATGCTAATGCATACAGGAGCTTTTTTCGTGTCTAACTCTTTGTCAGTCTTTTCACGCTCTCTTTGTATCACGGCTGGAATTTTCACACTTAGCGCCTGTACAGCAGCTCCCCCCAAAACCTCTGCACGAGAACAGCAGGCGCTTGTGGAGCAAGCCACCTTCGCTGTACAGACTAATTTTATGGGGCCGAATGTTGCCCCTCATGCATTAGCCTTACTCGCAAAATCTAAGGCTATTATCATTTGTCCGGATATTTCAAGCATCTCTCTTGTCATTGGCGGTAGCGGTGGTCGCTGCGTTTTGCTTAGCCGAGATGCTCGCCACTCATGGTCTGACCCTGCCTTTTACCATCTAGATACAGGCTCTTTTGGGTTGCAGGCTGGCTACCAACACAGCCAGCTTTTCCTCTTCATTACATCACAGCGCGGTATCCAAGCTATGCTGGATCATCAAGTTACATTTGATGCCAAAGCTGCCGCTGCTTTTGGCAAACATACACGCAATTCCCAAAGCAGCTATGGGAATGATAACCCCAACGGAATTTACGCTGTACAAAGAACTAACGGTTTATTTGCAGGTGTCGCACTAGGTGGAAGTAAATTAACCCCTGTCAGCTCAGCAAACCGAGCTTATTACAAACAGATTGTCGGCCCAGAAGATATTGTGATTAATATGCGGGTCAATAACACAGCGGCCGACCCTCTAAGACGAGCGCTAATGCGAGCCTCTAAGCAATAAAACTAGCTTTTTTATTCTTCCCCAGAAGAGGAGGCTTCTTTCGCCTTCTTATAGGCTTTCACGTGGGCCGTTTGCTCTGAAAGAGTGTGTGCGAATGCGTGCCCTCCATGCCCTGTCGCCACAAAGTAAAGACTATCACCCTCCGCAGGGTGAGCTGCGGCTTCCAAAGACGCCACGCCTGGAGAGCAAATAGGCCCAGGTGGAAGCCCTGTATGAAGGTATGTATTGTAAGGACTATCGACCTTCATATCCTCATGCGTCAGGCCCCCCTCTAAAACACCTTCTCCCGAGCTAAGAGCGTAAATTACCGTAGGATCTGTCTGTAGGCGCATGCCCTGCCGCAGACGGTTAATAAACACACGTGCGACTTCTGGCCGCTCCTCCGCAACAGACGTCTCACGCTCAATCAAAGAAGCCAAAATAAGTAACTGCTCCGGGGTATCAATAACCCCTTGCAGGGCCTCTTGATCTCTTTGAGACCAGACATCCTCAAGGGTTGCAAGCATAAGCTCTTCCATACGCTGGAGAAGTTTTTGGCGCTCCATCCCCCACGTATAAAAATATGTCTCGGGCGCTATATATCCCTCTTTCATCTCTCCTGGCTCTCCCTGCAACGCTGAGGCCTGCATAAGAAGAGTTTTGATCTGAGCCGCAGTTAAACCTTCAGCGACTGTAAGACTATGAGAGACAGGGCGTGCATGGCGTAGAATCTCTAAACTATGAGCCATAGAAACCTGAGCAGGGAACTTCAGCTCAGCCGCATGAATTCCCCCTTCGGTCCCTGTTAAGAGCAATGCTGTTCTAAAAAACAGTGCAGAAATAGACCCAGGAGCTAAGACACCCGCTTTTTGAAGAGTAGAAATAACATGCCCTGTTGCACCATGCGGTATGATAACCACCCGCTCCGTCTGCAATGGTCCCGGGTCCGTATAATGTCCATACCCCGCAAAAAAAAGACCGCCAACCGCTACTACCGAAAGAGCAAATACGCGCCCTCCCGACAATAGAGATACCAAACGGCCTTTTAAGACCTTTCTTGTGAGAAAGTCCTTTAGCATCTCTTCAACTCTCTTAAGAGCAGAAGATGCAGTCTTATTTGATGAGGGGTCCTGTGTCATACGGGCTCTCCTTAACAGATACGAACCAACGTCAGGACCCCATCATCATAAGTGAGCGTTAATCCTGAAAGCGTTTCAGGATTAAGCTAGCATTAGTCCCGCCAAAGCCAAAGCTGTTAGAGAGCGCAACATCGATCTTCCGCTCTTGTGCCTGGTTTGCCACACGGTCAATAGCACTCTCACGAGACGCCTTATTCAGGTTTAATGTCGGTGGCACAACGCCATCACGCATCGCCTGCAAGCAGAAGATCGCTTCCACAGCACCTGCTGCACCAAGCAGATGCCCGATAGCAGATTTCGTGGAGGACATTGTTGTCCCGCTTGCATCATCACCAAACAGACGCTCAACAGCACCAAGTTCTAAATCATCTGCCATAGTGGACGTACCATGTGCGTTCACATAGCCAATCTCACTTGTGGAGACACGTGCATCCTTAAGGGCAGCTTCCATTGCACGGTAAGCACCTTCATGGTTCTCAGCAGGTGCTGTGATGTGATGTGCATCACCAGACAGACCATACCCACCGATCTCACCATAAATTTTTGCACCGCGACGCTTAGCATGCTCGTACTCTTCAAGCACAACCACACCAGCACCCTCACCCATGACGAAGCCATCACGTCCCTCATCCCACGGACGAGATGCTGTTGTTGGGGCATCGTTAAAGCTTGTGGACAGCGCACGGACAGAGCAGAAACCTGCAATACCCAGCTCACAAATAGCCGCCTCAGCACCACCGGCAATCATCACATCAGCATCACCATGCTGGATCAAACGGGACGCGTCACCAATCGCATGTGTACCTGTTGCACAGGCTGTTACCACCGCATGATTCGGCCCCTTGAAGCCATAGCGAATGGAAAGATGACCAGATGTCAGATTAATCAGAGAGGACGGGATAAAGAATGGAGATACACGACGCGCCTTGCCATTCGCAACAAGAAGAGAATTATCGTAAATCGTCTTCAAGCCACCGATACCAGAACCGATCATCACACCTGTTGCGCAACGATCTTCTTCCGATTCTGGCTTCCAACCCGAATCCTCAACTGCTTGAATTGCAGCAGCTAAGCCAAGATGGATAAAACGGTCCATCTTCTTTTGTTCTTTAGCTGGAATCCAGTCTGTAAGGGTAAGACCACCCTCTTCTGTCGGGCCAGCAGGCACTTCACCAGCAATTTGTGCTGGAAGACCTGAAGCATCGAAATGCGTGATACGCCCAATGCCTGACTGCCCTTCGATAAGGCGCTTCCACGTATGTTCTGCACCAACAGCCAACGGGCTTACTACGCCAATTCCCGTAACGACAACACGTTTTCTGTTCGTTCCAGAGCCGCTCATCGCGCCTTACCTCATAATTCCTAATATACGTAAAGCGAAACGGATTCTATAACGCCGCTTCGCTCCTTGGGATAACAGAGGCAGCCCTATGAATCAGGACTGCCCCTATTACGTGATCTCACAAATGAGATCAGGCAGCTTTCTGCTTGCTGATGTAATCAATCGCATCAGAAACAGTTGCGATTTTCTCAGCTGCATCTTCCGGAATCTCAACGGAGAATGCTTCTTCAAAAGCCATCACAAGCTCAACAGTATCCAAGCTGTCGGCGCCCAGATCATCAATGAAGGAAGCGCTGGCCGTAACCTTGCTTTCCTCAACGCCCAAATGTTCGACGACGATCTTTTTCACCTTATCAGCGATTTCGTTGCTCATCTGCCTAAAATCCTTACTACCCTATCGGGTGTCTATACGAAAAAACCCTGCCTGCGTCTTTTAACCAGAGCATCATCATACCCCACAACGAAGTCATACTCTGCGTCCTTAATCAGGCAAAGCAGGGCGCGCTTAGCATGTTTTGATAAGAAAAGCCAAGCTTTTCAAACCATGGCCATACCGCCATTAACATGAAGTGTCGTGCCCGTCACCCATGCAGCCTCGTCAGAAGCTAAATAAACCACTGCAGAAGCAATATCTTCTGGACGTCCCATACGCCCCAAAGGAATCCCTCCTAAGAGCCTCTCACGAGCCGCTTCAGGAAGAGCATCTGTCATGGCAGTTTCAACAAAACCGGGGGCAACAACATTAATTGTTACACCACGACGGCCAGCCTCTTGAGCAAGTGACTTGCTCATACCCACCAAACCAGCTTTTGCCGCTGCGTAATTGGCCTGACCAGGGTTACCTGTCGTCCCCACGATAGACGCAATTGAAATGATACGGCCGCTGCGACGTCTCTGCATGCCTTTCAGGGCAGCACGGGCAAGCCGGAAGGGGCTCTCTAGGTCAACCTTCATGACCTGCGCCCAATCTTCATCTTTCATCCGCACAGCGAGTGTGTCACGTGTCAGACCAGCATTATTGACAAGAATATCCAGCGGCTGCCCTGCAACCTCTTCTGCGCGTGCTACAAGGCCATCAGATGCTGCTTCATCTGCAAGATTAGCGACAACGATATGCACTCGCTCACCACCGAGAGATGCAGCAACCTCTTGCAGCGCATCTTCACGACGACCACTCAAAACAACAACGGCCCCACAAGCGTGCAATTGACGTGCAATCGCAGCACCAATTCCACCAGAGGCACCAGTTACCAGAGCCATCTTTCCGGAAAGAGAAAACATGATCTTACCTCTTAAAGATTTTTAAGCATTGTTTCGATATCTGCTGGGGTCCCAGCATAATCGGCTGAAAGGTCAGATGCGATACGCCGTGCAAGACCCGTTAACACTTTCCCAGCACCTAATTCGTGATGATGCGTAATTCCCTTACCAGGCATTGCCTGTACCGTCTCACGCCATCTCACACGCCCTGTAATCTGCTGCACCAGGAGAGAGCGAATCTCATCGGGAGACGTCACTTCCTCAGCTGTTACATTGGCGATGACTGGAATATTTGCCGTCTGGAAAGACGCTTCAGCTAAAGCCTGTTTCATCTCTTCCGCAGCAGCAGTCATCAATGATGAATGAAACGGTGCAGAAACCGGCAATTGAACAACACGGCGAATACCTTGTGCTTTTGCCAGTTCCATCCCACGTTCAACAGCTGGTAGATGGCCAGAGATAACGATCTGCCCCCCACCATTGTCATTAGCAATCTCCAACACGTCACCCTGAGCCGCTTCTGCACAAATAGCTGCAGCTGAATCAGGCTCAACACCCAAAAGAGCCGCCATACCGCCCTGCCCTGCAGGAACGGCTCTCTGCATCACCTGACCACGCAAACGCAACAGACGCGCACCATCTGTAATGCTCATGACGCCGGCAGCTGTTAATGCTGCATATTCCCCCAAAGAGTGTCCAGCTACCAGCGTAGCCTTATCCTTTAGAGCGAAGCCACCTTCTGTCTCCAACACCCGCACCGCTGCCATAGACACAGCAAACAATGCAGGCTGCGTGTTCTCCGTTGCTGTCAGCTCAGCTGGGTCACCCTCGAAAATAAGCGAAGAAAGCTTCACTTTGAGAGCTTCGTCAACTTCCTCAAAAACAGCACGAGCAGCTGCAAAGCTTTTAGAAAGCTCTAGCCCCATACCAACAGATTGGCTTCCCTGCCCGGGGAAAACAAACGCGTGACGTGTCATGCAGACCTCTAATTTTTTCACAATTATGGGAGGGGTGTAGCCCGCTCTTGCTTAAAAGGCCACCATTTCATGACTGAATTAAGACACTATGTTGAATAACTGCAACAGAGGGGTAAGCCCCCTCCATGTATTTTCAATCATGAGCGGCCTATAGAAACGCTATTAGCGAGGGATCAGGCGGCCACGCTGCCATGATTCTGCAGCGGCTTCTGGATCAAGCCCATCAACGCTCACAGCATGATCTAGCGCACTCATGACCTTATTGCTGAGCATCATGATGGACAACTCGTCAAGTAGGTCTTCATCTACCTCATCCCGTAACCCCTTGCGGAGAACCAACTGGGCCGTTTGTTTCTCGCCATTCAAAAGGTCTCCCTCTGCAAGAGGAGATAACAAGGCAGTGTGATAAACAGCATGAGGCTGCCAGACAGCAACGAGAGGACAATGACCGTCTTTTTCTGCTTGTTCGAGGCGCTCGATCACCTCGGCACTATCAACAATCTCTAAAGGTAGCTCCTTAATAGCAGGGGTCGCTTCACGCTTCGCCTCAACGAATGGAAGAGCATCAACCGTTGTTAACAGAGACGTAAACTCACCTGGGCTCCAGCTCCCCTCTTTCTCTGCCTTTGTCAGAGCAGAAAAGCAGAGTTCAGGGTGATACAAGCTTCCAATAACCTCATGTCCCTGCTCGAGGAAGCTATTATCCTGTGGGAACCATGCTGAGACCAAGATATCAATCTCACCATCATTAAGAGCTTTTAGGCGCTCATCACGGCTAAGGTCTGCATAATCGACCTCTTCTCCGTTTGCTTCAATGACACGTGCAACACCACTCGCACATGCTGCATGCAGGGCCGTGTAAAGATGACCAATAGTAAGATACGACATAAAAAGCCCCGCAATTATGAAAAATAATTACGGGGATACCGACCGCCTGAGGATTTGTGAAGCCTCCCCCTTACTTTTCACAGAATTTAAAAGAGAGGCCTCATCATTTCACCCGAGGGGTTTTACCAAATTTTAACGCGTTTTTGCGGTGCCAAATACAGCTTAGCCCCTGGTTTAATATTGAAAGCCTTATACCAACTATCAATGTTATGAGCTGGCATATTCACCCGAGAAATTGAGGGAGCATGCTCATTAGAAAGCACCTGACGCCGTAACGCATCAGGGCGGTCTTTCTCACGCCATACTTGCGCCCAGCCCAAGAACACACGCTGGTCACCACTCCACCCATGAGCACGCTGATCCACTGCTCCATGAAGCGAATTACGATACGCTTGCAACGCAAGGTTTAAGCCACCCAGGTCAGCAATATTCTCTCCCATTGTCATGGCACCATTTACATGTAGCCCAGGCAATACCTCCTGTGCATCATATTGAGTACCTAACTGCTTAGCACGTTTTTCAAACGCTTCAGACGATTTACGACTCCACCAATCATGCAAGCGGCCATGTTCATCATAATGACGCCCCTGGTCATCAAAACCATGGCTCATTTCATGACCAATAACACCGCCAATGCCGCCATAATTTACAGCCATATCCCCTTTCCCATCGAAGAAAGGAGGCTGCAGGATCGCTGCTGGGAAAACAATCTCATTACGAACAGGGTCATTATAGGCATTCACCGTCTGAGGGGTCATATCCCACTCATCCCGATCTACCGGACGGTCTAACCGCTCCAACCGATGTGTCCAATTAAACGCAGCAGCTCTTAACGCATTGCCATATACATCACCCGCCTTAACGTCCAGCTTACTGTAGTCCCACCATGTTTTCGGGTACCCTACCTGAATAGCGAAATGATCAAGCTTAACGAGAGCTGCTTTTTTCGTCGAAGCATCCATCCATTCATTATGCTGTAAACGCCATTTAAAGGCAGCTTTAAGCTCATGTACAAGAGAGGTAATGCGCTCTTTAGACTCTGGTGGGAAATAACGCTCCACATAAAGACGGCCAAGGGCCCATCCCATAGCAGCGTTGGTCGCACCTACAGCTCGTTTCCATCTAACAGGCTGCTCAGCAACACCCGTTAAAATACGTCCATTAAAATTAAATGCGGCATCTGAGAATTCATGAGATAGATAAGGGGCCGCATTGTCGGCTAAATGGAATGCAAGCCAAGCCTGAAGTGTCTCTTTATCAGCCTTTGCAATTACCTTCCCCATCGCTGCGATAGACTTTGGTTCACGCACGTCAATAATACGTTTTGCTAAGCCAGCTTCTGGTACACCCATCGCTTTAAGATAAGTCATCCAATCAATATCAGGAGCAATCTGGGTCAAAGAATGCACCGTCATTGGATTAAATAATTTAACCGGGTCGCGTGTTTGGTCTCGAGGCATTTCCACACGTGCAAGAGCTGTTTCCAATGCAACAACTGATGAGGCATTTTTCTCAGCATCTGGCCACCCTAGCAACACAAGCATCTGGGTCACGTACGCCTGATACGCTTCCTTCTTGGCACTCAGTTTAGGATTCAGATAATAACTTACATCTGGCAGACCAAGACCACCGCTAACCCCAATACTCATCCCTTGATCGAGCATCAGCATATAATGCTCAGGATCTTTCTGGTTCTGTTCAATATCCAGAGAGAATGTACTGAACATGAACGAACGGATAGCTTGGCCGAATACCTGCGCAAGGGAGGTTTTGTCCTCCACTTTTCGTATCTGCGCTAAGTCATCTTCTAAAGGAGAGATCCCCTTTTTATTGATGGATGTTTCATCCATATAGCTGCGATAATATGTCGCAAGCTTTTGCATTTCTACGTTGTCTACGGAATGCGCTACAGCGTCTTCCAAAATATCTTTCTGCCGTGCTTGCGACAATTCATATAAAATACGAAATGGCCCATAGCTGCTCATGTCATCCGGGATACGTAAATTTTTTAGATACGTCCCATTCGCATAATGAAAAAAATCATCCCCTGGATGAACTGCTATATTCATACCAGCTTGATCAAAACCCCAAGCATTCTGATACGGCTTAACCGTATCTACACCACCTTCTCCAGAAGACGCTGAGGCCACCCCCATAGTTAGGTACCCTCCAATGGCAACAATCATACTGCATTGCTTCAAAACAGTACGGAAAGACATTCTCTTCATAGACAGGCCCTTAACTCTTCCAACAAACTTAGAATCTAAACATGTTCACGATGATTCATTAGGTCACATTCCCTAGCACATGCCAACTCAGGAAAAATACATCCCACGCAGTAAAGAGCTATTCTTACATTCTTTACCTAATATGAGAGATATCCCTCTGTTTTACGGCCTTTTCTAGAAAAGTTGTCATAAGCATTTTCTTAGCTAATGCACTTTTCAGATGGCATACTGCCAAAGTTTTAGGTAGGTGTAAGCGGCAACCTGGAGACAAAAGCTAGATGACTAAACAGACCTGCCCCTCGCCACAGAATGCCTCACTCCGGCATAACTGGACACGCGAAGAAGCAGAAGCCCTTCTTGCGCTACCTTTTCCGGAGCTAATCTTCCGGGCTCAGCAAGCCCACCGCCAATTTTTTGACCCTACAAAAGTGCAGATATCCACCCTGCTATCTATTAAAAGTGGTGGCTGCCCAGAGGATTGCTCCTACTGCCCGCAAAGCGCTCGCCATGATAAGCGAATGAAAGCCGAGAAATTAATGCCTTTGGATCGCGTTATTGCTGATGCAAAACGCTCCAAAGAAGCTGGCGCAGGTCGCTTCTGTATGGGGGCCGCATGGCGTGCGCCAAAAGACCGAGACCTTGATGATGTATGCCGTATGGTCACCGAGGTAAAAGCCCTTGGGCTGGAAACATGCCTTACTATCGGCATGCTAACCCCACAACAATCAGCTCGCCTAAAAGAAGCAGGGCTTGATTACTATAATCATAATTTGGATACGTCTGAGGACTTCTACGGTAAGATCATCACCACACGCACCTACCAAGACCGCTTAGATACCCTTGCCAATGTCCGTGATGCTGGCATTAAAGTCTGCTGTGGTGGTATTGTTGGTATGGGAGAAGATACCTCCGACCGGGCCGGGCTATTAACCACCCTAGCCAACTTACCTACCCATCCCGAGAGCGTGCCTATCAACCTCCTTGTTCGAGTTGAAGGCACTCCTCTTGCTGATAATGACACTGTTGATTCCATTACCTTTGCCCGTGTGATCGCTACGGCGCGCATTATGATGCCTGCAAGCCATGTGCGTCTTGCCGCTGGACGTGAGAATATGTCTGAGTCCACTCACGCCTTATGCTTCCTCGCAGGTGCAAATTCTATTTTCTGGGGTGAGAAACTTCTCACAACGCCCAACCCAGCCCAAAATAGAGACACTGAACTCCTCGCCATGCTGGGTATGTCCCCCATGGTGCAACCGAACGGAAGCCACGCTTAACTAAATAAAAAGCCTAGGAACAGCAGAGAATGTTCCTAGGCTCTTTGTATATAGTCACTCTTTTGAAGCCGTATTACTTTCTCGGGCACGCCTCATAAGAAAGTCAGATTGTTTCGTATCCCCCATCGCCTTCAACGCAACAGCGCGCAATGTTAGGGCACGCTGCATAGCCTCATATTCTAAGGCTTTTTCTCGCAATTGTATCAACAGCAAGGCAGTTGATGCGGCGTCTTTCCACTGGCCGTTCATCATTTTTTGATGAATTTGTAGCTCTTTTAACATTGTTTGATCACGAGCATTATCACTCTCACTTAAATGCTCTATCGCCTCTTGCAAATGCTGACGATTATGTAGCTCTGCCGCATTCAAGCCTATCAAACCATAAGCTTCATAATGAGCATCAACATCACGGCTAGCCCTAGCCAAACGAGCTTCTTTCTCTGATTCAACCCAACGGTGTTTCTGGAACAAAACAGCCGACCGAATAAGATGAAGGTCAGCCTGTCTTTCCTCTCCCCAGCCACGTACAGTCAAAGCTGTGGAGACTTTATTTACTGTTTTAAGGCACTCATCCAATGCTTTAAGACGTAATTGAGATGTTGCCAAATTAAAGCCAGCATCATGTATTGCTTGAGCATCATCAGCTAAAAAGGCTCGCCTTAACGCCGTCTTATATTGCTGCTGCGCCTGGGGAATATACCCCAGTTTAAAAACACTCCCAGCTGCATCCATACTTGTTGCATAGCGAGGGTCTTCCCACCGATGGGCACTTCCGCCAAAAGAACACCCCGTCAAACTCCCCGCAAGAAGGGTGACACATAAAATATGACACCTCATGGCTGCACCTCATGAGCAGATAGCCGTCGCTCCCGGTGGCCTCCTCTCTCACTATGACCACCTAATATCCACAAATGTCGCACTTGATCTGTTAATTGGCGCAGACTATTAGCTGTCGCTTCCGCCTCAGCCATAAGAGCCGGTAATTGTTCTGTTGAATCCGCTGTATTACGAATGACACGACTTACGTCCGGCCCAGAGTCCCGTAAGCCTTCTGTTACGCCATGGACATTACGCATCGTCCCATTAGCTTCATTTAATGTCGCCTGAAGAGTTTTTTCCAGCGGCTGCACGCTTTCAATCGCATCATTCAAACTAAGAAGTATCTTATTGAGACGTTGCCCTGTCTCTTCTTTAGACAATAAAGCTCCTGCCGTTCCCTTACCAGCATGAAGCCCCACCATAATCTCGCGTGCTTGCTTCGTAATGACCTCAACATTATCCATAGCCGGAATCAATCTTGCACGTAGATCATTAAGAGTACGTACAATCATATCCGCAGGGTTAGGCTCAACATTAGTAGGCAGAACAGCATAGCCCCAGTCCAACGCCTGACCTTGTCCACGTGTAATTTCAATATAGCCAGCACCAGTAACGACCAAACGACGCTTAATCGTCGCTACGCTATCACTACGAATATAATGCTCAAAATGAGGCTCAATTGTACCTTCGGCGTACATACGCCCAGACTCATTAAGGTCTAGCTTACGTATCTCCCCCACACGTACGCCCATCACCTCAATATCGCCATTCACAGCAAGCCCAGCAACGCCACTCTCCGGCAGGACAAAATGAATCCTACCCGCTGGCGTAAGCCATTGTTTTAAAAAGCCTGCTTCAATCAAAGCGGATGCCAATAAAACAACAGAGAGTAGAACAAGCAATCCTACCCATTCATCAACATAACGGCTCCGAAAGAGAGGAGCTGCTATATCCGGTTGGCGACGTAAACGCAGACGAAGCATTACACACCTCTCACTTCTATCAGGCCATTATCACCTAGGCGGAACTTCTGCATATTGGGCTGGGCATATCCCGACCAAGCGGACCTCTCGGCTCCAATCCACACCACAGCACACCCACGCTCTCGTGCTGCCGTCAGCTCGGAAAGAAATGCATTATAGAGTTCCTTCGGGGCTGCAAGACTAAGAGGATTTTCCAACAAAAGCAAAGACGGACGCCCCATAAAAGCTCTTACATATTCTGCACGTTTTCTATCCAAGGCCGACAAACGCTCTGGCAACTGTGTGGGCAAGCCAGGCAAACCAAAACGTAAAGCTAGCGCAACAGCCTCTTCGACCAACTTAGCATATGAGCTCCGGCTGTGATGCAAACGTGGCCACAGAATATTTAAATGCATCCCATATAGGTCGATCCAGCCACTATCCTCCGAGATGCGACCAATACGCCCTCGCAAAGCATGAGCACGGCGTTCATCCAAGGCTTGCCACTCCAGCCCCATGCACCTCACTTTGCCACTACCAATAGGGAGAATACCAGCGCATAAATTAGTAAATTGAGCCGTTTGCAGATCATCCCGGCTCTCAATGAACACACAATCCCCCGGCTCAACAGCGAGTGTGTATTTAAGAGGAGATAGACCCTCCTCATCGAAAATAGGTACAGCCTCTCGCAGTTCTAAAACGGGAGTGTAATCAGGTTGTGACACGCCTTGGGACATCACACGCTCCCCAAAATAATGTCCACCAAAACATTAATAGCCAGAATTGACATCATTCCACGAGAAAATCCACGCGGCAGCATCGTTGTAAGATTATCTTCAGCCGTAACATCCAAACCAGATAAGCAACAACATAAACCTACAGCAAACCCACTCATAAAAAATTTTAACGGAATGCCTATATAATCTCCAGGCTGCATACTGTTGATGACTTCAAAAATAAAAGACCAAACCGATACAGTGACGATCCCCTCTACCCAACACGCAACATATCCCATCGTCAGCGCAATCACGCTGAAAAGTATTCCTAACGTAAAGGCACTTAATGTCATCGCAATAGAGCGAGGCACCACGAATACCAAAAAAGGGTCTATCCCCATGCCATTGAGCGTATTCAATCGCCCCTGGGTGGTTAAATTCCCCATATCTGCCAGCATGAGCATACCTGAACGACCAAGCAGAATAACCCCCACCAGCACTGGAGCAATCTCACGCAACAGCACACTTGAGAGAATACCACCAGTCTTTTGCGCAAGACCTGCAAAGCCCAACCAATAAACAGCTTGAGAAACAAGCCCCAGCCCTGTGATGAACGCCACTACAACCGTACTCACAAACCCGCCACCAATGAGTTGACGCAAACTACGCCAGAATTCTATGCGAACAGTCCGCCGCCATGAACTAGGACGCACGGCCTCACAAAAGACACCCCAACCGCCTCCAACCATAAGCAGAAAGAAACGTGGTTGCGCACGTGTAAAGCGCCCCAATACGGCCAAACCGCGATGAATAAGGGTAAAACGCTCCGGTAGGTTCATCGGCGGCCTGCCAAAATATAGCTACGCGTTATGCCACTTCCTGGTAGGTAGAAATCTCCTCGCGGGCGGAACAGGAAATGCCTCCGCATTTCTAAATATGCACGCTCAGAAACCTGAATTTGTCCTCCATCAGGAGCATTGTGAGCCAGGGTCTCTGCCATACGCAACCCCTCCCCCCACAAATTAAAGACATTATGATTCTTACCCAAATGCGCTACGAGAATCGCCCCGACATCTACCCCCATACGGAACATTAACCGTGTGCTCATACGAGAAATCACCGTCAAACATGCTTCCCGAATAAGGATAGCCGCATCAGCCAAATGCAACACACCATCAGTTTCAGAACTCTGCACGCAGCTGCCTAAGAAAATGAAGCGATTTCCTGCAACTTGGACAGAAAAAAGACGGGTCCTTTGAGAAATATCCTGAATCTTCTCAGACATCTCGCTCATTAAAGCCAGCATCGTTTTAGCTGTCTCTCTATTAGAGGAGTAAGCCTCTGAAAATTCCAGCACCATAATGGGCACTTCAGGATAAAGCCCCACAGCAGGAAGATCTGTCTTATTCTCCTCATGGGATTGTACAAGAAAACCCTCTACAACCTTCATCGGAGCTTTCGACTGTCCTCCCCCAAAAGGTGTAGTTAAATGCTGCGGTACAGCCTCTTCTGATTCTGCTTTTTGCGCTTGCCCTAAACGCACCGCAACAACAGAGGCGATAAGTGCAATAACACGCTCAACCCCTCTTAACTGGACTGAATCTTCCAACATAATCAGTCCAACCGGATGATGCTCTTCAAATACAGGTAGTACGAATAAGCGACGCGCTCCAATCATCTGCATGAAAACCCGCTGCACACTCTCAAAACGAGAATCCCAGCTGGCATCCGGAATATCGACATAATGGCCGTCATTCAGGCAAGCGAACAAACCCGGATGAGCACTTTTGGTAAGCTCCATGCCAGAACCATGGGTACCCTGATCTCTGTTGAACATATCCTCACAAATGAGCCGTGTCCCATCCGGCAAGAGACGCCAGATACTCGCTCGCTTTGCGCTAGCCTGCCCTACCAGAGCCTCACAAAGGTAAGGAACTTCCTGCTGTGAATCTAGCAAACCGGGCATATTGGTGATTTTTAGAAGCACAGCACTATCTTGGCGCTTCTTATCTTCCTCATCTCGCAAGCGTGTCTGATATTTCTCAACCCTACGCCCTTGATATACCAACGCTAAAGCTAAAATGGATGCTAGCCCAACAATCAAGAACGAGAAATAAACGGTCTGCCTTTTTACCACCCGCGTAAAGCTTGCAAAATCATCCTCTGGAGCATTCAAAAGCAGCACCCAAGAACGCTTTGCAATCGGCATAGCCGAAGCAATCGTGACGTAATTCTGCCCACGCGCATGCACCACCCCCGTGCCATCGCCTCGAACTTTAAACACATTTAAAGCACGCAAGAAAACAGGCTGTGTTACAGGATCTAAATGAACATTGGACGCATCAAACCCAGGCAACCCTATTGGGGTCATATTATGGCCCGCAATAACATGACCATCGACATCCACAATGACAGCCTGCCCGCTTTTTCCCACCTTCAGGCTATTTACAAAGCGCGTTAACTGATTCAACGAGATGCTAATGGCAAAGACAATACGATGCCCGCTCGGAGAGCGAAACACCATAGAGGCTGTAACAATAAACTGATGAGTTGAAAGATACGGATATGGGTCTGTCCAATATAACCGGTTATCCAAGCTTTCATGCTCTCTAGCGACTGCCCCCTTATACCAAAGACGCTGACGCGGGTCGTACCCTTCTGCAGAGAAACTATCTGCTGAGAGGAAGCGACCATCTCTATCCGTTATTTTATGACAGTAATATGGGGCGCCTTCTTCGTGGCAAAGTGTCGTTTCCTCATACGCATTCCCCCTCCGGGCAGACATCCAAAAATGCCCTCGGTCATCTGCTAGGAAAAAACTATCTACCTGCGGCATATTCCCCAAGGCAGAACGCCCCAACGCCATAAAGGCTGCAGCATTCCGACCTATATCATCCGTTTTTAGGAGGTCACTTGCTGTAAGAGCAATACCCGAGGCAGGGGACAAATAGCGACTAACTTCGCCTGTAATATAACGCTGCTGGCTTTTTAAGAGATCTCGAGAGAGAGACATCGCCCCTTCACGCATCGTGTGATAGGTGTGAAGGGTCACAAGCATAATACTACCTATGACCAGCAACACTCCTAGAATCGGGCCAACCAACTGAAATATCTGCCATCGCCGTCCTCTCATATTGACCGCAGGGTTGATAATTTCATCTGTCGGCACGGCTATGAATCCCTCTCTTGAAATGCCAAACGGCAAAACAACATCTTGTTTCTAACGCCGGAATAAGGTGAGCTATATACACTAACCCCACCACTATCATGCGGGCACTCATGAAGCGCAACCACATTTCGCAACGTCGTATTATTTCCTTCACAGGAGAAGACCGCTGTAGCTTCTTACAGGGGCTTGTCACCAATGATATTCAAGCTCTCTCCTCCCATAACCTTTGTTGGGCGGCCTTGTTAACCGCACAAGGACGTATTCAACATCTTTTCTTCATTTGGAAGACAAATGATGCCCTATGGCTTGAGACTACCGAAGACGAAGCAGAGATAGTTTTAAAAACATTTCGTCGTTTTAAATTGCGCGCCAACGTGCAGATAGAGCTAACAGAATTTTCTGTCCTTACTGGCCCTTCCGGTTCCCCTGCACCAGATACGGCCCTTCTTACAGCACCAGACCCACGTCACCCTTCTTTAGGATGGCGAGCTGTCATGCCACAAAAAAGCGAACTTACCGAGCAAGACCATATACCCCTCCTCCAACGCCGCTTAACTGTTGGAGTTCCCGATATTACTGATATTGCACCAGGTAAAACGCTCGTGCTTGAAGCCAATATGGATCACCTCCATGGCGTCTCATGGGAAAAGGGGTGCTATCTCGGCCAAGAAGTTACAGCCCGTACGCATTATCGTGGGCTTATCAAACGCCGTATTTTACCTATCTCTAGCCAAGATGACAGCCTCCTCGCCACAGAAGGAACTATCACACTAAATGGCAAAGAGGTCGGTGAACTTACCTCTCATCACGGCTCACGGGGGCTTGCTCTCCTCCATCGAAACGCGTGGCATGGGGAAGGTCTTTTTCTAGGCGAAACAGCTCTTACCCTCCATTGGCCCACATGGCTTCCTTATGAAGAGCCCAAAACAGAGAAAGAAAATTAGGATATCTTTTTATGAATTGGACATCTATTCCCGCTCAAACACTCTCTGAAATTCTAAAAAAAGTTCACTTTAATGAGCACGGCTTGATCAGTGCCATCGCACAAGATGAATCTGGTCATGTCCTCATGCTCGCATGGATGAATAAGCAATCTCTCCAAGAGACACTCGAGACCGGACGTGTCTGTTATTATTCCCGCAGCAGACAAACTCTTTGGCGCAAAGGCGAAAGCTCCGGCCAAGAACAGCATCTCATCTCAGCCGCTTTGGATTGTGATGCAGACTGCCTGCTTCTAACAGTTCAGCAAAAAGGCGTTGCCTGCCATACTGGACGCCGGAGCTGCTTCTACCAGCAGATTACGCCCACAGGATTAAAGAACCTTACAGAGCCTCAAATTTCGGCGGAGGAACTTTATTCTACAAAATGATCTCCCCCCCCCCCTGAACCTAAAAAAGGCTCTCCAATACCGGAGAGCCTTTTTACACCCAACAAACTATATCGCCGTTACAGTGATACAGCCTTACTTTACTGCAACCCAGCAGCATGATGCTGAATGTGGTCCTGAATAAAGCTTTGCACAAACCAATAAGAATGGTCATACCCTTCATGCCGCCGTAGCGTGAGGGATTGTCCGGCCTCTTTGGCGGCATTCTCTAAAAGATCTGGCCGCAATTTCTCCAAAAACTCATCCTGCATCCCTTGGTCAACCAAAAGAGTTCCCGGATGCGTTTTACCAGCCTTTAGTAATAGAGATGGGTCATATTTCGCCCACTCCGCAACATCACCCCCAAAATAATTTTGCGTCACGGCCTGCCCCCAGTCAGACTGGGAAGGAGTAGCAATAGGTGCAAAAGCTGATATGGTTGTCCATGTTTGTGGGGCACTCAAGCCGATTGCCAGAGCACCCATTCCCCCCATGGAATGCCCCATAATGCCACGTTTTTGACGGCACAAAGGAAAGTACTCTTCCATGAGGCTGGGCAATTCTTTACGAAGGTAACTCCCCATCCGGTAATGCTGCGCCCACGATGGAGCTGTAGCATCTAGGTAATACCCAGCTCCCGTACCAAGATAATAAGCATCATCCTCACCAGCAACACCCGCCCCTCGGGGAGATGTATCAGGTGCTATCAAGGCAAGGCCATGACGTGCCGCATAGCGCACAGCGTTACTCTTAATGAGGAACGTATCTTGATTACACGTTAAGCCTGCCAGAACATAAATCGCAGGTACAGCCTCTCCGGCTAATGCTTTTTCTGGTAGGAACAGATTCACTCGTGCTGGCAAGCCTAATTCACATGACTGATGAGAGAGGAACCGCAGTTCCCCTCCACAACATGCGTGGCGTTCAACAACTGTAAACGCTGTGTCACTCATAAAGAGTAATCCACAACATTACGAATGCCCTCACCACGTTCCATCATCTCAAAGCCTTTATTGATGTCATCCAGCTTTAATTTATGAGTGATCAGGTCATCAATATTGATACGACCTTCCATGTACCAATCCACAATCTTTGGTACATCTGTCCGACCACGAGCCCCACCAAAAGCAGAACCTATCCAACGGCGTCCAGTAACAAGCTGGAATGGACGTGTGCTAATTTCCTGCCCAGCACCAGCAACACCAATCACGCAAGACACGCCCCACCCACGGTGAGCACTCTCTAATGCCTGGCGCATCAAGGTTACATTGCCAACACACTCAAAGGTGTAATCTGCTCCGCCACCTGTTAGTTCAATCAAATGGCCAACAATATCGCCATTCTCACCAAGGTCCTTAGGATTCACAAATTCAGTCATGCCAAATTTACGGGCAATAGCTTCACGCTCAGGGTTAATATCCACGCCGATAATACGGCGCGCACCAACCATTTTCGCCCCTTGAATGACATTAAGGCCGATACCACCTAGGCCAAATACAGCGACTGTTGAACCAGCCTCTACCTTCGCTGTGAACAGAACAGCACCAATGCCTGTAGTAACACCACAACCTATGTAACAAACCTTATCGAAAGGCGCATCGGAACGAATCTTTGCCAGAGCAATTTCAGGCATAACCGTAAAATTCGCAAAGGTAGAACAGCCCATATAGTGATGAACTGGCTGACCTTTGTAAGAAAAACGTGATGTCCCATCTGGCATCAGGCCTTTCCCCTGCGTTGCACGGATAGACGTGCAAAGATTGGTCTTTTGGGAAAGGCAAGATGGGCACTCACGACATTCCGGCGTATAAAGCGGAATTACATGGTCACCAGGTTTCAGATGCTTCACACCAGCGCCAACTTCACGCACGATTCCCGCACCTTCATGCCCAAGAATCGCCGGGAACAAACCTTCTGGATCATTCCCAGAGAGTGTGTACTTATCCGTATGGCAGAGCCCCGTTGCCATAATTTCAACAAGGACTTCTCCATCCCGTGGGCCTGCAAGCTGCACTGTATCAACAACGAGTGGCTTACCTGCTTCGAGAGCGATTGCAGCACGCACATCCATTTTAGTAATATCCCATCTCATATCTGTGTTACCCACGATTGTGACACAGATTGAAGAGGCATCAAGCCTTCTTTTCCACTTCCCTCTGCGGACCTTGAGGATTTTACAACTTTGATTATCAAACGCCGCTATGGCCTAACCATCTTACTTGGCGAAATTTTGCCCCCTCTTATCATTTTAACAGGGTGGGATTGCGTCGTTGTAATTCTCTTTCAAGTCTTTCACCAGGAATGGATGGAACAACCAGCTCTTCCCGTCTCTCTCATGGGCTCAGCTTTGGCAATCTTCCTGGGAATCCGCAATAATGCTGCTTATGCCCGCTGGTGGGAGGGGCGTACGCTTTGGGGGTCTATTACAAATAACTGTCGGTCATTCGGCCGCGAAGTCGATTCACTGCTTGGCGGGCAACCGCACCTTAGCCGAGCCATGGCAGCTTACCCCTATATTTTACAAGCCTCTCTTAGCGGACAAAAACCAGATGACGCTCTCCAAACCCTTCTCGATGAAGAGACTAGAAAATTTGTCTTTTCATGCGGGAACCCCGGTAATGCTTTGCTATATTGGATAGGGCAATCCGTCAGAAAAATTGTCTTAGAGCGCAATGTCGACGGCGCTGTGCACGGCACAGTTGATCGTATCCTTTCCGACCTTGCAAATGCTCAAGGAGGGCTAGAGCGTATCCAGAAAACACCTTTACCTGTTCAATATTCGCTTCTGCCGAATATCGGGACACATCTTTTCTGTATTCTCTTACCACTCTCAGCAGTGCAGACTTTAGGGTGGATTACCCCCTTAGGTTCCAGCATTGTCGGAGTCTTATTCCAAATGTTGGACCGTAGTGGCCGCAACCTGCAAGAGCCCTTTGACAATACAGCTCATGCTCTACCCATGCTGACCATCAGTCGTACGATTGAGCGTGACCTTCTACAGCCTCTTTCTATGCAGCATCATCCACTGCCAACCCCACATTTTGGCCGCCTCCCCTAACGCACAGAGACGCCATATCGCCTTTGTTTAAAGGCCAAGCAACGCACCATGATAGTAGAACAAGACATCTTCATGTTTTTCTGCTATCATGGTCGTATGAACAACAGTTTCAGAATGCCCCAAAAGGGCGGTATAACGGATGAAATGGCTCGCGCAGCTGCCGAAAATACCGCCAAGCAAAAAGACCCTGAGCAAGAAAAGAATCCTTTCCGCGAAGGGGATGCCATCGTTTATGCCGCACACGGCGTTGGTCGAGTGGACCGGATCGGTGAAGAAGAAATTGCCGACACAAAGATAGAGATGATACAAATCTCTTTCCCTGGCAATCAAATGACACTGCAAATTCCTCTCGCCAAAGCACGTAAGTCAGGCCTTCGCAAAATTGCCACGCGTGACATTGTTGATAAAGCTATGGCTGTTATCAAAGGAAAGCCTCATGTCAGCCGTGGCATGTGGGCCCGGCGTGCTGTTGCATATCAAGAGAAGATCAACTCCGGTGATCTTGTTCAGATTGCAGAAGTTCTACGTGACCTCCGCCGCAATGTAGACAGCCTTGATGGTAGCTTCTCAGAACGGAAACTCTTTGAAGCTGCTCAAGAACGTTTTGTCGCTGAACTCGCTGTTTTAGAAAACAAAGATCCCGCCAAAGTGTTGGAGGATCTCACTCAGACAATGAAAAATGCCTGAGTGACCTTTTCTCCCTATACGTAACAGTATGGGGAGAAAAATATCCTCTATCCCCCATCTATTATGAGGAAGGTTCGAGGTTATGTCTTCAAATCCATCAAAACGTTTCTCTGGTCAAAGAGTTCTCATTACGGGTGCTTCCCAAGGTATTGGTGAAGCAACGGCACTATATTTTGCCCAAGAAGGGGCTCGTGTCGCCTTAAACGGGCGTAAAGAAGACAAATTACGTATTGTCCAAGAGAAACTGCCTAAAGTATCTGCTGGTGAGCATGTCATTGCCCCTGGTGATATCTCTAAAGAAGACGCCGTTGAGGCCATCTTTGCAAAAAGCATCCAAGAGATGGGCGGAGTGGATATCCTCATCTGTAATGCGGGCTATCAAATCCCGTCTCCTTCAGAGGATATAAAGCTCTCAGACTTTGAAGGTGTCATGGCAGTAAATGTAACAGGAGTGATGCTCTCTTGCCGCGCTGCCCTGCGCCATTGGCTGAAAGAGGGCATTAAAGGCCGCATTGTTGTCAACTCCTCTGTGCACCAGCTCATCCCTAAGCCTCACTATCTTGGCTATTCTGCTTCCAAAGGGGCTGTCGATAATATTGTCCGTACATTAGCGCTGGAATATGCAAGCCGCGGCATCCGCGTTAACGCCGTGGCACCCGGAGCAATCGTCACGCCTATTAACGAATCTTGGGTTAATGACCCTAAACAATATGAAGCTGTCGCTAGTCATATCCCCATGAAACGCCCAGGAGAAAGCAGCGATATTGCTGCTGCAATGGGTTTTCTAGCTTCTGATGAAAGTGCTTATGTCACAGGCCAAACATTATATGTTGATGGTGGCCTCACGCTATATGGTGACTTTGAACATAACTGGTCTTCATAAGAGCCTCGTTCGTTAAATCATAGCCACACATAAAAAGCCCATTGAAGAAAATGTCTTCAATGGGCTTTTTCTATACCATCTCGCCAGCACAAAATGGCACCAGCTATTACTTCTTAATGGAAGGTTCCGTTGTAGTAGCTGGCCCTTGCATAGAAGCCGCCTTATCATGCTCAGGAACACTTTGTGCTGCTTTTTCATCTGTCACTTTTGGTGTTTCCACCTTCGCAGGTACAGACGGTTCTGGCTTAGCCTCTCCCTCCACCGATGCTTTTGCATCTTTAGGTAGCTCATTTGTCTGTGTGGGGGCTGGGGCTACTGCCGGTGTCGCCGTTTTTTGTGCATCAGGCGTTGACGTAGCAGCAGGAACTTGCGGAGCTACATCTTGCTTTTCGAATACACCAGCAATGCGAAGCTCAACTTCATCACTTACATAAGGCACAAACATTTTCACGCCGAAATCACTGCGCTTAATAGTCGTACTAGCATCAAACCCAACGGTATATTTTTTATCCAACATATTCACGCCCGCACCAATAAAATGCACGCGTAATGTCTCAGGCTTTGTGACGCCACGTAATGTTAGGTCACCCGTTACTAGAGCTGAATCCCGACCTGTCTGCTTAATATCTGTTGCCATGAAGGTTGCAGCTGGATATTGCGCTGTCGCAAACCACTCACTTCCTTTGAGTTCTTCTGTCAGCTTCGCACTCGTTGTCTGAACAGAATCAAGCGGAATTGATACGGAGAGACTGGAGGCCTTAGGCTTTGCCGCATCTAAGTCCAAAAAGCCTGACGCTCCCGAAAGTAGACCCTCATAAACTGAAAAACCAAAATGCAGCACAGAGAAACTAACCTGTGTGTGCATAGGCTCAATCACATAATGACCAGACTGAACCTGCACAGCATCCGTAACAACCTGAGCTGATGCCGCAACAGGGGCAGAAAATACGAAGATAGTCGCTAATGCGGCAATCCGGGCATTCATCTTCATGTTTCAGTCCTCTTCAACAACCACAATAAACAGCAAGATAGTTCCTTCCTGCTTATAGAAGCTTTTATTAATAATCTATCCCATAAGAGAGCCCAATACTTGAGCCCGGGTCATTTTCTGGGGTGGTAAAGCCTGTTACTTGCCCGCCAGTCCCCACTGTTGCGTTAAATTTTAAATCTTTCGTGATATCTATTTTCACCTGGGCCTGCGTTGCCTTGCCAGATAGGCCTTCCCGTGCCCCAACATACACTCCCTTCATGACATATTTTCCAGCCTCTACATTGGCTTCACCATTACCAACGCTACTTCCTCCACCAATAGCTAGATGGTCCAACCCCAAAGCACTGCGTACCCTCCCCATAGGATCGAAAGCTGAGCCACCACCAATTTGTACAATTGCCAAGCCAAGAGACGCCAACTGCATAGGTGATAGGACAGCCCTATTCACACCAAACAATAAAATAGAGAGAACCTCATCACGCGGTAAACTCGGTGTTGATACAAAATCAAACTTAGGCGCACTCGCATAACCTGTGACTAAAAGGCTAGCTAATGTCCCCTCAGCATTTCGATCAGCACGGAAATCCACAATAGGATCTAATTTATGAGTAGAACCGGCTCCATTAAAAGAAATCATCCCATGTGTGAAATCTAAATTAACCCCAGCTAGATTAAAGCTTCCACGCTTAAGTGAAATACCTCCCGTAATATCCGGTGTCGAACTTGTGCCGGAGATACCTAGCTTTCCTTCCATTTCAGCAAATAAACCATGTCCTCTTATGAAGAGTTGCCCAGGCACATTAAACGCAACATTCAACCCAATCATGCGCGACGGAGCCTGACGCTCTTTTTTAGGATGGGGAGACGTCACAATATCTAATTGCGGGACTGATGCGGGCATACTGCTTGGCAGGTTAATTGACGCCTGAGGCACTGTAATATCCCCTACAACATCAATACGGGTCGCAGCTTGCCCATATATATGCAGCCGACTATCAATTACCTCTGTTAAGAAATCACTTAAAATGGGCTGGGCATGGTCCATCATAAAACTCACATCCAGCGGCATACTTGGTTTAAAAATACCAACATGCCCAGAGAGCCCTATTGTGCCTTGCCCAGCGTGAGCAACAAAATGCTCTATATCTACATCATCCCCATGAGCATGGAGCTGACCTTCCATTCCTTCTAAATGCACCCCATGAACATAATGATCGAAGCGTCCATCGCGTAATCTAACCTGCCCAAAGGCCATAGGGTGCTGCAATGTCCCACGGATATCCATCTCCATATCGACACGACCTGCCACACCCATACCATCCGCACCTAAAATGGCATTTGCTAATGAGAGGTCCACTCCTCCCTTAGAGTTCAGTTGCACATTACCATTTTGTACAAACGGCATATGCCCAGATATTTGCAAGGCCATTGCGTGCCCAACTTGCAACTGCCCATCTATATCTGCCTTCTTACCGTCTAAGTCTCCTCTGAAATGCAATATGCCATCCGGTAAGAAATCCGTTTCCTGACTAACAAGACGCAATCCCGTACCATCAAACTGCACATGCCCCACAGGAGCAGCAAGTGTCCCACGTAACTTCAAACCCGCCGAAAACTCTCCTTTCCCCCGCACAGATGGCATAAATGGTTCAACTAATGTCGGCGTAACATGCTCTAATGCCGCGTCTAGAGCTAATTGCGGCTTCACAGTTCCATTCACCCGCAAACTCGCCGTTTTGCCGTGGAATGGTGTGGCTAAAAGCTGTAAATGATCAAGGGCCGTTATCCGCCCCCAATGCAGCGTTGTAGCTCCTTGCAAATGGGCTTCATCACTCTTGAAATGAGCAATAAATTTATCCAACCTTACAAGTTGTTTAGAGAGATTAGCCACCAGCGCCATACTAACGCTGGCCGGACCATGCATGACATGTTCAAACATCCCATCTAGCCGCACAGCAAGGGCTGTTAGAGGGCCGTTCAGCGATAAATCTACCCCACCGGTTAATCCATTGGCACGCAGCCCGGCCAGATGCACAGCGAGATCCACAATAGGATCTGTAGGTAGATGATAAATATCACCCTTCACTCGCAACATATTTACGGCGTAATGATCCATCTGCATATGAGCGTCCGCTGCAATATGCAGCCCATCATGGGGAGCCTTAACGCCCTCTTTCCCCTCAGCACTTTGAGCATCTAATAAGAAATGCCCCGCGATAGGTTGGCCAAGAAGAGAGCTAAGTTCTTCTAACCGTGCAATTGTAAGATGTATCTTCCCTCTTGGTATAACCTCTCCCGCTAGCAGAGAAACAGCCGCCTGCCCTTTAAAGCTTTTCCACTCCATGCCTTTAAGAGCTGCGTATATTGCCCCATCTATTTTCTTCTCAAACGCAGCGGCTAGATACAGAGGAGAACGATCTAAAACCCCCTTTAACTCAACCTCACCCTGCGGATGAGACGGCACGTGAGCTATATTTAGCCTCATATCCAGAGGGCCAACTGGTATATTTACATGAGGGTGCTTAATACCCAACTCCCCTGCGAAATGCGCCTTTAAACCAATATCATCTCGCAAGCCATCTGCCTGGGCATCTATAACAGCCTTCCCCCTCAAAGCGGGATGTAAACCGACTAGCTCCGATAAAACGAGACGCAGAGTACCTGCTACCCGATTTTTATGGTCCACCCCTCCTGAGGCATCCATCGTAAAACGATGTCCAGAAAGCCTAAATTTATTCAGTAAAATGCTGTCATCTGCATTTTTTATAATGTCTAAGGATAATTTACCCTCTCGCCCTATGAGAGAGACCGCCTGATAGGGGCCCTCTGAAAGCGAGGCCATGCCATCTAATTGAGCTGATATATCTCCCTTTGCCTGCAGGGGAACAGCAAACTTCCCTCCAAGATGCACCGCCCCCTCTAACGGTTGCCCTATAATGGTTGAGAATTCCGAAAGATGAGAGATATCCGCCTGAAGATGCCCCATTATAATGTTAGAAGCTTCTCCCTTAACTGCTAACTGGGCAGTTCCATGTACAAGCTTCACCTCAAACGGACGGCCCGCTTTCATGGGCTGAAATGAAGCATTCAGCAGTAAAGGGGTTTGTGCCAATAAAGTAGGCGACTGACCTTGAAGCCTCACCCCGTCGAACTGACTAGCCAACAAGAACGTATCAGCTTCTGCCCTCTGCTCCACGGATGTTTTTTCATCTTTCGCACTATTAAGCTGAATATGTGCATGCCCTACATCGTTACCGTGTGCCGTAAGGCTGTTGATGTCCAATACGACCTGCCCCAACGGCCTCATAAATGCCCCTTGGGCAGAAGCAACAATGTTCAATCGCTCCCACCCTATGTCGGGTTTTACTCTTATGGCTGCACTATGCAGGCCTAATGTGAGATCCAATTGCTGATGGGGAAGATCCACCACCCCCTTAAGAGTGCCACCTAGCACGTCTGAATCTGGAAGAGACGTATCTCGCCCTCTCCCCGCATGCAGTACCGTTTGAACAATTACATTCTGATATGGCCCAGAGAACTGAGCATCCATAACTAATGGCGACAATATCGGCATATGCGCCAATAACGCAGCAAGACCTTGAGAATCTTCATTATAATGCAGGTTAACCCGCATATTTTTTCGATGTGTGCTGATATTCAAATGGAAATTTGCAATGGCATCCTGCCGAACAACATCCAATGTAATATCAGCACGCGGCACATGATGAGTTGAAGATATCTGAGATATCTCCTGCAAATTTTTTATAAAAACATGACCATCTACTTTAAAAACAGCAGCCCGCCCTAAGATGGGCTCTCCCACCTGCACCTGTTTTATATACAGGCCATCTAACCCTATCCCCCATGCTGGCAAAGGTGACGCAGGCGCTGCATTCTGCGGTTCGCTCGTCTCAACGATAGGCTTACGCATTACGAGTACCTGCTCTGCCCCGATACTCCGAAGGGGTATCCGCTTATGCAGCAATTTCAATACGCCAAGACGAATGTCTGTTCCTTTAGCCTCTAGCCAAACGCCCTGTGCATCCTTCACCACTATACGGGATATCGTGATATGCCATGGCAAAACGGCATGGAGCCCCTCAAGCTGGACCATACCATTTGTCCATTGCGGGATATGTTTTTCTGCCTCTCTTTGGACCGCAGGCAAATCAATCAACCCAACAGTCACAACAGCCAAAAATAATGGAACAAAGACTAATATAACAAAGAGATATCTAAATATTCGAAGGTAAGACATCAGAACGTCTCCCCAAGACCGAAATAAAGCTCCCATTTATCCCCACGCTCCGGCCTATTCAGAGGGAAGGCGACATCAACCCGTATAGGGCCAATAGGTGTAAAATAACGTACACCTCCACCATACCCCACATGCAATGTACCGTGCCCTGGAATGGAATGAGAACTTACCTGCCCTGCATCAATAAAAGAGGCCAAGCCAAAATTCTTCGGCAAACGCTGCCGGAACTCCACCGTAGCAGCATCCATAGCTGTGCCGCCTATCGCGTATTTTGTATCACCATATTGCGGGCCCACACCTTGGTACCGAAACCCACGGACAGACCCAGGACCGCCTGCATATAATCTCTGGTCAGGTGGCAAATTCCACGTTGAAGCCCCTTGAACAGACCCAATTTCACCGCGCAGAGCCAAAATACTATTACCTGCTTTAGTGAGGTGTAATTTAGCAAAATCAAAATAAACAGCTGCCTCTGCATGAAGCGGCAAATAAAACGACTGCCGCCCTCCAAGAGAAAGAGAAGGAGACATTCCCAATAACAACTTTCCTCCCTCACGTGCAGGTTCCAGTGGGCTGCTCCGATGCGTACCATCAAAATCTAACTGCAACGGGATCGACGCAATAAAATACTGCCGCGTCCTCCCAAACTGACGTATCTTTTCCTGCTCTATTAACAATGCAGAACTGCCTGAAATATCTTTTCCAATGGGCCGTGAGAGCCCACCTCGTAGTAAAAGAGCCGTCTGACCATAGGAGTATAATAGCTGCCTAATAATCTCTGCTCGGAAATTTAAAGCCTGATCCCGCCGTTCAAAGTCCGGTTTTGTGTAGTCCGCATACAGGTCGTACCCTATTCCCTGCTGGGCTGTTCCCCCAAGCCCCGTCGCCAGAGCAACGAGTTTCAAACGCTCTCCGCTTCCAAAAAGATTTCTATGCAACCACGTAACGCCCGCTCTTCCGCCTAAATCGGTCGAATATCCAATATCACCTGTCACACGGCGTGGCTTTGCCTCTATGAAATCGAACGTAAGAGGTAACGCACCCGCAATATCAGAATATTGGGCCGCTTTATGGGCATTCTCAGCGCTTAAAGAAAGTATATCTCCTGCACCATGTTCCTGGACTGTAGAAAATAACCCCGTACTGCCAAGATCAAGGCGAGCAGTCTCAATAGCTGAAGCCTGATAAAGTTGCCCTTCCTTTATATTCAACCTCCGCTGAATATAAGACGGCTTTACGTGCGCCAAACCACGAAAATGAAGAGGGCCAATCAATACCTTAGGGCCACGCTCTACTCTTAGGAGAACATCTATCTCTCTTTGCTCAGGCCTAAGAAAAGCCTGCGGAGACTGCACAGACGCCAAGGCGTAACCTTCATTTTGCAAAAAACTCAGTAGTTTTCCCTGGGCTGCAAGGACATCAGCTGCAATTGCAGGCTTACCCTCTTCTACCCCCATACTCTGGCGCTCTTGCTCAGAAAGAGGATGTTGAGCATCTCTACCGTCTGGCTGAACAGTCACATGCCCGATTGTAAAGCGCGGCCCAAGCTGTGCGCCTATCTGAATCTTTACAGTCTCTCCTGCCTTAGCTGCCGCTAGCAGCGACGCAAGGTCCGGTGCATCACCACTCAGAGTATGGTCTGCTACGGTAACGGTTATCTCAATATGACCTGCATAATAGCCATAAGAGTGCAGCGCCCCCTGCAAGCGAGTATAATCAGCTCGTATACGACCTGCTAAAGCATAAGCTCCCACATGCCGTGTTTTTTGCAATGCCCGTAGCTGTGAGGATGCTTGCAAAGCCCCATAAACAGCTTCATCTTCAAGCTTTACGATAGATACAGAATATGGAAGAGGCTTTTCCTGAATTGCCTGAGGGCGGGCTCCATTATTCTCTGTAGAGCCACGTGCTAACGCTCCCTCGGCCAGAAATACTTCTGCAAACGCCCAAAAGATTACCAACACACTGCGCTTTATCTTAAAGCTATCCGTCAAGCCAACTCACTATCCCTAAAGTCATCCATCGCCGCAGTTCACGACACATTGATGATATTTTGACCATTTTTATGGCATAATTGGCCCTCTCGAAAATCACAGTTTCGGCATTAAGAATTTTCACATCTCATTGTTTAAATATAATTAACACTTCAGTTTCCTCGACTTCCTACTCCATCACTTGCAATAACGTGCTGATAAAGATTGTCTCTTTGTCATAAACAGCTTATTTAAGCGATCTATGTCTGCAGCATCGTCACATTTACCTAAGAAAAAAACCGTTAATCGACCGGTTTTTGATCCCGAGCACCTTTTCTCAGATACGGAAGGCACAACGCCGAACACGTTTTGCGACCGTATGCGTGCCCGCCTGCGTACTGCCGCACTGCTTTTTTGGGCTGCTGCTGGATGTGTGGGCCAAGGCTCTAGCCTTCTTATGCCCGGAGATATGTTCCGTCGTTTCCCTCTATTTTTCTGGGGTGTTGCCTGTAAAATCCTAAATATGAGGGTTAAAATTGTGGGGGAAATGGCTGGGTCATTTAAACCACGTAGCGATGGGCGTCGTGTGATCTACGTATCCAACCACTCCTCTTGGTTGGATGTGCTTGTTTTAGGTAAAATTATCCCTGCATTCTTCATCGCCAAGCAAGAGGTACGTCACTGGCCTGTTATTGGGCTACTTACCCATCTTGGTCGCACCATATTCATCACCCGCAACCGCCAAGAAGCAGGGCAGGATGTACAGGAAGCTATCAATCGGCTGCGCAAGGGATATGACATTATTTTCTTCCCAGAAGGCACAACCTCTAAAGGGAATGGCCTACTCCCCTTTATGTCCTCTCTATTTGCCATTGCAAAACCTGTCCGCCGACGCAATGACCCACAAGCCGATGATCACCCTAAGTGCCTCATTCAGCCTGTAACAGTCACCTATGACCGCTTAGAAGGACTTCCTGTTGGACGACATCATCGCTCCTTCGTCTTTTCATGGTTCGGCGATATGGATTTTGGTCCACACCTCATGGGGTTAGGCAAATGGCGCACTATGGGAGCGACTGTGCTCTTTCATCCCCCTCTCAAACCAGAGGACTTCCCCTCCCGCAAGGCATTATCCAATGCTGCGCGTGCGATCATCGCACAAGGGAATGAGGACCTGCGACAAAGCCGCCCTCATATAGATGAAGCTTAACATCGCTCACTCGTATCTCACATCTTCACAGCCGATATACTGTAATATCAACCATGTCTAACCAGCCTTCTCCTACCCCAACACGCGGTCTGCACGTTATCACATGGGGGTGCCAGATGAATGTCTATGACAGCGCCCGTATGTCCGACGTTTTGCGTCCATTAGGCTATGGCCCTGTTGAACGGCCAGAAGATGCCGATATGATCATCCTCAATACGTGTCACATCCGTGAGCGTGCCGCAGAGAAGGTATTCTCTGAACTAGGACGATTAAGAAAGATCCGCGAAGCACGCCAAGAAGACGGTAAACAGACACTCATTGCCGTGGCAGGCTGTGTTGCCCAAGCAGAAGGGAAGGAACTTCTTGCTCGAGCCCCCTTTGTAGATCTCGTCCTCGGCCCGCAGACATATCATCGCCTACCTGAAATGGTAGCAAAAATTGCACGCGCAGGCGGCAGTGTTATTGATACCGACTTCCCGACCGAGACTAAATTTGATTTCCTCCCACAAGAGGCAGCACCACAAACGGCAGGCAACCTCACAGCCTTCCTAACCATTCAAGAAGGATGCGATAAATTCTGCTCCTTCTGTGTTGTTCCCTACACACGTGGCGCAGAGATAAGCCGGCCAGTACCCTCTGTCGTTGCTGAAGCGGAGCGCTTAGTTGCAAGTGGCGTTAAAGAAATCACCCTCCTTGGTCAGAACGTCAATGCGTATCATGGTGATTGGAACGGACACACAACATCTCTGCCGGAACTTGCTGCGCGCCTTTCAGAAATTCCGGGCCTACAGCGTCTGCGCTATGTTACCTCACACCCGCGGGATATGGAGCAGGCTTTAATTGACGCCCACCGTGATAACCCAATCTTCATGCCTTACCTTCATCTCCCTGTCCAAAGCGGGTCTGATAAAATTCTCAAGGCAATGAATCGTGGCCACACGGCAGATGAATACCGTGAGATTATTAAACGCCTTCGAGATGCACGACCTGATATCGCTTTGACCTCAGACTTCATTGTTGGGCATCCAGGCGAAACAGACGACGATTTTGAAGCAACAATGCAGCTCGTACGCGATATTAAATTTGCCAGCGCCTATAGCTTCAAATACTCTCAACGCCCTGGTACTCCTGCTGCAGGTCAGCCTTTCCAAGTTGCTGAGGATGTCAAAGAGCAACGCCTACAAAAGCTGCAATCTCTCCTACGTGAGCAGCAAGATTCCTTTAACGCTTCTCTTGTAGGTACGACACAGGATATCCTTGTGACTGGGACAGGGCGCAAAACAGGTCAGCTCAATGGGCGTTCACCTTACTTGCAACCTGTACATTTTGAAGGAGATCCGTCTTTAATTGGGCAGATTGTCAAAGTTCATATCACCACTCGCCTTACCAACTCTCTCAGTGGTGTTTTAGCTAGTGAAGAGGTTAAAGCCGTTTGAGCATGTCTCTCCGAGAACCCTCCTTATCTTCCACTCGGGAAGGTCATCGCACAACCACTTTGCGCTTTGATGATAATCATCGACTGCAAAATATCCTTGGCGACCATGACCGCCATCTTATTCGGCTAGAGCAAGCTGTTGGTGTGCGACTCTCCTGCCGCGGAAATCGTATTGCCATTTCTGGCGAAGCCGAAGCGGTAAGCAGGGCTCAAACTATCCTGCAAGCACTTTACCAACAAGCCGGCAATGGCGAGAGCGTAGACGCAGACCAAGTTGATGGCGTGATTCGCCTCACAGCGCTCCCCTCGTCCCGCCGCACATCATTACGCCGCTCCCCAAAAGAAGAGGATATACCCTCTAATATGGACGCAGCCTTAGAAAACCTCCCCTCTATCCAAACAAAACGAGGAGCCATTGCCCCTCGTTCTCCCGGCCAAGCAACCTATATGGATGCCCTGGCGAGAAAAGAATTGGTATTTGGCCTCGGCCCTGCCGGAACTGGCAAAACATATCTGGCCGTTGCACAAGCTGTAGCTATGTTCCAAGCTGGACAGGTTGACCGCATTATTCTGTCACGCCCTGCGGTAGAAGCTGGGGAACGCCTAGGCTTTCTCCCCGGAGATATGCGTGAGAAAATTGATCCCTACCTCCGCCCTCTTTATGACGCACTGCATGATATGATGCCCGGCGAGCAAGTATCCCGACGTATGGTAACTGGTGAAATTGAAGTTGCACCACTTGCTTTTATGCGTGGCCGTACTCTTGCACACGCGTATGTCATTTTGGATGAAGCCCAAAACACCACCCCTGCGCAAATGAAAATGTTCCTCACACGTATGGGGCCCGGTACACGTATGGCTATTACGGGAGACCTAAGCCAGGTCGATCTCCCGAGCGGAATTAGCTCAGGCTTGCGGGATGCTATACATACGCTAGAGGGCGTTAAAGGTATCTCTATTTGTGAAATGAACTCAGCCGATGTCGTCCGCCATCCCCTTGTCGCGCGGATCGTCGATGCTTACGATTCCCGAAAAGAATCCTCTCATTCATCTCGCAGCTCCTACCGGGAAGACCATGAAACGCCCTACCGCACCACACGCTGAGGTTCTTATCGAAACGCCCCAATGGCGTGCAGCTCTTGGCAATATAGACCAATTTGTACAGCGTATTTGCAGCACAACACAGCGCTATAGCGGCATTTTCTCCGAAGGAGCCACAGGGCCTTCCTTCGTATTTTCAGACAACCGCCATGTCCAACAGCTAAATGCACGCTTCCGTGGGAAGAACAAACCCACTAACGTACTCACTTTTGAGCCCTTATCTTCCCTTCATGGTGGAGATATCGTTATGGCGTATCAGACCATGCAGAAAGAAGCCGCTATCGCTGGTAAAACATTACGCGCTCACACAGCCCATCTCATCGTACACGGGCTTTTGCATCTTGCAGGCCATGATCATCACCATCCAGGTGAGGCACGACAGATGGAAACATTAGAAACATTTATCCTCCGCCGCATGGGCTTTCCCGATCCATGGCGGCAACGCCCCCGCCGTAGTACTTAACGCTTTCCTGCCTCTCCTTATCTCTTGTCATCCCTTTTCAGGAATAACTTCCCTCTCATGAAACTTTTTAATCGCAAGACACACACACAAGATGTCAGGCAAAGCATTGCCGAGCTTGTGAAAAATACAGCCACTATGGGGAAAACCTCTCCTGAGGCACCTGAGCTTGACCGGCAAGAACGCGCCCTCATCATGAATATCTTACGGCTAAGAAACATCACAGCCGATGATGTTATGGTTCCTCGTGCTGATATTGTCGCTATGCCAGATACAATCTCATTTGATGATGCCCTGGCCTTAATGCGGCGCGAACATCACTCCCGTATGCCTGTCTATCATGAAGAGCTAGATGAAATTGTCGGGATGATCCACGTTAAGGACCTCGTGGCACATATTGGGACAGAAGAGCCTTTCAACCTCAAAGCACTTTTACGCCAGCCTCTGCTTGTTGCCCCAAGTATTCCTGTACTCGACCTGCAATTACAAATGCGCCAGCGCCGTACGCATATGGCTCTTGTTATTGATGAATATGGCAGTATTGATGGTCTGGTCACGATTGAAGACCTCATCGAAACCATTGTTGGCGATATTTCTGATGAGCATGACGAGCCTGTCACAACCCCATGGCGTAACCGCCCGGATGGGACCATTGATCTGGATGCACGCCTAACGGTCGAAGAGCTTGAAGAACGCCTCGGCCCCATCCTCACTCAAGAGGAACAAGAAGCTGAAATTGAAACAGCAGGCGGGCTCGTCTTCCACCTTGCTGAACATGTTCCCGCACGTGATGAAGTCCTCGTTCACCCCAGTGGGTTGGAGTTCCGTGTGATTGATTCCGATGCACGTCATATCCTTACTTTAAGAATGCGCGTTCCTTCACATCTAAAACGTCAGCCTGCTCGTGCTGATGGCTCCCCGCTATCTCCTACGCCAAGCACTTGACGTATAAAGTCTCTTTCACCTTCATAGTCGTCTATAAAACGCCATAACCCACCTACTTGCGCTGCAGGAGTTCGCTATGTCTGCAAATAAATCACTCTCTCGCCGTTTCCTTTTAGCTGGTGCGCCTGCCGCTATCGCAAGCACCTACGCAGCACATAGCTTCGCAGCGTCTCGCCCCATTTCCGCAGGCAGCAGCGCACAGGACCCACGCCTGTCTCCACGTGTTATTGGCAACCCAAACGCCCCCGTTCTCGTGCAGGAATGGTTCTCCCTAACCTGCACCCATTGTGCTCACTTCGCGACAGAAGAATTCCCAAAAATCAAAGAGCAATTTATTGATACAGGGAAAATTCGTTATCAATTCCATGACTTCCCCCTAGATCAGGTCGCCCTCATTGCCGCCATGATCTCACGTTCTCTGCCAGAAGAACGTTACCTTCCCTTCATTAGCTCTCTTTTCTCACGTCAAATGCAATGGGCCTTCTCCAGCGGGGACCCATTAGAACATTTACGCCAAGAATCTGCTCTAGCTGGTATCTCTTCAGCTGAGTTCGATAAGATCAGTAAAGACATGGCTTTTGGGCAGGCTCTGTATCAAAGAACACAGCAAGAAGAGCAAACTTACTCCATTAAGGGGACACCTTATTTCCGCTTTAATGATAAAGCTTACGCTCAAGATCCCGAAACAGTTGAAAAATTTGCTGAATTAGTGAAGAACGCCTGATAAGAAACGTAACACGTTACAAAACACATCCCCGGGGGCCAATGACACAGCATAAGGCGACGACAACCCGCCTCGATATTGTCGGTTTCAAAAGCTTCGCTGATGAAATCCACCTTGATATCCTCCCTGGTCTCACCGGGATTGTTGGCCCTAACGGGTGTGGTAAATCCAACATTGTTGAAGCTCTTCGTTGGACAATGGGGGAAAGCTCGGCCCGTGCCCTCCGCGGGGGCGAAAGCGATGACCTCATCTTTGCGGGAACAGGCAACCGCCCAGCGCGCAACCTCGCCCGTGTAACTCTTCATCTAGGCGAAGCCGCTGGTCTTGCTCCTCCCCCCTTTCAGGAGGCCAGCGAGCTTGAAGTCTCTCGCCAAGCAGAGCGTGGCTCTGGCAGCACCTATCGCATTAACAACCGTGTTATGCGTGCGCGTGATGTCCAGACTATATTTGCAGACCTCTCCTCTGGGGCCCGCAGCTCATCCATCATCAGCCAAAACCGTGTTAGCCAACTCATTGCGGCACGCCCCGAAGAGCGTCGTCACTTATTAGAAGAAGCTGCGGGCATTACGGGGCTTTACGTCCGCCGCAAAGACGCTGAGCTTAAATTACGCCAAGCTGAAAGCAACTTAGAGCGTGCCGAAGAGCATAAACAAACGCTTGATCAACAGCTCGCAACACTCTCTGGCCAATCAGAAAAAGCACAAGAGTATCGTAGCATTTCGGAAGATATTCGTCGCTATGAGCACGACCTTCTCATTCTACAGCATGCCCGAGCAGAAGAGCAGCTACACACGCATCGCCACGCCTTAGAAAAAGCACAAAAAGCTCTAAAGAATTCTGAAACGGCCCTTCAGGAAAGCAAAAACAACTACGCCATTCTCTCCAAAACCAGGGCGCGCCAAGTTGAAGAGATAGACACCCTACGCCCACAATTAGAGCAATCACGTATCAAAATCGAAGTTGCACAAAATTCACTGCAACATACACGCCAAGCTTCTCAAGAGCATGCACGCCAGCTTGCGCAAATTGAGGCTGATCTCACACGCCAGAAAGAAGCTCTGCAAGGTCTTGTTACCCAGCAAGAAGACGCCCAAAACAACCTGTCAGAGCTCCTTTCCACAAAACAGGCTCTCAATGACCAGCAGCCAGAAATAGAAGCAAAAGTAACGGAGCTCTCAGCGCAAGCTCAGGCTAAAAAAGAAGAATTTGAAGCCGCCTCTAGCCGTTATCATGCTGAATCTATCCGCTATGAACGCTTACAAAGCCGCCAGAATTCGCTTGCGACCCAAATTGAGAATGCACAACGCAATCTAGAAACTCTCCAAGAGAACTTTAAAAAGCTGGAGACTGACTGCCTCCAACAACAACCGCAGGAAGCAACCAAACAAAAAGCTCAAGATGCTCTCGCCCAAGCCGAACAAACACACACGCATGCCACAACGGCAGAGACATATTTCCAAGAACAACGCCTTACTGCTGAACGTGCGAAACGAGATGTCCAAGACGCCACAACACAGCTCGCCAACCTGAAGGCACGCATAGAGGAAGCTTCTGCTGCCATTCATAAATTACAGGCACGCCTACAAGAAGATACTCAACATGCGGAGCAAGCCACAGCTCGCCTACTTTCAGACAAAGATAAACAAAACCTCTCTGAAGCAAGCGACAAAGCGCGCTCTGCATTTCATGCCGCTGCTCAAAAAGAAAAAGACCTCACCCTTCAGCGTGAAAAGGCTGAACAAGCATGGCTCAATGAAAAAGCAGCCCATGAAAAAACTGAACAGCGCCGGGCGTTCCTAGTCCAAGAAAGTGAACGTCTCCGCAAGATATATCGCGAACAAACAACCCGCCACGACACAGCGCAGCACACCCTAAAAGCCGCACAAAAGACGGCTATTCCCTCAAGCCATATTCAAAATGCCCAAGACAACTTAGGCACTCTCACCAACAAACTCTCTACACTACGCAAAGAGATAGAAACCCATAATACTCAGCTCTCTGCTCTTACAGAGAAAGAAGAGACAGCCCAAACAGCACTACAAACAACAGAATCCCAGCTCATCACTCATAAGGGAGAATATGAAGGGCTGAAGAAAAGCTTACAAAGCAGCTCAGCCGCAGTGCCTCATCCGTTGCTTGAGCAGCTCGATATCCCAACCGACCTCACACGGGCCATTGCCAGTGCGTTAACGGATGGATTAGAGGCCTCATTACCTCCCTCAGATATAGATATTTCAGAAACCCCACGCCAATGGCGCAAGCTTGCCAACATGCTAGAGCCATCCGCTGCGCCGACTACGCAAGATTCATCTCTTCTAAAGCCTCTTGCTGAACTTATCACAGCTCCACCTGCTCTTCAGCGAGCTTTCAGCGCCATCTTCTTAATCACAGATGCAAAGCACGCCCCTGCCCTTCAAGAAGCCCTTACCCCAGGGCAGGCGATAGTGTGTAAAGAAGGCGGACTGTGGCGTTGGGATGGATTTATCCGTTCTCCCAACACTCCAACAGCTGAGATGATCCGCCTTGAGCAAGCACAGAATATGAAGGCCTGCGCCAGTGCTATTACACAGCTCACACAACAAGCTGAAAAGCAGCGGCGTGATTTCTCAACCCTTCAAAAAGAAATTCAAGACCTAAAAGCGACATTACAGCAGCTGCATAACAGTCTCACTGCGCAGAGTGACGAACACGCTAAAACACGCCATCACCTTGAAGGGCTGCAACAGCGCCATGCTCTCCAACAAGAGCAAATCTCTCTTTTAGAGAATGAAGTTGCAAACCACGCCAATGCACGTGCGCAAACCACGCAGCAATTAAAAGCGGCCCAAACAGAACAAGAAGCACTCCCACGGGATAATGCGAAACGTCTTAAAGAAGCAGAAACCACACTCCAAACTCTGCGTGACCTCAGCCACACAGCACGCCAAGAGGCGCAAAAACTACAAGAAGCTCTGCATGATGCTGAGAAACAACAGCAACAAGCCCTCTTCCAGCATGAGAGTACACTCGCGCGCCTAAAAGAACTGCAAACTGCTTGCGCACAACATAAAAACGAAATTCAAGCACTCACTCAGCAAGAAGCTGATTTAAAAGATGAACACTCAAAAATAGACCTTAAAACATTATCAAACACAGCAGAGCAGACCCAATTACAACTACACGACGCCCAGCAAAAAGCGCTCAAAGCTTCTCAAGCCGCACAAGACTCTCAAAAAGCAGCAACCCTATTACAGCAACAGCTTGAAGAGCAGCACCGCATTTTGACAGGCCTGCTCGCACGTAAAGAAAGCCTCGCTCAACAAATCGCCTCACAAGAAGAAAGCCTTAAAGCTCTTCTCAATGAGGAGAAAACCTGTAAGGCAGAAGCTGCCACTCTGCCAGATATGCCTGCATTAGCAGCTCAACAGAAAACGGCTGAAGCAGCTCTCAACACATCTCAAAATGCATTACAGGAACAGCAAACGCATTACACGAAGCTTATTCGTGACCTCTCTCTCCAAAGTGAGAGAAGCGAGAACTTGCAAAAAAATCTTGCTGAACAAGCCCAACGAATTACCCAGCTCCAAAAGGATATTCAAAACCTAAACGCACGGCGAGAAGAACTCATTCAAGCCGCACCGGCGTCTGATAACTCTAGCTCTCTTGCTGGGGAAGAGCAGATACAGAGCGAAAAACAAATTCTTGCAGAGCTTGAAGCGCAACATACAGCCCTACAAGACACACTGAAGCAAACAGAACTACAACTTAAAGAGCAAGGCTCACTCCTTGAGCAACACCGCGAGAGCTGCCGTCGTTACCGTGAGGAAGGCATTCGCCTGAATGAGCGTTATGAACAGGCAGATGAAGCTTTAGCCGTCTTGCGGCATAACAGCCCACGCCCAGACGGGGCAACAGTGCCTGATGACATCTCTCCGGAAGCCGAACAACGTGTCCGGCGCGCTCTAAACCGCTCCACCAAACAGCGCGATGGATTGGGGCCAGTTAATTTATGTGCGGAAGATGAATTCCAAACAGCGAAAACAGAAGCAGAGCGAATCGAACAAGAACACCAGGATCTCTCTACCGCTATTGCACGGCTTCGGGGCGGTGTTGGCGCTATTAACCGTGAGGGCCGCCATCGCTTAATGACGGTTTTTGCTGATATCAACCAGCATTTCCAACAACTATTCACTCGTATGTTCAGCGGCGGAAAAGCGCATCTGGAGATGGTAGGTAGTGATGATCCTCTAGAAGCCGGCTTAGAGATATTTGCTCAACCTCCTGGTAAAAAACTCTCTACCCTCTCTCTTCTCTCGGGTGGAGAACAAGCACTCACGGCACTTTCCCTCATTTTTGCAGCCTTCCATTGTACCCCTGCACCTATCTGCGTGCTTGATGAGGTTGACGCCCCCTTGGATGACGCCAACGTAGAGCGCTTCTGCACCCTGTTAAGAGACATCACAAAACAGACAGGCACACGTTTTCTAGTTGTCACCCATCATCAACTAACTATGGCTCATATGGACCGCCTCTTTGGTGTTACCATGCAAGAGAGAGGGGTTAGTCGCCTGCTATCTGTCAATCTTGATGAGAGTATACGTATGGTTAACGGTTGACCTTCTGCTATTAACATCAGAGAATTAGACACTTTTATAACCGCTGGAGATCAGAGTTTTTAAAACCGTGAACGACCGACCTATCTTTTCTGAACCACGGCTAGACCCATCCGTCGTAGCTCGGATTCGTGAGCAAGGGCTCCGCGTCGTGGGAGACGTGCACGGTGATCTCAACGCATTCCGCCATGCTATTGCAACACAGCGTTTTATTATTCAACTTGGGGACCTCGTCGATCACGGCCCCAACAGCGCTGGTGTGCTAGAAACCATGCTTGATCTCATCGAGGCCAAACGTGGCATGTTCGTACTTGGCAATCATGACCGTAAATTAGGTCGTGCCTTAGAAGGGCGGCGCCTACGCCGTGACCTCCCTCTTGAGGCAACCCTTCAGCAGATTCATGATTCACCCATCGATGATCTTGCACAACGTGCGCACAAGATGATCTCAGAGGCTCCTGCGTGGCTCCGCTTAGGGGATAACCTGTTTGTGCATGGTGGTTTCCACACAGCTATGCTCTCTTCTCCACCACCAGAAACTGGTATTGCTGATATGTCAGCCCCTTTATCTCGTGCCCTTTTTGGAGAAACCACTAGTCGTATACAACCGGACGGCTACCCTGAAAGACGCTTAAACTGGATCAACCGTATCCCTGCGGGGATCACTGTATATGTTGGCCATGACCGCCGCTCTAATGATGGTCGCCCCTGGCATAAAACAGGCCGCCTTGGTGGTAAGGCCATCTTTATGGACTTAGGCGCTGGTAAGGGTGGACACCTCGCATGGATTGACCTCAATGACATCTGATTCTCCGGCCACATCTCCGCTTACACCTCTCCGTCACCGTATTGATAACATCGATGCAGCGTTGATCTATATGCTGGCCGAACGCTTCCGCTGTACAAAAGAAGTAGGAGAGATCAAGGCAACGTCTCAAATGCCAGCGTGTGATCCTTCACGTGAGGAAAAACAACGAGCTCGCTTGCACAAATTAGCCCTAGAAGCAGGACTAGACCCAGAATTTGCACAAAAATTCTTTGCATTCATTGTACAAGAGGTCATCCAAAATCACAAAAATATCGCAGCACGCCATCAGTCCCACGCAACTGATAATACCGATATATAATCTAGCTTATATAGTGGATTTCCTCCACTAATGCGGTGGTCACTCTCTAGCCTCACGGCTTATTCTTACAGCCACCAGCAGACTTTGCCGCAGCAGTCATCTCCTACGCTACGCACGAAACATCACCTTGGGAGGGTCTCCTCCCAAGGATACTGCCTACCACTCATTTGAAAAATAAAATTTCTTAGACAGGCTGCGTTGGTGGGCAATTACACCCGCGCGTTGGCGCTGTAGAACGCCGCACAATGTGATGATCAATCCACTCAGACACAAGAAGACGTGCCTCTGGTAAAGACGCCTCTGGATGATGAATCCGATACAAAGTAGTACATGCTGCAAAGATACTCATCTCGTTTTGTCCCATATCATGCAACTCTTGATAAGCTGTGATTACGGCGCGTTCGCATTTACGACCGATACGAGCAGTTGCAGCTTTCATATTCATCACCCCTACGATACCCAGTTTCCTTAAGGAAATCGCTCTATAATAAGCTAATGCGCTTGTTATTCGGTATGGCCTTTATCAAATAAAAGCGTTACCGATAAGAGAATAGACAAAAAAGACATCTTTTCTCTACCCCTAATCCCTTCTAACCGCTAGATGTCTCCAAAGAAACAGTTTTTCGAGATTATGGAGAGAATAATGCCTTCCACTGGCACAGCTTCCAATCTAAATAGCCGCCATACCCAATGGGACCGTGACGCCGCCCTGACGACAGCTCGCATTCTTTTGGAGATTAAAGCTATTAACTTCCGCCCTAGCGAGCCATATACGCTTACATCCGGGTGGAAATCTCCTGTTTATATCGACTGCCGTAAAATCATCTTCTTCCCACGTGCTCGCAAAAAACTCATGGAGCTAGCCGTTGAGAAGATTGGCCGTCATATCGGATATGAAAGCATTGATGCCGTTGTCGGCGGTGAAACTGCAGGGATTCCCTTCGCAGCATGGATCGCTGACCGCCTCATGACCCCAATGGCTTACGTACGTAAAAAGCCAAAAGGCTTCGGACGCAATGCTCAGATCGAAGGTGATGTGCCAGAAGGCATGCGGACTCTGTTGGTGGAAGACCTAACAACAGATGGCGCCTCCAAAATCCGTTTTGCAAACGCACTGCGTAAAGCTGGTGCTATTGTGGATCATACTTTCGTAGTATTCTTCTATGGTGTCTTCCCAGGCGCCCAGAAAACTCTGCAGGATATGGGCATCGGCCTGCACTCTCTTTGCACATGGTGGGATGTTCTCGAAGCCTGTGCAGATGGGCAATATTTCTCCACTGAAGACAGCGCCGAAGTACGTCGCTTCCTAGAAGACCCATGCGGCTGGTCTAAAGCCCATGGTGGCGTCAGCAGTGCTGAAGAAGCTCTAGCCTTCAAACAAGGCTAAGCAATACTTGAAGACTGTTAGGAGCTATAGAGAGAAGCTAAGGCTGCCCTCTCTTATAGCTCCGTACGGGGTACATTCTCTCTACAAAGCCTGCAGAATACCCGCATAGGCTATCTCTGCAGGCCATACCCCACTCTTTCCCATTCATCCGGTGCCTTTCTTATACATGTCTACACAACCACAATCTCCACGTGCCCTTGTATTTGACTCAGGCATTGGTGGATTAGGCGTTGTACAAGCTCTCCGGACCTTGGCACCATCTTTAACAATCGACTATCTCGCAGATACAGCCCTCTTTCCCTACGGTGAACAACCTGATGATGTATTGAAAAAACGCATCACAGAACTCATAGGGCAAGCCTGTGCCATTCTACATCCAACGATTGTCATTATTGCCTGCAATACGGCAAGTACCCTGGCTTTATCTGCCTTGCGTGAAACACTAGCCCTTCCCATCGTAGGCTGTGTTCCCCCCATTCGCTGGGCTGGGCGTGTCTCTACCACACGAGTAATTGGATTGCTGGCTACAAGTGCTACTGCACGGCGGCCTTACCTTACCCAACTTCACAAAGATTTCGCAGCGGACTGTACCCTACTTGTACACGGCTCCCGCAATCTTGCAGAGATGGCAGAACAAGCTTTTCGTGGTGAACAGCTTAGTTCAGAAAACATTCACGCCGAGCTAGAACAACTTTTTCAACAGGACCAGGGCCAGCATATTGATACGATCGGTCTTGGCTGTACGCATTATACGTTTTTAATGCCTTATTTTCAGCGGCTCGATAAGGCTGACATTATGTGGCTAGACCCAGCACCAGCTGTCGCTCAACAAGCCCTTAGGCAACTCGGTAATTACGTTGAGACCCCCACAGCTCCAAGCCTAACGGCCCCTGCAGATCGCTTTTTCTTTACAGCAATCCCAGCAGAACACGAAAACCTCAACAAACATCTAAGATGGCTTGGCTTTCCCGCCGGGTGGCAATGCCTCTCATTCTCTTAATAAGCTACACTGCAGAGAAGCACCCTCTACATCCCTTAACGAGCCCGCTCTACCGTATAAAGTACTGTTTCTTGCAGAAGCGTCTTTAAATCACTCTCAGGGAATCTCTCTAGCGCTTGCACGGCTTTCTCTGCGTAAGAACGAGCACATTCGATTGTGGTGCGAATAGCCTCTGTCCGAGCGATAATCTCTAGCGCTCTCGACAAATCTTCTTCTGTCTGCTCATTATCTTCAATAACACGCTTCCAGAAGAGCTGTTCTTCTTCTGTTCCACGCTCATAAGCAGCTAATACGGGTAAAGTGATCTTCCCTTCTCGGAGATCATCACCCACCGTTTTACCCAACACCTGCTGGTCTGCTGCATAATCTAATGCATCATCAACAAGCTGGAAAGCCATCCCTAAATTTGTGCCATATTGCTCAAGAGCAATTTCAACCTCTTGGCTTTGCCCCGCTACAACAGCACCCACACGACAAGCAGCCGCAAATAGTGCCGCTGTTTTCCCGTGGATAACCTCTAAATAACGCTCGATCGGCGTTGAGAGGTCATTCTGTGTAGACATTTGCAAAACTTCACCTTCCGCAATTGTCGCAGAAGCTGCCGAGAGAATCGCCATAACCTCTAATGAGCCATCTGCTGTCATTAACTGGAAGGAGCGCGCAAACAGAAAATCGCCAACCAGAACAGAGGCCTTATTGCCAAACAAGGCATTGGCAGAGGCCATGCCCCGCCGCAACGTACTCTCATCCACAACATCATCATGTAGAAGTGTTGCGGTATGAATAAACTCCACACAGGCTGCAAGGCCAATGTGGCGTGTTTGCCCCTCTTCAGAGCCATATCCACATAAGCGCGCCGATGCGAGCGTGAGTAGAGGACGTAAGCGTTTGCCCCCAGCAGCCACAAGATGCGCACCCAATTGTGGAATAAGAGGGACAGAACTTTGCATCCTGTCAATAATGGCTTGATTACAAGCCACCATATCCTCTGCCAGATACGCAGCCAACGCCTTCAGGGCATCTTCCCCTTTGGCCCCTTTACCTATGGCCTCTGCATTATATGTGGTTAGAGGCTCTGATGAGGAAGAAACCAAAACTCACAACTCCATTTCCGCTCGCCCTGTACAACACAGGCTAGGCAGGCTCGAATCTTCTTTCAGCCCATAATAACGATAACCTTATATCAATAGGTACCAATTAGACCGAAAGAAAATTCCATAATTACAAATGATAACCTGACATATGAGCAGCTATGCGAATGTGGTCAAGCCAACATTCGCATAAACATATGTTCCTCCCAAGCAATTTACCCGGTTATTAACCTTTAAGAGAACACACCGCTCTCAAATGCTTCTTCCCATGTCCCCTGTGTTGAGGCACGAGAATACTCCGTTGCACGATTCTCAAAAAAGTTAGTGTGCTCAACGGCGTTCAACATATCATCAACCCACGGCAGAGGATTTTCATCAATACCGTAAATTGGATCCAATCCAAGCTGGATCAGACGACGGTCTGCAATAAAGCGGATATATTTTTCCACCTGCGGAGCATCCAAACCTTCAACCGGCCCCATTTCAAAGGCAAGTTCAATAAAGGCATCTTCATGCGCCACTGTTTGGCGGCAAATATCTACAAGCTCTGCACGGAAATCTTCTGTCCAGATCTCTGGGTTTTCACGAATGAATGTCCGAAAGAGACGAATCATGGATAAACAATGAAGTGTCTCATCACGTACAGACCAAGAAACGATCTGCCCCATTCCCTTTAATTTATTAAAGCGTGGGAAGTTCAACAAAATAGCAAACGATGCGAAGAGCTGTAACCCTTCCATAAAGGCACCAAAGGCTGCCATTGTCTTGGCAACTTCACGTTTACTATTAATATTGAAGGACTGCATAAAGTCATACTTGTCCTTCATCTCCTTGTATTTCAGAAAGGCAGAATATTCTGTCTCTGGCATTCCGATTGTATCAAGAAGGTGAGAATAAGCAGCAATATGAATTGTCTCAATATTTGAGAAACAAGACAGCATCATAAGAACTTCAGTCGGCTTAAATACCTGACTGTAATATTTCATATATGCTGAATTTACCTCAACATCCGCCTGCGTAAAGAAACGGAAGATCTGCGTCACCAGATTCTGCTCTGATTCTGTCAGCTTTCTGTGCCAATCTTTCACATCCTCAGCAAGAGGTACTTCCTCAGGAAGCCAATGCAAGCGCTGCTGAGTGAGCCATGCATCATACGCCCATGGATAACGAAACGGCTTATAAACCGGATTCTCCACCAGCAGATTGGCCTGCGCAGCCGCTTCAGGAGCCTCAGGCAATGGCTTGACGTCTGTCATCTCATAAACCTCTCAAAGAAAATGCCGCCTCTCCACCGCAACCGGTACGGAGCAAGCAGGTAAATCACCCTGTGCCTGCTTTACAGGCACAGATCTCTTGGGGGAAGAAACAAAGAGAGTCTTTCTTATTATTCTTTCCCCGCTGCCTTTTAGAACCACCTTATTGGCAGGAAAGACATTCCTCATAACTTCCCGCACCAGTTTCAGCATGGCGCGGTGTTGCTTGTGGAAGATGGTCGTCATCCCCCTCCATAATGTCGCGCTTAACAGCCACGTTTGAAACTGTATCTGCCCGCTGAATAGACAGAGAACGACAATAATAGAGAGACTTCACGCCCTTCTTCCACGCTTCATAGTGGATGCGAACTAAATCCCGCTTATGCACGTCAGCTGGCAAGAAAAGATTGACCGACTGAGACTGACAAATAAACGGAGCGCGGTCTGCGGCATGTTCAACAACCCAACGCTGATCAATCTCAAAAGCCGTCTTAAAGACATCTTTCTCATCCTGACTTAAAAAGTCGAGATGCTGGACTGACCCCTTGCTGAGAGTGATAGAGGACCAAATTTCATCAGTATTCTTGCCATGCTCCTCCAACAAGCGGGCAAGATGGCGATTACGCACCGTAAATGAGCCAGACAATGTCTTCTGCAAGAAAACATTCGCACTAATTGGATCAATCCCCGGGCTCGCATTACCTGCAATAATCGAAATCGATGCTGTCGGGGCAACGGCCATTTTATGTGAGAAGCGCTCTTCGATACCATATTCTGCGGCATCTGGGCAGGCACCACGCGTTTTAGCCAGCGCCTTAGATGCTGCGGATGTTTGCTTAGAAATATGTTCAAAGAACTTCTTATTCCAAACTTTCGCCATCACACTTCCAAAAGGAATCATGCGTGACTGCAAGAAGGAATGGAAACCCATTACCCCCAACCCAACGGAACGCTCACGCATGGCCGCATAACGAGCATGATCCATATCACTTGGGGCATTGTCGATGAAGTCTTGTAAGACATTATCAAGGAAGAGCATTACATCCTCAATAAATTGAGGATTATCTTTCCACTCATCCCAATATTCCAAGTTCAAAGAGGAAAGGCAGCAAACAGCCGTTCTATCCTTACCGTGATGATCTATTCCCGTTGGTAGGGTAATCTCAGCACATAGATTAGATGTTTTTACCTCTAATCCCGCCAAACGGTGATGCTCCGGCCGTGCTCTATTTACCGTATCAGAGAAAACAATATACGGCTCACCCTGCTCCATACGTGCTGTGAGAAGACGAATCCACAGAGCTCGTGCCGAAACTTTACGGATCACACTATGATCCTTCGGTGAAACGAGCGGCCATTCTTCATCTGCTGCAACAGCTCTCATGAAGTCATCTGTCAGCAGGACACCATGATGGAGATTAAGAGCTTTACGATTCGGGTCACCACCAGTTGGGCGACGCATCTCGATGAATTCTTCAATCTCTGGATGCCAGATTGGCAAATACACCGCAGCAGAGCCACGGCGCAGGCTGCCTTGGCTAATAGCCAGTGTCAGGCTGTCCATCACGCGGATAAACGGAATCACCCCAGAAGTTTTGCCGTTCCGGCCAATATTCTCACCAATAGAACGAAGATTGCCCCAATAAGAGCCAATTCCACCGCCCTTAGCCGCAAGCCAGACATTCTCATTCCAAAGCCCAACGATACCCTCAAGGCTATCTTCAGACTCATTTAAGAAGCAAGAGATCGGCAATCCACGGCTTGTACCGCCATTAGAAAGGATTGGTGTTGCCGGCATAAACCAATGACGCGACATATAGTCGTACAAACGCTGTGTATGCCCTTCATCCGCCCCGTAACGAGATGCCACACGGGCAAACAACCCCTGATATGTCTCGCCTTCCAGCAAATAACGGTCATCAAGTGTTGCACGCCCGAAAGCCGTTAGCCGTTCATCACGAGATGGCGCAATACGCACGGGGTGGCGCCCAGGCAACTGAACGACGCTTTCAAACAGTTCAGGCTCAGCACTGCCTCCGGATGATTTTCCAGACATCTGGGCGCCACGCATTGTCATGTATTGAGCCCCTCACATAGGCACGTTTTAGGATAAATTTAGTTCGTCTCATTTCCCACGCACACGAAGGGAATTCAAGCCTTGAATTTTCTGTGATCCTGTGCATTGGAGCATATATTGGGTTTAACCCAATAATTAACGCACTATATATTGTGATCTTTTCAAACCCTTATCAGCATATGCAATAAGGGTTTCTAAGAAATTAAGCCCCTTAGAGCCATCCACATTGTGCATGATTACGCAGCACATGGTCTGCAAGAATGCATGCCATCATAGCTTCAGCAACCGGTACTGCACGAATACCTATGCAGGGGTCATGCCTCCCTTTGGTTCTCACCTCTACAGCTTCACCCGCCCGATTCACACTTGGTACAGGCACGAGAATAGAACTCGTAGGCTTAATCGCCATGCGAGCAATGACTGGTTGCCCCGTGGAAATCCCACCAAGGATACCGCCCGCATGATTACTTAGAAACTGCGGTGCCAAAGGATCATCTGAAGGGCGAATTGGGTCGGCATTTTCCTCCCCTCGTAAACAAGAGACAGCGAATCCATCTCCAATCTCAACAGCCTTTACACCATTGATTCCCATCAAGCCGCCAGCAAGCTCGCTATCCAACTTCCCGTAAACTGGAGCGCCCAGCCCAGCAGGCACCCCCTCAGCCACAACCTCTAATCTTGCCCCAATAGAGGAACCGGCTTTTCGCACAGCATCAAGCTGCTTTTCCCATTTGGGAACGATCTCAGAATCAGGTGACCAAAATGGATTCTGCTCTGTTTGAGCCCAATCCCAATTCGCACGATCGACCTCTTCCGCGCCGATTGCCGTTAATGCACCACGGATCACTAACTGCGGGCCTATTAATTCTCTCAATATAACCCGTGCGACAGCCCCTGCCGCCACGCGCATAGCCGTTTCTCGAGCTGAAGAACGACCGCCACCACGATAATCCCGCACACCATATTTCAAGTCATACGTAATATCAGCGTGACCGGGACGATATTGTTGGGCGATCTCACCATAGTCACGAGAACGCTGATTCGTGTTCTCAATCATAAGAGCAATGGGCGTCCCTGTGGTTTGTCCCTCAAAGACACCCGAAAGAATCTTTACGTGGTCAGGCTCACGCCGCTGTGTTGTATAACGGGACTGACCTGGCCGTCGTTTATCCAACCATGGCTGGATATCAGCCTCAGACAGCTTTAGACGTGGTGGGCAACCATCAATAACGCAGCCAATAGCTGGCCCGTGGCTCTCACCCCACGTCATGACACGCAGCAAACGTCCAAAGCTGTTCTCAGACATCTATGTTACTCTCCTGTAGACAGCGTCATATCTGGCGCTTCAGGGTTCTTCATTCCAATAATATTATAGCCACAATCAACATGATGCACTTCCCCTGTAACCCCCGAGGATAGATCAGAGAGGAAATACAGCCCAGAACCACCGACATCTTTCAAAGACACGTTCCGCTCCAGCGGAGCGTTCACCTGGTTCCATCGTAGAATATAACGGAAATCACCAATACCGTTAGCAGCCAGTGTCATGATCGGACCTGCTGAGATACCATTTACGCGAATATCGTCACGCCCTAGATCCACCGCCATATAACGCACAGATGCTTCTAAAGCTGCTTTTGCTACACCCATGACATTATAATGCGGCATAACACGCTCTGCCCCCAGATATGTCAGGGTCAGTAAAGAACCGCCTGCATTCATCATAGCAGACGCCCGGCGAGCCACAGCCGTAAAGGAGAAGCAGGAAATATCCAGCGCCTTTAAGAAAGCCTCACGAGGCGTATCAACATACCGGCCACGGAGGTAATCTTTGTCAGCCCATCCAATAGCATGCACGACAAAGTCAATCTTGCCCCATGCCTTCTCAATTTCATCGAATGTTGCGTTAATCGCAGCATCATCACCAACATCGCACGGGAGGACCATTGTGGAGCCAATGCTCTCTGCTAAAGGACGCACGCGTTTACCAAGTGCTTCACCCTGATATGTAAAAGCAATCTCAGCACCTTGCGCTGCACAAGACTGAGCGATCGCCCAAGCAATAGAATTCTTATTAGCAACCCCCATGATGACACCACGCTTACCTGCCATCAATGTCCCTTTGGTTACTTGCGTCCCTGTCTCTGACATAATTGCCCCCTTTGAGGATGTTAGTGCATTTGTAATAAGTGGTTCACCACGTTGCACAAGGAAGCGCTAACGGCAAGAGCTCTTAGCCTCTCAAAAGGGAGTTTTCTGCTTGATTTGCATTTGTTCACACCAAATGATGCCGAAATACACCACCATAACGGCATAAGGAGCCGTATTTTCATGACTGGCCTCTCTCGCCATATGATCACCGACCCTGTGTTATGTATGTGGTACATCATCGGCAGGCTCTTTCTTCCTCTTCTCAAATATCATTCATTTTGCCGTCTCAAGCAGGGTAAAGATACGACAGAACACCTCCCTGAACGCTTCGGGCGGCCTACACTTTCCCGTCCGTCTTCCTCACAGCCTCTATTATGGTTTCATGCTGCTAGCGTAGGCGAAACTCTCTCTATCTTCCCTGTGATAGGACAGCTTCTCAAAGAGCAAGCGCAGCTCAATATTCTTGTAACCACCACGACCTCAACTGGTGGCAAAATACTCAGGACACATCCCGTATACGGTCAACGGCTCTTCCACCAACTATGTCCTTATGATGCCCCTCATATCGTTGCGCGCTTCCTAAAATATTGGCGCCCCCGCAGCTTAATTCTTGTAGAGAGCGAACTCTGGCCAGGATTAATTGGTATGAGCCACTTAAAGGGCATACCAATCATGCTACTTAATGCACGGCTTTCTGCTCGTAGCGCACAACGGTGGAAGGCTGCCCCCTGCTTATTACGTTACCTCATGCGCTCCATATGCTGGGTCACCCCACGTAGTATAGAAGATGCTGATCGCTTATCTCGATTCGGGATAACATCTCTCCCCCCAATAGATCTTAAGGAAGCTGCAGCCCCCTTACCCTATCGCTTAGATGAAGCAGCATATCTCAAAGAAAAAATCGGCCCACGCCCTATTTTTGTCGCAGCTTCCACTCATCCTGGTGAAGAAGAACTCATAGCAGAAGCCTCAAGAAAAGCACGAGAGCTACAACCAAGTCTTCTGACCATTATCATTCCCCGCCACCCAGAACGGGGGCCCCATATTGCTCAAGTTCTCCATGCGCCGCGTCGCTCTTTTGGCGAGATTCCTGCCTTAGATGATGCCTATTGGATTGTAGATACACTTGGAGAGACAGGGCTATTTTTCGCTCTAGCAGAACGTGTTTTTATTGGTAACTCACTCTGCTCCCCCGGTGGAGGGCATAATCCCCTTGAGCCTTTACGCTTTCAACGTCCAACTGCTTTAGGACCCTATATGCAAAACTGGCATGACGCATGCCATAAGTATAAGGCCTCTCTCCACATAATAGACACGCCTGGTCTATTGGCTGAGTGGCTAAACAAACCTGTTCCTCTTCCCCCTCTACCCGAGCAGAATGAGGCGATATCTGCGCAACTCACTCAACGTATTATTGAGACATGCTTATTATAAGTAAGGTATTTAAATGAGACTTCGCCCCCCTACTTTCTGGCATCTAGCTCGCCCTAATCTTATCTCCGATCTGCTCCTCCCCATCAGCAAAATCACACATTACTGTAGCAAGAGACGCCAAAAGCGTCCCTCCCACAAACTTCCCGTGCCAGTCCTTTGCTGTGGAAATATTACTACTGGCGGAACGGGCAAAACGCCTCTGACACAAGCTATTGTTAAATTTCTTCTTACCAAGGGATATAACCCTCACATTATTACCCGTGGTTATGGAGGTAAAAGCCCACAGAACAAACGGTTAGATATCAAAACAGATACAGCTATTAATGTAGGCGATGAAGCAATGCTTCTCGCACACATTGCCTCCACATGGCGTGGCCCAAACCGCCTTCATAATGCCCGTCTCGCCATAGACAATGGGGCAGACTGCCTAATTTTAGATGACGGCCTTCAAGACCCAAGCCTCTATAAAGACATCTCCATTCTCACCATTGATGGCCACATAGGTTTTGGGAACCGTCGCATCCTCCCCGCAGGGCCATTACGTGAAACCTTACCCGACGCACTCCCCCGCATTCACGCAGCCGTCATCATAGGGGAAGACCACCACCATATAAATAACCTGCTTTCCCCTCATCTCCCTGTCGCCCAAGCCTTTTTCTTACCAGGTAATGAAATTCATCTTCTAAAGAAACAACCGGTCATTGCATTTGCCGGAATTGGGCGGCCTGATAAATTCTTCACCATGTTGCAAGAGCATGATGTTCACTTGGCTCACACCATCTCTTTTCCTGACCATCACATATATTCCTTCCGCGATATCAAACGCTTGCAACATCTGGCACGCACATCTCAAGCAAGACTTGTCACAACTGAAAAAGACAGCATCAAGCTACCGCCTACCTTTCTAAAAGACGTCACAACCATCTCCGTGGAATTGCACTGGCAACATCCCACCAACCTTGAGAAGCTTCTTGAAAGCTTTCTCAATGCTCGAGCAGGTAACGCATGCTAAATCATCTTCAAGCGTGGGGCCTCTACGGGATTTTATGTCTATTTCGTACCCTCCCACCACTATGGGCGGCCCGACTAGGGGGATATATCACCCGTTTTATCGGCCCTAAACTTGCTCTTTCCCGCATTGCACGAACCAATCTTGCAATCGCCTTTCCATCTTTGAAGAAAGCCGAAATAGAACGTATCGTAAAAGCATGTTGGCAAAATATCGGCACGACCTTAGCTGAGTTACCTCATCTTGCCTCTCTACCGGCTCACACATCTTCAGGCCTAGGCTGGTATGTTCAGCATGAAGATATTTTGTATGAGGCAAAAAAAACCGGACGACCCATCATATTTTTCTCCGGACATTTGGGGAATTGGGAGCTTATGCCTCTAATTCTTGCACGCTACGGGCTCCCTTTTTCTCCCTTTTATCGAGCACCTAACAACCCTCTCGTGGACCAGCTTCTCTGTAAGTTAAGACGCCGCATTGTAGGACAAGATATTTCCTTTTTCCCTAAGGGACGTCACGGTGCCCGAGACGCTATGCGTCACTTGGCCAATGGTAAACATTTAGGTGTGTTAGGCGACCAAAAGATGAATGATGGCATTCAAACATCTTTCTTCGGCCGCCCTACTATGAGTGCCCCAGCTACAGCAACGCTCGCTTTAAAATACAATGCGCTCATCATTACAGGACATGTATGGCGGAAAGGTCCCGCTCAACTTATCTTAGAAGTAACCTCCCTTATTGATCCAAGTACTTGCACTAACGACGCAATGTCACGGCATGAGAAAGTTTATACCCTGACCCAAAAACTTAATGATCAATTACAAGACTGGATCACCCAAAGGCCAGAAGAATGGCTGTGGTTTCATAGGCGATGGGAGAAATCTCTTTATCGTTAAGAAAGAAAATTTATTTTATCTCTAGCCATGCGCAGAAAACATGGTAGGATTGCAAAATAAGAACATGAACATAACTGCCACGCTTTATCATTCATTTTTTGCATAGCAGTACTCGTGATTGTTCCCATGTGCCGCGATGGAGTTTCCCCTCCTGCTCTGACGATGGAGATACTGAAATGACTCAAAAAGCATTCCGCGTGGTTAACCACGCTCAGCTTCCTTCAGTTAAGACACCAGCGACAGGTACAGTCGTTCCTTTTCGTCAGAAACTTCTTCCTCGTCATCAGCAATATCTTGCCCAATGGTTACAAGCCAGTGAAAAGATGGGCATTCTTGATGCTTCTATTGAGAATAATCCACTATCTTCAAAATCCGCTCATAACGACCAAATTGTCGTCATTTGGGTGCGTGAGAATGCAGACCCTGCCTATATTATCAGGCCGCAAGGTCATGTTTGGTGCCTCATTGATTGCCTACGGGACAATGAACTAGGGCGTTTTACATCCCTATCCATGGCATTGCACACTATTCGGCCTGTTCTCCCTCCTCTAATGAGCTAAAATCTCATTAAAAAAGGGAGGATTATATCCTCCCTTTCCTAGCATTCCGGCGTATTCTCAGGCTATCCATCAACACTCCTCGCTAACATTGAGAAGAGTGCTTTTTATAGCCCTAATGAGTTACCACAGGTTGTTGCTGCGGCGCTGGTGAAGTCGCTGGTATATTTGGAGTTGCATTCCCAGCTTCTGCACTAGGCATAGCGGGATTCACCGTAGAAGTCGTATTATTAGGCACCGTCGGGTTAATATTTTGCGGTACTGATGCATCTCCTACCCCAGTATTAACGGTTGCAGGTACGGATGCCCCATTTGCGCCAGCTGGAGGTACTTGTGTTCCACCTGTCCCTACAGCACTTACGGCTTGTACCGTATTACCTGTTGCCGTTACGCCTGATGTATTAACGGCATTCGTTGATTGAGACGCCACCGCGGGGGAAGTTGTTTTCTCCACACGAGCAGACAACTCACGGGAAGCCTGCACCACCATGCGGCTACCACCGCCAGATACGAGCTGATACACAGCTAAAGCCCGTGTTACACGGCCATCAGCCCGCAAATGGAACAACCCATCTACCCCAATAAAGCCTTTAGGATGAATGAGCCCCTCAAACATTAATTTCTTTTGGCGAAGCAACGTTCCTACAAGAGCAGCGGAATCATAAGCAAAATCTGCCACTGGAGAAGGCATCTGCCCATATACCCCTTGGTAACTCTGCACATACCCATTGCGTTGCGTATCATCAAACGCCACGTACCATGCACCTTGCAGATCGCTCAATTTACTATCAAAGGCACGCCACAACATCGGCCCTAGGATACGTACTTGCGGTATCAAAAGACGATTCACCTTTAAGGAATCAATTACACGTGCAAGATCAAGTCCTGTATCTGCCAATAATAAAGAGTCAAAAGGAGGTGGCTGTAGTTCCTGTTTGCTCTCAGATACGGGGGGAGGAGCTTGCTCTGCTAGAGGATCTGTCGCAGAAGGATCTGCTTCATCTACTGGCTTATTCTGAATACCTTGCCGCTCTTGCAGATGAGACAAGATCGCCATTTTCTCTGCAATATCATTTACATCACGACTGTGAAAAACAATCTGGGGAACCTCAAGACCAGCCTCTTGGCACGTTAGTGTAAGCCCTTCTGCTAAAGAATGACCCAGAGCTGTATCCGGCAGGAAGGCCGCAAACCGGCTCCGTCCCTCAGCACGAGCCGCCTCTACCAAGCGCCGCACCTGCTGCTCTGGCGTAAGCCCCATAACCCACACACCTGGCCGAGCTTGCGTCACATCACTGGTAAATGCCAACTCGGCAACCCCAGCCGGCTGTAAAACACGCGCAACATTATCCGTATCAGACGCCAACAAAGGGCCTAGGATAATCTTATCCCCAGCAGCAAGGGCCTGCCGAGCAGCATAAGCGGCCCCCTCAGGCGCTGCACTATCAAATACATCCATCACCGGCTTTTGCCCTTCTGGCAAAGCAAGCCGTGCAGCGTCCTTCATACGTTGGCCAATAGCAGCATGTGGCCCGGTTAAAGGCACAATCAACCCAACATGCGCTGATCGTTGATCCTTAATCTTCCGCATATGGAATGTAAGAGGAGATATCCCAGAATGATGGTGACCTCCACCAGAACATGCCCCTAAGGATAGAAAAATACCGGCTAAAGCAGCACTCTTCCAGTTTCCTCTCTTGCCGAGCCCCCGCCTCTGGCGGCTATAAAGGCCTAAGCGGCTCACCGAGGATACCAATGTCTGAGAAACCATATACTCCCCCCCATAACGGAACTGCTTCCCCTTCTACCGGGGAGCTTATGCTGGTGGCAACGCCTATTGGCAATCTCACTGATATTAGCCAGCGTGCATTAGAAGCCTTACAGCAGGCTGATGCTATTCTGTGTGAAGATACACGAGTGACGACGAAACTACTCCGTCATTACGGGATCAACAACCAATTGATTCCTTTACACGACCATAATGAACAAGAACGTTTGCCACATTTAATTGATCGTTTACACAATGGGCAGAGGTTCGCTCTCGTTTCAGACGCCGGAACACCAATTGTCTCTGACCCTGGCTATCGCCTGACCCGCGCAGCTTTAGAGCAGGAAATCACTGTTACCTCTCTTCCCGGTGCTAACGCCGCTGTTACAGCTCTAACACTCTCAGGGCTTCCTCCTGCTCCCTTTATGTTTTTGGGATTTCCACCTCGCGGGGATGCACGCCGCCAAAATTTTGCAGCCCTTCGCGCAGCAGAACAAGCCGGACTTTCCTCCACACTCATTTGGTATGAATCACCACATCGCTTGCTTGATACCCTTAAAACGCAGCAAGCAGTGTTTGGTGCAGAGCGCTCCGCCGCTGTCGGACGTGAACTCACCAAACATTTTGAAGAGATGGTGCGTGGTTCTCTAACCGAAGTAATTGCACATTTCGAAGCTGCTCCCCCCCGCGGTGAGATCACTCTTCTATTAGGCCCACCACCTGAAGAAGATACCGGCGCACAGGAACTCGACCACGCTTTAAAACAAGCGTTGGAAAGCCACTCTGTGAAAGATGCTGCTGCACTCGTGGCTGGTATAGTGAATTTACCTAAGCGCACTGTATATAACCGTGCGCTAGAACTCTCTAAACAAAAAAAGGAGGATTAATCCTCCTCCTTTGGTAGAATAAAGAGCGATGGGGATAACTTTATCCCCATTTGGGGCCGCGTAAAAAATACAGACGTCCTATGGCCTTGTGCGTCTAACACGCTCCAACCCTTCAATATCAAAGGCTTTTTAGAAAAATATAGCGTCATCTCCCCCTCACCTGGAGAATCTGTCTTCGTGACACGTAAACGAATCTCATTTCGCTCTTGTGTGAAACCAATAACAGACACATCCCCAGAGAAACGAGGATCGGGTCGTAACAACAAGCCCAACGGTGTATGTTCTACAGGAATGCTTGTAATCTGGCCGATACTACGATCCTGGAAGACAACCTTCCCTTCGCTCGCAACCAGTAAAAGAGGACTTGGAGGATCGTAACTAAACCGCATTTGCCCAGGCCGTTGTAAACTGACCTCGCCCGTTGAAACCCCATTTTGCTCTGCTTCCTGCGTAAAACGCGCACGAAATGTATGTGTCTCTGCGAGACTAGCCTCAATTTTCTCAAGCCAGACCTGCTGGGAAAGCTCAACAGCCTCTGAGATCTGCTTTGTAGAACGAGCCAACGCATTACTGCTCAAGAGCAACAATGCCCCACACATCAAAGCCGTATAATACGCCTTCATCCGTCCTACCCCCTTACAGCCTGATGGCAGCCTCTTCAAAAATAGGCCGTACATCACCTTGCCATGCCCCATTATACAACTCGAGCCAACGCTCTGCTTGTGTCGGTGCTCCATCAGCAATTTCATAAAGAGGGGCCAAATAATACTCTTCACCGTAGTTACGTTTCTGCAAACCACGTTCAGATAGCTCCAAAACCCGTTTTGCAAGAGAGCGTAACCCTCCTGGGAAAGGTGCCTCCATGGCGCTTTCCACAACAGACGTCGCAAGAGACCGATATTGCTCCCACGGCTGTTCTTTCACCAATGCTTCTACCGCTAAAAGAACATCCGCATCATACAACAACCCTACCCAGAAAGCTGACTGCGCCAACATCATCTCTGGTCGCCCAGCATCAGCCCCACGCATCTCTAAAAACTGCTTCAATCGTACATCTGGGAAAGCCGTTGTAAGATGGTCTTCAAAATCACCAATAGTTGGTGTGAGCCCCTCTAACGGAGCCTGTATCTCACCACTTAACCACTTACGGAACGAGCAGCCCGTTGCATCAATATGTCGTCCATCACAATTGACAAAATACATGGGGACATCCAATGCCCACTCCACATAACGCTCAAACCCAAACCCATCTTCAAAGAAAACAGGCGGCTGCCCACTCCGTTGATTGTCCGTATCCAACCATGCGAAAGCACGATTAGAAAGCCGACCTGTAGCTTTACCATCTGCAAAGGGTGAATTCGCCATTAGGGCTGTAATGAGTGGTTGCAGTGCCAAAGACACTCGCATTTTGCGCGCCATATCTGCTTCATCAGAGAAGTCGAGATTTACCTGCACAGTACATGTGCGGGTCATCATATCCAAACCACGTTGGCCTACTTTTGGCATATAACGGCGCATAATGGCATAACGGCTTTTGGGCATCCATGGCATTTCATTCCGTTTCCATAAAGGCTGAAAGCCAAGAGGTGCAAAACCAATGCCTAATTTCCGTGCAGGCTCAGATATCTGGAGGAAATGAGCCATCATTTCCTGCTCTGTTTCCTGAATAGTCTGCACAGGTGCACCTGACAACTCAAACTGCCCTGCTGGCTCTAACGAGATAGAGCGCCCCTTCTGGCTCCCCTCCCCTTTAAGACCAATAATATTTTCGTGGTCATAAATCGCCTGCCATTCTGGCCCTTCTAAAGCTTTTAAGAGAGCGCCAATCCCTTGTGGTTCATAAGCCGGCGGCGCAAAAGGAGCAAAGGAATCTCCTGCACTTTCTGGCAGCCTAAAGCCAAACTTCTCATGCTCTGTTCCTATCCGCCATTCATGGCGTGGTTTAGAGCCGCGGGCGAGAACATCAACAAGCTGTGCCTTATTCTCAATCAGTGTTGTATTGCTCTCACCGGGGTTGGACATGCACTAAAAACCTTACTGCCAAATTCCATTACGAATGGCCTAGGAACACTCATCTTATTCCTTAGCCAAGCACACCATAGTAAAGCGCGCTTCTAGTTTCATTCAAGCCATCATATTTTAATCGATATTTTACAAAGCTTTTCCCATGAGTCGGGCCGTATAGATTTGCGCTAATCCAGCACAAGCGGCTGTATCTGCACGTAAAATTTGCGACCCTAATGAAAAACTAACAACAGCTTCGTGTCCCCTCAATCGGCGAACTTCATCTTCTGAAAATCCACCTTCAGGGCCAATTAAAAGCGCATCACATTGGCTGGAGACTATTCCCTCTCCCTGCCGCTCTAACGCAACGGCAAGTCGATGACGTTGGGGCCAGCGCGCTAACACAGCCGCTAACGGCTCAAGAGGCATAATTGACGGGACATCAAGCCTCTCACACTGCTCTGCGGCTTCTTGTGCAATAAGAGAAAGACGCTCCAAATTCAGCCTATGTGTATTCGTTCGAGCCGTAATGACTGGGCGAAAACGCGTCACCCCTAACTCTGTTCCCATGCGAATTACAAGCTCGGTGGCATCACGTTTTAATGGTGCAAACAGCAACTCAACACCTTGCGTCTCTTGCTGCTGCCGAAGACATGTTCGCAGTATGAGCGTCCCTTTATTTTTCTGCAGGGTCACAATTTCTCCCTGCCACTCACCATCACGACCATTAAAAACAACAACGCCCTGCCCAGGAGCCAACCGCATCACCTTTCCTAGGTAATGCGCTTGCCCTGCAGAGAGAGGAATCTTCTGGCCTGGCTGATATATTATTTCATCAGGCTCAATAAAAAGGCGGGGATCTGTTCGACTCATAATCAAGGCATACCGTTTTCCGGCTTTGCTTTCTAGCAATCCATGAAAGAATATTGACCTCTCCACCATTCTGGCAGATCACTCAAATTATGCTTCAGAACACACCACATACAGATATCCAAGTAAACGGCTTTATCGCCCGGCTTAAAGAGCCTTGGCAGTCCTATGCATTGCTCGCCCGGTTAGATAGGCCTGTCGGCACGTGGCTTTTACTCCTACCGGGAGTTTTTGGCATCTTCCTTCCTAATGATGGAGCCTCTTTAAAAGCACGTTTTTTCTATACGCTGCTCTTCGCCGTTGGCTCATTGCTCATGCGTTCTGCTGGCTGTGTTGTAAATGACATTTGGGATCGCAAGATAGATGCCCAAGTCAGCCGTACAGCAGGCCGCCCCCTAGCCAGTGGAGCACTTAATTTACGCCAAGGACTTGTCCTCCTCACTCTTCTCCTGCTTGGGGGGCTTGCGGTCCTCCTTGCTTTGCCTCCTTTATGTTGGGCTCTGGCTCCCATAGCAATCATTCTCGTTGCATTTTATCCTGCTGCAAAACGCCTGACATGGTGGCCTCAACTTGTTATGGGCTTCACCTTCGGATTTGGTGCTCCTATGGGCTATGCCGCAAGCCATGGTCGCATCAATCTCCCCGGCATCCTTTTATATGCTGGTGTAATTATCTGGCAGCTTGGTTTTGATACAATTTACGGCTTCCAAGACATGGAAGATGATGCCCGCATTGGCGTCAAATCCACATCCCGCTTAATGCACAACCACGCACGCCTATTTATTGGAATCTGCTATAGCTTAACGCTACTCCTCTTTGCTCTTGCAGCTATAACCGGAGCGCTTTGCCCATTTTTCTGGCCACTTTTCATCCTCGCAAGCACATTCTTAATGCGGCAAGTGATTCTACTCAGCCCCAATGATGCTCCCCTCTGCCTCGTATTTTTTAAACAGAATGTGCAGATTGGCTGGATCCTAGCCTTAGCATTCATCATTGGGCATATTGGCGCCCAATATATCCCGCACATTCCTTTATAAAAGCTCACAAAACACTGCGACAATATAAAAGGGCCGTATAAGCAAATGGACATCCATTCGCCTATACGGCCCTTATCTTAACCAAAGCACTCTAGAAAATACTTAGCTAGCTACCTTGCTCAGCGGCCCTTTAAACACAATACGCGCAGCACTCAATGTTGCACCCGCAAAAGCCACTGCCGCAGCGGCTCCGAGACAAATAAACGCCGGATGAGGGAAAACCGTGAAAAGCCCTGCAACAAACAAAGCACCTGTTGTCTGACCAGAAAGACGCGCAACAGACAGCATTCCACTTGCACCCCCTTCTCTTCCAGATGGTGCGGTAACCATAATCGCTCTATTATTCGGCGGTTGGAAAAAACCAAAGCCCATACCCGCCAACAATGTACGCCACGCAATAGCCGTATTACTGGCATCTAATGGCAGAGTGCAGAGCAATACAAAACCCAGGCATGTCGTCAGCAAACCAATAGATGACAAAAGAGAAGCCGGAAAGCGGTCCGCAATTTTCCCTACGATGAAGGACATCAAAGCCACACCTACAGCCCATGGTGCGATAAGCAGACCAACCGTTGCGGGGTTTTTATGAAACGCAACAGCCAGCGTGAAAGGCATCGCCACGATATACAGGTTAGATGCTACAAAGCCACAAAAACTCACCAAACATGCAACAAGAAATGGAATACGCTTTAGAATATCTAGCGGAACAATCGGTTCTTCCCGTTTTTTCTGCCAGCTGATCAATAACACCCAACTCACAATACTCAGGCCTGTGAGTGCAGCGCCCCATTGGATATCCCCATGCATTAGGCCATCCAAACCAACACCTAACAAGGTAAAGGAGGCAACGGTCAAAACAGAACCTGGAATATCGGTCTTTACGGTACTCCGAGGAGTTTTCGGTAAAGCGCGACTTGCGAGAATAATCGCCACAAGACCTAAAGGAAGATTCACCCAAAAGATCCACGGCCAAGACGAAATAGAGAGAATGAAAGACCCAATAGTCGGCCCAAGAGCAACGCCAAGGCCGATAAATAGCCCATTCAAAGCAATGCCCTTACCGATTAATTTATGAGGATAAATAAAGCGCACGAGAGCAATATTCACACTCATAATACAGGAGCTACCAACCCCTTGCAGCGCACGGGCTAATGTAAGCTCCAACATATTTTGAGAAAGAGCACATGCAACAGAGGCAATAAGGAAAAGAACTATCCCCAATTGGCTCATCCGCCCAAAACCAACCCGAGCCCCAATAGCGGCGAGAGGAAGTAAGAAAGCTAAATTTGCAAGCTGGTACGCATTAATCACCCAAATAGCCTGAGAGGCCGATGAATGAAGATCTGTTGCAATGGTCGGTAGAGCCACATTTGCAACAGAATAATCTAGAATAGATAACATCAAGGCAAGAATGACAGATGACATCGCCTTAAAGCGTTTCATCCCATAGAGACCGGCATGTCTCTCCGGGTCATATTCTCCCTCTAAACTTGGGTCCGCCACCTTACTGCCCATGATCTCTTACTCTCCCAGTCTACGCAGGGAGACCCCCGCAAAAAGATTACTCTCAATTTTCTCTAAGGAGACGCCCTTTGTCTCTGGCACAAACCCTAACGTGATGAGTAAAAACACCCCGTTCAGCACAGCAAACAAAATAAACGTCCAAGACGCTCCCATGGCTAACATCATTAATGGGAACAAACTGGAGATCACCCAGTTTGCTGTCCAATTTGTAACCGTAGAACATCCAATCCCAAAGTCACGCCCGCGCGTTGGTTGCACCTCGGAGCATAGCGCCCATACAAGAGGCCCCTCTCCAATAGCAAACCCAGCCACGAACATTAAAATCAGCCCGCAGAGCAGAATAGCCGTTGTCATCCCCTGCCCACCAAAGGCTAATACCCCGCCAACACCGAGCAAAGCTAAACCAACAACCACACAACTTGTCAGCAATAAAGGCCGCCGCCCCCAACGATCTGCAAACATAATTGCAACACCGGTAAAGACCATGTTCGTAAGCCCAACAAGCGTTGTCGCCCATACAGAAGCATTCGTGCCGAAATGAGCTGCCTCAAATACGCGAGGTGCATAATAGAGCAGCGCATTAATCCCACTGAGCTGCTGCATAATTTGCAGAACAATACCTAAAAAGACAGAACGACGAAAATTACGGTTACTTCGGAACAAACCGAAACCAGCATCGCTACTCTTCTCTAAACGTGCATGGATGTCAGCAAGTTCTGCCTCTGCAACTTCCTCATCAGAACGCAAAAGCCTTAGTACTTTTCTGGCACGATCCTTATCGCCACGCATCATCAACCAACGCGGACTATGTGGGAGAATTAAAACAACAATCAAAAACAAGACCGCTGGCACCGCCATAATACCTAGCATCCAGCGCCAATGTCCGCCCTCAGATAGAAAACTATCTGAAATAAAAGCAAGGAAAATCCCCAGTGACACCATAAGCTGGTAAAGGGAAATCATCGCACCACGAGCAGATTCTACCGTAATCTCAGAAATATATAGTGGAGCAGCGAAGGCCGCTACACCCACAGCAAGCCCAAGAAGCACACGCCCTGTCACCAACAACACAACACTCGGCGCAAAAGCACAAAATAATGTTCCTATCAGAAACAATATTCCCGCACCGAGCATAGCGCCTGTTCGCCCAAAAGAGACAGAGATACGCCCCGCAAACATGGCCCCTACAGCCGCACCTGCCATCATCGAGGATACAATCCATCCTTGGAGGACCGCACTTGCGTGAAAATCCATCGAAATAAACGGCAGAGCACCTGCAACAACGCCGGTATCAAGCCCAAACATAAGCCCAGAAAGAGCGGCAAGAATGCCTAAAATTGTTGCACGCCCTGTCGCGTTTTGCTCCCCTGCGGAAGCTTCCTTATTCTGGGATGCCGGTGTAACTCCGACCATGTTAGCTCCTCTCCCAAAATCTTCCCTATCTCAGCACATGTTCTGTGCTGAGAAACGGAAAACTGGGTTTTATTAACTGAATGCCTAAGCCTTAACGCTCATCCTGACGAGCAAAAGGATTTTTGCTCCCTCTCAGGAGTATCCGAATGGGCACACCTGGGAGATGAAATGTCTCACGCAGCCCATTAATGAGGTAACGCTTGTAGCTATCAGGAAGGTGCTCTACTCGCGTACCAAAGAGAACAAAGGTTGGTGGCCGGCTCTTCGCCTGCGTCATATAACGCAACTTTAAACGACGCCCATCTACCAAAGGTGGCTGATGCCGCTCTAAAGCTTCTTCAAACCAGCGGTTAAGATCACTCGTTCCTACACGAGCATTCCACACCTCGCTTGCTCGCCTGACTGCTGGCAATAAACGATGTAGTCCTTCTCCCGTTAAAGCAGAAAAAGTAACAACCTCAATTCCCCGCATTTGCGCTAAGGAAATTTCAATTCGGTCTGTGATTGCTTTGCGGACAGCCTGGCGCTCTTTAACCGCATCCCATTTATTAAGAGCTAACACACATGCCCGGCCTTCACGCTCAATCAAACGAGCGATCTGTAGGTCTTGTTCGTCTACTCCTCGGTCCGCATCCAGCACAAGGACAACAACTTCTGCCATCTTCATTGCCTCAATTGAGGCAGATACAGATACACGCTCTAAGCCTTGCTCAACACGCGCACGCTTACGCATACCAGCAGTATCGACAATCTCAATAGGACCAAAATTATCTTCCAGCCCGACACTTACAGCATCTCTCGTCAGTCCTGCTTCAGGACCGGTGATCATACGCTCTTCGCCTAATAGGCTATTGAGTAATGTGGATTTACCCGCATTCGGACGGCCAATAATGGCAATCCGCAAAGGTTTCTCACCATCTTGCTCAGCAATTGTCTCTTCATCAGGGAGCAAACTTGCGATCTCACCCATGAGGTCTGCAAGACCTTCTCCATGCTCAGCAGACATCGCTAAAGGCGTACCAAGCCCAAGTGAGTAAGCATCTAAAGCGGACTCTGCGCCAGCTCGCCCTTCAGCCTTATTCGCCACTAACAACACAGGACGATTTTGTCGCCGCAGCCAATTGGCAAAATGTGCATCCGCTGGAGTGATCCCCGCACGAGCATCAACGCAGAATACCACAAGGTCCGCCTGGGCAATACCTTGTTCAGAGGATGCTCTCATCCGTCCGAATAACGTATCTGGTGCAGCCTCTTCCAACCCAGCCGTATCCACAAGACGTACACGCCGACCGCGTAAGAGAGCAACGCCTTCCTTACGATCCCTCGTAACACCAGGTGTGTCGGAGACAATAGCCTGCCGACGCCCTACCAGCCTGTTAAATAATGTGGACTTACCAACATTAGGACGACCAGCAATAACAACAACGGGCAGACGGCCCGTCTCATATTTCTCAACCATATGCGCGCAAAACACCATCCTGCGTCAAAACCAGTACCTTCCCATCACAAATGATAGGCTGAACCTGACAGGAGGCCGGAATGGAGACCTTTCCTTCTTCTTGCCCAGTACGAGCATCTACAATAACCATTCCCTCTCGTGGCATACTAGAGAGGCAGATGAGCTTATTATCAGCTAAAAGAGGGCCCATCCATTGTACGGCACCTTTTTCTCTGTCTGCATCTTCAAAACGGCGCAGCTGTTTAACCCAACGCACTTGCCCGTTCAATCTATCGAGACATGCAAGTTGCTGATCTAACGAAATGACATAAAGCCAGTCGCCACATACGCATAGCGGAGACTGCCCGCTCACTTCACGCTCCCACAAACGGCGGCCGGAGCGCATATCAATCGCCACCAGCACACGAGAGAGTGAAATAGCATACACCGTACCATCCACTACAACAGGGGCACCTCGCACGCAGGCGAAATCCAACATAGCACCAAGGCCATTGCCGCCGCCGAGACTGTCACTCCATACAACCTCACCAGAAGTCGCACGCAAAGCAACCAAATCCCCGCTACCAAACCCAGCAACCACAACCCCATTCACAATAGCTGGGGCAGCTTCACCTAACAAACTTGTGGCAACTTCTGTGGCTTGGTATGTCCATCTTTGCTGCCCTGTAGCTGCCTCAACAGCGTAGAGACGTGCATCAATTGTCGTAAAGACCATCAAGCCATCTACCACTGTAGGAGAAGAACGGCCTGGCGTGATGGTATCAATACACCATTTCTGCTTTCCCGTTGCGGCATCTAATGCCATGGCCTGTGCCACACCATCCACAACGTAAAGAGTATCCCCCTCTAGGGCGATCCCCCCACCGAGGTTCGTAGAACGCGTTTTACGAGCTGGCTGATACTGCCATAACTGACGCAAGCCGGGCCAACTCCACCCCCGGATAAGACCTTGTGCATCCACCGTGAAGAGACGACCATTCCCCACAATAGGAGGCGATTGCAGAGCCCCTCTCTTATTCGGCATAAACGCCACCTGAGAGAGAAAACTCGCCTGATTAACACCTGCCCCTACGGATACACTCCAAAGTGGTTGTCTTCCACTCCAAGCAGCATTAACCGCACCATGAGAAGGCACCCGCCCTTCTTGCTTCCATGATGTGACATTTTCTACTTCTGGCAGTTTCACCAATGTTTGAGCGTGCTGATCAACCGTTAAGCCAGCCCCCGTTGAGAGGACATTAATCCTCCGGCCGGGAAGAACTGTTCTTTTTGGATCATCCTCAAAAGCGCCGCAACCAGCCAGCCCAGCCAAAGCCGCAAAAGACCCTGCCCCTTTGAGCAGTGCTCGACGAGAGCGAGAGGAAAAGCGACCTGTCATCCTGCATCTCCCAATGTTTGCAATAGCATGCTGGCCCGCTCACGCAGGGCATCCCCGCTATCTGGTGATGTTTGTACCTTTTTCAAAAGACGACGCGCTTCGGCTTTCTCACTCACTGTCGCTCCAGGATGTAAGTTCAACACCGCTAGTGCTTCTTCAGCAAGGGGGACCCAGCTCCCTCCTGCCTGCACTAACGCTGTATAGCCCTTTTTCAACTCATCCTTTGAAGCTGTATTCATCTGTGCATTCAGAAGAAGATACTGTGCCATAGAGCGCAAAGAAGAGTCTGTTGTTTTATCTGCAACAACTTGTCGCCACAGAGTAATTGCAGCTGCGGAATCATGAGATTGTTGTTTTAGCTCTGCGAGATACATTGCTGCATAGCTACGCACACCTTGCGGGCCATGCTGTGCGATATCACTAAAAATAGTTGCCGCTTTTTGTTGAGCATCCCCGGACACCGCAGCACTATTAGCGGTGCTATTTAGAAGCTGCATACCCTCATAATAACGGCCAGCAGCTACCTGTTGCGCTGTATGGAGAGTGTGCTGTCGCCACCCCCAAATACCACCAGCTATTGCGCACAAAACCAGTACCGCAGCAAGGACACCGCCAATACGGACTGCCATTTTCCTCAAATGCAGTAAACGCTGCTCTTCTTCCAATTCTTGTATCAAATCGTCTGCCACGCTGCTTCCTTGCTGGATCGGTCAGTACATCTCGGGCAAGCATATAGCACGACATAGAAACCGCAAACATGCTGCTCTAACAAAATTTAGCAGTAAGTTAGATAAATAAAACAGTATAAAATGCTTTAAAATGCGTTTTGCTTTTGAAGCCCTCGGTAAGCAGAGCCTGCTACCCCCTTAAAGAAAAAGCGGAATGCCTTTTGCAAGGCACCCCGCTTTTGCGAAATTTTACCTCTCTTTCACCTCACGGTTGGAAAGAAATCGGCTGCCCCACATTCGCTGTGACAATTTCATCATCCTGCATAACTACATGCCCACGCACAATGGTTCCCACAGGCCAACCTGTAACACTCTGACCATCGTAAGGTGTCCATCCTGCTGGAGATGCAATCCACTCATTTGTAATGGTCCGCTGTTTCTTCATATCAACAAGAGTGAAGTCAGCATCAAAACCTACAGCTAAACGTCCTTTATTGGGCAGACCATAAACACGTGCCGGACCTGCGGCCATCACGTCCACCAAACGCTCCAAGCTCAAACGCCCAGCATTTACATGGTCAAGCATAAGCGGAACAATTGTCTGCACCCCTGTCAGCCCGGATGGACATTCCAGCCAAGGCAGCTCTTTTGCATCTTTAGGGTGCGGTGCATGGTCGGACGAAACAACATCCACACGTCCATCACGCAGCGCCGCCCACCCGGCTTCAAAATGACGATGCTCATTACGTATCGGCGGGTTCATAACCGCTTTACCGCCTAGCCGCTCATAACAGTCAGGCCCGTTATTGCTCAGATGGTTGACCAAAAGCTCAACAGTTGCCTGCTGGCGGTTCTTCGCTAGAAGCTCGAACTCTTCCTCTGTCGACACATGCAAAATGTGAATTGGACGGCCTGTTTTATGAGACAATGCGAGAATACGGGTCGTTCCCCTAATTGCACATTCCGCATCGCGCCATTCAGCATGGTTATGGTATGGCTGACCAGCCTCAAAAAGCTTCCGCCGCTCTTGCAAGCGATATTCATCTTCTGAGTGAAAAGAGACGCGTCGATGACCAGAGCGTAAAACACCCTCGATCCCTTCATCATCTTCAATCATCAAGCTACCGGTGGAGGAGCCCGCAAATACCTTCACACCACACACACCCTCTTCTTGCTCCAGCTCGGCAAGGAGATGCGTATTCTCTCGTGTAGCACCGATATACATCGCAACATCAATATTCGCGACGTTACGAATATGCTCACGCTTCCAATCCAACATGCCTTTATCGGTCACCGTTGGGTTGGTATTTGGCATATCGAAAACAGAAGTAATCCCCCCTAGAGCAGCTGCCCGGGTTCCTGTTTCTAGCGTTTCAGCCTCTGGCTTGCCGGGGTCACGCAAATGCACATGGGCATCTATCAACCCAGGTAGAACATGCAGCCCTGTCGCATCGATAATACGGTCAGCTTCATCTGTTGCAGACACATTAATGGATGCAATGCGTTGGTCTTTAATCCCAATATCAGCCTGAGCTTCTCCCCATGGGAAAACGCAACGCCCATTACGAATTATCAAATCAAAATGCATGACCTCTCCTCTATTTTCTCACCAAACTTAGCACACAAAATCTCGTTTTGATCGTTCACATAGTGTTATCGCAGCTTGTAAGACAGACTCAACCTCAAGCTGGTTTATCTCCCCACACCCCTCTTCTCCTGGCGCCACAACATAATCTGCCCAACGCCCCGATGGCGCATATTGCGAAGCACAGCTCGGCCCAAACAGCCCCAATGTAGGCACACCTCCCGCCGCAGAAAGATGCATTAGCCCTGAATCATTCCCCACAAAAAGGCGACAGCAAGCCAATAATGCAGCGACCTCTCTTACCCCGTAACACCCTCCCATATTCAGCGCATTAGGTAAGGCTTCACATAATGGTTGCGCAAGCCGCTCCTCCCGCTCACCTGGGCCATAAAAAATAACCGGCTCTAATCCCCGCTTTTGCAAGTGTTCTGCCAAAGCTGCAAAAGAAGCACTCGGCCACATTTTACTCTCTGTGCCTGCCGTCGGGGCTAAGGCAACCCACTCTCTCCCCTGCGGCAATAAACCTCTAGCCCATAATTTAGCTGTATCTGATAGCCATACTTGAGGCAGATACTCTTTGATGAATCCTAAGGAGCGAGCATGTTGCTGCACCTTCATACCCTCTCGCCGGCCACCTTGGACAACATATCTCTTCTTTGCCCACAACCCATACGCCACGGCAGATGAGCGCATATCCACCACAACATCCCAACGCCGCCGCACAACGTGCCACCACAGCCATAACCAATGTCGATTAAAAGAGCGTTTATGCAACGCAATTACACGCTCACATTGTGGAATATCCTCAAAAATCTCTTGCGCTATAGCTCCACACACAATGGTAAAACGTGCTTCTGGGTACCTTTCCATTAACCCAGATAGCGCCGCAGTTGTGATCACAGCATCCCCTAAACGATGCGCCGTGATGAAAAGGATAGATGTCACTCTTTATTCCAGATCGGCTCAGATACCGTCTCCAAAAAAACGGCATGACGAGCCAATGTGGCTTCATCTGGTGCGGCCATAGGGCGTGGAGTACGCCCCGTTACGGCTTTACGCTGCACCTTCCCGCTGGAATTCCCTTCTTTTTGCCGATCACTCCCAAGACCCAGCCCTCTTTGACGCCCACCAATCAACTCGACATACACATCCGCAAGGAGGCGGCAATCGAGCAACGCATTATGGGTACCACGCTCGGAAAGGTCGATCCCGAAGCGGCGACAAAGAGCATCCAAACTCGCAGGCATGCCGGGATATTTCTTACGCGCCATGATCACCGTATCTACGGCACGACTTTCATAATCCAGCTCCGCACGCCCTGCGCGCTTTAGCTCTGCATTGATAAATTTAAAGTCAAACGGCGCATTATGCGCGATCATCTTGCCATCCCCAATAAAGGCAAGAAAATCATCTGCAACATCCGCAAAAAGTGGCTTATCCTCAAGATCTGCTAACGTGAACCCATGCACACGCGTAGCTTCTTCGGGGATATCACGCTCTGGGTTAATGAGGACATGGTAATGCTGCCCTGTATATAGGTCATTCACCAGCTCAAGCGCAGCGATCTCAATCACTCTATCACCTTGGTCTGGGTCAAGCCCTGTTGTTTCCGTATCGAACAGAATAGAGCGTGTCATGAGAACTCCCATCCCAACCCGGTAGAGCTTCGCTTCTGCGATGCGCTCTTACCTGCTTTTTGTAAATCTGCAATCAATCTAAAAACCTGCTGCGCCGCATAGCCGCGTGAGAGGCCTGTTTTTATCACAATATCTGCGCGACGTCGTCTTTCTTGGTCAGTCATCTGACGTGCAAGCAAAGCTTTAGCATCCCCTTCACTCATCGCCCCGCCCTGTTTATGCCGTTTCCGAATACGCGCCAGACGCACACCCAACGGCGCCTCCACCACGACAATGACATCACACTGCTTATCGGCACCACTTTCCCATAATAAAGGGATATCCAGCACACATAAGGGCACATTACCCGCACGACATTGCGCTAAAAAATCCTGCCGCCGTTGCCGCACAAGCGGGTGAAGAATAGCCTCAAGCCTAGGCAGAACGGTTTTATCTTCCGCAATCAATGCCCGCAAAACAGCTTTATCTAACCGTCCCCTTTGCACAGCCATTGGGAACGCCTTTGCGAGTGGCGCAATGGCCAGCCCATGAGGACGCTGAAGATCCCTCACGCACGCATCCGCATCGAAAACAGGCACCCCTGCATGACGAAACAAAGCCGCAACCGTGCTTTTGCCCGCTGCCATACCTCCTGTTAAGCCGATAACCTGCACAATACGCCTTTAATAATTTTAGATAGCCAGATCTTTTGCCAACAAATCAAAGCTCACTTCATCAGCCTCAGGCAATGTGCCAAACCAGGCATGGAAACCAGCCCGCGCTTGATAGATGAGCATTCCTAATCCATCCACCGTTTTAAAGCCACGCTCTTGAGCCGCTTGTAGAAGCGGTGTCTGGCGAGGGGTATAAACGATATCCGCCACAGCTAACGGCTCTTTCCCGCGGCACAACATTTCCTCCCACGGCACATCACGGCGTCCGCCCATGCCAAGGGATGTCGCATTTACCAAGAGGTTCATCTCGCCCAAGCGGTCAGACCATTCTTCCCACGCAAGAACATGCCCTGCTCCCAGCGCCTGTACCAAATTCTCAGCACGCTCACGTGTGCGGTTCGCAATAAAAACCTCACACCCACGCTCTTGCAACGCCGCAGCAACCGCGCGTGCCGCACCACCAGCACCGAGGATAAGCGCATTCCCCCCGAGTGTGACTTGGTGCGCTTGAAGATTATCACAAAACCCTGTGCCATCTGTACAATCGCCAAGAATACGACCTTCAACAAAGCGTAAGGTATTTGCAGCTCCAGCACGGCGAGCTGTTTCTGTCAGCTCATCGCATAACCGAAATGCTTCTTCTTTATGTGGGATGGTCACGTTCACACCTGCAAAACCAGCCGCTGCAAGCCCTTTAAGGGCCGTCTCTAACTGCCCTGGCGCAACAGGTAGAGGCACATAAACCCCATTTACCTCATGCACACGGCACCAGTGGTTATGCAACATAGGAGAACGTGAATGAGAGACAGGCCAGCCAATAACACCGGCAAGTTTTGTATGTCCGTTCATCATCTCGCTATACCCCCTTTTCTCTCTTTCCACATAAGCGGCAATAAACGTGCGAGACGCTCAGCCCATTCTCGCTGCCCTTCTTCACTCTGAATAAGGTCTTGGCGGATCTCAATCTCTAACGCCGCAAGCCCACGCTTTGCCGCATGATACGGCACGGTATATTCGTTTTGAGCATTGAGAATATAAGGCTCATTATCCCCAATACATAACGTCCCTTCTTGCTCTAAAAGTCTACGCAAAATATGCGCTGAAACAGAATCATGGTCGTGTAGCAGGCCAATATCCCAAGGACGCTTCTGGCCTTTCATCTCCGGGGTAAAACTATGGAGAGAGACAAATATCGTCCCATCTATATCTCTCGCCTCTAAATGCCGTTCTATTTCTCGATGATAGGGGTGCAAAACCCCTTCTTCTCGCTCTTGTTTTGCAGTGGCAGATAGATCTGCATTGGCAGGAATAATTATTTCATCACTCACAGGAGGGATAGAGGTTAGATGTCCAGCAGCACGGTTACAATCAATCACTAAGCGGGAATATACTTGCTCTATCAGCACACAACCGAGCTTCTCTCTCAGCTGCTCACCGACCTCTCTTATGCCAATATCATAAGCAATATGCCGTTCCCACTCCGCAGCACTTAACCCCATATTTCCGAGAGCAGCAGGCACCATACGGCCTGCATGGTCACTTACCAAGAAAAACGGGCTCTCTTTCTCAGCAGGATAAAATTTAAATGGCGGTTTATCGTTCGGCGTAAGGCATGTCATCTTGTCTGCGGGCACGTTATTCATATCATCCATTCTATTGTACGGACTGTAAAAGAGCTCTTACCACACGGGCTGCATCTGCCGCCGCCCAGTCTACGCCGCCATCTGAGATAGAACGCACACGCCCTAAAGCATCAATAAGAAGTGTCATCGGCAAGCCCGGCTCAGAAACAGACGTCAGAAGCGGCGTTATATCCTGCCTTTCTGCTGTCCATATGGGCAATGTTTCGGCATGTAACCGCGGAAGAAACGTACGCACTCTCTCCGACTCGCCACTCTCCAACGCTACGGGAACAATCGGTAATTGTGGCTCTTTCTTTGAAAAAGCAGCTAACTGTGGCAATTCTTCTCGGCACGGCACGCACCATGTCGCCCATAAATGCAGCATATACGGCTTTCCGGGCTGCATAGGTAAATGCACTTTTTTCTGCTCTAGCCCTGATATTTGTACCAAAACAGGCGCCGATAGCGGTGAACTGGGCGTCAACTCTTGCAATTTCTGCAAATCTTCAGCCCTTGCAGAATTGTAACGCGACACCGCAGCCGTTAAAATCCCCATGCCTAGTAAAAAGGCGCAAGAGCGAATCATCTTCCAGTTTCTGATTATATTGGCCATCATGACTCATCCTAATACCAGCAACACTTCCCCTGCAAACAACACCACCTCTCCTGAGGCAGCCAACCCGCAATGGGGAGGACGTTTTGCTAGTGGCCCCGCCGCTATTATGGAGGAGATTAACGCCTCTATCGGATTTGATAAAATCCTCTGGCGACAAGATATTCGTGGCTCTCTGGCTCATGCCGCTATGCTCTGCAAAGTTGGCCTACTAACAGAGGAAGAAGAAAAAGAGATTCAAAAAGGCCTCGCCGATATCGCTACGGAAATTGAAGAAGGGCGCTTTGCCTTCTCGCCTGCGCTTGAAGATATTCATATGAACATCGAATCTCGCCTTTCTGAACGTATTGGCGAAGCAGGAAAGCGTCTTCACACGGCACGCTCCCGTAATGACCAAATCGCCACAGACTTCCGCCTATGGGTGCGGGATTCTATCGATGGCATTTTGAAACAAACAAACGCTCTTATGTCCACACTGGCACAACGTGCCCTTGAATATCACGACACCCCCATGCCGGGCTTTACCCATTTGCAAGTCGCTCAACCAGTCACATTTGGGCACCACCTTCTTGCGTATGTAGAAATGCTCGCACGTGATTCCTCACGCCTCAAAGACGCACGCGCCCGGATGAATGAGTGCCCACTTGGTTCTGCGGCCTTAGCAGGGACCTCCTTCCCTATCGACCGCGAAATGACATCAAAAACCCTCGAGTTTGATCGACCCACAGCCAACTCGCTTGATGCGGTCTCCGACCGTGACTTCGCACTAGAATATCTCTCAGCCCTATCTATTGAGGCAATGCACCTTTCACGCCTCTCAGAAGAGATTGTGCAATGGGCCTCTGCAGCCTTTAACTTTGTGCACCTGTCAGACGCTTTTACAACTGGCTCGTCCATTATGCCACAAAAGCGCAACCCAGATGCAGCAGAACTCGTACGGGCTAAAGTTGGCCGTATTACAGGCGATATGATCGGCTTACTTACTGTTATGAAGGGCCTCCCCCTTGCTTATGCAAAAGATACGCAAGAGGATAAGGAGCCTGTCTTTGACGCCACAACAGCCATCACCCTCTCCCTTGCTGCCATGGAGGGAATGATTCGTGACCTCAAGCCCAATAAGGAGCGCATGAGAGAACTTGCAGGGGCTGGTTTCTCCACCGCAACTGACCTTGCAGATTGGCTTGTGAGGGAACTACGCTTGCCTTTCCGCACTGCACATCATGTAACAGGACGCCTTGTCAGTCTTGCAGAACAAAAAGGGTGTGACCTAGCTGATCTCTCTCTTGAGGAAATGCAAAATATTGAGGCAGGCATTAACCCATCTATCTATGATGTCCTAACAGTTGAATCCTCTCTTGCCTCACGCACGAGCAAAGGAGGTACCGCACCTTCTAACGTAAAAGAACAAGCCTTATCGTGGCTCAATCGCCTTGCGTCCTAACGGCTTTGTAAGAGAGAAAACTACCATGCGTGACTGGCTATTGCCCTCTATAAAGGGGGCAGCCTTTTTCCTTATAAGCGGCACTTTGCTTTTAAGCCTTAGTGCTTGTGGGCGTATCGGAGCTCCCCAGCCTCCCGGGCCAGCAAATAAAGTGACATACCCCCAAATATATCCCCCAGAATAAAATAAACAAAAGCTTACCAGAGAGATTTGGTAAGCTTTTTTAATACATTTCAAAATAGAGATATAATGACTAATAAATAGTAAAATATAAGATACATTATTATTTTATATATCTTTATTCACTACCATCAAGCCATCCTAAGAAATAACATCTGGATAGCTGATGTCTTCTATTTTACACGGAAATAATCGTCAGGAATTTCCAAGCATATCTTTGTGCTCTAAGATAAAAATAAGCACCATCACAGGGCAAAATATCCCCTGCCGCCGAAGCAATCAAAACTGGTTTATTTTCAATATCCCAAGGAATGTACACGTTATTCATCTTGAAAATGCTGACAATCCTGCAGTGCCTATCAGAATTAAAGAAGCTATCTTATTTATAGAAGGTCGAGCTGTCTCCATCCCAATAGAGCGCTCCACTCATCTCCCTACCAGCTTAAAATTACCGCATATTCCCTATTGGGTAGGCAATGCTTTATGTATCCGCCCCGAAAAAAACGAAACAGGCCATCCACAAGAATAACGTAATGAATACCGTTTAGACTTTCTCTAACACCATACCATCCCACGCAGGCTCCACGTCTGCGGGGAGCTCTCGGCGCAAAATGTCGTAATCCATATCTGGGCCCATATGAGTAAGGATAGTACGTTGAGGTTGAATAAACTCACGCCACTGTAACACACGCTCTACCCATGCATGTGAAGGATGCTCCTTCCACTGGAAACACCCTACAATCCACGTAGATACCCCTTTAAGCATCTCCAAGGATTCTTCAGGAAAACTTTCTACATCTGTACAATATGCAAAGGAGCCAAAACGCATCCCTAAACTCTGTGTCCACCCATGTTTCTGTGGGAAGACAACTCCTTTTAAGGGACCAGCTTCAACCTCACCGCAAGATGGCAAAGACACCACATCGAAAGCAGCGCGGTAAAAATTACCCCCCTCCCACGGCTTGAACACATAACTAAAGCGGGATTTTAATTCGTCTATTACAGGGGTAGTTGCCAATAACTTTAAAGGGCGACCTATCACGCGGTTCACCGCTCGCAACTCATCAAGCCCAGCAATATGGTCGCTATGTGCATGAGTATACAGCACACCATCTAACCTAGTAAGGCCATTACTCAGGAGCTGCTGGCGAATATCTGGCCCACTATCTACTAAAAGACGAAACCCTTCATGTTCCACAAGAATAGATGAGCGCAAGCGGTGGTTACGAGAATTAGTAGGATCACATGCCCCCCAAATACCCGTACCCACCCCTTCTTCACCCCCGATCATAGGGACACCAGCGGAGCCACCACAACCAAGGATAGTGATTTTCATAGAGCAACCTTTGTAAATAAGCGGCGCGTATTGGCTCGTGTTATCTCGGCTAAAGCCTCAGCCTCTAAGCCACGCTCTGCTGCTAAACAACCTGCTGTATGCACAACATAACTTGGCGTATTCGGCTTACCACGCTTTGGCACAGGGGCCAGAAATGGACTATCCGTCTCCACCAAAATACGATCTTCTGGAGCATGGCGAGCCACCTCACGAATCTCCTCACACTTTTTAAATGTGAGGAGGCCAGAAAAGCTAAGATACCCTCCTAGCTCCACCGCCGCTTCGGCAAGTTTAGAACCTGATGCAAAACAATGAATCAGAAAAGGGAAAGCCCCTTTCGCATGCTCATCCCGCAAGATAGCAATAGTATCATCATCTGCCTGACGCGTATGTATGACCAAAGGAAGCCCCGTCACACGGGCTGCTTCGATATGCCGACGAAATGCCACATGCTGGGCGGGTTTCACCTCATCCGTCCCGTGGAAGTAGTCTAGCCCAGACTCTCCAATAGCGACCACTTGGGCATGATCAAGCTCCACAAGCATTTCAGAAAGTTCAGGAAGACGCTCCTCATGTGCATGATCAGGATGTGTCCCCATAGAGCACCATACGCGTAGCTCTGCTGTATCATGCTGTGTCAAAGCAAGCTGTGTTGCTCGCTCAGACCAACGTGTGCCGATGGTAATCATTCCAGCCAACTCAGCAGCACCAGCTAGAGACAAAGCCTCTGTTAAATCTTCCACACGATCTAAGTGACAATGTGTATCAATCAGCCCTTTCATCCCTCTTTGCTCTCCTCAACAAAGCGAGGGAAAAGCCCTTGAGGTTTAGGCAGAACACGCCCACCTGGCAACATAGTCTCCAACGCCGCAAAATGCCGCTCATCTTCATTAACGGCGAGTTGATCCAGCATCTTCTCCATTGTTGTCGGCATATAAGGCTGCAACAAGGTCGCAACCGTACGGATCACATCAACCAAAACACGTAAAACATCAGCCATACGTGCAGGATCTGTCTTCTTCAGTGCCCATGGTGCTTGGCGATCAATATACGCATTCGCCTCACGAATGAGCTTCCAAATTTCTTCCAGCGCATCACTAATCGCTAAGCGTTCAATGTAATCCCGTGTAACGGATGGCAATAAAGAGGCTTGCGCAAGGATCTTCTGGTCATCCTCACTCAACTTACCCCGCTCAGGAAGCACACCCTCTAAATTCCGGGCGATCTGACTTAATGTCCGCTGCGCAAGATTACCGAGATCATTCGCCAACTCAACATTCATTCGTGTAATCAATGAACGGCGACTGAAGTTGGAATCCCCACCAAAAGGCACTTCACGCATCAAGAAGAAGCGTAACTGATCCAACCCAAACTCATCGGCCAGAGCCTTCGGATCTAGAACATTGCCGAGAGATTTGCTCATCTTCTCGCCTTCGACTGTCCACCACCCATGGGCAAAGACACGTTTGGGGAGCGGCAGACCAGCAGCCATCAGGAAGGCTGGCCAGTAAATGCAGTGGAAGCGAATAATTTCTTTCCCTACCACATGCACATCAGCAGGCCAATGGACCTGACGCGGGTCATTTAGGTCTGGATACCCCACAGCGGTGAGATAATTCGCCAGCGCATCAAACCATACATACATTACATGGTCTGGATCACCAGGGACTTCGATCCCCCAGCGGAAACTGGTGCGACTAATGGAAAGATCACGCAACCCCTGCTTTACAAAGCTCTCAATTTCCCTTTTCGGGCCAACTGGACCGATAAAATCAGGGTTTTCTTCATAAAATTTTAAAAGGCGATCTTGGAAGTCTGAGAGCTTAAAGAAGTAAGATGGCTCTCTCACCCATTCTAACGGCGCACCGGAAGGGGCTGTCCGGCTACCATCAGGATGGAGGGTAATCTCATCCTCCCCCACAAACATCTCATCACGTGTGGAATACCAACCTTCATACGCATCAAGATAGATATGGCCGTTCTCCGCTACCTTCTCCCACAGAACACGCGCTGCCTTTTTATGCCGCTCCTCAGTGGTGCGGATAAATTCATCCGTCTCTACAGCCATGTCTTTTTGCATTTGCCGGAAACGCTGTGAAATACGGTCCGCAAATTCCTGCGGGGCAACATTTTGGGCATGGGCACTCTGCTCAACCTTCTGCCCATGTTCATCTGTCCCGCTGACAAATAGCACTTCACTGCCATCTAGCCGATGGAAACGTGCCAGCACATCGCACGCAATAGACGTGTACGCGTGCCCGATATGCGGGGCACCATTCACGTAAAAAATGGGAGTTGTGATGGTAAAACGCCGCGTCATATCTATTCCTGCACTCTGGTTCTTCTATATCAAAAAATGTCCGGTTTGCTCTTATAAAGCAAGAGCTATGGCTTCTCGGATCGCCTGCGCCTTGTCAAGGTTAAAGCCCTCGCTTTGCCGGCGTATTCTCTCCAAGGCACTCACCTTCTCCGCTATAGATGCCGCACAAGACAATGCTCCTGCCATAGCAGCATCTTTCGCCTTTTTACTTAACTCTCCACCCAATAGGTCACAAAATAACGCGAAACCCTCAGCCTCACGCGCCACCTTGCTTACTGTCCCCCAACTTGCGCTATCTAGTGCTTCACCGCGCATAATTTGCGCTACAAGGTCAGCACATAACCCATCGCGATCATGAGTTAAAAACACCGCCCGCCCCGGCGATCCATGAGCTTTCTTGAGTATATCCTCAGATACATTCGGCATCAGAGCCCGCATATCTTGATCTACCAGCTCCGAAAGAGCCAAGGGGCGACAGCGACTGCGCAATGTGGGTAACAAAGCCCCCGGGGCTGATGTCGTTAAAAATAAAACAGCTTTCGGCGGTGGTTCCTCTAAAATCTTCAACAATGCATTGGCGGCAAAGCGATTTAAGGCTTCAACACCATCTACAATAACAACACGCCAACCACCTTCTGTTGCTGTATGATGCAAAAAATTTTGCACAGGCTGTACATCTGCGACCGTAATTTCCCCTTTTAAACGGCCCTTACGCACATCCATCTTTCTAGAAATTTCAAGCAAATCGCCATGTGTACCAGCCGTAATACGCCGCCCAGCGGGGCTTTCCAGATCCACACCACCTAATAAATGGCGTGCAAGGCGAAAAGCCAATGTCGCCTTACCAACACCTACAGGACCAGAAATAAGCCACGCATGGTGCAGCCGACCTGACTGCCAAGAATCTAAAAAGTGCTTTTCAGCAGCCTGATGGCCATAAAGGATCCCAGCCTGCCGCGGCTCCGGCAGAGATTGGCTCACATTCCGCCTCCCTCAAGCCACACCTGCATATGCCGATAAATCTCTTTTTTAACCCCTTCGATAGACGCGCAAGCATCCACCACAACGACACGTTCAGGATCTTGTTGAGCTACCTGCAAAAAACCATCTCGTACACGCTGATGAAATTGTGATGCTTGCCCTTCATATCGGTCTGTCTTACCACCCCGCTTTACAAGGCGGGTATGGGCAACATCCACAGGGATATCTAGCAGAAATGTAAGATCTGGCTCACACGCAACAAGTTGACGCAACGCCGTAATAAAAGACAGCACCTCAGGTCGCGCCGCCCCCATACCAAAGCCCTGATACGCCCAAGTTGAATCATGATAGCGATCACAAATTACAATCTGTCCATCCGCCAACGCAGGCTTAATTTTCTGCTCTAAATGGTCCATTCGTGCTGCCATATGGGCCATAACTTCGGCCTGCCAGCAGAATGACGCCTCGCCAAACAACAAAAGATGACGGAGTGCTTCAGCTGCTGGCGTGCCGCCAGGCTCTCGTGTCTTATATACACGGAACCCATCGGCCTCGAGCTGCTCCGCTAGATAGGCAGCTTGAGAGGACTTCCCTGCCCCCTCACCACCTTCTAGCGTCACAAACATGCCGCCTGTCTTATCGAGCAGCATGTGTTAAACGCGCCATAAGACGCCCAACGAGGCCGATCTCATCCACAGCAGCTACGGTATAGAGCGGATAATAGGCAGGAGCTTGCCCTGGTAGCGAAACCGAAATACGGCCCCATTTTTGCCCTGCAACAACAGGCGCCGGGATTGGTGCCGGATAATCCACACTAATCTGCACCTTGGAGCGCCACCCAACAGGAATGGTCAAGCTAACATCTTGAGCAATCGCCAAAGGTACAGAATGCTGTGCACCCATCCACACAGCAGCGTTAGGCTCAATGACCTGCCCACGCTGTAAAAGCTGAACTGTCTCAAAATTTGTAAAAGCCCAACTCATCAAGCGACTGCCCTCACGCGCACGCTCAATGATGGAATTTGTGCCGTTAATGACCACAAGCACACGCTTACCGTTGCGCTGTGAGCTAGCACATAAACCAAAACCCCCAGCTTCTGTATGGCCTGTCTTCAACCCATCAGCTAGCCCCTTACCCACCAGCACGTTCCTGTTTTCTTGGGTGATGTGGTTAAAGGTAAAGTCTTTTTCGCCAAAGAAATGATAATATTGTGGGAAACCGTGGATCAAGTTCTCTGCTAAGATTGCCACATCTTTTGCACACATATAGTGGCCCTCAGCAGGCATCCCTGTCACATTTTCAAAATGTGAGTTCTGTAACCCCATACGAGCCACAGCCTCATTCATCAGAGTAACAAAACGCTCCTCAGAACCAGCAATACCTTCTGCTAAGACGATACTAGCATCATTACCGGACTGGATTAGCATCCCGCGTATCAAATTCTCCACACTAACCGTGCTACCTTCTAGCACGAACATGCGGGATCCCTGCATTTTCCATGCTTTATGGCTCACTGGGAAACGCTGCTCTAAGCTAATGCGCCCAGACGCAAGAAAGGCAAAAACAACATAAGCTGTCATCATTTTTGTTAGTGATGACGGAGGCATGCGCTCTTCTGCATTGCGGCTAAGCAGCACTGTATTAGTTGTGCTATCAACAACATAAGCCCAGCGTGCAGACGTTGGCACTGGGCCCATTGGGGTCATAGCAATTCCAAGCCCCGATTCGACAGGAAGGGCACCTGCCGCAGCCGATGCCCCACCAGCATGATTCGCCTGCCGGTTCAGCCCAGCTGCACGGCCTGACTGAGATAATGCTAATAACGAGCATGCTGAAAAACCAGCCATGCCACCCATAAGAGAACGTCTTGTCTGCACGTTAATCCCCGCGCTGAGCCATCCCACATACCGCGAGATGTAATGAAACACACTTAAACCTTAATATAAGGTTCCTACACCTGTTATCCTACCCCTGTAGGTTTAGGGCCATCTTATCGCCGAGCATCCCCACAGCCAATGCGTAATAATCTGAAGGGTTATATGTTCGGATAGCATGAAAATTACGGTATACAAGGAAGGCCTGTCCACCGGGACCATCTGGTTGGAGTAAAGCCCCCTTCCCTTGTGGGGCTACAAACCGCTTATTCTGCACAGGGCGAACCCCCATAGCACTCCACTCCGCAACAGGCCGTTCCTGCCCATACCGTGATTTTTGCGCCCCTAATGTCACAAAATGCCCATTAATCCCTAGTGGGACCGCAACCTCTTCTCCCCACGGCTCGCCACGTCGCCAGCCATTATTACTCAAATAATTTGCGATCGAAGCAAACACATCAGCGGGCGTATTCCAAATATCGCACCGACGATCCCCGCTACCATCAACGCCATATTTTAAATAAGCACTGGGCATAAACTGCACTTGCCCCATAGCCCCGGCATAACTGCCCTGTAACGCCGATGGTGAGATTTTTCGCATTGCTAAAATTTTAAACGCATTCATCAACTCGCTTCGGAAAAAAGGAGCTCTTCGCCCATCAAACGCCAAAGTCGCTAACGCATCAATCACATTATAGCGCCCCTGTTTCACTCCGAATCCGGATTCTAGCCCCCATATCCCCATAATCACGGCAGAATCACACCGGTACCTCGCACTTAGAGGCACAACGACATGTTTTATTTTTCGATAAATCTTCTGCCCTTCAGACAACCGTGCGGCCCCTAACACACGCTCACGATACTGAGCCCATGTCAGCGTAAATTCAGGTTGATGGCGGTCTAACCGTAAAACATTCTGATTCGGTTTCTTCGCCAACGCTAACGCAGCATCAACAATATCTTTCGGTATTCCAAGAGCTAGCGCCTGCTGCCGAACACCTTGTAAAAAAATATGGTAACGTTTTGCCTCGGCCAATGTTAAAGACACGCCAGCAGCCTGCACAGCATGGCTCGCTGCAAGCCCACCACCTAAAGCCGCAAGAAAATATCGCCTCTGTATGAGTTTTTCCCCTGTCACTATTATTTTACCTCTGTAAAAGGGAAGCCTGACGCCTCTTGCAACAATTGTGGATTCATTAATTCCATGCAAAAATCCCGCACACTAATGACCGAGATCGTCTTTCTGTGATTCGTATCAGCACTCTTATGGCCTCTCAACCCATCTGGTTGAAAGCCGCCTCCATCATCCTTGGTACATTTATCCTTGAAGATGTTGCAACTGTCCTTTCTGCCGTTGCCTCTCAAGCAGGCCAAGTATCTATCATCACAGCTCTCCTAAGCCTATATGCTGGGGTCGTGATTGGTGACATCGGTTTATACGGGCTGGGCCTTGCTGGTAGCCGCTGGCCTTTTTTGCATAGATTTTTGACTCTCCCTAGTGAAGAGCAGGCCCATCGCTGGTTCTCTAAAAATATTATCAGCGTTGTGGGGATATCCCGCTTCATTCCTGGTGCGCGGCTCCCTCTTTATACAGCTTGCGGCTTTTTCCGAGCCCCTTTCTGGGCTTTCGCGCTTACAGCAATTGGCGCCACTCTCATCTGGACCAGTTTACTATTTTTATTATCTCTCCGCATAGGCCACTGGCTCTTGGCACACCAAGGCGGTTGGCGCTGGGCTGGGATCATCGGCTTTGTGTTTTGTATTTTTGCAATGGGGCGTCTTATTGGCCGCCTGCAGCGTAGAGGCCAATAAATTATGACAACCGACTCCACAGATCAAAAAGCCATCTCTCTCTTTGAGTTCTGGCCAGATAAGATCTTTTATACGCCTATCGTTATTTATTGGATCCTAATGGGGCTACGTTATCGCGACCTCAGTATCTCCACTGCGACAAACCCACGTATTGAAACAGGGGGCTTATGCGGTGAGAGTAAAAGCTCCATCCTCAATATGGCAGGCCCCACGGCCCAAGAAGCTATTGCTCCCTATCGTATTTTTAACAATAGCGAACAATCTGTTGAGACCGTTCTGACGGCGATGGATGAAATGGGGCTAACCTTCCCTGTTGTTATCAAACCAGATATTGGCTGCAACGGAGCTGGCGTGAAGCTTGTCTCCTCACTGGAGATGCTAAAAGAGGTCTTAGCCCTCTTCCCCCATGGGGTTACCCTCATGCTCCAATCCCTCATTACCTACCCCTTAGAAGTAGGTGTTTTCTACATTCGCCATCCCTCTGAAGCTAAGGGGCGTATCACATCCCTTACTTACAAGGAGGAGCCTATCCTCGTTGGAGATGGGCAGTCCACATTACGCGACCTCATTATGGCTGATACTCGCATGCAGCAAGTGCCGCAGCTATATCTGCCACGCATTAAAGGACGTGAGGAAGAAATCCTCCCTAAAGGTGAAACACTCTCTCTTCTTTTCGCTGGGAACCACTGTAAAGGTTCAGTCTTCCGCAATGGAGCACAAGATATCACCCCGGCTCTTACGCAACGTATTGATGCCATTATGACTGATATTCCGGACTTCCATTTTGGCCGTATTGACCTCAAAACCCTTTCACCTGAGAGCCTAAAGGAAGGGAAAGATTTCCAAATTATTGAAATTAACGGGGTCGGCTCTGAGGCCATTCATATTTGGGATCGACGCACCACGCTAAAAGAAGCCTACGCAGCTCAATTCTACCATTATCGTCAGACCTTCCTGATTGGTGCAGCAAAAAAGAAAGAAGGGTGGAAGAGTTCTGGCATCTTCGGCATGCTGCGCTCATGGATAAAACAGCGGCGCCTGACCGCCACTTATCCCGCAAACGACTAACCCGAAATAAAACAAGGCTTCCCATCTTTCTGATGGGAAGCCTTTTCTAAATAGCCACATCTAAGAGTAAGAACTTTATCCTAAGACGAGCTCATACTCTCTTACAGGTGTCCTGCATTAAAAATGTAGTTGCTAATTTGCTGCTCTAATGAGAGCAACGGCCGCGCATCCATAATGGTTGCCTCAGCATGAAGAACTTGCTGCGCTTTACCTGGCAAAATTTGTAGAGCATTATCCCCACCCACCGTAGGAGCTGCAATACCTACTGCAGTGTCTTCTGGCAATCTCAAACTGCTCTCCACGCCAAAAAACACATCAACAATTGCTGTTTCCGGGTTGAGTGTGATTGAACGCACTCGCCCCACTTCAACACCGCCTAAATCCACATTGGCCCCAACAGAAAGGCCATTCGCAGAGCTAAAAGAAGCATGATAATAGGTCATGTTTTGCCCCGGCCCCTTTAAGATCGCCACACCATAGGCAATGCCCCCAATAGCCAGAAGCAGAACAATGAAGCTTGCACAAAACGCACCTCCACGACCTTTAACAATGTTCTGCATAGGCACCTCGAAATTCATCTTCTGCTCTGATATCTTACCGCCAGAATAAGCAGGATCTAAGGGAACTGGCGAGTTTCACTATACCATACCACCATTTTCCTCGCCAGCACCCTCTTAGCTTTCCTATTTGGCATTCGAGTTTTATTGGACCACTCTCTTCATGACCTTTTTCCAGGCTATCATACTCGCTATTGTACAAGGCATTACTGAGCCTTTCCCCGTCAGCAGCCTCGGTCATGCAGTGCTTATCCCTAGCATTTTGCACTGGTCCCTAGATGAACATAGCCCGATATTTCTACCATTTCTTACCATGCTACATGTTGGCACTTTACTCGCCCTTGCTCATATTTTCTGGAAGGACTGGCAAGGCATCCTCTATGGGCTCTTCCGCCCCTCGCCTCAACACACACGCCCCGAAGCCATTCGCATTTGCGCTCTTTTAGTCACGGCAACGATCCCCGCTATATTATTAGGTGGACTCTTTGAGCATGCTTTAAGGCACGTATTTGCGAACCCTCTTATGGTAGCGGGCTTTCTGACCCTTAACGGCCTTCTACTTATCATTACCGAAATGATGATCCGCCGTTCCACTGCCCATTCAGCTCACACGCAAACTGCCTCTAAAACATTAAACAGCATGTCTTATAAGGATGCGCTTATCATTGGTATATGGCAGTGCCTTGCGCTTTTACCTGGACTATCCCGCTCTGGCGCAACGATAAATGGCGGCCTTACACGCAAACTCAGCCATCTATCTGCAGTACGCTTTTCTCTTTTACTGGCGCAACCCATTATCCTAGCAGCAACCGCTAAAGAAGCATGGCAATTACGCCACACCGTCCTTTCCACCACTATAATTGAGCAAGCACTTATCGGCGCTATTGTTGCGGGACTCACCGCCCTCTTATGCTCTCGTTATTTGTTACGTTTCTTTGAAAACGATAACCAACACACATTAAAAGCTTTTGGCCTTTATTGCCTCGTAGCAGGCGGGGGGAGCTTCATCCTGATATTCTTTAATCTTTGACCACAAATAATAAATCAATTTGAAAGCTAAAATATGATCAAAAATCTGCTTGTGTAATTTACAACCCCTCACCGCCGCGCCATGAATATGTAATCATTACGCTGCCATATTGTTCTTGTTCCCCCTACCGACTGTGCATCCCCATGAATAAAGCCCGCCGTAAAACGTTAAGCCAAATCCAAACAACACACCAACAGCATGAACTAAAACGTAGCTTAACAGCCGTCCAACTACTCCTTATGGGAGTTGGTACAGCTATCGGAGCAGGGGTTTACGTTATTACTGGTACAGCGGCGGCAGAATTTGCAGGCCCCTCCGTTTTACTCTCATTTCTTATTGCCGCAGCTGCCTGTCTTTTTACGGCATTATGCTATGGCGAACTTGCCTCTAGCTTTCCCGTAGCAGGCTCAGCTTATTCTTATGCATATCTCTCTATGGGAGAAAAAATGGCGTGGCTGACAGCGTGGCTACTTCTCCTCGAATATACCATTGCGGGTACGGCTGTAGCCTCTGGCTTTTCTGGCTATCTTACATCATTACTAGATGAACTTGGGCTCCATATACCTGCTTATATTTCACACGCCACCTTGCAGGTTGTTCCTCATTCTACCAATGATCTTTTGGCGTTTCACCCTAGCCTTAACATCGTAGGTTTCGCGGTGATGATCTTCGTGAGCCTCATTCTCCTGAGGGGTATTGAAGCATCTGCACGCTTTAACACTGCTATTGTAAGCATCAAAATTGCCGTTCTACTTCTCTTTGTTGCTATCGGAGTATGGTACATTCACCCCAGCAACTGGCAGCCTTTTATCCCACCTGCACAAGGTAACTTCCATTTTGGCATCTCTGGGATTTTCCGTGCAGCATCTATCATCTTCTTCGCTTATGGCGGGTTTGAAACAGTTTCAACCGCCTCGGCTGAAGCGCGTAATCCTACACGGGATGTCCCCATTGGGATTATCGGCAGCCTCCTAATTTGTACGTTAATTTATATTGTTGTCGCTGCTATTCTTTTAGGAGTAGCCCCCTATCAGACACTTGATGTCACCGACCCGCTTGCTGTTGCAACAGAACTAATGCACCAGCCTTGGCTCGCTTTCTTAATTAATGCTGGAGCAACCATCGGGCTATTCTCCGTCCTGACTGGCCTCCTCTACGCCATTTCACGCATGCTCCATACGATCAGCCTTGATGGCCTTCTTCCTAAAATATTCAGCACCCTTCACGCACGCCACAAAAGCCCTTGGGTCGCCACATTATGTATGGGAATTATCATGGGATGTATGTCCGCAACACTACCCATCGCCTTATTGGGGGATCTTCTCTGCATAGGCACAACATTAGCTTTTGCCATTGTTTGCTTTACCGTCATTTGGCAGCGCAACTGCGCTCCACATGATGAGCGTCCCTTTCGTGTTCCTTTAGGAGGCATTCGCATACGTGGTATTTGGATCGGAACCACACCCTTCCTCGGCATTTTCTTTTGCCTCTGCATGCTTATCCCCCTCACACTTAATATGATTCACACCACATTAAAGGGAAACTTGATTCCTCTGATCTTTTTCATCATTTATGGCAGTCTTGGTATTGGCATATATCGCTTATATGGCCGCAAACATTCCAGGATGAATCCAAACTCCCAATAAAAGGGACATAACTAAAACATCTCGCAGGGGCGTATGCCCCTCTTCTGCGCATTTGGCGCCTATTCCCCTGGTATCATTCCTCTCCCATTATGTGTACATCTCCCTCCTCCTTATCTCCAAAGCGTAATCCACGCCGCAAAACGATGGCCCAGATTACAGCAGAGAATGAATCTTTCACGCTAAAACGCAGTCTAACAGCGACTCAGCTTCTTCTCATGGGGGTAGGAACTACTGTTGGGGCTGGGGTGTATGTTATGACAGGCACAGCCGCAGCCGAATATGCAGGGCCTGCTGTCCTCCTGTCATTTCTCATTGCAGCAGCCGCGTGCCTTTTTACCGCCTTTTGTTATGGAGAACTCGCCTCAGCCTTTCCCGTATCAGGCTCATCTTATTCTTACGCCTATATTTCCATGGGCGAGCGAACAGCATGGAATATTAGCTGGCTAATGCTGCTGGAATACGGAATATCTTGTACGGCCGTTGCTGCAGGGCTTTCAGGATATTTGAACTCCCTTTTAGGGATATTCCATATCCATCTCCCCACATGGCTAACACAAACCAGCTTACAGCCCGTTCCCGGGTCGGAAGGCACTGCTATTACATTTGGGTGGCGCCTTGATATTATCGGCTTTATCGCCGTTTTACTCATTACCGCTCTACTCGCCCGAGGAGTTGAAGAATCTGCTCGCTTTAATACGCTTGTTGTGGCGCTCAAAATTGGCGTGCTATTTCTTTTTCTCATTATTGGGATACATTACATCACTCCCCAAAACTGGGAGCCGTTTATTCCCCCTGCCCAAGAGCATCTGCACTTTGGCATTGCCGGCATCTTTCGCGCTGCGTCCATTATCTTTTTTGCTTATGGTGGTTTCGAAGCCGTCTCAACTGCTTCAGCGGAAGCACGCAACCCAACACGAGATATCCCCATTGGTATCATCGGTAGCCTGCTCATCTGCACATTAATCTACATCGCCGTTGCCGCAATTCTCTTAGGAATTGTGCCATATACACAGCTAGATGTTGCCGATCCATTAGCAATTGCAACTCAGGTTATGGGAAAACCTTGGCTCGCAATTTTTATCAATACCGGGGCTACTGTGGGATTATGCTCTGTGCTGCTCGGCTTAATGTATGGGCAATCCCGTATTTTACTCACAATCGGCCGTGATGGTCTGATCCCTCCAATTTTTAGCCAGGTTCACCCACGTTTTCGCACCCCTTTCAAAGGAACATTTATCATGGGAGCGCTCATCGCTCTTATGACCGCTATGCTTCCTATCAATATTATCAGTGATCTCGTCTCACTGGGCACGGCTTTAGCCTTCGCGATTGTATGTTTTACTGTAATTTGGCAACGCAATTACGCTGCCGATATTCCACGCCCATTTCGCGTTCCCTTAGGGGGATTTCACATTCATGGATTTTGGATAGGCATAACCCCTCTATTAGGCATTCTCTTCTGCCTCCTTATGGGGCTGCCACTCCTTTTTAATATGTTGCATGCGCTATGGGGCGGCAATCCTATCCCCTTCCTTATCCTTACGGGATATTTGCTTACCGGCGTCCTAACCTACCGACTTTATGGTCGTAAACATTCCCTCATGGCATCCACAGACACACAAACACACTCATAAATAAAAAGGGCTGAGAAATATGTGCAGATAACGCCACATACTCTCAGCCCTTTTATGTAACTTATTTCTCGTTGCTTATGAGGTACTCCCCGGCCCCATATAACTTCCTGCTGGAGGACGATGTATCGGTGGAGACAACAACGTATCAGGATCGGACATATTTAGTGGAATACCCGTATCAGGTGCCACAAATGCCATTCTCCGCCGCGGCAGCGCCTCTGGAAAATGCTGACGGATATGAGCTATTGCCTTTTCGCGAATATCACACCGTAAATCCCAGCTTTGCATTGCATTGCGTGCACTTGCAATCACACGGACAGACATCGCCTCAGCATTACAATCTGCAACCTGTGCATCAAAGACCTTACCATCCCATAAAGGGCAGCTACGGACGATCTCGCGTAACACTTCCCTAATTTCATCCATTGGGGCTTCGTAATCGAGCCACAAAAACACAACACCGGTAATCGCTGCGGAATTATGCGTCCAATTTTCAAAACGATTTTCTAAGAAATAAGACAACGGGACGATATGCCGCCGCCAGTCCCACACACGCAACACAACATATGTTGCCGTAATCTCCTCTACCCAGCACCAATCACCGTTAATAACAACGAGATCTTCCATTCGAATAGGCTGTGTAATTGCAATTTGTACACCAGCGATAAGGTTTGTCAGCAAGCCACGAGCAGACAAACCCACAACCAATGATGCCGCACCTGCAGACGCAAACAAAGAAACGCCATATTGCTTAACTGAAGGAAAAAGCATCAGCGCCGTGGCAACAGTGACAATACCAATTAATATTTCACCCAAGCGACGCAGCACTTTTATCTGCGTTTGGTGAGCACGCGCCATGATATCATCAGTATATTCTAGCCGCGCCAGTCGGTTGAGATACGCCGCAGTAGTCAGCCTGAAAATAATGATGATCGCAAATCCAACGATCAAAATAAGCAGAAAGAACAAAAATAAACGAACATTTTGTTCAGCTGCATAAGAAAAACCCGTAGCGGCAGGAAGAGCCGTTAAAAGAGCAAGCAATGTTATCATAATCTGCATAGGGCGTGATAACGCACCTACTGTATTACGAATCATCGCAGCACTTCGTGTGCCTGGGATTCGCAGCACCAAAGCACTGGCCCAGTGCCCAACATAAAAAGCAGCTAACCCAACGCAACCCAACATAATGACAGACACCACATACGGCGGGAGCCATGAGAAGGCACTGCTAAACGCAAACAAAATGTTCGTAAAATGTTGAGACAAAAGAAGGCCTCTTCCTGCTTAATCGTGAATATTCCTCTTAGGGTATGTAAAAGTGACAGGCTGAGCACCGAAAGTGAATAGGAAAATGTACAAAAACATAAAGATATTCACTAATAGCTGTTGACACCTCCCTCATACTGACATAGAAACCACACCCAACGAGAGGCTCTGGCCTTCGATGGAAATATGGCGGCGTAGCTCAGTGGTAGAGCAGGGGAATCATAATCCCTTGGTCGGCGGTTCAAATCCGTCCGCCGCTACCATCCATCTTTTTTTATCTCCCCTAAAATATAATATGCACGAGCATAAGCTTAACCGGCTTGCATCTTCTCTATACTAGACAAGAGCCGCTCGTATTATGCTTACAAAAAAAGCCAGAAGAGTACTCCTCCTCCAGCTTCTTTCGATCAAACCAGCAAAATATATGGCCGCTTAACGTTAGATAAACTGCTTAAGCAGGCCACATATATTGAAATTTAATCCTCAATCTCATCTATATCGTGAGATGGCGCAGCTTTACGCCGTTCACGCTCCGGCTCATGCCTATCATCCTCAGGTGAAGCATCCCCCTCACCTTGCTGCTCGCGCCGCTCACGTGCTTCACGCCGCTCTTGACGTGCCTGCTCATAATTACGCTGGCGTTCAGCACGCTCCTGTTGTGCAGCCTGTGCAGCCTGATTCATGGCATTCAACACACGGAAATAATGCTCAGCATGTTGAAAATAGGCTTCAGCCTGAACACGGTCGCCTGTGCCTGTAGCATCACGCCCCAGCTGGAGATATTTCTCAAATAGCTGCTGTGCTGTCCCACGAATACGCAGGTCAGGCCCATTACTCTCAAAAACATGGTTACGATTCAGAGGAATCTGACCATTATTGCCGCGAGATGCTCCCCCACCGCCGCCTGAACGATGATGACGGTTCCTCATACGCTTCATATTTTTAAACCCGCAATCTTATTCTATGGCGCTTATCAGCCACCAAACCTGATGTTTCTTCCCAATCATTATTTGAAGAAACTTCTTTTCTCCTAGGGGGCGGCTAACGCCACGCTTTCAGCCACTAAATACGAGACTACCGTATTCTCTGACCCTAGTCTTTCGAAGGCATACTACCAAGAGTATCCGCATAAGCCAACTGCTTTCTAAGCCTGCCTCAAAAGTAATGCACGAGGAATACCTCCAAGATCTTTTCGGCACTCTACCTTATGCAGGCCTACCTCCTCAGCAATAGCCGTCACACTATCTTCTTGGCCTATGCCAAGCTCAAGCACAGCGCAACCATTCTTCTTCAAAAGCCTTGGCAACGCCCTGCAGATGAGACGATAAGCACTCATCCCATCGTCTCCTCCATCTAACGCACGGTGCGGCTCATATTGTAATACTTCTGGCATAAGGGCTTTCATATCCTCATGCTCGATATATGGAGGATTTGACAGAACAACATCAAAACACCCCTGCAAAGCCTCGGCCCAATTCCCTGCAAAAAAAGACGCTCGCTCAGACAAACCATTTCGGCGTGCATTTCTAGCGGCTAAAGCAGCAGCCTCCCATGCGAGATCTACACCTATTCCTTTTGCATGAGGATATTCAGAAAGTGCCGCAAGAAGTAAACAACCCGTCCCTGTCCCTAAATCCAGAAACGTCCCTTCGGCTGAACGCTCTTGCTTATGATCCAACAGGACTTCAATTAAGGTTTCACTATCCCCACGTGGAATCAATGTATCAGGTGATACGTGAAGATCTAATGTCCAGAACCCCTGCTCCCCTGTAATGAAAGCCATAGGCTCACGCTGGCACCGACGTCGTAAAGCCTCCCTAAACCGTTCGGCTCCCTCCTGTGGAATATCAACAAGCTGCATTAACGCCATGCGGTCGCATTGCAAGGCCCAACACAATAATAACCGTGCTTCATATGAGGCATCTTCAATACCTGCTTGTAAAAGACTCTGCGTAGCTTGTTGTAAAAGTTCCACCTTACGCATTATTTTCAAAATCCACCGGTCTCTTAATATGTCTTGAGCCACCCATGAAATCTCTCATCCTTACAATACTCCCCACAGCAACACGCCTTATAGCCTGCCTCTTCATCTCTACCTCGTGGGGATACAGTGCCACTAGAGACAGCACCTCACCTGAGGGAGAAAGTCTAACCATCATAGATGAACGTGCACCGGATGAAATCTCAGAGGTGTCTCGCCTCTATCTAAATGGCCAGTTAGCAGCAACATTCAAACTCAACCTGAACCATAATACGGAACAGGCCACTATTCCCCTGCCCCTAGGGCGCATGTCCATTCCCTACACTTTATGCGGAACAATCACCATTATGCAGAATGGCCATATCGAGACCCGCTCTGTCAGCGGCGAAGGCATACTCCACAACCCAAATGGACATATTTATGAAGCCGTAAGCAGTGAAGAATTTAAAAAATTCTTCTTAATAAATGAGAATGATCCAGATGCTACGGAACAAAAAAACGGCCGCCCCGCTATTTGCGCTACCGCTACATCTTAACTCATTTTACAGCAACGACCTTCTTCCACTAAAGGCCTAGGCCGTAGTACCCAACTCTTGAGCCAACAGTTCCATCTGCTCATGATGTGTCAGAGCATCTACAACCTCATCAAACTCCCCACCCATAACCTGAGTAATCTTGTACAAAGTGAGATTGATGCGATGATCCGTAACACGACCCTGCGGAAAATTATAAGTACGAATACGCTCTGAGCGATCTCCCGTACCTACCTGGGACTTACGATCTGCGGCACGACTATTATGAGCACGTTGCCGTTCTGCCTCATAAAGGCGTGCACGCAAAATCTGCATTGCCTTTGCCTTATTGCGATGCTGGCTCTTTTCCTCCTGCATTGCAACAACAACACCAGTCGGCAAATGAGTGATACGTACTGCACTTTCAGTCTTATTTACATGCTGACCACCAGCACCTGAAGCCCGATAAACATCAATCCGTAAATCATCATCACGGAGCTCGACATCCACTTCTTCTGCTTCAGGCAAAACAGCAACCGTCACTGTTGAGGTATGGATACGTCCTTGACTTTCTGTCGCTGGCACACGCTGCACACGATGCACACCTGACTCATATTTGAAACGAGCAAAAACACCACGCCCAGAAATCGTCGCAATACCTTCTTTCATACCAGAAAGTTCACTCGCCGTGAGCGACATAACCTCAAAACGCCAGCCATTCTTCTCAGCAAAGCGCCGATATCCCTCAAAGAGCTCTGAGGCAAAAAGAGCCGCCTCATCTCCTCCTGCTGCAGGGCGGACTTCAAGAATAGCACTACGTTCATCGGCCGAATCACGAGGAAGCAATGCTAGCCTCATAGCCTGCTCTAATCCTGGTAGTTCTGCCTCAACATCCTTAAGCTCTTGCTCTGCGAGCTCTTTCATCTCAGGGTCAGCTAATAGTGCTTGAGCCTCCTGCTGACGCGTCTGCGCCTCTTGCCATGCACGAATTGCCGCAACGGGTTCTTCCATCGCTGCATAATCTCGCGAAAGGCGGGAAAACTCCTCCCCGCTGCTCTCACCAGATGCCAGGAGAGCCTGAATCTCTTCAAAGCGTGCAATAATTTGCCCTAAACGATGGTCGATCGCAGCACTCATACAGCTCGGACACGCTCCAGCACATGAACAACAGCATCCACAGCTACTTCTTCTTGCTCACGCGTGGCAAGGCTACGTAGCTGCACAACATCCCGCTCTAGATCATCATCTCCAAGGAAGATGGCATGGGAGGCACCAGACTGCACAACACGGTCCATCCGCTTTTTCATATTGCCTTTTGTTTCAATAGACACAGAAAAACCAGCATTACGCAAGGAAAGAGCAATAGAGGCTGATTTTAATAAAGCAGCGTCACCCATTGGAAGAATAGCAACATCGCTATGCTCAGCAGCAGGCGCCTCAATCAAAGAGGCAAGACGTTCAATCCCTGCAGCCCAACCGATACATGGTACAGCAGGACCGCCCATTTCTTCAACCAGCCCTTCATAACGCCCACCAGCGAGGACAGTTCCCTGCGAACCAAGCTTATCTGTTACGAATTCGAAAACGGTATGGCTGTAATAATCCAACCCACGGACAATGCGTGGATTCTCAACAAAAGAAACACCAAAAGCCGTTAATGCTTCTCTCAGATCATCCCAAAATTTACGGGACTCATCATTTAAGAAATCATCGAATGCAGGCGCATCTGCTAAGAGCCGTTTATCCTGCTCTGCCTTACTATCCAGAATGCGGAGCGGATTAGCCTCTAGACGATTTTTACTATCTTCTGAAAGGCTATCTTTATGTTGGCGGAAATATGCCACAAGAGCCTCGCGCCATGCTTTCCTGCTTGCGAGATCCCCCAGCGTATTCAGCTCTAATGTGAGATCATCTCCCAACCCAAGTGACACGAGAAAATCTCGCGCCATCGCAATGACTTCAGCATCCCGGAAAGCACTCTCAGCCCCTATCAGCTCCGCACCAATCTGGTGGAACTGCCTAAAGCGTCCTTTTTGAGGGCGCTCATAGCGGAACATTGGCCCATGATAAAATATCTTCTGGGGTAATGCCTGCGTCAAACTGTTGGAGACCAGCGCACGCGCCACGCCTGCCGTGCCCTCCGGCCGCAAAGTGACACTTTCACCACCTCGATCCTCAAACGTGTACATCTCTTTTGATACAACGTCTGACGTCTCCCCCAAAGACCGGGCAAAGACATGAGTATCCTCAAAGATGGGCGTTGCCCATTGCTGGAAGCCATAACGACGAAACGCCTCACAGCCAAATCCAACAACTTGCTGGTGGCGACGCATGCCCTCCCCCAGCAAGTCTTTAGTTCCACGAGGTGGTTGAAAACGTGCCATTACTGACCTGCCGCCTCAGCCTTTTCTGCCTCAATCACAGCGACCCGTTTCTCAACAAGATCAACAATGTGATTAATCATATCTTCAGCAGGCATAGTGTGATCCTGTTTACCTGCGGCATACACCATATGGCGTCCCTGGCCACCACCTGTGACACCAATATCTGTCATCAAAGCTTCACCGGGACCATTCACAACACAGCCAATAATCGACAGGGTAAGTGGTGTTTTAATATGCTGAAGACGGTCCTCCAATGTTTGAACCGTTTCAACCACATTAAAGCCTTGCCGCGCACAAGATGGGCAGGAAATAATCTTCACGCCGCGATGACGAAGCCCAAGAGACTTTAGAATATCCCAGCCAACCAGCACTTCTTCTTCCGGAGGGGCGGACAAGGAAACACGCATCGTATCACCTACACCAGCCCATAGAAGATTCCCTAACCCAAGGGCGGACTTCACCGTTCCCGCACGCTTAGAACCCGCCTCGGTAATACCGATATGCAGCGGATGATCACAGCACGCAGCAAGCTGCTTATAAGCTTCTACAGCCATAAAGACGTCAGATGCTTTCACGCTAATTTTGAATTCATGAAAGTCATGATCTTGCAAAATCTTAGCATGTTCCAAAGCACTCTCAACAAGTGCTTCTGGCTTTGGTTCACCATATTTCTCAAGAAGATGGCGCTCAAGAGAACCTGCATTCACACCGATACGAATAGAGCAACCATGCTCACGTGCAGCTTTCACAACTTCACGCACACGTTCTGCACTACCAATATTACCCGGGTTAATGCGCAAGCAAGATGCACCCGCCTGCGCTGCCTCAATAGCACGTTTATAGTGGAAGTGAATATCTGCCACGATCGGCGCATTCACCTCTTCTACAATCGTTTTTAGTGCTGCAGTACTTGCCTCATCTGGGCAAGAAACACGCACAATATCCACGCCTGCCATTTCCGCCTTACGGATCTGGGCGATAGTGCCTTCGATATCCGTTGTCAGCGTGTTGGTCATCGTCTGTACTGAAATAGGCGCATCACCACCAACAGCAACATCACCGACATAAATCTTGCGTGATTTGCGACGTTCGACATGCTGATAGGGACGTAAACTACTCATCGACAACCTCTCCGGGTCTATCTATCTGACCCATACAAAAAAACGGATATCTAACCGACCACAAAATTCCTAACGGAATTACCTCAATGAGGTAACCCCTCCGCAGGCAACCCACTTACTGGTTGGGGCATCTGCATCCCATTTACAGGCAAACTCCCCTGCCCATAGACGCCACTTTCTACAGCGGCAGCGCTAATCTCTGCATTACGGATCACTTTGTTAGGTGCCCCCATAGGAGCACTTACAACATTCCCCGCCTGCAGAACAACACCAGCGGCATTTCCAACAGTTGCGTGATATGCCTCAGATGCACTGCCATGCCAAGTTTCGCCTTTTTTCAACACACCCGAAAAAACAATTTTTCCCGCATGGTCTGTTAGCTCAAGCCAACTATCTTCTAAAGCACGAACACCTACACCATCAGAAACCTCTTGTGGGCTCCCTGCTGGAGAAACACTCCCTGCTGTTGTATCCACTATCGGCGCGGCCGACCCAGCAGGAGAACCATCAGGCAATGTCGGCAAACTTGAAGGAGCTCCCCCCTCCAATGCAGAACCCGCCGCCGGCAAAGTATTTGCGGGGGCAATTGGCATCCCATCAGAGGACGTACGCCCATCTGTCAGCCCAGCAGGAACCTCAGAGAGCTTAGGTGAAAAGACAGACGGAGCTACACGAGAATGAGAGTGGAAGTGATACCACCCCGCATAAGCGATAATGATCACCAAAAGACCAGCCACTAACAGAGCCCACAACCCTGCTGAACGCCCCTCATTTGGGCCTGGCAGCGAGCAGTGCACAACCTTTTTGGCTGGCTTCCAATTCTCTAAATCTTTATTCGTCTGCTTAAGAACTGATTCAACATCAAGCTGAAGAAAAGCCGCATAGCTCTTAACAAAGCCAATAACATAGACTTTGCCTGGCATTTCAGAATAACGCTCTTCTTCAAGAGCTTGGAGCATAGCCTGGCGGATGCGTAGTTTACTAACAACATCCTCAAGCCGAATTCCTAATTCCTCACGCCGCATACGCAAGCGGGTACCTACACCTAAAGAGGTCTTACCTGATGCGTTTTTCTCTACTTTTGCTTCGCTCACGACACCCCCTACAGCAGGTCCCATATGATTATCCAAAGGGATAGCTCATACCTTAGCATGAGCTGCTGAACCTTATCTTAAACGCCCTTACTCTTAGGAACGCTCTGCACGTTTTTCTAGAGCAGCAACAGCCTGGTCAACCAATGTCGAAATAATCTCAGCAACAGGACGGATCTCTTTCACCATCCCCACAGACTGACCAGCCATCATAGAGCCATTCTCAACATCACCCTCAATCACAGCACGCCGCAGAGCCCCAGCCCAGAAATGCTCAATCTCTAGCTGTGCTGCTTCACGCTCAACCTCACCTTTCTTGAAACGCTCCAACACATCGGCCTGATGTTTCATAAAGTGACGTGTAGCCTCATTTGCAAGGCCACGAACAGGAATTACAGGGAAGCGCTCATCCAACTGTACGGACATAATCGCATCACGTGCATTCCCTCGGCGGAAAGCGGCTTTAAACCGCTCATGGGCAATACTTTCCTGGGATGCAGCAAACAACGTCCCTAACTGCCCACCTGCGGCACCTTGCTCTAGGTAAGATAGAATCGCATCACCACGACCTAACCCACCGGCGACAAACACCGGAACGTCCTTGATATTAGGCAAAATTTCTTGAGCAAGAACATTCAAGGACACAGGTCCCACATGCCCACCGGCTTCTGAGCCTTCGATAACGAGAGCTTCAATCCCCAGCTTTACCAAGCGGCGCCCTAAGGCTACAGCAGGAGCAAAACCCATCACCCGGGCACCGCCATCACGCACACGGCGGATTGTAGCCCCAGTTGGCACACCCCCAGCCAAAACAACGTGTGATACCTTATGGGCATTACATACATCTACCAGTGCATCCAATTTTGGATGCATAGTGATGAGATTCACACCAAATGGCTTATCCGTCAGGGCCTGTGTTGCAACAATCTCTTCTTCTAGACGTTCTGGTTCCATTGCACCGCAGGCGATCACACCGAAACCACCCGCATTGGAGATAGCTGAAACAAGATTACGCTCACTCACCCAGGACATAGCCCCACCGAGGATAGCGTACTTACTCCCTAAGAAGTCGCAACCAGGTTTCCACAGTTTTTCTAACGTTGCACGCGCATTCATTGCATCACTCATGATTATGCCCCTTCCCCGGCATCTAGGCCGTAGGCAGTGTGAAGCGCCCGCATAGCCAGCTCCATATATTCAGCATCAATCAACACTGAAATTTTGATCTCACTTGTAGAGATCACCTGGAGGTTAATTCCCTTCTCAGCCAATGTACGGAACATCGTTGTAGCTACTCCTGTATTGGAGCGCATTCCGACACCAACCACACTAATCTTCACGACGTTGCGTGACGTATTGAGGTCACCATAGCCAATCTCAGAGCGAAGTTCTTCAAGGATCTTACAAGCCTGAACCTCTTCCCCCTTACCGATTGTGAAGGTCATATTTGTGCTGCGATCAGCCCCAATACTTTGGACGATCATATCCACATTCAAACCAGCTGCAGATAATGGGCCAAAAACCTTTGCGGCAATACCGGGCTCATCAGGTAGCTGACGAATTGTAATTTTTGCCTCATCCATGGAATAGGCAATCCCGGTGACCAGTTTCTTCTCCACGCTTTCGTCCTCATCCACAACTATGGTTCCGCTGTTATCATCCGTTTCAACGAAGGATGATAAAACACGTACACGCACATTCTCACGCATTGCTAATCCAACACTGCGTGTTTGCAGAACTTTCGCCCCAACGGAGGCCAGCTCTAGCATCTCTTCATAGGTAATACGATCTAGCCGCTGCGCTTGTTTTACAATGCGAGGGTCGGTCGTATAAATCCCATCAACATCGGTATAAATATCACATTGATCCGCTTTCATCGCAGCCGCCAGTGCAACTGCAGATGTATCAGAGCCGCCACGCCCAAGCGTGGCAATGCGGCCATGCTCATCCACACCCTGGAAACCAGCGATAACCGGCACGATGCCCTGCTCTAGACATTTCAGCAAAGCCGTTCCGTCAACACCCTCAATCGCGGCGCAACCATGAGCTTCATCCGTCATTAAAGGAATCTGCCACCCCTGGAATGAACGTGCAGGCACGTTCAATGCACCAAGCGCAATAGCTAGCAGCCCACTTGTGACCTGCTCACCAGATGCAACAACAGCGTCATATTCCGCACGGTCTGCCATAGGATTAAGGTCATGACAGTACTTCACCATCTGGTTCGTCACACCAGACATCGCCGAAACCACTACAGCAACACGATGACCTCGCGCCCACTCTTCTTTTACCTTCTTCGCCACAATGCGAATACGGTCCAAATCTTTAACGGAGGTGCCACCAAACTTCATCACAACCGTACGAGCGCTTGATGGTCTACCCGAGGCATCAGCAACAGAATATGCTACTCCACCTTGGTGGCCGGGTATGGACGTCTCCAACATGGACATCAGAAGTATGGCTCCAATAATAACGCGGTCATTGCACAAATATTCGTCTCACATACCGGTCCTGCTCTTTCACGTCCAGACAGAACATGGCAGAAACACGCTATTCTTCTTATTGAGGAGCCTTTAAATGCCCATTGATAGCTCATTCACCTCACCATCTCATGAGGCTCCTTCGTCTGTTATTAGCGAAGAAATTAGTCAATTTAGCGCATTAGCTGAACAATGGTGGGACCCTAAAGGCCCAATGGCTCCCCTGCATGCCATGAACCCATTACGGACATCTTGGATTCTAGAGCGCTTACCCTCATCGCTTTTTCAGCAAACCCACCCTCCTCGCTTGCTTGATATTGGATGCGGTGCAGGGCTCGCGAGTGAACGCTATGCTACCCTTGGCTTTGACACTCTCGGCGTAGATGCCAGCCTTGAGGGGATTGAGGCCGCAAAAACACACTTAGAGCGCTTCCCTCTTCCCCCACATGCAGCCCCTCTGCATTATCGCTGCGATAATGCAGAAACACTCCATGCTGAAAAACAACAATTCGATGTTGTTTCTGCCCTTGAGATTATTGAACATGTAAGAGATCCGCAGGTATTTCTTAACCTACTAAGTAGCCTGACCCGCAGCGGCGGGTATGTCGCCGTATCCACAATGGACCGGAGCATCCGCTCTTTCCTAATGGCCAAACTCGGCGCGGAATATCTCTTACGCCTCCTTCCTATCGGCACGCATGATTGGAAGAAATTTATTCGCCCGCAAGAGCTTGATCATATGGCCCGCCAAGCAGGGCTTCGTCTACTTGACCTAAAAGGCTTATCTTTTCACCCGCCTCATTGGCAGGAAAGCCGAGATACCAGCATTAACTACATCGCCTTATTTCAAAAAGGCGCATAAATCATTCACTAGAAAGGCGGCCCATTGGCCGCCTTTTCTATGAAATCTACACTTCCTACTTTCCTTAAGAATCTGTCACCATGAAAGCAAAGGTTGTAGGACTGCCAACCGGTGTAAAATGATTCGTAAAGACAGGCTTACCTGTCTCCCGATCAACCCGAAAAGCAGTTACAGAATCAGAACGCTGATTCGCACAGAATAAGAAATTCCCGCTTGGATCAAACATCATTGCACGCCCATAATCTGCATGCATCCAAACTTCATCTTCTAGGGTTAATGTCCCATCAATCCCTACAGAGAAAACAGCAAGAGAGTCGCCAAGACGGTTCGACACGTACACAAAGCGCCCACTCTCTGCGATGAGAATCTCCGCTGCCAAAGTTGAACCACGGAAGTGAGAGGTCACCGTGCTAACGGACTGCACCTCTGTGATCGCCCCTGTTCTCGGGTCGAACTTTGATACCACAACCTTGGAGTTCTGCTCACACAGATTATACAAAACACGCCCTGTATGATCGAAGACAAAATGCCGCGGTGCAGAGCCTGGCTCCATATCATAAAATGGCGTTTGGGCAGGGATGAGCTTTCCTTTTGTGAGATCTAACGTCCATACGTAAATGCGGTCTAACCCAGCATCATCCACGAGTACAAACTTACCACTTGGGTCTGTCCCAATCATATGCGGGTGCGGCCCAGAATGATCAGATACAGCAAAGTTCCCCTGCGGATTATCTGCAGCACGCTCTGGCTGACGTGGCCCAGAATTATGCACAATATCTGTCGGGCTCCCCAAAGAGCCATCATCATGGATGGGAATGACAGCAACGCTACCACCCATATAATTAGCTACCAAAAGATATTTGCCCGAAGGATGCACACTCAAATGAGCTGGCACAGATCCACCAGAACTAACTGTGTTGATCTTAGCTAGCGTGCCATTGCGGGTATCCACAGAAAATGCCGTAATGGAGCCATCACCTGCTTTGCTGTAATCGTCAATTTCACTCAATGCGTAGAGAAATTTACGATTCTTGCTCAATGTAATGAAAGACGGGCTTGGTATATCCATAAACGTAGTGATTGGCATGAGGTAGCCCGTATCCCGGTCCATCTCAAAGACGGCAATACCCTTACCGTAGCCCGTCACGCCAGGGGGGCCATGCTCTGTATAGCCACCCACAAAACATAAAATGCGCGGCTGAGTAGCCCCCTGCGCCGCTATGGCACGCAGAGGAGACAATGCCGTAGCCCCCAATCCCGCTAAGGCTAATGCAAACTGACGCCGAGAAAGATGCTGTGACATACCTCGCTACTCTCCTTCATTTCACCCCATAAAAGGGGGCACAAATATACCCTACCACCAACACCATACGAGCAAATTAAGGCAAGTACCCCTTAACTATGCCCCTGCATACGGCACTGCTCTCCAATGGCTGGCTGGAGAGTTCGTGTCCATGTTTGGGTTTTCCCGAATAGCGGAACCCCTATATATCCCTTTAGCTTTAATGTGTCCTTATCAGAAAGCCACATTATTGCTTGGTAGACATGTCCTGTCCTCGGGTTACGAATTTTGCCATGCCAGTAGCCATCCGCACGTGCATTCATGCCGATAATAATCTCGGAATTACATTCTGAGCGCCCCGTAACATCTTTCTCGGGTTCTCTCTCAGTATAATCCATACCAACAAGCCAACCACATAATTGACTGTCACCCACATTGCATGGAGCTACTTTAAAAATACCGTCCCTGTGCTGCACCAACCACATCCCAGCTATAGTCTCAACTGAGCCATGGCTAGCAGCCCAAGACATAGAAGGAATACCCACAAGGGACGTGGCCAACATATAGCCAGCCACAGTTAAAGCTTTATTCTTTCCCCAAAAGCGCATCGAGCTTACCGCTTTTTTCCAACTGCATGAGGTCATCACACCCTCCCACAGAGGCACCATCAATAAATATCTGGGGAACAGATGTTTTCCCACCAGAACGCTCACGTGCATCTAGCCGTTCTTGCGTGCCATGAGGGGCATTGATTTCTGTATATGGTACGTCCTTTGACTGCAGAAGAATGATTGCACGCACGCAATACGGGCACCCTGGCTGGGTATAAATCTCAATTTTAGGCATCAAACTTCCCTTTCTGCCGTTCCAAACTTTCAAACAACGTTACTCGAGCTGCTACAAGAATATCTACTGAAATGCAATTATTCTCAAGTAGAACCTTCGTACAAGCCTCCGCTGTGGCTCCCGTTGTTAATATATCATCAACCAACACAACATGTCGGCCTTGTAGCTTTTCACGATAACGAGAATTCAGCACCATCACATCATGCACCTGCTTTCTTCGCCCACCGCGTGTTAAACGAGCCAATGGATGCGTACTCCGCTTACGCCGTAAGGCGTTAGGATAACATTCCCGCCCTGTGAGACGGCTCAAAACATTCACTAAAAGAGCTGCCTGATTATAACCACGCCGCCATAAACGTGACCTATGTATTGGCACAGGAACTAGAACAACGTCGTCCCGTAAAATATCTTTTCCCGCCTGCACCATAAACCACGCCAGAATATCCGCATATTCTGTCCGTCCACCATATTTCAGGCCTAACACAAGCTGCCGAGCTTGCTCCTCATAAACAAACGCTGCACGCCCTTTTTGCCATAATGGCCCCGTCTGCCGACACTCCAAGCATAATCCATCTGCTTCGCTATGTTCTGTACTTGCAAATGGTACCGCACAAGCATCGCAAAAAGGCGCGTTCACAAAACGGAGCCCTGCATAACAACGAGCACAAAGCCGCCCGCCGCCTTCAGCGATTTCCTCACCACAAGAGGCGCAACCTGCAGGAATAATAAAATATAAAAAATGCCGGCTAAGATGGACTAAAAAATGCCTCACCTTAGCCAGCTTTCCAACTAGTATATGCCCTGAAATACGACTGGGTTCCTTAATGCCCGGCTGCAGCAGAGTCAAAATCAGGTGCAGAAAGCCCCGAGGCCTCAAGCTGGGCTACAAATGCAGCTTTCAACCGTGCCATCCCCTCATGCGTATTCGCTTCAATACGCCCTACTAACACAGCCTGCGTATTAGAAGCCCGCAAAAGCCACCAACCATCTTCTGTCCGAACACGCACTCCATCGACAGAAGAGACATCTGCGCCATCTTCCTTTAATCGCTCTGCGACTTCCTGAATAACATCAAACTTACGAACATCATCACAAGGGAAGCGCAACTCAGGCGTGTTTATCATCTGCGGAAGCGCTTCACGCATCTCCGACAATGTCCCCGGCAAACGAGCCACAATACCTAATACCCGCACCGCTCCATAAAGAGCATCATCAAAGCCGTACCATTTGTCAGCAAAGAAAATATGCCCTGACATTTCACCTGCTAACGGAGAAGCTGTCTCAGCCATCTTGCTTTTAATGAGGGAATGCCCCGTTCGCCACATAAGTGGCTCCCCACCGGCTTTTTTCACCTCATCAAAGAGAACTTGGCTTGCTTTTACATCCGCAATAATGGTCGCACCCGGATGGTTCTTCAGCACATCACGTGCAAGAAGAACAAGTATCTGATCCCCCCACAGGATGCCACCTTTCCCATCCACGATACCAACACGATCCGCGTCACCATCAAAGGCAACTCCGATATCGGCCTCCTGCTTACGTACTTCGGCAATCAAATCTTGCAAATTGCACTCAACAGTTGGGTCTGGATGATGATTAGGGAATGTACCATCAATTTCAGGATACAGGACCGTATGCTCTCCTGGCAGACGCTTCACAAGACGCATAAGTACGTCACCAGCGGCGGAATTACCATTATCCCACACCACCTTAAGAGGCCTTTGCCCATCATAATCCTGAACAAGACGCTCTATATAGGCTTCCGCAGGATTAATATCTTCAATCTCACCCTGCGCTTGAGGAACCACATCTCCGGTTGAAGCAAGCCTTCCTATTTCACGAATCTGCTCGCCAAAGAAAGGCTTACCCTTCATCATCATTTTAAAGCCATTATGGTCTGGCGGGTTGTGGCTCCCCGTAACCATAATCGCCCCATCTGCTTCACCCGTAACAGCTGCATAATACAGCATAGGAGTCGGCCCTCGCCCGACACGGCGTACCGTTGCTCCGGAGTCCACAGCTCCCTTTACGAGAGCCTCTTCTAATGCAGAGGAAGAAACACGGCCGTCATACCCAACAGTTACGACTTTTCCACCATTGCGTATAACTATAGTCGCAAAAACACGCCCTAAAGCGTAAGCATCCTCTGGATGTAATGTTTTGCCAACAATCCCACGGATATCATATTCGCGAAGGCTTGTTGGTTCAAAATCGTGCTTAAACTCAGCCATGTCCATTATCCTCAAATATATTTCTTCAGAAAAGCACGGACATCTTGGCCGAGATCTTCCCGGTCCACCGCCATAGCAATCTGCGCTTCAAGGAACCCGAGCTTACTGCCACAATCAAAGCGTGTGCCTTCATAGCGTAACCCGTGGAATGGCACCTTCCCAATTAACTCAGCCATCGCATCCGTCAATTGAACTTCCCCACCAACGCCTTGTTTTAAATGTGAGAGAGGCTCCAGAACGTCAGCGGTGAGAATATAACGACCAATAATCGCAAGGTTAGAGGGAGCATCCGCAGGAGCTGGCTTTTCCACCAGGCCTTTAACCTCAACTCGCTTTCCATCATCCTCGCCAGGTAGCAGCACGCCATAACGATCTGTCCATTCAGGCGGCACCTCATTTACAGCCAACACATTCCCACCTGTCTGACGATAGACATCTGCTAACTGCGCTATACAGCTACGGCCACCCTTAACAATGTCATCAGGCAAAAGAATCGCAAACGGGTCAGTGCCGATAAAATTACGCGCGCACCAAATAGCATGCCCAAGCCCAAGAGGATTCTGCTGCCGCACAGCGACAAGAGAGCCCGCCTCTACACTGCTGCTTTCTAGTGCTTCAATTGCAGACACTTTGTTACGCCCACGCAAAGTAGCTTCTAATTCGTAAGCAACATCAAAATAATCAATTAAGTTATCTTTTCCGCGTGCCGTTATGAGGCAAAATTCCTCAATGCCTGCAGCACGAGCCTCATCAATAGCGTACTGAATCAATGGCTTATCAACCACTGGCAGCATCTCTTTGGGCATAGCCTTAGTTGCTGGCAAAAAACGTGTACCTAAACCTGCAACAGGCAAAACAGCTTTCTTCAATGGCTTAATCATTTGAGCTCTCTTTCAATCTACAACCCAAGACGCAAGCGCTACCAGATGACGCTTAATTAATAGCCCTTCATCCACGTTTAAGAGAACGACTACCTTGTATAAGAATATGCTGGAAACATAAAATAAGCGTGCACAACACACCACCCCTCACCAGAAAAAAACGAAGGGCTAACACTCTTTTGTAATATTTGGGAATACTATGGTCCATGATGATTGGAACCAACAATTCCATGCTTCATCTTCCTAAAGAAGCATGGTGCGGCCGAGAAGACTCGAACTTCCACGGGGTTATCCCCCACAAGCACCTCAAGCTTGCGCGTCTACCATTCCGCCACGGCCGCCCCGTGACTAACGATCAACTTTTCCTTAATTCAGGCGTGACCGTCTCGGTGAAATGGCCTATAGCCCATGCAGACAAAGAGGGCAATGGTTCATGACGCAGTTTTGTAAAGAAATTATTTGGCAGTGCGATAAAACCTCCAGTTCTTACCCCGATGCACTGGATTTTATGCAAAATTATGTTGCTGCCATTCATCGTAAAGAAACGCCACAACGCATTTGGCTCACAGAACACCCCCCCCTCTATACGGCAGGGACCTCAGCTAAGAGTGAAGACCTCTTAAACCCTCAAAATTACCCTACATATGATGCCGGACGCGGCGGCCAATGGACATATCATGGCCCCGGACAGCGCTTAGCTTATGTGATGCTTGACCTCACACAGCCGCCTAGCCCTTTACCCGCACGTGATATTCGCGCCTTTGTGCAAATGCTCGAAAAATGGCTCATCACTACACTTAGCTATATGAATATTGAAGGATTCACACGTGAAGGCCGCATTGGCGTATGGTGCATTGATCCACACACAAAGGCAGAAGCTAAAATTGCGGCATTAGGAATTCGCATCAGCCGATGGGTGAGCTGGCATGGGATTTCCCTTAATGTCACCCCCAACCTTGAAGATTTTGGAGGTATTATCCCCTGCGGGATTAGAGAATATGGCGTTACCAGCCTCCAACGCTTTAACCCACATATAACGATGGAAGATGCCGACCAAGCTCTTTTAAAGGGATGGACCGACATATTCGGCCCTACCTTGCCCTCGTCTGCACTTACTCAGGTAGAATAAAGCTTCCATCTGGTACGGGCACATTTTCCTGCACATCAAAAAATGACAGCCCAAAATGATGGCGGCGTGCATCCACCCCCTGCATTCCCACGAGGGATAGTTTCCCTCCAATATCGGAGAACTGGAGTGTTAATAAGCCTTGGGAAGGATTGTTTGCTTCAGCCAAAGAGACTTGCAACGATTCGGCACCACGCGCCACATTCGTGACCTGCACTTCCTTACTAAAACTAATAGGATGCCTTAGGAGAAGGCCCAATGGATTGCGCTTAAGCGAAATATGCGTGACAGATCCTGTTTCCGAATCACGTAAAACTAACTTTCCATTCAAAGCTACAGCGTGCAAAGAACGTGGTACGTCATACACCATTTCAAATTTCTCAGGTGCATAAAGGAATATTCCATCACCCTGCTGCTGAGCAGGGCCGTCTTGTGCAAAATGCGCCTGCAATGTCACTAACCCATTAAGATATACCTCGACCCGGTGAATATCCTTTTGGTCTGCTATCGCAAGCTGATTATATCCACTCGTAGCACACGCAGAGAGCCCTATAGCTGATGCCACAGCTAGCCCCGCCCCTGCGACAATCCCTGCAAGACGTTGTCTTGTAGTTTTCATTCCGACACCCATCATCATGATTTATCTTCTCCCTTCAGAGAGAGAGATAAAGCATGTAAGCCTGCTTTAAATTCAGTTGCCAGAATATCATGAACCAACCTATGCCGCGCTAACGGGCGCATCCCGTCAAATAACTTACTAACAATAGAAAGGCGATAATGCGTCTCGCCTACCTGCTGCGGGCCACGAGCATCCTGTTGCAAGCTACGCGCATGAGCATGGTGACTATGCCGTGCACTTTCATCATGAATCTCCAGTACCGAAGGACTTAACGCCTCTTCTAGTAAGATCTTCATTCGCTCAGCTCGACTCATAAGATTTCTTTCAACATATGCTTCAGTAATAGGAGCAACAAACGTCTCTTATAACAAGAATCTTTCTCACTTTGTTAAATGGATGCTTGCATCAACCCCGAACCTCTCCCCATATCGTCCATTATGCAACGTAAAACGTTCAAACATAGAGCCTTCGACCCAGACCCCGATGCTCCACAGCAATGCTGTGATCATCCGGAATGTGATCTCCCCGCCGGTTATCGTGCCCCACGAGGACGAGATAACCTACGCAGCTATTATTGGTTCTGCCTAGAGCATGTTCGTCAATATAATGCGAATTGGGACTATTACCGCGGCATGACCCCCGGACAAATTGAAAGCCATCTACGTGCAGATGTCTCATGGCAGCGCCCCTCTTGGAAGATGGGGAGCAGTACGAGTGATTCTTCTAAAAAATCTTTCACAATTGATGATCTGCACGACCCACTCGATATTCTACGTGGCCGCAAGGGGCGAACAGACCACAAGGCAGAGACTCGTAAAGCAGCGCCCGAATCCCTACGCCAGCCCCTCGCACAGCTCAACCTAGACTGGCCCACCACAATAGAGGTGGTAAAAACACGTTATCGCGTACTGGCGCGTCGCTATCACCCTGACACTAATCAAGATGACCCTAAAGCCGAAGAACGCTTTAAAGTTATCGGGACAGCCTACACAGCTCTCAAAGAATATTTTACCAATGACCAGGCAGATCATGAGGTAAATTAATCATTGGTTAAATGTCTATTTGCTCTTTTGAGGCAGATGGTTGCATAATAGTACCAACAAGGTCCACAATAACCAGAACGACTTATCAGTCTTTTAGTATATTCCCTCTCTAGCAGGAGTTCCGATATGACCCTCTCGACAACACACTCCCTCGCCGAGACCCTTCCTCAGACTCCTGATAGCCTAAAATCAGCACGGGACCTCTTTGGCCTCGACCTTGATATTGAAGTGCCCGTTTGGTCCAAAAGAACAAGCTACGTTCCTGAAATCGATTCAACATATCGATTTGATAAAGATACAACACGCGCCATCCTGGCTGGCTTTATGCATAACCGGCGTGTTCTTGTTCAGGGATTCCATGGCACAGGTAAATCCTCCCATATTGACCAAGTAGCCGCCCGTTTGAACTGGCCATGTGTCCGTATCAATCTCGATAGTCACATTTCCCGTATTGACCTCATCGGTAAAGACGCCATTACCCTTAAAGACGGCAAACAAGTTACCGAATTTAAAGAAGGGCTCCTCCCCTGGTGCCTCCAAAATCCATGCAGCCTCATTTTTGATGAATATGACGCTGGCCGCCCGGACGTTATGTTCGTCATCCAACGCGTACTTGAAGCCAGCGGAGCCCTCACCCTGCTGGACCAGAACCGTGTAATCCAACCGCACCCATCTTTCCGTCTCTTTGCGACTGCAAATACTGTAGGCTTGGGGGATACAACAGGACTTTATCACGGCACTCAGCAAATTAACCAAGGGCAGATGGACCGCTGGAATATTGTCGCCTCGTTGAACTATCTCCCTGCCGAACAAGAATGCAGCATCATTAAAGCCAAAATGGGAGATCACTTTAATGATGAACTCATTGGCCAAATGGTGACATTAGCCAATCTCAGCCGTGCAGGGTTTATGAATGGTGATATCTCCACCGTCATCTCCCCTCGTACCGTGCTCTCTTGGGCTGAAAATATCACCATCTTTTCTGATGTCGCTTTTGCGTTCCGCCTTAGTTTCCTTAACAAATGTGATGAGGCTGAGCGCAGCATTGTCGCAGAATATTACCAACGCTGCTTTAATGAATCTCCTCTAGGCTAATTCATTATGTCTGACGCACATGAATTATTCCGCAAGGCAACCTTTGCGACACAACGTGCGCTAAGCGGTCAAAAAGAGATTGTCATGACCCCCGCTCTTGCCTCGCTAGAGCGAACATCTCTGACATCTGAGGATATGACCTATATTCGTGGGGCGACAGATGCCGCCGCTCTACATCAAAAACATCATGATCCTCAAAAACGTGTCACCATTACAGATGCGCAAGCGCAGCTCATCACAGATGCTATGGAACAAGCACGTTGTGAGGTTTATGGCGCACGTTATATGGCCGGGGTGCAAGCCAACCTCCAAGATCATCTTGGCCGACGTCTAAAAGACCTTAATAGCGCCAGAATGATGGAGCAGGACGATATGCCTGCTCCCCTCGCACTGGAACTTCTGACAAGAGAAAGCCTCTCAGGCAAGCGCTTACCAGAGCAGATGACGGGCCCAGCCTTAGAACTCTGGCGGCAAGCCCTCAGCCCTCGTGCACGACAAGCCTTGCAAGACATGGCTTATGTGCAAGATGATCAATCGCGCTTTTACGAGGCCTCACAAAACTTCATCAATGCCTTCAAAATGCGTGAAGATGAAGTTGACGATAATTCAGACACTGAATCATCACGCACTGAAGATCAAAAATCCGGCGATGAAGCCGGCGAAGCCTCAACACCAGATCAACAAGGCCAAGAAGACGATAGCAGCAGCGCAGACGATGCTGAAGCTGCATTCCATGATGAAGCAGAAGACGCAGCTGGCTCAGAAGATTTATCCTCTGACGAGATGGAAGCCATCCTCACCGAAGGCGAAAATGGCTATGAGCGCCCTGCGGGCCCCACAGAAGAGCAAGAAAACACAAGCTCTTCTCAAAAAGATATGGGCGGATACCAAGCCTACACACAGGAATTCGACGAAGAAGTTCAAGCGAGTGAGCTATGCGACCCCTCTGAGCTAGAACTCCTGCGTGATAAGCTGGATGAACAGCTCCAGCAGACGCAAGGCTTTGTCTCCCGTCTAGCACACCGCTTACAGCGTAAGCTCCTCGCGCAACAACAGCGTCGTTGGCATTTTGATCAAGAAGACGGTATTCTAGACGCAGCACGCCTGCCACGTATTATCAGCAACCCTTCCCTTCCTCTCTCCTACAAACAAGAAGGGAAAATTGATTTCCGTGACACAACAGTCACCTTGCTCATTGATAATTCGGGCTCCATGCGTGGCCGCCCTATCACTACAGCTGCTATCTGCGGGGATATACTCGCCCGTACATTAGAACGCTGCGGTATTAAAGTAGAAGTTCTCGGCTTTACAACTCGTACGTGGAAAGGGGGACAAAGTCGTGTACGGTGGAGCGAAGATGGCCGCCCGCCAGCACCCGGCCGGCTGAATGATCTTCGTCATATTATCTACAAACCAGCAGACCTCCCATGGCGACGCGCAAGGCGCAATATCGGCCTTATGCTTCGCGAAGGGCTCTTAAAAGAGAATATTGACGGTGAAGCCCTCCTATGGGCTTGGAAGCGCCTTAAGCATCGGCCGGAACACCGGCGTATTCTTATGGTCATTTCAGATGGCGCTCCCGTGGACGACAGTACATCATCAGCTAATGGACCAGAATATCTGGATGCACATCTCTACCGTGTCATTCATCAGCTTGAACAAGATAAATCGGGAGAGCTCTTAGCTATTGGCATAGGCCATGACGTGACCCGATATTACGCTAATAGTGTTACCATTAGTTCTGCGGACGATTTGGGGGACACAATGGTTGCACAGCTCACTACACTTTTTGCCCCACAAACACGCAAAGCGATGCAGAGAGGATAATTTTCCTCTCTGCCCCATTGCCAGAAGAGCCACTCTCAGCCACTCTCCTCGCACTATGAAGCTCTTTCTGACACTTTTCCCCCATCATGGACAGGCTAGGTCTCTTTTGGCCTGTCTCATCTTGGCAAGTTTCTGCGCCTTTACGGGCCGGCAGACCATCTCAACAGCCACGGCTGAAACATTGCCCAATCTATCGGCTGAATGCTTTACCTACATGCCTGGGCATGAAAGCCTCACAAACCATGTCCTCACCATTAAGGGCTTCCACGCACAACTCACCGGCACCCGCAGCTCAATCTCCGTTGCAACAACTATTGTTCGAGATCATGCAAGCAAGATGGATGCTGCTGCTCTAACACGGCTTAATGCAGCAGCAGCTTACGCCGCGCTCATTGCATACCATCATGGTATGACCGATAACTGTGCCAGCCAACCTTTGCCTGAGACACAGGAAGTGCAGCATACATTACCAGAGCTTCACTGGCAGGGACTCATCTTACAACGGGGGGCTAGCATATCCCACGCAAGTACAGCACATATGCGCCTACTTAGCACTGAGCCCAATATTCATGCCCAATTTGATGCCACTGGTATGTCCTCACCCGGAACAATCCTACTTCCTCCCACGATCTCCGGAGACATTCTTTTCACACCCTCACCACAGCCGCCTTATGATGTAACCGTCCAAAAACTGCACACATCCCTAAATGGCAGCGATATTGATGGTGAAGGCCATGTTCTCGCAGCTGCTGGGGCAGAAAATATAAAAGGAGATGTGCATTTCAGCATCACCCATATTGGCCGATTTATCGACCAAGTCGGGAAAGCTGCTTCTCCTGAAGTCACTGGCGCCTTAGTGATCGCACGCCTTATGGGAAATCATGAAGGTAATCACCGAACAGGCTGGCATATCACTATGGAGAATAGTGAAGTCCGCATTAATGGCATTAAACTGCCTATTCCCTTCTGAGGAGATGCCCTCCTTTTTTAAAAAGCGGCAAAACATCTTGCCGCTTTTTAAACTAGATCCTTAAACCTGCTCTAAACGACAAACACCTTCTAATGTGCCCATTTGCTCGGCCAGACGTGGTGTGATCCGATATGGCTCTGGCAAGCGAATAGCAACATCTTGCGTCTCCTCAACGGAGGGCATAAGTACCACCCTCCCTCGTCCGCCTTTAACTGTCTCTAACATAGACTGCAAAGGCTCTAGAGCTACTTCACTGTCAATCCAAATACGGAGCTCTCCTTTTTCTTCGGCTGCTGCCTTCTCAAGATCAAGCACAGTATTGGCCGTAATACGAACAGCATCACCATCTAGCTTAAGCTCGGCATACACCAACACAGCCTGCCCAGCGACCAGAAGCTCCCTACACGAGGCTAAGGTCTCTGAAAACAGAGTGACCTCACACCCACCACTGGCATCTGTTAACGTAACCCATGCCATTTTCTTGCCTGTCTTCGTGGGCCGTTCTTTTTTATCCACCACACAGCCTGCAATACGTACACGAGTTTCGCCTTGATGGGCGACTTGCTCTAGCCGGAAGGCTGGTGTTGTCCCAATACGTCGCAAGACATGGCGATAGGCATCCAACGGATGGGCACTCATATGAAAGCCAATCACCGCAGCCTCATGGGAAAGCCGTTCAAAATCTGGCCACGGACGTACCTTCTTAAGGTGCAAAACCTCACGCAGGCTATCATCCGCACCGCCAAACAGCCCAACTTGGCCGACTTCTTTCTCCTGTGCACGGGACTGCGCACGCCGCAAAACAATTTCTGCACTTGCAAAAACCGTGTGGCGGTCTGGCTCAATCGAATCAAACGCACCAGCTTTGGCAAGGCTTTCCATCTGAATTTTATTGATATGTTTGGAATCACAACGCTCTGCAAAATCCGTCATATCTTTGAATGGTTTTGCCCCACGATCTTTTACAAGACCTTCCATAGCAACAAATCCCACGCGCTTAACCGCAGCCAAGGCAAAACGAATACCCAAGCGGCCATCTTCAAGATGTTCAATCGAAAAATCAGCCTGAGATTTGTTAATATCCACCGGCAAAACAGGGATATCCATACGGCGCGCCTCTTGGCACAGCGCTGCGAGCTTCTCTGTTTTTTCTCGTGCAAGAGACATACAGCCCGCTAAGAAGGCAACTGGATGGTTCGCCTTCATCCATGCTGTTTGATAAGACACAAACGCATAAGCGGCCGCATGAGATTTGTTAAACCCGTAATTGGCGAATTTCGCCATCAGGTCAAAGACCTCTTCAGCCTTTTCAGCTGGAATACCCCGTTTTGTAGCCCCTTCGCAGAAAATAACGCGTTGCTTCTCCATTTCAGAAGCAATCTTTTTACCCATCGCACGTCGTAGCAAATCTGCTCCACCAAGGCTGTAACCTGCCATCTTCTGGGCAATCTGCATCACCTGCTCCTGATAGACCATAATCCCGTAGGTCTCTTCAAGGATCGGGCGGATCTCCTCATGCGGTGGCTCCCATGGGGCACCATGCTTACGACGACAATATTCAGGGATATTTTCCATCGGCCCCGGGCGATAGAGTGACACACCGGCAATGAGGTCCTCTAGCCGGCTGGCCGACATCTGCTTGAGCATATCCCGCATACCCGCGCCTTCAAACTGGAAGACACCAGCCGTATCGCCGCGGGCCATCATCTCAAAGGTTTTTTTATCATCTAAAGGAATGAGAGAAAGATCAACTTCCTCACCCAACTGACGTAGGAAATCGACACCTCTTTTAAGAATGGTCAATGTTGTCAAACCGAGGAAGTCGAACTTCACCAAGCCAGCTTGCTCAACAAATTTCATATTATACTGGGTAACCAGCATTTCACTTCGCGGATCTCGGTAAAGTGGCACGAGCTCTACAAGATCACGATCCCCAATCACAACACCTGCAGCATGGGTAGAAGCATGGCGGAACAGGCCCTCAAGCTGCAACGCAATTTCTAGCAGACGACGGATCATCTCATCCGTATCACGCATTTCTTGCAAGCGCGGCTCTTCTTCAATCGCCTTTGCGAGCGGGGTTGGTTTTGCCGGATTGTTTGGAATTAACTCCGCAACACGGTTTACCATCCCATATGGCAACCCTAAAACACGCCCGACATCACGTACCGCAGCTTTTGCTTGCAACTTACCAAAAGTAATGATCTGCGCCACACGTTCATGGCCGTACTCATCCCGCACATAGCGGATCACCTCGTCACGCCTATCCTGACAAAAATCGATATCAAAATCAGGCATGGACACACGTTCAGGGTTCAAGAAACGCTCGAACAGCAAGCCAAACGGAATAGGATCAATATCGGTAATTGTGAGAGCATACGCCACCAAAGACCCCGCACCGGACCCACGCCCAGGCCCTACGGGGATATCATGCGCCTTAGCCCACTGAATAAAATCCGCCACGATAAGGAAGTAACCGGGAAAGCCCATACTGGCGATAATGCCAAGCTCGGTCTCTAAACGGGCCTCATATTCGGCCCGGCGGGCTTCACCATCTGCCATGACAGAAAGGCGCTTCTCCAAACCTTCCTCAGCCATGGCACGGAGTGTTTCTTCCTCCGTACTCCCCTCACGCACTTTAGGGCACACAGGCAAAAGCGGCTTGCGTGTATTGACCCCCACAGCGCAATGACGAGCAATAACTAACGTATTGTCACACGCTTCTGGGAGGTCATGAAAAAGCGCACGCATTTCCTCAGGCGTTTTAAACCAGGCCTGAGACGAAACGCGCCAGCGATCCTCCTCTGCCATGGTGCGCCCTTGTGCAATACATAGCAGCGCATCATGCGCCTCATGCAGTTCCGGCCGTGGGAAGAAGCACTCATTTGTTGCAACAAGCGGTAGATCAAGCTCATCGGCCAAGGCAATAAGGTGCGGCTCTGTGATATCCTCACCAGCTTCATCTAGCCGATTAATCTCTACAGCGACATAGCCCTGGAACGCTTCTTTCAAGCGCTTCAACATCTCACGTGCGGCGGGGATCTGCTCGCCTAGCAGCAGCTTATTAATTGGCCCACGATTACCGCCCGTCAGCAAAAACAGCCCCTCTGCCCGGCTGCACAGCACATCCAACGGCATGGAAGGATCTGCCGAATCTCCATTTAAGAAGCCCTGCGTGGATAAGAACTGTAAGTTCTCCAGCCCTTCTTCTGTCCGTGCTAACACAACCAAAGGCTCGGCCGCTGCGCCAGGCCGCCCTGTGGAAGATGGAAGTGCTAACTGGCACCCAACAATCGGTTGCACACCCGCTTTACGACATGTTTGAGAAAATTCCAGCCCGCCAAACATATTCCCGCTATCTGTCAAAGCAACAGCGGGCATTTGGTTAGCCGCAGCTAGCTCTACAAGCTCTGAAACACGGATGGCACCCTGACTAAGAGAGTAAGCAGAGTGATTACGAAGATGGACAAAATCAGCATAGGGCATGCGCCCTCTTTACCACGGAGCCACAGCAACGGGGAACAGAAAACACACCCTAACAACGCAAGAGGATTACCTCAGCAGGCGACGAGCTGACCATCTGTTAAGGTTACGGTGCGATCCATTGATGCTGCCAAAGTTTCATTATGTGTAGCAATTAACGCAGCCACACCCTCTTCTCTTACGACACGCATGAGTTCAACAAAAACAAGATCTGCCGTTTTTGTATCCAAATTTCCCGTTGGCTCATCAGCCAGCAACACGCTCGGCTTATTAGCCAACGCACGTGCAATCGCCGTGCGTTGCTGCTCACCACCGGACATACGACCCGGTAAGGCCTCTAGCCTATGCCCTAATCCAAAGCGCTTTAATAAATCCTCAGCTCGCTCTCTTGCTTGTCGAGGCGCAATACCTGCTGCCAATTGTGGCAACATCACATTCTCAACCGCACTGAACTCACCCAACAAATGATGAAACTGGTACACAAACCCAATCTCATCTCTCCGCAAAGCTGTGCGGCCTGCCTCATTTAAGCGAGATGTCTTCTGCCCCTTGATGAGTACATCGCCCGCATTAGGTTTTTCAAGCAATCCCGCCAGATGAAGTAGAGTAGACTTCCCTGTTCCACTTGGTGCCACAAGAGAAACAATTTCCCCCTTTGAAAGGGTAAACTGCACATTTTTGAGGATCTGAAGCTCCTCATCACCCGAACTAAAAGAGCGCGCCACCCCTTCTAACTCTAATGCAGCCATAGTCTCTGCTATGCCTTCCTCCCCTTTAACGGGTGTTTCGGCACTCATATCTCGAGAACTCATCTTACTCATGACGCAGAGCCTCAACAGGGTCTGTCTTAGCAGCACGCCAAGATGGATAAAGCGTTGCCAATAACGATAATGCTAGAGACAACACAACAACTTCGACCACTTGTGACCAAATGATACGAGCAGGCAAACGAGCTAGAAAATAAACCTCTGAATTAAAAAGATTTGTCCCTGTTAGGCTCTCTAACACATGGCGAATACGCTCAATATTCAGAGCAAAACAAATCCCTAGCACTGTCCCCAAACATGTACCCACCACACCAACAGAAGCGCCACACATTAGGAAGATGCGCATCACATTGCCGCGGCTTGCCCCAAATGTTCTCAATATCGCAATATCTCGTGTCTTATCCTTAACCATCATGATCAATGATGAGATCACATTAAATGCCGCAACAAGAATAATCAGCGTAAGGATCAAGAACATCACATTCTGCTCAACTGTGACAGCATCCAAAAAGCCATTTGCGCTTCTTGTCCAATCCAGCACTTGCAACTGTGGGTTATTCAGAGACACGGTAATTTGCCGTGCTATAGGAACAATATTTAGTGGATCATTCGTGCTAACTTGAATGAGCGATACAGCATCACCCAACATGAGAAATTTCTGAGAAGCAGCCAACGGCATAAGAATGACATTACTATTATAGTCATTCCAGTTCGCATCAAACACCAGTGCGACATGCAACTTACGCACCCGTGGCATTGTGCCAAAAGGTGTCGCTTGCCCGTTGGGAGATAGTAGCGTGATCGTAGAGCCTGCTTGCAAGCCCGCACGCTCAGCTAATGTCGCCCCTACAGCCACAGCGTCATTACCTGTAAAGGCGTCTAAACTACCTTCAATAATGCCTTGGCTAAGAGCTTTCCAATTTTTTAAATCTTCAGGAGCAATACCCTCAAGCATAGCCCCTGTTGAATATTCACCAGCTTCCGCAAGAACTGTTCCCTGCGTCATGGGGAGGACCTGCGTCACCCCTTTTACTTGGCGAATAAGAGCCGCATCATCACGATATCCCTGAATGCTCCGCCCATAAGCGTAAACATTCAGGTCGCCATGTAAGCCTAAGATCCGCCCCATAAGGTCAGCCTTAAAACCATTCATGACGGCCATCACAATGATAAGCGTCGCAACACCAAGAGCGATACCTACCAAAGAAAATAACGCAATAATTGAAGCGAACCGTTCCCCCTTACGGGCACGCAAATACCGTAGAGCAACGGTTCGTTCAAAACGGCCAAACATTACCGCAAACCTAGCTTAGCCAATGCTTCATCTAGCGGCAGCTCACTGCGCTCACCCGTGGCGCGATGTTTTAACTCAACCATGCCATTTTTCGCCCCACGAGGGCCAACAATGATCTGCCAAGGATGCCCCAGAAGATCAGCATCATTGAACTTCACCCCCGCCCGCTCGGAACGATCATCATACAGCAGCCCTTCTGGGTCACAGCTATAAATGCTCTCGCACATCGCATCACAAGTTTCATCACCCGGGCGTAAATTCAACAAAGCGGCACGATAAGGGGCAACATCTTCTGGCCAAATAATACCAGCATCATCGTGAGACGCTTCAATAATCGCTCCCACCAAACGAGATACACCAATACCATAAGACCCCATATGAGGGTGAATAGCAGCACCATCAGCGCCATTCACCTCAACACCCATGGCTTCGGTATATTTCGTACCAAAATAGAAAATATGGCCAACTTCAATACCACGTCCACCACGGCGGCGATCCTCTGGCACAGCCTCCCACGCTGTAAGATCGTGCTTCTCATCGGTTGCAGAATAGGTCTCTTTCACCAAATTCTGTAACTTCTGGAGATCAGCTTCATTCTGCGGGTTTAACGCCATGGATTCCCAATCCATCTCGTCCCACCCAGCATCATAAAAAACTTCGCTTTCACCCGTTGGGGCTAACACGAGGAATTCATGGCTCAACTCACCACCAATTGGCCCAGTATCTGCGGCCATTGGTACAGCCTTCACACCAAGACGGCGGAAGATCTTCAAGTAAGAAAGCATCATCCTATAATAGCTGCTCACAGCTGCTTCATAGGAAAGGTCGAAGGAATAGGCATCCTTCATATAAAATTCACGCCCACGCATCACACCAAAACGAGGGCGAACTTCGTCACGGAACTTCCATTGGATATGGTAAATCACCTTCGGCAATTCACGGTATGATTTTACCGTACTGCCAAAGAGGTCTGTCACCACTTCTTCATTCGTTGGACCATACAGCATCTCACGGCCTTGACGATCCTGAATACGCAGCATTTCAGGGCCATAAGCATCATAACGACCAGAACGCCGCCATAAATCGGCTGATTGTATGGTCGGCATTAAGACTTCCTGCCCACCAACTTGGTCCTGCTCTTGGCGCACAATATTCGCAATATTGCGCAACACACGCAGCCCTGCCGGCAACCATGTATAAATACCTGATGATGTCTGCCGCACCAGTCCTGCACGCAGCATCAGACGGTGTGAGGCGATCTGCGCCTCAGCAGGAACTTCTTTTAAAGTAGGCTGGAAAGCTTGGCTTAACCGCATGCTCTCTTTTCCTCAAACGCGCAGAAGGTGAACATCAACCAAAGGACGCTTGCGCAATTTACGTCCTAATGCACGGCGCAATGCTGTTCGTGCCGCATCACGGAAAGCCTGATCATCCTGCCGGAACTCATCAGGAATTTCATCAATCGCATACGCAAATTCTTCACGAATACGCGTACTTTCTGGGTCATCTCTTTCCAACAAGCCTGGCGCACTAATACGTGGATCACCGATGACATAACCTTCATCATCCACAGCAAAACTTGCCAAAACAACGCCGTTAAACAGCATGCGACGGCGTGCAGCTAACACACCACCTGTCATTGGCAGCAAACGATCACCATCAAGAGCCAAACGCCCTGTTGGAGCTGTATCAACAACCTCAACCGGCCCTGGGCCTAAATTCAAGATATCACCATCTTCAAGCAGAACAGCTTCAGCACCACTCTCACGCGCCACCGCACCATGCGCCGTCAAATGACGCCATTCACCATGGGTCGGAATACTGTAGCGAGGACGCACCAAGCTATAGAGATGGCGAATATCCCCCCCTGTAGCGTGCCCCGATGTATGAACCATACCGTCTTTATCTGTCAGCACTGTGACACCACGGCGTGTAAGGTTATCCTGCACCGTCATTACAGCTTGCTCATTACCCGGAATCACACGGGAGCTGTAGATAACCGTATCCCCCTCACCCAGAGAAATGCTGGAATGGGTATCATTTGCGATACGTGACAGAGCCGAGCGTGCTTCACCCTGACTACCTGTGATGATCATCAGCAAATTATCATCCGAGACATTCGCTGCGTCATATTCTGTCAAAAATGGTGGGAGATCGGTAAAGTAACCACACTCACGTGCAGCCGCCTCTAGGTTACGCAAAGAGCGGCCAATCACCATCACTTCACGCCCCGTTGCCAAAGCGGCCTTTGCAATGCTCTCCACACGCGCAACGTTACTCGCAAAGCATGTCACCGCAACGCGTCCTTCAAGACCAGCGATCATCTCCGTCAAGCCAACGCGCACTTCCGCCTCAGATTGAGATGGTCCCTCGCGCATGACATTGGTGCTATCACCAACCATAGCCAGCACACCTTCGTCACCTAAAGCACGGAAGGCATCTTCATCTGTCACTGGGCCCACAAGAGGTGTTGGGTCCAGCTTCCAGTCCCCTGTATGAACAACAATCCCATGCGGCGTACGAATCGCAACAGATTGAGCCTCAATAATAGAGTGCGTCACTGGAATGAATTGCAGATCAAATGGCCCAACTTCGAATCGTGATGCAGGCATCACGATATTCAAGACCACCTGATTTTGCAGCCCAGCTTCGCTGAGCTTGCGACGTATCACAGCTGCTGTAAACGGCGTTGCATAGACAGGACAGCGCAGATATTTCCACAAATGTGCAATCGCACCGATATGATCTTCATGCGCGTGGGTAATAACCAAGCCGCACAGCGTGTCCTTCCGCTCTGCAATAAAACTTGGGTCGGGCATCAATACATCTGCTTCTGGGGTATCATTCCCAGAAAAACCGATGCCGCAGTCAATCGCCAACCAATGTTCTTCCCCATCTTTACGCAAGCGATACAAGTTGAGATTCATACCAATCTCACCTGTGCCTCCTAGCGGGAGAAAGGCAAAATCATCCTTCTGTTCTGTCATATAATCATCCACATCATGTTTACGTGTTATCTAAACGCCCAAAGGCATTATGGGCCTGCTGCCCAGAAACATCAGTGACGAAACGCGCACTATTCTGCCCCGCAAGTAAGCGAAGCCCCTCCAACGTGAGGTCCGGTGCCACTTCATCAAATAACGTCGTCCCCTCTGAAAAGAGAGGCGCTAAACCACCTGTCGCCACAACTTTCGCTGGCTCATCCATCTCGCCGGCTATCCGGCGTACAATTCCCTCAACAAGGCCGACATACCCCCAAAAGAGCCCCGACCTCATAGCCACACTCGTATTGCGGCCAATTGCCTCTACAGGCCGCCCAACACTCACACGCGGCAAACGCGCCGCTGCTTTATGCAGCGCGTCCATCGAAAGATTCACTCCTGGAGCAATTGCTCCACCACAATAGCGGCCTTCTCTATCCACAACATCAAACGTCGTAGCCGTTCCAAAATCCACAACAATCAACGGCCCACCATAAAGCCGATGAGACGCTAAGCCATTCAATAAGCGGTCCGCCCCTAACTCAGAGGGCGTATCCACCAAAACATCCATTTTCCAGTCCAGCTCATGGTTCGCCACCAACGGCTCAGCATGTAGCCAGAAACGGCATAAACGCCGCAATTCATACAAGGCTGCTGGCACAACCGTGCCAATAATGGCCCTTTTCACACAGCTTGGGCTCAGTCCGGCTCGTTCCATCAAATTCAACAGCCAAACGGCATATTCATCCGCCGTTCTACGATCATCTGTTGAGATGCGCCAGCGCCCTACCCACGCACTGCCATCATGAATGGCAAAAACGACATTTGTATTGCCGGCGTCGATAACGAGCAGCACACCTTTTCCTTCACTCACAAATAATATCGCCTGTCACAATCGAGGTTACAGTGCCATCATCCAATGTGAGCAACAGGTGCCCCTGCATATCCAGTCCGGCAAATTGACCCTTTATGTCTCTATCATGTCTTCGGACAATCAGTCGAGTGCCTATAGGATGAGCTCGCTCCATCCAGCCCTGCCATATAGCCTGATCCCCACCCTGCTGCCAGCATTGCCGCCATTTATCCAAGGCACATAAAATTTCCTTGGCGCATTTTTCTGCCGTAGGAGGCGATATAATATCCGCTAAAGCAGCAAGACTACGCCCTTCAACATGGGGCGCTTTACATAAATTAGCGCCGACCCCAATCACCGCCCATGCTTGCTCATCAACAAAAGAGCCCTTCTCAGAAGAGGCAGATACGCCAGAACCACCAGTCTCAATTAAAATACCAGCCATCTTCCGCCCCATTAAGAGCAGATCATTCGGCCATTTTAAACTGAGAGACAAATCGATCTCATTCTTCGGTACATATGCCGCATTAGGCTCATACATCTTTGAACCAACAGATGCAGCATAAACACCATCATAGACAGCCACTGCAACGAGATACGGCAAAACAGACCGAAACGAACTTTTTTCTGAAAAATGAAGCAAAAAGGAAAAAGCTAAATTTCCTTCTCCACTCTCCCAGTTGCGACCACGACTTCCTCGTGCCGCACTCTGTCGTCTTGCGAGAACAGCTAGACCCTCATTCTCGCCGGCCTCAGCTCGTTCCCGACAAAAATCGGAAGTGGATGCCAGCGTTTCATAAATTTCGAAACGCCAGTTCATAAAAACACTTCAAAAGAAGATGGTGGGCAATGACGGGATCGAACCGCCGACCCTCTCGGTGTAAACGAGACGCTCTACCGCTGAGCTAATTGCCCGCCCCGATATATATGCAAAAGCATCTTGGAGCGCAACAGGAAAATGTTATTTTTTAATAAAAAATGACATTTTCCTGTTTTAGCATGAGCTTATTTGCCGCTCACAGCATCCTTCAGGCCTTTACCAGGCTTGAAACGCACAGAAGTAGAAGCAGGGATATCAATCTCCTCACCTGTGCGTGGGTTACGACCTTTTGCAGCCTTACGAGTTGCTGTCACAAAGCTACCAAAGCCAACCAGACGAACTTCCTGCCCCTTAGAAAGTGTCTTCTCGATGGTGCCGAAAACAGCATCAACAACGTCGCTAGCCTTAGCTTTAGGAAGATCAGCAGCCTCAGCTACAGAAGCGATGAGTTCCTGCTTGTTCAGAGGTTTCTCCATGGTAAGCCTTTCTAATATTCTCGTGATCTATCCCTAAGAGACATAGAATCACACACTACGATTTACATCTGCACTATGAAGCGGATTTTCCCCGCGTCAACCGTGCGAATGCCTTAAAACAGCAACTTAATGCCGAAATGGGCGAGAAATATTCTCTCCCCCTCCTTTATCACCCTCCGCACCTACAATATGACCTGCAGGCAAAGGCTTAGGAGATTGCGTCAAAGCAACACCCAAAACATCATCCATGTGCTGGACAGGAATGATTTCTAACCCCTGTTTCACATTATCAGGGATTTCAGCAAGGTCTTTTACGTTCATTTCAGGAATTAAAACAGTTTTAATTCCTGCACGTAGAGCCGCCAGAAGCTTCTCTTTTAGACCGCCAATTTCTAACACACGTCCCCGTAGAGTAACTTCACCCGTCATCGCAACATCATGTCGCACAGGAATACGCGCTAGAACACTTACCAGAGACGTCGTCAGAGCTGTACCAGCTGAAGGACCATCCTTCGGCACCGCCCCTTCAGGTAGATGCACATGGATATCTGTTTTCTCTAGAACAGACGGGTCAATCCCAAATTCTTCAGCTCGTGATTTTACATATGAGAATGCCGCAGAGACACTCTCCTTCATAACATCACCTAGCTTACCTGTCTGTCGGATTTGCCCCTTACCAGGCATTGTCAGACTTTCGATCGTGAGAATCTCTCCTCCAACCTGAGTCCAAGCAAGCCCCGTAACAATCCCAACCTGATCCACCACGTCAGCCTCACTATGACGATAGCGCGGCACGCCGGCGAAAGCCTCTAATGTCTCTGGAGTTACCTCAACCCGTTTTACTTTTTCCGTCAAAATCTTACGGACAGCCTTACGAGCAAGACGCGCAATCATGCGCTCTAGATTACGTACACCAGCTTCACGCGTGTATGAGCGAATCAGCTCTAGGAGAGCTTCATCAGAAACATGCCACTCACCCGGTTTCAGATTATGCTCTTTAGCCTGTTTACCAAGAAGATGGCGCTTAGATATCTCTAGTTTTTCCTCTTCTGTGTAACCGGAGAGACGAATAATCTCCATGCGGTCCAACAATGGCTGAGGCATATCTAAAGAGTTCGCCGTCGTGACAAACATAATATCTGAAAGATCATAATCGACCTCCAGATAATGATCCCCAAAAGAGCTATTCTGCTCTGGGTCCAATACTTCTAAAAGTGCAGAAGATGGATCCCCTCGCCAATCCGCTCCTAGCTTATCAATTTCATCAAGCAAGAAGAGCGGATTATTCACGCCAACCTTTTTGAGGCCCTGAATAATCTTACCCGGCATTGCCCCAATATAAGTACGGCGGTGGCCACGGATTTCCGATTCGTCACGCATGCCACCAAGAGACATGCGCACATATTTCCGACCCGTTGCCCGTGCGATAGAGCGTGCAAGGGATGTTTTACCAACACCTGGCGGCCCTACGAGACACAGAATTGGTCCTTTTAGCTTCTTCGCGCGGCTCTGAACTGCAAGATATTCAAGAATACGCTCTTTGATTTTCTCCAGTCCGTAGTGATCCGCCTCCAACACATCTTCGGCTTTCTGCAAAGACTTTGCCAAGCGAGACTGCTGCTTCCAAGGCAATCCTACCAGCCAGTCTAAATAACTCCGGACAACTGTCCCCTCAGCAGACATTGGGCTCATGCCGCGCAATTTTTTCAACTCGGCACGCGCTTTATGTTTAGCTTCTTGGCTAAGGCCTTGAGATTCGATTTTATCTTCAATCTCACTCAGTTCATCACGGCCATCTTCACCTTCACCCAACTCTTTCTGAATCGCCTTCATCTGCTCATTCAGATAGTATTCCCGCTGGGTTTTCTCCATCTGCTTCTTAACGCGTGTCCGGATACGTTTTTCCACCTGGAAAACATCAATTTCAGCCTCCATATGTGCAAAAACGCGCTCCAAACGCTGCTCAACAGACAATGTCTCAAGCAGTTCCTGGCGCTCTGGAATACGCAAATTCAGATGACTTGCAATCGTATCGGCCAAACGTGATGGATCTTCTAGCTGACTAACAGATGCCACAACCTCTGGTGCAACCTTCTTATTCAGCCGAGCATAATCTTCAAAACGCCCCAATGTAGAGCGTGCTAGAGCTTCTCGCTCCCCTTTACGTGAAGAAAATTCGTCCTCAATATCCTCTATCGAGCTTTGAAAATACCCATCCCGCTCCTGCAGGTCCGTAAGACGCACACGACGTAACCCCTCAACAAGCACTTTGACAGTACCGTCAGGCAGTTTCAGAAGCTGCAAGACACTCGCAACTGTCCCCACACGGAATACATCATCGACCGCGGGTTCATCTTCTGCGACATCTTTCTGTGAAACGAGGATAATCTCCCGCTCGTCCTCCACCATTTTATCCAACGCATGGATGGACTTCTCGCGCCCAACAAATAGCGGAACGATCATATGGGGAAAGACAACGATATTGCGCAGTGGCAGCACAGGCAGCATAGGTTTAGCCACTTTTTTAGCGGCAGCCTTTTTGCTCTGGGCCGATTTTTTGGCAGCTATATCTTCTACCACCTGCTGCTTAGCCACTATATCCGCAACTCGCCGACGAGGGCGTGTTGTCGTCTTTTTAGACGCACCCTCAATCTTCTTCGCAGCCGTGCGACGTGCTGTCGTTTTTGGCTTCTTTTCGTCACTCATCTTCCAAGATCTCCATAACGGACGATCAAGCCACCACCTCGCCCTACCTCAGGCACGAGGGGTGACTTTTTCTCTCTTTATATCAATGTGGTGCGCAAGGGCGTGTCGGGCAATACCCCAGAGGCAAGAAGCCGTATCAAAAAAAACTTTCTGCCTTATTTTAGGCGGTTTTTTCTGCCTGTTCTTCCCCGACATCTTGCCCATAAACATACACGGGGCTGGCTTTACCCTCGGCAACATCCCGATTAACAACGACCTTCTCAACGTCCTTCTTACCAGGCAAGTCGAACATCGTCTCCATAAGGATTTTCTCCATAATGGAACGTAGGCCACGCGCACCGGTCTGACGTTCTATGGCACGGTGGGCAATACCCTTTACAGCATCATCTGTGAACACCAGCTCAACGCCATCCATTTGGAAAAGACGCTGATACTGTTTCACAAGAGCATTTCTCGGCTCTGTGAGAATCTGGACCAAGGCTTCTTCATCCAAATCTTCCAATGTTGCGATAACAGGAAGGCGGCCAATAAATTCAGGAATGAGGCCATATTTCATCAGATCTTCTGGCTCAATATCCTTTAATATCTCGCCAAGCTTACGGCTATCTTCTGAGCGAACATCAGCTCCAAAGCCAATCCCGCTACCCTTTCCGCGAGCACTAATAACCTTATCAAGCCCAGCAAATGCACCACCACAAATAAAGAGCATATTTGTGGTATCAACTTGCACAAACTCTTGTTGAGGATGTTTGCGCCCACCCTGCGGAGGAACAGACGCAACCGTTCCTTCCATTAATTTAAGAAGGGCCTGTTGCACCCCCTCACCAGATACATCACGCGTGATGGAAGGATTTTCAGCCTTACGTGAAATCTTATCAATTTCATCAATATAGACGATACCACGCTGTGCACGCTCCACATCGTAATCACACGCCTGCAACAACTTCAGAATAATATTTTCAACATCCTCACCAACGTAACCAGCCTCGGTTAACGTTGTCGCATCAGCCATTGTGAAAGGTACATCAAGAATACGCGCTAACGTCTGCGCCAATAATGTCTTACCCGTTCCTGTCGGGCCGATCATCATAATATTGGCTTTACCAATCTCAACATCATTGGTCTTATCAGACTGCCCAAGACGCTTATAATGATTATGCACTGCCACAGAGAGAACCTTTTTAGCCTCGCTCTGGCCAATGACGTAATCATCTAAAATCTTGCATATCTCGCGTGGCGTGGGCACACCTTCCCCGTTATTAATCGGGTTTGAGCCGCGCTCTTCACGAATAATGTCTGTACACAGCTCGACACATTCGTTGCATATAAAAACGGTCGGCCCTGCAATCAGCTTTTTCACTTCATGCTGAGACTTCCCACAGAACGAACAATAAAGCGTATTTTTGGAGTCGCTATCTTTTCCGCTCATTACAGCTCCTCATACCCACATAAAATATGGGCGCATTCAGGCTAGTTGTACCCTACTGAAACTATTTAACTTACGCACCCGTCTTATCAGTTGGGTGCCGGATGACAACTTCATCCACCAAGCCAAACTCTTTTGCCTCTGTCGCAGACAGATAACGGTCACGCTCTAGCGCCTCTTCGATCTCTTCCAGAGCTCGCCCCGTATGCTCCCGATAAATTTCATTCAACCGGCGACGGATTTGCAAAATCTCACGTGCCTGAATTTCAATATCAGACGCTTGCCCTTGCGCACCACCTGATGGCTGATGAACCATGACACGTGCATTCGGCAAACAAAAACGACGCCCAGCTTCCCCCGCAGCAAGCAGGAGCGACCCCATTGATGCCGCTTGGCCAATACACACCGTACTTACAGGAGAACGGATGTACTGCATTGTATCGTACATCGCCAACCCAGCAGAGACGACCCCACCAGGGCTATTGATATAGAACGAAATTTCTTTCGTAGGGTTCACACTCTCAAGGTACAGAAGCTGGGCACAAATCAACGACGAAACCTGGTCATACACCGGCCCCGTTAAGAAAATGATTCTCTCCTGCAATAGGCGCGAGAAGATATCAAAAGAACGCTCCCCTCTTGAGGTCTGCTCCACCACCATTGGTACAAGCGTGTTACTAAAAACATCCAAAGGATTACGATCTTCAATGCCCATGATTACTTTCCCTTACAATTCCCTATGACCTAGCACAGATCATAAGGGTCTGTCCCATGTAGAAATGAAGGCAAGACAGCCTTATGCCAAAGGAATTTATTACAAAAAGCAAAAAAAAGGGGCAGCGGCTGCTGCCCCTTTCTTATTAAACGCCTCAATTAGTCAGCGTCTGGCATATCAGCCAATTCCTCTGGCGTCACTTCCTTTTCTGTAACCTTGACCAGCTCGATCAGGTAATCAACAACCTTCTCTTCAAGAATCGGGCCACGCAAGCTCTCGATAGCCTGAGGATTCTTCGTAAAGAATTCAAAAACCATCTGCTCCTGACCAGGGTAACGGCGAGCTTCCTGCTGCATAGCCCCCAGAAGCTCTTCCTGAGCAACTTGAATATCCTGCTTACGACCAATTTCTGCCAACAGAAGACCGAGCTTTACACGACGCTCAGCAATCTTGCGGTAGTCAGCGCGCAGCGTATCTTCATCTTTCGCTGCATCTTTCTCGTCTAGACCGCCATTCTTGCGCTCTTGCTCGATACGGCTCCAGATCTGACCAAACTCTGCATCCACCATACCTTGAGGTGCTTCAAAGTCTGTTTTCTCAGCCAGGGCATCCAACAGCTCGCGCTTAATACGAACGCGAGAAATCTGCTTATACTCACCCTCTGCTTGCTCTGTGATCAGCTTACGCATCTGCTCAATGCTTTCCAGACCCAGAGTTTTTGCAAACTCATCATCCAGTGTTGGGTCAACTGGCTTCTTCAAAGCATTTGCCTTGATATCGAAGGTTGCTTCCTTGCCCGCCAAGTCAGCAGCCTGATAATTCTCAGGGAAAGTCACTGTAATCACGCGCTCTTCGCCCGCTTTCATGCCTTCCATTTGCTCAGAGAAGCCTGGGATAAAGCCCTGACCACCAATCTCTACGTTAACATCCTCAGCTGTACCGCCCTCAAATGGTGTACCATCTTTTTTGCCGACGAAGTTTACGTTTAGAACATCACCCTTAACGGCAGCGCGATCTTCTTTAACATCTTCAAAGCTACGATTCCGCTGAGCAACCTCAGCCATAGCTTTCTCCACCACCTCATCAGAGACTTTCGCCGTCAGGCGTGTAAGCTCGACACCGGAAACATCTGGTACGGTGATCTCAGGCAGAACTTCCATCTCAAGTGTGAACTCAAGATCTTTACCTTCAAGACCAGTAGAAACCAGATCAACCTTTGGCTGCATAGCTGGACGAATATTCTGCTCTTCAAGCAGATTCTTCACACTGTCCTGAACCACCTTCTCGGTAACTTCAGCTTGAACAGACTCACCAAAACGCTGCTTAACAACACTCGCAGGCACTTTACCCGGACGGAAACCAGGCAGCTTAACATCACGACCCAGCTCTGCCAGGCGAGCATCACAACGAGCCTGCAGGTCAGCAGACGGAACAACAACCGTGAAGGAGCGTTTTAGACCTTCGTTGAGTGTGGGCGTAACCTGCATGAACCTGACGTTCCTTTTATTGAGGGGTAATTAAAAACTTATTCAGGTGGAGAGTGCCTTGGTGCGGGCGGAGGGACTTGAACCCCCACAGCTTGCGCCACCAGAACCTAAATCTGGCGTGTCTACCAATTTCACCACGCCCGCATAAACCAGACGGCATATCTCCAGAAATGACCTCTTCTACTGGGCCAAACCTGTCAGTGACAGGGGATTTAGCGCATGATGCTTTCCCCTACAAGGGGCTTACTGCAAATAAACATAAAAAACTTTCTCTCCGCCCCTATTCCCCTCGTTTACTTCCCTTCAAAACCTGCCGCACACCGGGCACGCCCTAACGCACCATACAAATCTTCTACAGTAATCCAGTTACCTTTAGCCGCAGATGCCTTCATGGCAGCATCCCCATGCACCCAAACACCCGCCGCAGCGGCATCCCAGGGAGACATACCTGCAGCGAGAAAGGTCGCAATCACACCACTCAATACATCCCCAGAACCCGCAATCGCTAAAGCCGAACTTGCATGTGTGTTAATAGCCACACGCCCATCTGGCGCTGCAATAAGGGTATCTGCTCCCTTTAAAACCACCACAGCTCCTAAAAAACGAGCCGCCTGTTTTACAGCCCCCAACTTCCCTGCGGGCATATTTCCAAACAGCTTAGAAAACTCTCCCGCATGCGGTGTTATAACTGAAACACCCTTTAACTTCTCTGGAGCCCCTGCGGCCCAGGACAACGCACCAGCATCAGCTAAGACAGATTTTTCTGCTGCTAAAAGAAGAGGTAAAGCACTATTCACCTCATGCTCGCTTAACCCCGGCCCGCAAATCCATACTTTCCTACGAATATCGCTCAACACGTGATCCAAAGGTTGCGTGTCGACAATGAGAGCCGGCGAGGCGACTCGATATTTGTTCACGGCATCTTCCGACACAACGAGCCGCAACATCCCAGCTCCAACATGCCGCGCAGCTTCTGCTGCCAAAAGAGCAGCCCCTGGCATATCTTTGCCACCACATACACTCACAACACCACGCGTATATTTATGATCCCCTACATCCTGTTGAGGAATGGACCATAAGTGCGGAGTATTTTCCCAGATCCGAGGCACAACCTGCTCAAGAATAGATTCCGGCACAGCAAGATCAGCGCATACAACACGCCCACACATTGAACTCCCCGGTTGCAAAACATGCCCAGGCCTTTTGCGAATCAGTGCAATTGTCATGAAACAAGCTGGCATCTTCCCCATAAGACAACCCGTTTGCCCGTCCACAACAGAAGGAACATCAAGAGCTATAAGCTTCTGTGCCGCAGCAAAAAAACGCTCCACCTCAACAGGTAAAGCCTTATTCATCCCAGCACCAAACACTGCATCAATTACGAGAGCAGCTCTCTGCGCCTCGGCCTCCGAGAAAGCAACCATAGGCCCTCTCCATTGCCCAGCGGCGGCTGCCGCTAGGCTACCCTCCCGAGGCGCTTGGTAAGCAGCAACACAAACAGACCATCCATATGCCTGCAAATGGCGAGCAAGAACGTAACCATCCCCACCATTATTCCCTGGCCCGCATGCGACCAAAACACGACAAGGACGTACATATTGCCGTATGATTCGCGCTGCCATCATACCCGCACGCTCCATCACATCACCTAAAATCGATGCCATGCTGCGATCCATTCTGCGGGTATCTTCCGGCGTTAGAAGCGCAAAAGGGGATAAATTATCTCGGTTAGAGCAGGACATGGAATGATCTTCCCTCTATAAGGAGCAAGACTTTATGTAATTACACCTTAAACTAGGCCGAACATGACCAGCAATTTTCTTTGGAGTCTTGTGCTCGCTCTGCATCTTCTCTGCATCACCTATTGGGTTGGTGGGGCTGTTTTTTGCCTTCAATCACGTCGCGCCACACGTCTATTAGAAGCCCCTCAGGCCACTATCGTACTTCTGCAAAGCTATGGGCGCTTCTTTAGGGCACTATGGCATGTCGTACCCTTAGCCGTTATTAGCGGTGCGGCGTTGTTCATTCGCTCCGGCGGGCATCTCCCATGGCCTTACCACCTTATGAGCCTTTGCGGCGTTAGTATGATTGTACTCTTCCTGAGCGCCTTCTTCGGCCCATTGCGTGCCGCACGCCGTGCTATCCGCCCTCAACCTCACCTTTTCACCTCACTACACCGCCGTGCTGCAGCAATGGCCCTCTTAGGTTTCATCGCTATTATTGCCGGCGCTATAGGCCATAGCGTATAAATTGACACAATCATCCTATAGAGCTGCACGACGCTGTCATCTTGCCAAAAACGGCTTTTGACGATAACGGATGATAGAAACCCGAGTGGTAAGTACTCCACTTCTACTCGGGTATGACCTATGGAGACTATCTCCCTCTGGGTAATTTGGACCTTAACAACAACATTCCGAGAATCATTTGAGCGCCAAAACAACTTCCGCTTCTTCAACAACCCGCAGCAGCACAAGCCGCACGCGGAAGACTACTTCCTCACGCACGAAGGCGGCACGCATTGCTGATACGTCCACCAGCGAGACACCGGCAGATAAGGCCCCACAAGAAGTGACCGAGGCGCCAAAAGCAAAAAAAACAACCACTCGCCGACGCAGCACCGCAAAAGCCACCGCTAAAAAAGCAGATGACGCATCGGCCTCTCTAGCGAGCAATGACACCAGCTTAGAGGAAACACCCCAAAAACGTGCTCCTCGCCGCAAAACAACGAAAGCAGAAACCAGCCCTGCCGCTGAAAAAGACACCCCAAAACCAGTCGTAAAACGCACACGTCGAAAGAGCAAAACGGCCGAGACAACAGCTGAAGAAACAGCAGTTGATAGCCCAGAAGACGCACTGGTGGACGCAACGCCCAAAGCTACACGTCGTAAAACAAGTGGAACAAAAACAACCCGCACACGCAGGAAGAAAAGTGATGATTCTGCTGTAGAAACTACGGCAGATACCGCTCCTATCCCTTCTGCAATAGAAGGGGATACCCCTCAGGACGCTGCGGAAGACGCTGAAAAAGCACCTGCAAAGAAGCGTGCCACGCGCCGCCGTTCCCCTCGCAAAACAGACAACACACCAGCCTCTGAAACGGCCATCTCTACCGCCACAGATTCTTCCAACATAAGTGAAGAAACGAGCGCAGATACCGAAGAATCGGCACCACCAAAACGCCGACAGACTCGTAGAAAACCAAAGACCAATAGCGTACAGGCAACAGAATCCGACACGCCAACGGTAGAAGCCTCAGAAGAAATCATTTCTGATGCAACTGTCTCCGCACCTGAGAATGATCCCAAGCCGCTCTTTACAGAGCTCGCTCTCTCCGCGCCTATTTTAAAGGCTGTAGAGGAGATGGGGTACTCACACCCTACACCTATCCAGGCGCAGGCTATTCCTGAGATCTTGGCAGGCCACGATGTTCTTGGTGTCGCCCAGACAGGAACAGGGAAAACAGCATCCTTTACCCTTCCCCTCCTTGAAAAACTTTCAAAATCTCGGGCACGAGCACGTATGCCACGCTCCCTTATTCTGGAGCCAACACGTGAACTCGCTCTACAGGTAGCTGAGAATTTTGAGCGTTACGGAGCGCATCTGCGTCTTACCCATGCGCTCCTAATTGGTGGCGGAAGCATGAATGAGCAGCGCGACCTACTAAACCGTGGGGTAGATGTTCTTATCGCAACACCTGGCCGCCTTCTGGATATGTTCGAGCGAGGGGGGCTACTTCTCACGCAGACAGACCTCCTTGTGATTGATGAAGCCGACCGCATGTTAGATATGGGCTTTATCCCTGATATCGAACGTATCGTAAGTTTATTATCTCGCCGCCGTCAGACATTGTTCTTTTCTGCCACTATGGCACCAGAGATCCGTCGGCTTGCGGATAACTTCTTAAAAGCTCCTAAGGAAATCACCGTTGCGCGGCAATCTTCAGTTGCCACCACGATTACCGAAGGGCTCTTGATTGTAGAACGCCGCGCCAAAAACAGTGCGCTAAAGGCGCTTCTGCAGCGTGATGACGTCCAAAATGCTATTGTCTTTTGTAACCGCAAACGTGACGTGGATATTTTACAGCGCTATCTAACCCGGCAAAACTTCGCCGTGGGGCATCTTCACGGGGACCTTACACAATCCCTTCGTTTCGAAACATTAGAACGTTTCCGCTCTGGTGAGCTGAAGATTCTCGTCTGCTCTGACGTGGCCGCACGCGGCATTGACATCGGCGGTCTGTCACACGTTTTCAATTACGACCTCCCCTTTAATGCGGAGGACTACGTTCACCGTATCGGCCGCACAGGACGTGCCGGCAAAGAAGGAACAGCATATAGCTTTGCATCACCTGATGAGCAGAACTTGCTAGAGGCTGTTGAGAAGCTGACCGACAAAAAAATTGCGCCTATTACGTTAGAGGGCTTCCCATCTCTTACATGGCAGAGCGATTCAGACGACACAGCTACAAGCAGTGATAAGAAACGCAGCCACGATAACAAGGGCAACCAGAACAAACGTAACGCTAACAAAAAACAAGCTGATCGTGAGCAGGAACTCCTTCCTGAAGCACGCAAGCACGACCACCGTCGTTCAGGTCGCGCTGAGCTCCTCCCTCCTGTTCCGGAGAAAAACGGCATTCAGGATGGATTTGGCGAGCATGTCCCTGCCTTTATGAAGGTTAGCTTCCTCCCAGGACCACGCGATACATCTGAACAATGACTTCATCCCCTTTACAGTGCCACGCCACTGTCGAGCTGCTTGGGCGCTCGGGAGACGGTATGGTTCGCCATGCTAACCAAAGCTTTTATATACCCGGCACCCTTCCCGGTGAGCAGCTTCACCTGCGTCTTACCGACGGAAAGGCCGAACTTATCGAAAGAGAAACAGACGCCCCTAATCGTGTCGTCCCTCTCTGCTCATTAGCCAATACCTGCGGAGGCTGTGCCTTACAGCATATGTCACCGGACTCTTTGCTAAGCTGGAAGGTAGAGCAAGTTCAACGAGCTTTGACAAAGAGTGGTTTTGAGAAACTCCCCACACCACGTATTTATCAAACAGCTCCGCAGAGTCGGCAAAGAATCGACCTTGCATTGCAGCGCGTCCCTGGTGGAATTACTTTAGGGCTTCACCAACGTGGGGGAGACCCTGTCGATATGACAGAGTGTCACCTTATTCATCCTAAGCTTCTGGAACTCTTACCTCCTTTACGCCAGTGCCTAGCCTCTTTAGGCGCACTTACCGGCCGTGGCAGCCTTGCTATTAACCTTCTTGATAGTGGGCCAGATCTTACATTAGAAACCCCCGCCCCTCTCACAAGTTCAGATAAAGAAAAGCTGGCTGCTTTTGCTCGGGCTCATCATATTCCCCGTATCACATGGCGCCCTGCCCCGGGGAAAGAGACAGAAACGGCCGTACAAAATGCCCCTGTCATCCACCATTTTGCCGATGTAAAAGTTAGCCCTCCACCAGCGAGCTTTTTGCAAGCAAGCCATGAAGGGGAAGAGGCAATTGTCTCAAGCGTGTTAGAGGGGCTCCCTCCCCTTAACCGTAAAGATCGCATCATTGAGCTTTATGCGGGTTGCGGCACTTTAACTTTCCCTCTCTCACAAAAAGGACAGGTTAAAGCTTATGAAGGGGATAGCGCCGCAATCTCCGCCCTGCGCACTGCCTCTCATGGCACACGAGCAGAAGGCTTTGAGCGCGACTTAAACCGCCAGCCCCTTTTACCGCAGGAGCTTAACCAAGCGCGCGTACTTGTCTTAGATCCCCCCTATAGCGGGGCAGGTAAACAGATTGGGACCATTTCTCGCTCAACCGTACGCGATATCGTCTATGTTAGCTGCAACCCTGCGGCCCTAGAAAAAGACCTTTCCAGCCTGAAAAAAGCTGGATTCGCTCTTATCTCTTGGGCTGTGGTCGATCAATTCCTATGGTCTACAGAGGTGGAGGCCGTACTGACACTTTCCCGAGACCCAAAACGTATTCGCAAAGCAGAAAAAAAGCGGAAGGAATAAATCCTTCCGCTTCATTCTTCAGCAGATCCCAGCCCGTTTAAATTCTACTCCTGAGCTGGGCTCATATAGATAGACATTAAACGTGGAAGCTCTCGCCACAACCGCAACGCCCTTTTTCATTCGGATTATTGAAGGTGAAACCTGCTTCTAACTCTTTCACTTCATAATCCATAACTGTTCCAATCAAGAACAATGTTGCTTTACGGTCCACAAGTAAGAGTAAATCGTGATCCCGTACATGCTCGTCACCATTTTGAGCTTCTGAGACAAAATTCATCTCATACGACATACCTGAGCAGCCACGTGTACCAACACTGATACGTAGAATCTTACCTTGTTCAGCACCATCATAAAGTGTTTTCAAACGCTCTGCGGCACGATCTGTTAATGTCATCAAAGGTGGCAAAGAGCGTTTAGGCGATGTACCAGACATAACGTGCTCCTCTCCTTTTTATTAGAACATATTGAGGGCAAGCCGTGCATTATCGCTCATACGGCTCATATCCCACGGGGGATCCCAAACAACTTTAACGTTCACTTCCTTCACCGTCGGTACAGACAGAACAGCATATCGCACCATCTGCGGTAGCTCTTGCGCACTAGGGCAGTTCGGCGCTGTGAGGGACATTTCAATATCCACACGCCCATTATCATGTAAGTCTATCGTGTAAATCAGCCCAAGTTCATACACATTTACGGGAATTTCCGGGTCAAAGACCGTCTCAATCGCCGCAATGACTTCATCCTGCTGCGGAGGAGCATCCACTGGTGGAGGAACAAGTTCTTCTTCCCCTTCATATGCCTGCTCCTTCGTTACAAGAGGCATATCTTCAGGCTGCGTCCCTATCTCTGAGGAAGAGACTATGTCGTCTTGCTTTAAATCGTGATCTGTTTCGCTTGTCATCTCTATCCTCACACGAGTAAAGCACGTGCACGCTCAATGCCTTTTGCCAGAACGTCTATTTCATCATGAGTTGTATAAACAGCAAAACTTGCGCGCGCAGTGGAGGCCACACCCAAGCATGACATCAACGGTTCTGCACAATGCTGCCCTGCACGAATAGCAATCCCTTGCTGATCTAACAACACGGCGAGGTCATGCGGGTGGGCACCATCCACCACAAGAGAGAAAACGCCTCCTCTCTCCTTTGGCGCACCGAGAACTTTCACCCCATCTAAAGAGGTAAAAACTTTCTCCGCATAGGCGACTAAATCTTGCTCATGCTGTTCGATCTTATCCCGACCTAAAGATTCAACAAACCGAATAGCCGCCCCCAAGCCAAGAACCTCTAAAATAGCGGGCGTTCCTGCCTCAAAGCGATGTGGTACATCTGCCCATGTCGCTTCCTTAAACGACACGGTCCGGATCATATCTCCACCGCCTAGGAAAGGTGGCATATCCTCTAAAAGAGCAAGACGCCCCCAGAGTACACCTACCCCAGTCGGGCCATAAAGTTTGTGCCCCGTGAAGGCAAAGAAATCGACATCTAAAGCCTGCACATCAATCTTGCGATGCACCGCAGATTGTGAGCCATCAACGATAATCTTCGCACCATACTGGTGAGCAAGCTCTGCTAGACGCCGCACAGGGGTGATTGTCCCCAATACATTCGACATATGCGTAATAGATACAAGAGCAACCTTGCCGTCTTCTAGCAAAGCTTCATAGGCTGCGAGATCAATATCTCCCTGAGCATTCATCGGCGCGACACGCAACTCAATGCCAACACGGTCTCGCAGCATTAACCACGGGACAATATTCGCATGATGCTCCAACTCAGAAATCAATACAGCTTGGCCGGGCTTTAGCTGCCCACCCAAAGAATGAGCCAGCAAGTTAAAGGCTTCCGTACTGTTTTTGGTAAAAACAATCTCTCGCCGGTCTGCTGCATTTAAGAAGCGTGCCACATCATCCCGCACGGCCTCATAAGCCTGAGTGGCTTTCTCACTCATCTCATAAAGACCGCGATGGATATTTGCATAACAATGCCGCGCCGCATTGCTCATCGCCTCAATGACACATTCCGGCTTTTGAGCGGATGCTGCACTATCCAAAAAGACGAGCGGACGACCGTTCATCGTTTCAGATAGGATCGGAAAAGAAGCGCGGACAGTATTAAGCATGGGGGTATCAGACATAACCAGGCAGTGCTTTTAGAAGATGCTCACGCAAAGTCTCATCCTCAATCAGCTCTACTGTTTCAAACAAGAATGCTTGTACAAGAGCATCACGCGCCTGAGCCTCTGGCACACCACGAGAGCGCATATAGAAGAGCTGGTCTTCATCCAACGCACCAACGGTAGCCCCGTGGCTACATTTTACGTCATCAGCATAAATCTCAAGCTCTGGCTTGCTGTTCATCTGACCTTTTTCAGAGAGTAACAGGGCCTGATTCATCTGATAACCATCTGTCTTCTGAGCGACCTGATCAACTAAGATCTTCCCTTGGAAGACCCCTTGCCCAGCCTCAGACAGCACCGTGCGAACCGTCTGACGAGATGTACAATCAGGTGACGCATGATGGATCATGGAGGTCAGATCATTCAATCTTGCTCCATCAATCAACTGAATGGCATTTACATTCACATTAGCAAACGCTCCTTCAAGACGGCTGACAACCTCTTGCCGTGCCAATGCCCCACCTTGATTAAGCGTAAAGCTATCGTAATTTCCACGCCCTTCAATACGCGCACCGGAAATCCCTAGGCGAATAGCCTCTGCACTCTCATCTTGGCGGGTAACATGTGTCAGATGCGCACCTTCTGCACACTCAACATCAAGCTGTGGGTTTGTGAAATAACGCCCACGCCCTAATTGAACATCCAATAAGGAAAGCCGTGCACCCTTCTCCAGGGTGATACGATGATGAAGATGTGTCGAGACCTCATCACCTTCTGTCAAGCTAACTAAAACCAGCAAGCCTGCATCACATCCTTCAGGGACATGAAGATTCAGCCCTGGCTGGCGCAAAGCAGCATTAAGCTGTGCTGCAAAGCGATCAGCTAATAAGGCCGGCTCATTGGCCTCATCCTCACCACTTCCCTGCTTCACTGTCTCAGGCAAGGAGGAAAGCCCAGCGCAGAACCGTCCATTAGCAAAAACAACAAGCCCTTGCCCTTTTGGCAGGTTAAGCTCGGATAACCGCGCACCAACCTGTGCTTCATCCAACGCTGGGGCAGCTTGCCATTTTACCTGATTAAGCGGCTGAAGTGATGTGTAATGCCATGCTTCCACACGTTTGGTTGGCACGCCCTCTGCGCCAAGGAGAGCAGCCCGCTCTCCTGCACGCTCCCGCAGGGCCTGCCAAGCTAATGACGTTTCTCCGCTCACTGTGCAGCCTCAAGAAACTGTTTATAGCCTTGTTTTTCTAGCTGCGTAGCTACTTCTGGGCCACCACTATGGATGATCCGGCCATGTGCCATCACATGCACACGGTCTGGCACGATATATTCCAACAAACGTTGGTGATGGGTGATGACCAAAGCAGAGAAGTCTGGCCCACGCAGGGAGTTCACCCCCTCTGCCACAATACGCAAGGCATCAATATCCAGACCACTATCCGTCTCATCAAGGATCGCTAAAGACGGCTGAAGCAGGCGCATTTGCAACACCTCATTCCGCTTCTTCTCACCGCCAGAGAAACCAACATTCACCGCACGTTTTAGCATCTCACCAGACATGGAAAGACGCGCTGTTTCTTCTCGCGCTAGCTTTAGAAAAGCAACGGCATCTAGCTCTTCTTCCCCTCGAGCACGACGTACGGCATTCACCGCTGTGCGTAAGAAGTTCGCATTATTTACCCCAGGCAATTCAACAGGGGATTGAAATGCAAGGAATACCCCTAAAGCCGCGCGTTCTTCTGGCTCCAGCTCAAGGAGATCTTGGCCTTTAAAAGAAGCCGTACCGCCAGTGACTTCATACTCCTCACGCCCAGCGAGAACGTAAGAGAGAGTCGACTTACCAGAGCCATTTGGCCCCATAATGGCGTGAACTTCCCCTTTAGGGATGTTGAGATCCAAACCTTTTAGGATTTCTTTGGGGGTACCATCAGCATCGATCTGGGCTTTTAACCCCTCAATCTTCAGAAAATCATTCATAGCTTAACCCACACTTCCTTCTAGGCTGATCTGAAGCAGTTTTTGTGCTTCCACAGCAAATTCCATCGGTAATTCTTTAAGCACTTCACGGCAGAAGCCATTTACAATCAGCCCGACAGCTTCTTCTTCTGAGAACCCACGAGACCGACAATAGAAAAGCTGGTCTTCAGAAATTTTCGATGTCGTGGCTTCATGCTCAACACGTGCGCTCATATTCCGGCTCTCAATATAAGGGACGGTATGCGCCCCACATTGATCCCCAATCAACAAGCTATCACACTGCGTAAAATTACGCCCATTGCGCGCTTTAGGCTGCATACGCACCAAACCACGATACGTGCTATCAGACTCACCCGCTGAGATTGTCTTGGCAATAATTGTTGAACGTGTATCTGGTGCGAGATGGATCATCTTCGTGCCTGTATCGGCCTGTTGATGTCCATTCGTCACCGCAACAGAATAGAACTCACCCACAGAGCCCTTCCCTGCCAAAATGCAGGAAGGGTATTTCCATGTAATAGCGGACCCTGTTTCAACCTGTGTCCAAGAAATACGCGCACGGTCGCCTTTGCAAATGCCACGCTTGGTCACAAAGTTATAAATACCGCCTTTACCGTTTTCATCACCGGGGTACCAGTTCTGCACGGTGGAATACTTAATGGAGGCATCCTCCATTGCTACCAGTTCAACCACTGCCGCATGAAGCTGATTTTCATCACGCTGCGGCGCTGTGCAACCCTCAAGATAAGAAACCGTAGCTTGATCTTCAGCAATAATTAATGTCCGCTCAAACTGCCCTGTATTACGCGCATTGATGCGGAAATAGGTTGAAAGCTCCATCGGGCAACGCACCCCTTTGGGTACATATACAAAGGAACCATCAGTAAACACGGCAGAGTTCAACGCTGAGAAGAAATTATCCCCTACAGGCACAACCGAACCAAGATACTGTTTTACAAGCTCAGGATGCTCAATAATTGCTTCTGAAATCGGGCAGAAAATCACCCCGGCTTCAGCCAGCGTTTTGCGGAATGTGGTTGCAACAGACACACTATCGAAAACAGCATCCACAGCCACAGGCGTACGTTCGCCAGCGCCTTCCACACCAGCAAGCATTTCTTGCTCATGTAGAGGAATGCCGAGTTTTTCGTAGGTTTTCAAAAGTTCTGGATCGACTTCATCCAAACTTTTAGGACCAGGTTTTTTCTTTGGTTGTGCAAAATAATGCGCATCTTGGAAATCAATTGGAGGATGCTTAATTTTCGCCCATTGCGGCTCATCCATCTCCTGCCATTGCCGAAAAGCCTTCAGGCGCCATTCCAGCATCCATTGTGGCTCATTCTTACGTGCAGAGATCAGGCGGACAATATCTTCATTTAGCCCTTTAGGGGCTAGGTCCATTTCCACATCCGTTTCGAAACCCCACTCATATTTAGAACGAGCGAGTTTCTCGACGGCTTCACGGGTTTCCGATACGGCCGGCATGACATCCTCCCTGTTTCTCAGGCATACCTATTGCCTCCTCTATAACGGCAGAGGAGTGATCAAAATTTAGTTCCGGGTTCGCCATATCCGCCAATGTGATATTTTCTAACGCAGTGCGAACGGCCCTATTGACCATATCCCACTGGCCAGACAAACCACATGTCTCACCATGGCTACATTCTTTACCATCACAACACGCAGTGACGCAGATAGGCCCGTCAACCACGGTAATCACACGAGCAACTGAAATACTCTCCAATGTCTCAGCAAGCTTGTATCCACCTCGTGCTCCACGAAAAGATAGAACAAGATCTCCCGCAGCAAGCCCTTTGAGAAGCTTTGCTACTGTTGGCTCCGGCACGCCTGTTTCCTGTGCAAGCGCAGCAGCTGTTGCCAAATCTCCCCGCAGCCCTAAGCGCACGAGAATAACAGTTGCATAATCAGCCAATTTGGACAGTCTCAGCACAATATAAAATCCATAAACCTGATTACTATTCTAATTTAAGACTACATAGGTCCTTATTCAAGGAAATGGCCCAAATTTTCTCAGGGGTCAAGCTATTATCCCGTTTTCACCTATAATCACATAATACACAGCTCATATGAGGTAAAAAAACGAGAGATAGCATTCCAATTCCTATGGGACGAACCATCCCAGCAGCACTTCGAGTACCGCTCCTACCACAAAGCCAACAACAGTGCCATTCACCCGAATATAAGCAAGGTCCCGCCCAATACCGGCCTCTAACTTGGCGGACAAACTTTCCGCATCCCAGCCTTTTATAACACGGGCAATCATATTCTCAGCAGCTTGCTGAATACTCGGGAGCGACTGTTTAATCGCTTGGCGAATGGTTTGGTCCATTTGATACGCAAACTCTGTACGAGACCCTAACCCCTTCACCACTTGTTGGTACATCGTACTTAACGCCTGTTGGCTTAACCCATCTTCACGGTAACTATCTTCTTTCACCATTAAGCAGAGGCGCTGCCACAAGCCACTACTCCACACTCTCACACTGTCATGTGAAAAGAAGACTGCAATACGCTCCATTAATTCTTGAGCGCTCTGTGGATCCTTATCTAGCTGATAAATCTTTTTACGCACCCACTTGGTAAAACCATGTCTCAAATCAGAATCCATAGGGTCAACACGCCCTAACTCTGCTTTGAGTGCAGTTAAAACCTGTGTTGCAACGGAAGCTCCAATCGCCCAGCCAATTAATCTTCCCCCCTGCTCCCGCACGCGCTCTTGCACGAACTGATGCAGTTCAACTTCCCGCGTGATGACAAGCTGTTTAAATTGGGCAAGAAAAAACGAAAAAACCTCTTGGTGAATATCCTCATCCACCATCGCTTTTAGCCCTCGTACTACCAAAAGGGCTACATCCTCGCGCCGCACCAAAACAGGAAAGAGCTGCGCAATAAACGAGCCCCCTCGTCCATCCCCCAGCCCTTCTACCAGCTCCGGCACAAGTGCGCCTAATTGGTCCAAGATGCGCTTTTCCGTTGCTGGCTTTTGTAAAAGACGCGCAATAACAACGGGAAACTCAATACGCTCTAAAAAGCGTGTAACCTCTTCTTCACTTAAAAAATGCTCAGCCATAAAGCGCCCCAGAGCTTGGCCAAGCTGTTCCTTGCGTCGGGGAAGAATCGCTGTATGCGGTATCGGCAACCCTAATGGCTGGCGGAAGAGAGCCGTCACAGCGAACCAATCTGCCAGCCCACCTACGACACCAGCCTGACTGCCTGCGCGCACCATTTCTAGCCATAACGGCGTACCAAACATGCGCTGCCAAATCGGCAATCGACTTGCCACTGCAAGACCAGATACAGCGCCAAGTAGAGCTGTAGCCCAAAGAGAAGCTCTATTTTTGGGTCTTATATCAGACATATCTCAGCCTCGGCACCAACCTGCACATGGCAATAAAGAAGCCCCATTTGCTATGCCACGTTACAAACAAATACAGGCGCATTCTAAAAAACAGTCTCTTAACGCTACTGGTCCTCTAGCACGAATACGCCTATACAGAAAACGACCGCACCGGAAATAGGCCTTAAACGCCTCATATTTTCCTCCTGCCTGATTGATAGATACGACGACAAGCGAGACCATTCCCCATGACAGACTGCGCCTCCCTGCCTGACGCATCACCTGCCGAGTTGATCAACGCCCTCAACGTGGACCTCACACGTGCGCCTCATGATCTCTCAAGCCTCATTATCTCGCTCGCAGCCAAAACAGGCTCTGATGCAGGAATGGACACGATTGAAGAAACAGTCCGCCTTCTGCGAGATCGTAACTTCATTACACGTGCAACAGCTTTGCGCCGTTACATTGGGCTCGAAAAAGATGGTGCGGAATGTCCACCAGAACCACGCCTCCGCAAAGTAGCTGAACAGCTTGTCGCTCAAGCAAAAACCCCTAAAGCTCTTTCTACCACTGGCTTTGCGGCTGTCTTTACCGCTCACCCTACCTTTGCGCTGGCAAACGAAGTTTATGAACTCCTCGCCCACCGTGCAGAGGACCCTTCACACCCTGTCCCCAAACTGCCGACCCACCGTCGCGCAGCCCCTCCGACATTGGATGAAGAACAAAGTCTTGCACTTGCTGCAATTACACGCGGCCGCGATGCTCTAGACGCACTTGCGTTAGAAATTTTTCGTGCTGCACGCAAACGCTGGCCAGATGCTAAAAACCTCACACCAGCCCCTATCAAACTTGCAAGCTGGGTTGGATTTGATACAGACGGCCGTAACGACATTGGCTGGTGGGACACTATCCGTATCCGCCTCGGCCTGAAGGTCGCCCAACTTCAACGCCTACTCGATGGCTTATATGAGCTAAAGCTTGAAGGCTCCTCTCTTGCAAAACGCACTGCAGAGGCTCTTAAAGCTACACAAGAACAGCATGAGGCATGCCCACGCTCTATCCCCGGCCAGCAACTTGCTCCTGAGGATATTGCAAGCTTCTCTCATCAGCTCATTAAGCTACGTGATACAGCCCTCCTCCATGCTGAAGAGCTTCTTCCTTTCTTTGAAGAAACAGCTGCCTCTCTCGCTCCGGAACAGGCTGAGAAGCTGGATGTCATCCGTAGTGGGTTCCTTAATCATGGGTTGGGCATTTCTCACATCCACACACGGCTAAATGCGGCACAAATTTACAATGTCGCCCGTACACGTCTTGGCCTGACAGATGATCCAACCCTCCCCTTCCACCGTCATGCGCTCCTCAGCCGCATTGATGCCGCGATGGATGATCTCTCTCCATTAGCGATAGATTTTGGCGCACTGCTGATCGAGCCTAGCGCTGCTGCCCGTCTGATGATGACGATGGCGCAGATCCTCAAACATATCGATTCCGGCTCCCCTATCCGTTTCCTTATTGCAGAAACAGAAAGTGGCTACACGCTGCTCGCCACTCTGTGGTTGGCACGCTTATTTGGAATTAAGGATAGCCAAATTGAAATCTCTCCACTTTTTGAGACAGAAAGTGCGCTCGAAAATGGTGAGACAATTCTGGAAGAAGCCTTCCGCTCACCTCATTGGCGCTCTTACCTCCGTGCCAATGGGCGGCTATCCCTCCAATTTGGGTACTCCGACTCTGGCCGTTATGTGGGGCAACTTGCCGCAGGGCCCATGGTTGAAAGACTACGCCTGCGTACATTAGAGCTTATGAAAGAACATGGGCTGGATGATATTGCCCTCACTATGTTCGACACACACGGCGAAAGCATCGGCCGTGGGGCTCACCCTTTCAGCCTAAAAGAACGTCTCAGCTACTTCTCACCGGCCAACACACGCCAAGCCCTGCGTAATGCAAAAATTACCAGCCGTGTTGAAGCTGCCTTCCAAGGGGGAGATGGCTACCTTCCTTTTGGCACCGATAAATTAGCCGCATCCACCATCGCAACCCTTGCTGAATTCGTTGCAGCTCAAGATGAACCCATCACAGAAGCCGAGCTAAAAGATCCGCTCTTTAGCAAACCCGACTTCGCAATGGACTTCTTCTCCACGATCGCCTTGAAGATGGGCGATCTTGTAAATGATCCCGGCTATACGGCTCTGCTGAGTGCTTTTGGCCCTGCTTTAATCGATAAAACAGGCTCACGCCCTTCTGCTCGGCAATCCGACACCGCACGGGTGACACGCATCACCCATCCAAGCCAGATCCGCGCTATTCCCAATAATGCGATCCTTCAGCAGCTTGGTTGGTGGGCCAATGTGTTGCATGGCCTTGGTGGGGCAGCACGTCGCCACACAGAAAATTTTGAGCGCCTGCGCCATAGTTCACCACGCTTCCGCCAGCTTATGGACTTTGCTTCTCAGGCTCTCGCTCATTCTGACCTGAGCGTCCTCCGGGCAACAATTCACCAACTAGACCCCGGCACATGGCTTAACCGTGCTGCAGAATGTGACGATGCCGACCAGCGTGTGCATTTCCTCAGCATCGCACGAGACCTTGAGGAGCTTGAATTCTGGAAGAGTGTTCCAGCTCTCTTCCGCCGTATTCAACGTGAAGATATCGCACTACGTTCTGCTTGGCCAAAAGCCCCTCGCATGGAAACGGAAGAGAAGCTTCTTCATGTCATTCGTTTTGCCTTGATGGAACGCCTCTGGACCCTAGGTACATTAATTCCGTATTTCGGCCCACGAGGAAGCCTCACGCGAGAATCAATCAATACACTTATTCTCTGCTTGGATATTCCCCGTGCTCTGCGTTTGCTAGATGACCTCTTCCCTATCACCACACCAAGCATTGCCGACCTCGACTTCGGTGAACCAGGTGGGGCTGGTGCCGCGCAGGGTTTTGCTCGCGAGCATCAAGAAATCTTCAAGCCTATGCAGCGCACTTTTGACCTCCTCCGTGAGGTCGGTATAGCCATTATGCACGCTAACCACTGCTTCGGCTAAGAACCATTTAACTTACAGCTCTTAAATAGCCCCCTCTCTCCATAAAAAGAGAAAGGGGGCTATTTTTATTCCGTAAACCAAACATTATACAGACAAATACCGACGTCTCTTTTGAAAGCTTGTCTATGCTGTCCAAACTTCTTGCCCTCGGCACAACTCTTACGGGAATCACATTTTCTCACCTTCCCGCACACGCAACGACTACCGCTCCCGTTGCCTCCCTCACAGCCCCAGCTGATAGTGTCAGCACAGGGACCCTCAAACTGGGTAAACAACTTATCCCCTATCATACCGTTGCAGGGACATTGCTTATCCACGGGCAGCATTATGATGATTCACATGATGTCCTAAAACAACGCCACGAACTTCCCGAAAGCACAGGGGAACATAAAGACGACAGCACCACAAAAGCACCGCCTGTCGCCTCTATGTTCTACACGGCTTATTTCCGTGACGTAGCCGCCACAGAGAAACGCCCTATCATCTTTTTTTATAATGGCGGGCCCGGCTCTGCGAGCGTATGGCTTCATATGGGCTCTTTCGGCCCTCTCCGCGTTTCAACACCCGGTGATACGCATCTCCCAGCACCACCCTATAGCCTCATCAATAACCAGCAATCTCTCTTAGATATTGCCGATCTCGTCTTTATCGATGCCCCCGGCACAGGCTTTTCCCGCATTAATGGGACAGACGCCCAAAAAGAATTTTACAGCTTAGATGGCGATGCTGCAGCATTTACGCATTTCATTACACAATTCCTAGCACGCTATCACCGTTTCAATTCCCCTCGCTATCTTTTTGGAGAAAGCTACGGCACCCTACGCTCTGCTGTTGTGGCGAATAAACTTGCCCAAGATGAAAGCCTCGACCTCAACGGCATCATCCTCCTTTCCCAAATTCTCAGCTACGATAACGACCCGGATGGCGTAACACTTCACCCAGGGATGGACCTTCCCTATGTTCTAGCTCTGCCAACCTACGCTGCAACCGCTTGGTATCATCATAGCCTGCCAAAGCAGCCCAAAGAGCTCAAAACCTTCCTCAAAGAGGTCGAACATTTCGCCAGCACTGATTATCTCCTCGCTCTTCAACAAGGCAGTGATTTATCAGATGCAGATAAGCAAAAAATTGCTGAAACTCTGCACCGTTATACAGGCATCTCCACCTCTTATATTCTTCGTGCCAACCTACGGCTTTCTGGCGGTATGTTTGAGCATGAATTGCTGCAAGATCGTGGCCTTACAACAGGGCGGTTAGACACACGCTATAGCTCCCCCAGCATCGACCCACTGGGCAAAGAGCCACTTTATGATGCACAATCCAGCGCACTCAGCTCTGCCTATCTCTCTCTCTTTAATGACTATATTCGCCGTGACCTTCACTACGGTGCAGAGACCCCGTATCTCTCCATTAGCTATGATGCAAATAACAACTGGGATACACACCACGACATCCCACTACCAGGTGGTCAACACGCCAGCACAACGCCTAATGTCATGCCAGATCTCGCTATGGCCCTTAAAACTAACCCTAACCTAAAAGTTATGCTAAATGGCGGGTATTACGATATGGCGACCCCATATTACCAAGGTGTCTATGAAATGAAGCACCTGCCTATCCCCGCGTCCTTGCAAAAGAATATCTCTTTTTACCAATACCCTGTTGGGCACATGGTCTATGTCGATCAACAAACCCTACAGCAACTGCATGACAATGTTGCAGCTTTCATCCAGAACTCTGTCTCTCACTAAAGGTTAGAAAACAGAGAGAGCATCGTCTCTGTATGACAATAAAAAACGCTGTGAGAACTATCTCTCACAGCGTTTTTTATTACCCTATATGCACAGCCACATAAGACCGCACTCTTTACAGCTTACACATTCCCTCACGTGCGCGCCGCAACAACACACCTGGTTTAAAACCAGCGTGCCAGATTTTAGGAATAGCTACCCGCTGGGATAGATAAATCCCTGTATGTCCGGATGCCAAATAGGCCACAAAGCAGCCCGTTGCATAATAGACGATATTCACACCACCAAATAACTCAACAGCCATAATCGTACAGGCCAACGGGGTATTCGCCGCCCCTGCAAACACCGCAACGAAACCAACGCCTGCAAGAAGATCCACTGGCACATCCAACTCTGGGGCCAGCGCATTACCCAACCCAGCTCCTATGAAGAACAGAGGGGTAACCTCTCCCCCTTTAAAACCAGTAGAGAGCGCAAGCACCGTAAAGAGCAATTTAAGCAACCAGCTCCATTCATAATGTGTTGTAGAGAAGAAATTCACAATGGAGGCTCCGCCCACATCAGGAGCGGTCACACCGAGGCCCAGATAATCTCTCGTGCCAAAAACAAACACCAACAAAATAGTCACGACACCGCCAATAGCGGGTCTTAACCATGGCTGCGGGCAAAATTTCTTCACAATTGGTGAAAGCCTATGCACACCCTCGGCAAAGGCACGGCTAGCTAAGCCAAAGGCGATAGAAGCAACAATGACCTTAAGCCACAAAATAGCATCTACATGAAACGCCGTACCATCTGGCCCCAGTACCCCTTGAAAGCCCACATGATATGCTGCGTGGTGAATACCCCATTGATGACATCCCCAATCCGCCACAATAGAGGCCACCGCCACCGGCAATAATGCTGCGTAATCCAACGCACCTAATGTAACGACTTCTAGCCCAAATATCGCCCCAGCAATGGGGGTACCAAACACGGCCCCAAACCCCGCTGCAATACCCGCCATGAGTAGAATACGGGTACTACGTGCATCTAAACGGAAGAGCCGAGCAAACCCAGCTGCAACACTACCGCCCATTTGCACAGCAGTACCTTCCCGTCCTACAGAGGCCCCAAATAAATGGCTTATGACCGTTCCTGCAAAAACAAGAGGCGCCATCCGTAACGGCACGCCCCCCCCAGGTTGGTGAATCTCATCAATGATAAGATTATTCCCCCCTTCAGAGCGGCCCCCCCACCAGAAATATGACAGCGCCACCGCCATACCCGCCAGAGGCAGAGCATATAAAATAGCAGGATGGGTTATCCTATAATCGGTAACCTCTTCTAACAGCCACAGAAACAATGCACAGAAGCTTCCCACAATGAGAGCCATCGGCACAAGTACGCAGCACCAGCGTAAAAATCTCATCAACACATAACCAGATTGTTTTTGTAAAAACATAAACAGACTCCTCCCGCACCCTTCACCTACTTTAGGTGAAAGCATCATTGGCAGGAATCATCAGCCTTCCCTCATATGGGTGGCGGTTTGGCCATAAAAGGCCCGGTGGTAATCCATCACCGTTACAAGCAAGATAGCATTAATCTTATAAAGACTGTCAAGCAATACAGCCCAACACCCACAAAAGAAAACCCTCCGCCAGATCATTCCAGCGGAGGGCTCCCCCTCATGCTTTGTTCAGCACAAAGACGTCTTAGACGCGCTCTGCGATGATCTCTTCCTGAACATTACGTGGCACAGGCTCGTAATGATGGAACTGCATGGTGAAGGATGCACGACCCTTCGTTGCAGAACGCAGGTGAGAAATGTAGCCGAACATTTCTTTCAGAGGTACCTGAGAGCGGATCAGAACAGTGGAGCCAGATGTCTCCTGGTTCTGAATGATACCACGGCGGCGGTTAAGGTCACCCACAACGTCACCCACGTGATCGTTCGGTGTGGTGATCTCCACATCCATGATTGGCTCAAGAATAACTGGACCAGCCTTCTTCATACCTTCACGGAAGCAAGCCTTAGCTGCGATTTCGAAGGCCAGAGCCGAGGAGTCGACATCATGGTACTTACCGTCTTCCAGCGTGAACTTGAAGTCCACTGTCTCAAAGCCAGCCAGAACACCTGTTGTTGCCTGAACGCGAACGCCCTTCTCAACAGCTGGGATATATTCCTTAGGAACAGCACCACCGACGATCTTGTTCTCGAAGGAGATCTCTTCGTCCTTGCTATCAGTAGGTTCGAAAGTGATCTTAACTTCAGCGAACTGACCAGAACCACCAGACTGTTTCTTATGAGTGTAGGTCTCTGTGTGGGACTGAGTGATTGTCTCACGGTAAGCAACCTGCGGGGCACCGATGTTTGCATCAACGCCATATTCACGGCGCAGACGGTCCACGATGATGTCCAGATGCAGCTCACCCATACCAGACAGAATGGTCTGACCTGTTTCTTGGTCTGTGCGCAGCTGTAGGGAAGGATCTTCCGCTGTCAGCTTCTGCAGAGCCAATGTCATCTTCTCAACAGCATCCTTGGTCTTCGGCTCGACAGAAATGTCGATCACCGGAACCGGGAACTGCATGCGCTCCAGAATGACCGGATCAGCTGCATCGGCCAGCGTGTCACCTGTCACGGTGTCTTTCAGACCAACGAAGGCAGCAATATCACCAGCCCCAACGGACTTCACTTCCTGACGCTTATCAGCGTGCATCTGGAACATACGGCCAACACGCTCTTTCGTGCCCTTGGTCGTGTTCAGAACGGTATCACCCGTGTTCAGCACACCACGATAAACACGAACGAATGTCAGTGTACCGTATTTGTCGGAGATGATCTTAAATGCCAGACCAGCAAACTTACCTTCTGGGTCAACCGGAACGATTGGCAGGAAGTTCTCGTCAACTTCTTCATCTTCTGGTGGAGCAATACGGATGCCCTCAACCTCATCAGGAGCTGGCAGATAGTCGATAACAGCATCCAGAAGTGGCTGCACCCCTTTGTTTTTAAAGGCAGTACCACACAGAACCGGACGGAACTCACCAGAGATCGTCCCTTTCTTGATGCACTTCTTCAGGGTTGCAATATCAACTTCACCCTTCTCGAAGTACTCTTCCATTGCGTCTGTATCAACGCTCAGAGCTGTATCAAGAAGGTTCTGACGTGCTTCCTCAGCACGTTCCTTCATATCAGCTGGAATTTCTTCGTAGTGGAACTTCGCACCGAGCTCACCACCTTCCCAGACGATAGCGCGCATTTCCACAAGGTCGACAACACCGACCATATTTTCTTCAGCACCGATTGGCAGCTGCAGAGGAATCGCAACGATGTCCAGCTTTTCCTTCAGGGTGCTGAAAGCGTAGTCGAAGTCAGCGCCTGTACGGTCAAGCTTGTTGATGAAGATGATACGAGGCACGCTGTAGCGGTCTGCTAGACGCCAGTTTGTCTCGGACTGTGGCTGCACACCAGCAACACCTTCGATCACGAAGATAGCACCGTCAAGCACGCGCAGGGAGCGGTTCACTTCGATGTTGAAGTCAATATGGCCTGGGGTGTCGATGATGTTGATGCGGTGCTCGTTCCACTCACATGTCACAGCAGCGGAGGTAATGGTAATACCACGCTCACGCTCCTGAGCCATATAGTCAGTTGTGGTGTTCCCGTCATGCACTTCACCGATACGGTGGGACATACCGGTGTAATAGAGCATACGCTCTGTTGTCGTGGTCTTACCGGCGTCAATATGCGCAGTAATACCAATATTACGGATCTTCGAAAGAGCGGACTTCGCGCCCTGGACGCTAGCGTCGGTCACGGGAAACCTCCAAAATGCAAGGAAAGGTGTTCCAGTTTAAACCGGAACACCCTCATCAAACCCTGTAAAAATTCTCAAAAGCAACTCTCTCCGGCAGGGTCGCCCCAGAGAGAAAGGTTACCTAACATGTAGGCAACCTATCCAGCTCACAATTAAGCTGCTGGCTGAGCTGCCTTACGCTCCTGCACGCGCAGGATACGGCGCTTAATCACCAGAGCTTCTGGTGTCAGCTTACGGTTTGGTGTGCCCAGCAGGAAGGAATCCAGACCGCCATTATGCTCAACCGTACGGATACCCTTAGCGGACAGACGCATACGTACTGGAGCACCAAGAATATCAGAAAGGAGTGTAGCTTCCTGAAGGTTTGGCAGGAAACGACGACGGGATTTATTATTGGCGTGGCTGACGTTATTGCCCGTCAGCACCCCTTTGCCCGTGACATGGCAACGGCGAGACATAGAACTTCCTCGATACTGTGATACGCGAGCCGCAAAGCCCAACGTGTTCCGTAAATAAGGCGGGCTTATGACTTAGAAACGACGATACGTCAAGTCTTTCCTGCCTTTTTCAACCGACAGAAGCAGCCCGTTACTCATCTACAACCGAATGGCCTCGGGCGAAACCCCCTCTCGCCTGTAATGACCACATTCCCGCATAAACTTTTCCTTTTTCTAGCAATTCAGCGTGGGTTCCCTCCTCTGCGACCTCTCCCTTTTCCATCACGAGTATGTGATCAGCCATCTGGATAGTCGAAAGCCGGTGCGCAATAACAAGGGTCGTGCGTCCCGCGGAAAGGGCAAGCAGCTCCTTTTGAATGGCATCTTCCGTTTTTGTATCAAGCGCGCTAGTCGCTTCATCTAATATAAGCAAACGTGGATCTCTTAGGATGACACGTGCGATTGCCATCCTCTGCCGCTCCCCTCCAGAGAGCCGTACACCCCGCTCACCTACAAGAGTGTCATACCCCTCTGGTAATGCCTCAATAAATGTTGCTAGCTGCGCTTTTTCTGCTGCTTGCCGTACCTCTTCTCTTGAAGCGCCTACACGCCCATAGGCAATATTTTCTAAAATCGTTGCGTTAAACAAAGAAGTTTCTTGTGCGACAACCCCCATTTGAGCACGCACGTTTTCTACAGAAAGCTGTGGCAGAGGAATAGAATCAAGCAGAATCCTTCCCCCACTCGGATCATATTGGCGGCTCACAAGCTTTGCGAGGGTTGATTTCCCCGAGCCGCTACGCCCTACGATAGCGAGCATTTTCCCAGCCTCTAACCGGAAACTTACATTCTTTAATATCGCTTGCCCGGAAACATATTCAAAGCACAGTTTCTGCGCCTCTAAGCGCACTCCCCCAGCAGCCTGCCGCCCTACTGGCAGCTTAACTGCATCAAAGGGGGAGCTAATCTCAGGTTCCAAGGCAAGAAGCTCCAAATAAGCTTCAATATCCACACGAGCATTACGCCAGCCTGCCCCTACATAATTAAGGGCCCCTACCGCACTATAAACGCTCCGCAAATAGGTTCCTATCAGCACAAACTGCGCCACACCGATTCGGTGGGCAAGAATATCCTCTATCGCCAAACCTAGTAGCGCTGCTGTTGCGATAGCGATAAGAATATTCCGTACGGCTTGCGAGCCACCAATAAGCCACTGTAAGCGACACTCCGCAGCTGTAAGCTCTCTCCACGCTATATTCTGCCGCTTAACCTCATAATCCGCATTACCAAAAGCGCGAACAACATCAGCATTTAATAAACTATCCACCAAGTTTCGGTGTACAATGCCGTTTGCATGGTTCCGCTCCCGGCGCGCCTGCATCCTCCAACGCGTAAAGAGAAATGAAATCCCGCTATAGAGGATAATCGTTCCGCCTAAGAGACATAAATAAACGCCAGAAAACACATGGAACACAACAAAGAAGGTCAACAAAAGCCCTGTTAGATTAGGCAAAACATTTGATAAAAACATATCAATAATCGTGCTTGCCGCATCTGCCCCACGATCAATCACTCTTGTCAAAGCACCTGTCTGCTTTGTTTGGTGAAAACGCGCACTCAACTCATGAATCTTCGCCAAACCCAAAAGACTAATTCGTTCTTTTAGTGCCATACGTATAGGCATCATCAGGAGGCTACGCACTGGTCCAGCAAGAGCAGCTAAACCTCGCATAATGGTATATTGCGCCAGCAAAGCTAACACCGCCGCTACGACAGCCGTCCCATCAGAAAGCTGCCCAACCATACGACTAAACAACCAAGGTGTCGCAACAGCTGTACCGCTTTCTACAGCAAGCAACAAAAAAGACCCCAAGGAGCGCAGCCTCCAGTTTCCTAAATGCTTGGGACGTATTTTTTTCCAAAACACCCTAAGCGATAAACGCTCTATTTTTGTCGTTGTCATAATACCCTGATAACGTAACTGTACTGCGTAATAAATTTACACGGCCTTCTGGCGCCCTATATCTCCCTGTCATTTAGATATGGGGAGACCAATACAAACAATTTGTTATATAATTGTTTCATAGATCATTCTTCAGAGATACCACATACCATTATGCCTGCATCAACTCCCCTACCTCCCCTTCGCCATATAGAGCGCTGTCACAACATCTCCTTACCGGCTGGCCGCACACCCCTTACCTTCAAGGACGATATCATCGGCTGGGTAGATCCCTCCTGCATATCATGGCTAAAAACAGCTCCATGCCACTCCCTTGTCCATATCAAAAAAGACCATATCACCCTCTCCCACAAAGATAACTTACGCGACATCAGCAACGCTTTAGTTCAACAAAAACGCTTTAATCCTTTTAACGAATGGTTTGATGTTCGCAGCCCCAAAGGCGATATTCTTGGCCAGATTGATCGCGCACTTATTCCTATTTTAGGTGTTGAAGCTTCGGGCGTACATATGAATGGGCTTGTCCAGAAAAGAGAGGGCTTACATCTTTGGGTTGCCCGCCGTAGCCCACACAAACGCCTAGACCCCGGTAAATTAGATCATCTTGTCGCTGGGGGAATGAGTACTGGCTTAACGCCAGATGAAACTGTTATTAAAGAGGCTGAGGAGGAAGCTGCCATCCCCGCTCATCTTGCTCGGCAAGCAAAACAAGTCAGCCGCCTCCATTATGCTATGTCCCGGCCTGAAGGGCTACGTCGTGACTGCCTGTACTGCTATGACCTCATCTTACCAGAAAGCTTCACCCCCCGCGCAAATGATGGAGAGGTCGAATCTTTTCAGCTCCTGCCGATAAAGAAAGTATTCCAGCAGGTTTGGGATACAGATGATTTTAAATTTAACGTCAATCTTGTACTGCTAGACCTTTTCCTGCGTTTAAAGATGTTCAATAAACAGGATGCACAAAAGCTAGCAGAGGCCCTATACTAAGGTTTTCATGGCTCAATACACTCACGTATGGGCCATTTCGCCTAGGGGCAAACATTCTTTGGCCATCACCGAGAACCATTCATAATGACAAACGACACATCATCCAATACTCAACTTACCCCACCTACACCTTCTAAAACGCTTCAAAAACGGGCACGTGCCTGCTTGGCGATCTTCTTCATCCTCATCACACTTTGGACATTAAGAGGGCTATTCCCTGCTCTACTATGGGGAGGAATATTCGCTATTGCTTTATGGCCACTGTACAAACGTGCTGAAAAACGTTTTGGCACGTCCATTTGGCTACCTTTAATCTTTACCGGTATTTTAACACTTATCTTTCTTGTGCCTGTTTCTTTTGTCAGCTTTAAAACGGCCGATGAAATTCATAGTGCTATTTTGTGGCTTGATAGCATCCGCCACCGTGGCATTCCTGCCCCCCATTGGTTGGAAAGTCTACCTATTGCCTCCGCACAAATTCGTACATTCTGGGCAGAGCATCTTAGCAACCCAGAGGGGCTAAATAACCTCTTCCACTCTATCAATGCCGGTCATGGCGTTGCTGTTGGTAAACAGTTCGGTTCCCACCTGATTGACATCGCCCATCGCGGCATCCTCTTCGGCTTTTCTATGCTGACACTTTTCTTCTTACTGAAAGATGGTCACAAGATTATCGAAAAGTGCCTCATCGGTTCCGAGCGCCTCTTTGGCGCCCAAGGAGAAAGCCTAGCTAAGCAGATTATTTCCTCTGTCCACGGAACTGTTTCTGGCCTCGTTCTCGTGGGGTTAGGAGAAGGTATTGTGATGGGAATCTGCTATATCATTGCAGGCGCCCCACAGCCTCTTATCTTCGGTCTGGCTACAGCCATCGCAGCAATGGTGCCTCTCTTAGGTTGGGTTGCCATTACGATTGTCTGCCTACTAATTGCCTTTAAAAGCAGTATGATTGCCGCAACTATTGTGTGGATCATCGGCGCCATTATGCTCTTCATCGCCGATCATTTTATCCGCCCCGTACTTATTGGCGGAACAACCAAAGTTCCCTTCTTATGGGTTTTATTGGGAATTTTGGGCGGTGCAGAAACATGGCACCTGATGGGGCTCTTTATCGGCCCTGCTGTAATGGCTGCGACGCATCTTCTTTGGACGATTTGGACAAGCCCAAAGGATCACAAAACAACTAAAAACACATTGTAAGAAAAATAGAAACCGCAGGAGATGGTCGGGCAGGCGGGATTCGAACCCACGACCCCCAGTCCCCCAGACTGATGCGCTACCAGGCTGCGCTACTGCCCGTCGTCCTGCGGTGAAAGTTCCTCTAGCAGCCCCAAACCATTACTGCAATGGTTTGGGGTTCTTTTTTAGATGTTTTTCAATGAGAGAGACTTTTCTTCATCGCTGTCACCTCTTCTATGACAGCGCGCAGGACAGCTTTCACTTCATTCTGCCCCACTTTATAGGCACGAGCTCGCCGTTCATACGCAGCCAGCTTCTGCCTGAGGGACATATTGTCTGACTCTAAAGAAGCCAAACGCTCCGCACCCTGAGCCTGCGAAGCCGCCTCTTTCTTCGCAATATCCAGTCTTTGTTTAAGCTGGGTAATTTCTGCCTCAAGTGCCTTATATTCTTCCGACACATTACCTTGAGCCGTTTGCCCCTCAAGAGCATCATGAAGTGAGCGCTTAAGACGAATATTCTCATCCTCAAGGGACTGCATAATCAAAACAGCTTTCTCAAGCTTTTCAACCAGAACCCTCCGCTCTTCTTCTATTTTTTCCTGCCGCAAACGCCGCTGCTCACTTTCTTCACCACCGGGAGCTGATGCAGCCCGAAGATCCTGATGAGCCTTTTCCAACGCACGATACCGCTCAGTATGACGCTCCAGCTCGGCCTCAAGCGTTTTCAAGCGCACTGTGTCCTGTTTCTGCCGCTCTACTAACGAGGTAAGCTGCTCTATATTTTCTTGCAGCTGAAGATTTTCGCTCTCCAACTCAGCAAGATATGCAGCACTATCCGTGCCTCCTGAGGAACTTTTACTTCCTTCTCCAGAAGAACGCTCTGCCGCCAATTCAGCCTTCAACTGCTGATTTTCGTCCTCAAGGGCCTTTAGCGATAGCGCAATATGGCCAAAGTCTTCTAACTGTTTACCTAAGCGTGCATTTTCTTCACGCAAGGCGGTCATCGTCTCTTCCAAATTCGTCGGCTCCTGCCTGCCAGAAATACCCCCCATTTGCCCAAAACCTTCTTTCTGCAAACGAGACATCACTTCATGGCTCTTCACACCATCACGGTATAATAACTCTGCTATGCGCCGCGCCACACTAACAGCATACTCACTATAGTAACGCTGGCCGCCTTCCTCTTTCTCCGCCCGGAAAAGAGGATAAAAATTCTCCCACGAACGCAAGCGATGTAAAGGAATATCAAGCTCCGTTGCCACGTTTGCAGCTAAACGTAGCTCCCGCCCTTTATTCAATTGTACTTTCGTCATGAAGAAGAACCTTGAGACACATCTCGCGCCGTCACACTCTCACGCAACAGCCGAGACGGGCGGAAAAAAGGGACACGCCTCGCCGTAATAACGGCTTCTTTCCCCGTAAGGGGATTACGCCCCAGTCTCGTCGCCTTATCTCGCACACCGAAAGTGCCAAAACCGCTTATTTTCAACGGCTTTCCTTCTTCCAGCGTCTGAACAAACAAGCTAAACATCTCCTCCAGCAGCGAAATCGCCTGCTGTCGAGAGAGGCCATTCTGCTCCTGAAGGAGCTCAATAAGGTCTGCGCGTGCGATTGTCTCCATAATTTAGACGTATCATGAGATTTCACATCGTCACACTGAAAAAATCAAAAACCCCCCAGCATAATGCTGAAGGGCTCTTAATATCACGCAAAAGTGTTTGAATGGACACCTACATTCGAACCAAAGCAGAGCCCCATGTCAGGCCACCACCAAGAGCTTCCATCAAAACAAGGTCACCCTTCTTAATGCGCCCATCCTCTACAGCCTCAGCTAACGCTAGAGGAATCGAGGCAGCAGACGTATTCGCATGGCGGTCGACCGTTACAACAACACGATCCGATGGCAATGCCAACTTTTTAGCCATCCCATCAATAATACGCAGGTTAGCTTGATGAGGAACCATCCATTGAATGTCGCTCCCCTTCAACCCGTTGGTCTCCAATGCTTCATCAACCGCGGCTGCTAGATTCACCACAGCATGGCGGAAAACTTCACGCCCCTGCATCTTCAAAGCAACCTTGCCTGAGCAACAGCCAACAGCACCATCAACGTAAAGAAGATCCCCTAAGCGGCCATCAGAGTGAAGATGCGTTGAGAGAATACCCTCACCTTCTCCAGCCCCTTTTTCTAAAAGCACAGCCCCTGCACCATCACCAAAAAGCACACATGTTGAGCGATCTTCCCAGTCCAGAAGACGGGAGAAAACCTCAACACCGATGACCAAAACAGACGCAGCTTGCCCAGAACGAATCAAAGAATCCGCCATGGATAGTGCATATACAAAGCCGGAGCATGCAGCACTAACATCAAACCCAAAACCACGTTCCATCCCTAAAGCTGCCTGTACACGCACTGCAACAGAAGGGAACACTTGGTCTGGCGTTGATGTAGCTACAATTATAGCTTCTACATCTGCGGCTGTTTTGCCTGCATTTTCTAAGGCACGCTTGGCAGCATCACGAGCGAGAGACACAGCTCCCTCATCCCCTGAAACAAGATGCCGCTGGCGGATACCTGTCCGTGTGCGAATCCACTCATCAGACGTATCAAGCCGTGCTGCCAGCTCATCATTCGTTACAACCTGTTTAGGGAGTGCCCCACCCACGCCGATTAAGCGAGCAGCAAGCCGTTTCTGTTGAGATGTTTCATCATACGCCATGAATGGACGTCACTCCTGCACATTATTTTCCGCAGCCTGCCCCAACATACCTAGTTGGTCCAGACGGTGGCGAATCTTAGCATTGAGGTTATTTTCAACGGCATCAATGGCCACATCCACAGCGGAAGCAAAACCTTCAGAATCCGCTCCACCGTGAGACTTCACAACAATACCATTCAACCCAACAAATAGTGCGCCATTATAGCGAGCCGGATCAATCCACTCTCTCATACGACGCAAACCTGGGCGGACAAGCATATAACCTAGCTTTGTCAGCCAGTTTGACTCAAACACGCTTTTTAACAAACCAAAAGCTAACTTCAACGCACCTTCGCCTGTTTTCAGCGCGACATTCCCAGTGAAGCCATCCGTAACGACAACATCCGTCACCCCAGCTGTGATATCGTGCCCTTCAACAAAGCCATAGAAGCTGTCTGCCAGAACGCTATCACGCAGCCTCTCAGCAGCTTGTTTTAATCTCTCATCGCCCTTTAGCTCTTCCGAACCAACATTTAATAAGCCAATTGTTGGAGCCTTCAACGCAAGAGCAGCCTGTGCAAAGGCTTCACCCATTACAGCAAATTCTACAAGATTACGTGCATCACAAAGGATATTCGCACCGAGGTCCAACATCACCACATCACCACGTGCAGACGGCTGTACCGCAGCCATAGCAGGGCGTGAAATACCGGGAAGAGCTTTCACAATAATCTTCGCAAGGGCTAGCATAGCTCCGCTGTTACCCGCAGAGACAACACCTAGCGCCTCCCCAGAAGCAACAGCCTGCATAGCCACACGCATAGATGATCCACGCACCCGCAAGGCCGCCGTTGGCTTCATCTCCATAGGGATACTCTCCGGCGCATGGCGCACGGTGCATATCTCAGCAGCTTTTGGGTAATTCTTTAATGAACTCTCAAGAACTTCTTGATCGCCAATCAATAAGATTCGCACCTTAGGATGGCGAATGGCGGCAATCTCTAAACCAGCCAAAACGATCTCGGGGGCGTGATCTCCCCCCATGGCATCAACAGCCAGGGTAAAAGGAACCGAAGATGTTGCTTCCACCGTAGCGGCCCCACCCTCAGCTTGAACGACAGACGCCTCCGTCATGAGTGCAGCCCCCGAATAGTCTTCTAACATTCCTGCTCTGGCAGGAAGAAACTTCATCACACACTCCCGAACACAAGCTCGGGAGTATGCTTATTATAATTAGGCGCGCACAGCTGTCTTCAGTGCACGACCTTCTGCGCTGACAACCTCACGGCCATCATAATGCCCGCAGTGGCTGCAAACGTGGTGAGGACGTTTCATCTCACCGCAATTAGCGCATTCTGCGTGTGCTTCAACACGAAGAGCCTGGTGGCTGCGACGCATGCCACGACGGGACGGCGTAGTCTTTCTCTTAGGGACGGCCATGGTTCTCTGCCTCTCACTGGGTTACATATCCGGCTTCTGCAACCGCATAGCGCGGCCTCAAGCCAGAGGAATCTCACTAACTCACCACCGCCACAAACTACGGTGTTCAGGCGTGCGGCTCTAGCAGACAGAACGCCCGCCTGCAAGAGATCAATGTCATTCAGACATTATTCTTTCGGCTTTCTTTATCAGGAAGCCACGCCGCTGGCTACTCTTTCACTGTTTTTCCTGAAGTTTTTTCAACGCAGCAAAGGGACTTTCTTTTGCTGCCGCACTTTGTTCATCCAATTTATCATCTGAAGGCGTGACATCTACAAAAGAGTCTAAACCACTTCCTGCTCGGCGCGGGTAAGGGTCTAGGCACAAAGCTAGCTGCTCTGCTGTTGCCTCACCAAGATCAATAGCACGGCCATCATGAGGGACATCATCAGCTTCCTCCTGCAAGAGAGCTTCAATATCAATCTCATCATCATTTAACATCTCACTCTCCGGTACGAACCGAAGATGAAAATGCTCATCGATTATCTCAGCCACTGGCTCACCTGTAATGATACAAGGCTGTTCCACCTGAGCATGTAAATGCCCATCAGCTAGCACCGTGTTGCCTTTTCCTTCCTTTATCCGGAAGGTACAAACCAACTCTGCCAACGACAGCAAGCCAAATCGTTCCATTAAAGCTTGACGTTCTTTTTCACTCGCCTCCACGGTTTCCTCTAAAGGGCGCCCAACCTTCGCAAGAGGAATACGCCTTGAGAGTTCTAGCGTCTGGCGTGTTTCACCCTGCATGGCTGATGCAGGCTTCTCCCCTTTAGATGACATAAAACCTCTCATCTTTATCTATAAACAATAAAACTATTAGCTCCTTTCAGAATGCAGGCTAAGCGAAGTCAAGATAATTCTCCTCCACACTCCCCCTCCTACGCAGAAGCCTATGAAAAAGATTGACATAACAGCCTCTCTAAGGCACCGAAAATAACAAGACGGCATGCCCATTATCCCATTTAGGACACCCCGCCCTTCATGATTGATTTTTCTTCAGCAACACACGACATGCAGGGAAACACTCCCTCTCGTTTAGTTCGCCATCTCGGTGCACTGCGCCAGCATTGGGCTGGAGCCATCGCTGGAGGTTTTTTACTCTTAAGTGGCTGCGAGGCCGTTAGCCCCCCTCCCATTCCTCGTGGGGCCTTAGTCGAAAAGCTGGATTATGAGCAGCTTGTCCTAAACTCAAGCACACAAAATGATGCTTTAAGCCTACTTGGCTCTCCTACAGCACATGCCACATTTAATGATAACCGCTGGATATACGTCTCTATGACAAAGGATCTTGTTCCGCTGGCGCATCCTGTTATCGATAAACAGCAAGTTGTCATTCTTGATTTTGATACTAAAGGCATCCTGCGCAACTTAAATGTGCTTGATAAGCGTCACGCTATTCCCATTGCTATGGCACAGGGTATTACCCCAACACCGGGTACACATATTTCTGTTATTCAAGAGCTGCTTGGCAATGTCGGCCGTTACAATCCTATGAACAGCATGGGCAGCACTTTTGGTGGCATGAGCAATGGTATGGGAGGTATGGGAGGCCCAATGAGCGGCCAAGGGACGGGCAATGGCGGTGTTGGCAACACAATGCCATAATACACCTCTGCTCCAACCCACCCTACTCAACAAGGAGCACTTCGATGCTCCTTTTTTAATACCCTGCGGATCCTTTAGCGCAGAGCCTCTAAAATTAATCAGCCAACGCCGTTTGACCAGAGAGCTCTATAGCACGCAAAACACGCCGGAAACCATCCACAGCCGTCCCATCTACCTGCCGATAAGCAACCATCATCACATGGCGGATCCCTGCAAAAAGACGCGCCTCAACTTCTTTGCCTGTCTCCGTAAGAAAAACAGGGCGCCGGCGGCGGTCCTTCTTATCATTCCGCTGCTCTATAAGCCCCTTATTCTTCAAATCACTCAGGGCCCGCCCTAATGACTGCTTTGTGATCCCTAAGCGCATACAAAGCTCCGAGGGCAAAATAGCCTTATGGCTTCCTACCAGAAAAAGGATACGGTAATGCGCCATCCCTAACCCGTATTGTTCTAACATTCCCTCACATACCAAGGAAATATGACGCCACACGCTGAGCAATCCTTCAAAAGATTGTCTCATGGATTCTTCACGCAAATAAAGATGCGTCTCTAACACGCCACGATCAGGACGCATTATCCTTCACTCCCTTTTCTCAGAACGCTTTTAAGGCATAATAGTGTCATGCCCGAAAATATGCTCCTACTCAGCTATCTATCTCTTCAATAAACCGTTTTGAAAGCGTTGTTTCAACACTTCTATGACACCACTTTAACAGAAACTATTGTTTCCTGTTTTAGAGTATGTTACGCCATCCAACACTGTAATCGGATCCGTGTCCTTCGATAGGTGTTGTGATAGCCACCACTCGGAAGGATCAGAACCCCAAAGGAGATGACGACACCGTGCAGGTTCTCGTTCGTGATAATAATGTTGACCAGGCTCTGAAAGCCCTCAAAAAGAAAATGCAGCGCGAAGGCGTCTTCCGTGAAATGAAGCTGCGCCGCCACTTCGAAAAGCCTTCTGAGCGCCGCGCTCGCGAAGTCGCTGAGGCTGTTCGCCGCGCTCGTAAGATGGAGCGTAAGCGTCTGGAGCGTGAGGGCTTCTAAGAAGTCTTTTCGTTTTACGAATGAGAAAGCCACTCAATTCTGAGTGGCTTTTTTCATATCTAATCTCTTAAAACGCTTTATTCACATAAGCCCTACATAAAACTCATTTAAGTAACTTACCCTCTACACCTTCTCTCAACTCCAACCGATAATAACGCACAACCTGCCCCGCATTATGGCGCGCTATAAAACTCTCTCCTGGCAATGGAGCTTTATAATGAGCATCCTCTATATAGAGGGCCTTCGTCATCTTTTTAGCAGGCAAAGCTGCAATAAATGTCCAGCGTCGGTCTGTTCCTAGTATAGAAACCCCTCCTGCTGGCTTATAAAAAAACAAAATTGACGCTAGGGCGTAATCATCTGTCGCAATGACATTTACCCCCTGATCCCGGGCCCTTACAGACAGCTCAGCCGCAAGCTCTTTCCAACCAGAAGTAAGCCTAACTGCTGGATTCCAATGCGAGGGAAGAGGGACAATATTCGTGAGCAATTGCACATAAAGAAAAGCAACACAGGCAATCCCACTAGCGGCAGCTTTCATAGGCTGCCGCCCATATGCCGCAGCTACAAGCACGCAGGCAGGGTACAACACCCAAACCCAATTTGCCTGCACACGATCTCCACACGCATGAAGCAGAAAAACAAGTCCTCCGGGGACGAACAACCATAAAATCAATGGCTGCTCTCGTCGTGCCCTCCACAAGCCTACACAGAAGAGACACGCAACCCACGGTGTTACTAAAGCAAACTGCCCCGCCCATAATTCACTTAAAAACTGCACCGCTCTCTGTGGGTGCCACACAGCTGTTCGCCCGCCCTGCTTTAGAAAGCCAGCCCAATTATGCGTGATGTTCCACCCTATGGCAGGGAGACATATGAACAACGTACATAATGCCCCCACCCACGGCCCAGCCCGCTTCCATAAGGCACGAGGGGCCCTCATAACAAACCCACATAGCCCAACACCCAACAACACTGCTGTATATTTAGATTCTACAGCACACCCCAAACTCCCCCCTACTCCACTCCACCACGCACACTGCAGGCGCGTACCTTCTGCCTCTAAGGCATAGGCCAAAGCCCAGAGCATCACACAAACAAAAAAAATCAGTGGAGTATCCGGCGTCATGGGGAGTACCCCCACTCCGGTCACTAACAGCGCATTCAGCAACAAAATCGCATATGCACCTACATTCTTCCTTTCAGGGAAAAATCGTTTCGCTGCGTAGTAAATAAATATATTTTCAAGGAAGGACGCTACCAGCCCACATAGCCGTATCGCGAGAGGATAATCCCCAAAGCACCACGTTCCCACGCGCCCCCATACCGCCACCATAAGAGGGTGATCGAGATAGCCCCACTGAAGATGCCGCGACCATATCCAGTAATAAGCTTCATCCGGCACAAGCGGTAAAGTGCCAGCCACCACAATGCGTAAAAAGAACAACAGCATGCAGGCAGCATACAGGGGCCGTACATCCCCTCTAGGCCATTTATAAGACGGTACCAAATATCGTAACGCTCTAGCAAAAAGCTCCCTTAGTCGCCCCAACATCCCCTTTAGAAAGGAACGCCTGCGCGCTCACAACTTTTCCGAATAGTTTGAAATGTTTGCACACGAACAACATGCGGCACTTCAATTAAATCCCGTGTTAGGCGATTCTGATGTTCCGCATCCCGTGCCATGAGACGCAGCAAGAAATCTTCACCACCACGAATCATGGTGCACTCACGTGTTTCTGGCCACTCCGCAACGAGTCTTTCAAACTCATCAAGGACGCTACCTTTCTGGCTATCCAGCCCAATAAGTGCATAAAAACTAATAGACCACCCCAAAAGAGCGGGCTCTAATTGGGCATAATAACCGCGAACAAACCCCATTTCTTCTAAACGGCGAACCCGACGCAAACAAGGCGGAGCTGAGATTCCAACCCGCCGGGCTAACTCTACATTTGTTACCCTACCATCCTTCTGAAGCTCAGAGAGGATGCTACGATCAATGTCATCCAAATCTAGAATACTCATGCAGCGTCTGGGAACTTTCTTCACTAGAGACCAAAATAAGGACCATATGCCCCAAAAGGGCAGCCGAGGGTTTTTCTAACTGTAATCTGCTTGCTTTGTTTTATGAAACATTATTTCGCAAAATAACGCATTTTATGATTATTTTTACCGAAAAGACCCATCTATCATTTTTGTTACCCTTTCACCTCGTAAAGAAATAATAATGCCGCCCCTCGAAAAGAACTCCTTTTGTCCTCTATAGTCACAGCAGTTTTAAGAAGCTGGAGCTTTCAATGGCACATACACACCAAACCGACATGCTTATCGTCGGGGCAGGCCCTGCAGGATACACCGCCGCTATCTATGCCGCTCGCGCCGGGATGAACCCCATGCTCGTAACCGGCTTGCAACCTGGTGGCCAGCTCACCATTACCGACGAAATTGAAAACTTTCCCGGCTTTGCAAAACCTATCCAAGGCCCATGGCTCATGGAACAGATGCGCGAACAAGCCGAACATGTCGGCACACGTTTGCAGTATGACATCATCACCCATGCTGCCCTCAAAGATGGTCCAGATGAGAACGGCTACTTCCACCTCACTGGAGATTCGGGTGATACATTCCTCGCCCGCACCGTTGTGATCGCTACAGGCGCACAAGCAAAATGGTTGGGCCTAGAATCTGAAAAAACCTATCAAGGAAGTGGTGTTTCTGCCTGCGCTACATGCGATGGCTTTTTCTATCGTGGTAAAACAGTCGCAGTCATTGGCGGCGGGAATACCGCTGTAGAGGAAGCTCTCTACCTTACACATCATGCTGAGACCGTTCACCTCATTCACCGGCGTGATAGCCTCAAAGCCGAGCAGATTCTACAAAAACGCCTTGCAGCAAACCCTAAAATCAAAGTTCATTGGAATCGTGCCGTTCGTGAAATCGTTGGGGCAGGTTCCCCTGCTGTGGTCACAGGGATCGACCTCACCAACACACAAGACCCCACACAGACAGAACATCTAGCTCTTGATGGTGTGTTTGTTGCGATTGGACATAGTCCCAGCACCGGACCTTTCCGTAACGAAGTCGCATGTGATGATGAAGGGTACGTCATCACTGCACCAGGCACTGCTAGCACGTCTATCAAAGGCGTTTTTGCTGCTGGTGATATTCAAGACAAAACCTATCGCCAAGCCATTACTGCTGCGGGAACAGGCTGTATGGCCGCATTAGAAGCTGAGCGTTATCTCGCAGAAAAAAACATTAATCACTAACAGCTTTATGGTGTTCTCTTCCCTATCTGTGGCGGAGAACACCAGATCTATCTCATTAATTGAGGCGCATACACTTCACAAAAGGCAGTGTTCTGCTAATTATAGTACCAAATTACTCTGGTAACGTTAAATGTGAAGAAGCTGAATTAGTCTCTTGACCAGCCATGGCTTTTCAGGGATTTTTTGCCAGAAACCATATAAGAGACTATAATACGGGGCGTTATGAGTAGAGCTGGCCATGATTACTGTGAGGGAGCATACGGGAATCAGAAAATGGATTGGGATAAGCTCCGCATCTTTCATACCGTCGCCGAAGCTGGATCTTTCACGCACGCTGGAGATCGCTTAAACCTCAGCCAATCTGCCGTCTCTCGGCAAATTTCTGCTTTAGAGGACGTTCTCGGCGTACCTTTATTCCACCGGCATGCACGTGGTCTCATTCTGACTGAGCAAGGCGAGGTCCTTCATCGTACAGCCCGTGAGGTCTTCTCCAAGCTCGCCCTAACGCAAGCTTTCCTAAGTGAAAATAGAGAGAAAGCCGCAGGAAAAATCAAAGTCACCACAACATCCGGCTTTGGTCTCTCATGGTTAACCCCTCGTCTCCATCGCTTTATTGAGCATCACCCTCATGTTGAGGTAACCCTCCTGCTGGAAGATTCCGATCTCGATCTCAGTATGCGTGAGGCTGATGTCGCCATTCGTCTTCATCCCCCCACTCAGCCAGACCTGATCCAGCGCCATTTAGCCAGCTTCCACATGCCTATTTACGCAAGTAAAGAATATCTGGAAGAACATGGCACGCCGACTTCTCTAAAAGACCTCGCCAACCATAACCTTATTGGCTTTGCTGGGTGGCACCTCCCCTTACCTCACGTAAACTGGCTGATTGATCGACTTGTAAAAGACAATATCGTCCCACAACCTAAGATCAGGCTTGCCGTGAACAATATTGCCGCTGTCGGCATGGCGATTGCCCAAGGCAATGGTATCGGCACTTTGCCTTTCTATACAGCATCAGCTCATCCGAATCTTGTGCGGATTCTACCCGATGTACACGGCCCTCTAGCCGAGGCCTTCTTCGTTTACCCTGAAGAATTACGCAGCTCTAAACGCATCTCCGTTTTCAGAGACTTCCTCTTGGAAGAGCTAAATACGGCACGTACTGGAAAAGACACACCGTCGCACAGTGCAGAACCTTTTATTTCTTCTGCTGATTAACCCTCTCGCGCAGCTCTTTGCCTGCGCGAAAAAACGGTACACGCTTGGCTTTCACATCAACCGATTGGCCTGTCCGAGGGTTTCTCCCTTGGTGAGCTGTATGCTGGCGTGTACCAAAACTCCCCACACCACGCAGCTCTACCCGCCCGCCTTCTGCTAGACTTTGAGCAATTTTGCCAAAAACAGCATCAACAGACTGATCAACCTTCTCTTTAGAGATGCCCTCAAGACGGGACGTTAATAAAGCGACGAACTCCGAACGTGTCATCTACTATCTCCCATCTAAATGGTGTCAGTATTTGAAGAGTGGCAAGCTAAGGGCTTAACAGTCAAGCAAAAATAAAGGGTCGAGAAAACTCGACCCCTTACCATGCCCGTAGATAACTGAATAACTATCACTCAATATCATTCAGTCTTCTGTTGCAATATTGCGCCCCAGACCAATTGTTTTAGCGAGTTCTGAGCGGCGTGCAGCATAAGATGGTGCCACCATAGGATAATTAGCCGGCAACCCCCATTTCTCGCGATACTGCTCTGGCGTCATATTATACGTACTCTTCAGATGACGCTTCAGCATTTTCAGCTTCTTGCCATCTTCTAAGCAAACGATATAGTCGGATGTTACAGACTTTTTGATAGGCACAGCAGGCTGCTGCTTCTTTTGTACTGTTTCTATCTCTTGAGCAGGCTTAGATTCCCCTGCAAGAGCATCATATACATTCCGAATGAGAGATGGCAGAGCATCTGCAGAGATATCCGCACCAGATAATTGTGCGACAACAATATCTGTTGTTAATTCCAGAAGCTTCTTCCGCTCAGCGTTGGAACTTTTTTGTTCCCTTTCAGGAACTACATTGTCTGTCATTTACAACCTTCACAATTATAAATCGCCAAAGAAAGATTTATAAAATCCTTACTATTTTTCAACTCAATTACAAAGCTAAATATATTAAATCTTAAAATTTAAAATTTTATTTCCAAACTACATTCCCTTCATAACAGCTCATTTAAGCTAAATTATAAATGCGTTATCTCTCGCATAATCAGAAAAAGAACAGTACCTTACCCGCAGACGATAATGGACTGCATAATGATACCTGCTGCCTTTTCCAATCTACTTTCCAGCCTGCGCTTCCAGACTTTCCCTATTCTACCGTGGCTCTTCACGCCACCACTTAAGAATCTTGTCTTCGCCTTACGCACCACCATTGCGGCATGCCTCGCCTTAGGAATCGCCCTTTGGCTAGAACTCGATAGCCCCGTTTGGTCAGCTATGACAGTATGGTCTGTCGCGCAGCTTACACGAGGTGAAAGCCTCTCAAAAGCACGTTGGCGTATCATAGGCACTCTCACAGGTGCTGCAGCCTCTATTGTTTTTATGAGCCTCTACCCGCAAGCACCCTGGCTTTTTATACCCATGGTCGCTTTATGGATTGGCATCTGTAGCGGCCTCGCAACCTTTGTTAGCAATTTCCGCTCTTACGCCCTCGTACTCTCCGGCTATACATGCGCTATTATTTGCATGGACGTTGTCCCCAATACAGGAAACGTCTTTATTTTTGCTGTATCACGCGCCAGCTACATTATTCTAGGTGTGCTATGCGAAGCCTTTGTTGGGCTCCTCTTCGCCTTTAACCAAGAACGTGCCGCCCACCTAAAAATTCGCGAAAAACTACAAACAGCCCTTACCCTTGTTGCCGACACACTCTACCATATTCTCCACCAAGATAGCGGCGTCCTCCCTAAAGCCCGTAGCCTTTTTGGAACCATCCTCACAATCAACGATCAGATTGAATTTGCTGAGCTCGAAATGGGTGCCCACGGGCATGAAGGTGATCATGCCCGTGCAGCTCTAGCCGCGGTCTCTGCTCTGCTATCCCGTGGGTTTGGTATGGCCACACGCCTCCAGCTCCTATCTTCTCAGCACAAAGATTTCGACACGGTTTCTTCAGCCTTTTTACACTTCCTACAGCAATTTCCTAAACGCCTCCCCCGACCAGAAGAAACATCAGAACTCCTTGCAGAACTTCAGCATCTACGCGACCTATGCCGCCAATATGCCACTCCACATCGCCGTAAAACTATCCCCGTTTCAGAAACAGAATCCTCTCAAGAAAAAACTACCATCATCACCAACTCCGCACTGGATGAGCGTATTCTCTTTTCATCATTAGGGGACCTCATTGGTGATCTAGAACAAGCGATTTCCGAATATCACGCAAGTACACATTCAATCCGTGGAGATCATTTCCAGTTCCAACGCCATACTCACCGTGATGGGAAACTTGCTCTTAATAATGGCTTCCGTGCATCACTCGCCATTATTGTTACAGCACTAATATATGAAGTCACAGCGTGGTCTAACGGCAATACACTTATTAGTATTACTGCATTAATATGTGGCCTCTTCGCAACCAAGGAAAACCCCGTCCTTGGCACAATGAAATTCCTTAAAGGCATCATTGCTGCATGGTGCACGGCTTGGATCTTGTGTTTTGTATTTATTCCAATGGTCAAAACATTCGAACCCATGGCATTAGTCCTCGCATGTGCCATGATGGCTGGTGGGTTGGCGCGCTCTAACCCCTCAACATCAGCAGCGGCCTCCGCCTTTTGTCTTCTCATGCCTCTGATGCTGGGGCTTCAAAACCACCATGTCATCAATGAGATAGAATTTTATAATGTAAATCTCGCTGTCGTCCTCTCTAGCGTGACAGCTGTTGTGATTTTCCGCAGCATCTTACCATTTAATAGCCGCGCAGAAGGCTTCCGCCTACGCAAAGCCACATTGAAGGAACTGCGTAATCTCGCAAGCCTACATAATAAACCAGAAATCAGCACATGGGTTGGTCATAGTACAGACCGCTTTTCTCGCCTACTGAGACATTCCGCACCAGAACATACCCCTCTTGTTGAAGCTGCAATTCAAGGCACATTGGCTACATTAACATTGGGGCTCAATATTATCCGATTACGCACGTTACTGGACCGTGAATATCTCCCTGAAAGCGCTCGTCGCCCCATTATACTTGTTCTCTATTATGTCGAACATTCATCACGCCGTCATGACCGTGCTGCCCGCCTCGCCCGTGCAGCTATCAGTCGCCTACGAGAGCTTGATACACAAGACCACGAAGCTATTATCCGCCTTGAAATTACCCGCGCACTCACCCACCTCGTGGTGATCGAACACACATTGCAAACGAACATGAACTTTTTAGACGCAAGCCGCCCCTTCACAGGGGAGGATACCCATGCCATTACCGGCGGCTCAGCTCCCCTTCCTCAAGAGCTGGTCCGTGTTTAACTCCCCCGTGCCTTTCTTCACTTCGCATCAAGAGTACCCGCCCTATGAAAATTCATTATCTAGTTACAAGCTTAGAAACCGGCGGTGCTGAATTTGCTATCCCTAATATCGTAAAAGCCCTTGAACATTTTGGGCATCATATTGATGTCACCGCTTGCGAACCAAGAGATATGGGAGCGGCTCCGCATCTTGATCGTGCGGGCGTACCATATCGCCTGCTCGACAAAAAACGGCGTAATTTCTTTCTAACACTTTTCCGGCTGATTCAGCTTCTTCGCCAGAATCGTCCTGATGTCATCTGGACATCCCTTAGCCGTGCTACATTGTTAGGCCAGCTCGCCGGAAAGCTCCTCAATATTCCCGTTGTCAGTTGGAAAAACAGCGCGAGCATCCGCTTCACAACCACAGCGGGCCGTCGCATCACGAAATTATGGATCGCCGACTCCCCTTCCGTGGCACAATTCTTGCATGAAAAAATGAATATCCCACATGCGAGAATCACCACCTGGCCTCTTTATGCAGCAGAGCCACCTGAAAACTTTCCGACATACTGGAACGGCACATCCCCCCTACATATCGGCAGCACAGGCCGCTTGCATGAGGTCAAAAACTATCCCCTTCTTATTGAAGCCATAGCCCTCTTTTGCCAACGCCACCCAGAATGGGCAAACCTCATACAACTCTCCCTCGCAGGAGACGGGCCCCAGCGCGCCGAACTTGAGTCACTCATAAAAACCCATCATTTAGAAGGAAAGATTCATCTTAGAGGCTTTTTAGAAGACGTTCCCTCCTTCCTAACCACCCTGCATTTGTACGCACAGCCCTCTCGTTACGAAGGAATGTGCCTTGCCGCACACGAGGCCATGAACGCTGGCCTCCCTATCATCGCAACGCCTGTAGGCGAAATGCGTAATAGTGTCCAAGAAAAAGCAACAGGCTTTATCGTTACAGCCCCTCTTGCTGAGAGCATCTGCGCTACTTTGGAAAAAATTTTCCAGGATCCAGCCATATTACAAACATATGGCCAGAATGCGCACAACTATATCCAGCAACATTACGGGAAAGAGGCATTCCTGAAACGATGTGCAGAGGTATTAGAAAGAATTAAAGAAAATACAGCACAATAAGACTGTAGTTCATTTGCATGGATGATGGCGGAGAGAGAGGGATTCGAACCCTCGGAACGCTTGCACGCTCAACGGTTTTCGAGACCGCCCCAATCGACCACTCTGGCACCTCTCCTAGGGCTTTATATGTAAAGCATACTCACTATGAATGGCACGCCTACATCCAACACAGGTCTTATGACGATTTTTCATCCTCATGACAAGAGGCCAATACCTCTCTCAAATAGCTTTTTAATTGACGAAACCAAGAAGACACTGTATGCGAACCTTCTGTCCTTTCTATCTCCTTCGCTTTTATGTGAGGAAAGAACGGACCAACGACAAAAAGCGAGCAGGGCTTCCCCTAAATATGCTGCGAGCAGCGTAGGAAGTCAGAGGCTTCGGTAACATAAAGAGAGTTTTGCATGTTTGCAGTCATCCGCACGGGCGGGAAACAGTATCGCGTTGCAAAAGACGCTATCCTGAAAGTTGAAAAACTGGATGCCGAAGCTGGCAGCACAGTGACCTTCTCCGACGTTCTTATGGTCGGTGGTGATAAAGGTGTGCAGATTGGTGCGCCTCTGGTTGAGGGTGCAACAGTTACAGCTGAGGTTGTCGCACAGGATCGTCTGCCGACAGTTATCATCTTCAAGAAACGTCGCCGTCAGAACAGCCGCCGCAAGAATGGGCATCGTCAGCCTATTACTGTTCTGCGCGTTAAAGAGATCAACGCCGCGTAATTCGGCCCCGTTTAAGGAGACACAATCATGGCACAAAAAAAAGCAGGCGGTTCAAGTCGTAACGGACGCGATAGCGCCGGTCGTCGTCTTGGTGTGAAGAAATTCGGTGGCCAGAGCGTCATCGCTGGTAACATCATCATGCGTCAGCGTGGCACAAAGGTGCATCCTGGTGAGAATGTTGGCATGGGCCGCGACCATACCCTCTTCTCCCTCGTGGATGGCCGTGTTCGCTTCCAGCGTCGCGCTGGTGGCAAGGTGCATGTTTCCGTTGCACTGGCAGAAGCTGCAGAATAACGGTTTTTGTTATCCCAGTTTAGGGAAGCAAACCAGTATAGAGGGTCGGCCCCATTATGGCGCCGGCCCTTTGTCTTAAGAACTTTATTCAGCCTCCCCCATCTTTTTACTCTTTGGCGGTCACACCATGAAATTTCTTGATCAAGCTAAAATCTTTGTCCGCTCTGGGGATGGAGGAGATGGTGTTGTTGCCTTTCGTCGCGAGAAATATATTGAGTTTGGCGGACCTGATGGCGGCGATGGTGGCCGAGGTGGACATATTTACTTTCGAGCTGTCCCTAGCCTCAACACACTCATTGACTTCCGCTACACCCAGCATTTCCGAGCTCGCAAAGGTGGAAATGGCGCTGGCTCCAACCGCACGGGAGCTGGGGCTGAAGATATCATCATTGATGTTCCCATCGGCACACAAATCCTAGATGAAGACCGTGAAACCCTCCTCGCTGACCTAGATGAAGAAAACAAAACCGTTCTTCTCTGCCAAGGTGGTGACGGCGGGTTAGGCAACGCCCACTATAAAAGCAGCACCAACCGTGCCCCTCGTCGCGCTGATAAAGGATACCCTGGGGAAGAACGCTGGGTATGGCTACGCCTAAAACTTATTGCTGATGTCGGGCTTGTTGGCCTGCCTAATGCAGGAAAATCCACCCTCCTATCAGTTGCCTCACGTGCAAAGCCTAAAATTGCAGACTATCCCTTTACAACCCTGCACCCTCAGCTCGGTGTTGTACGCTTAAATGCAGTAGAAGAATTTGTCATCGCCGATATCCCCGGCCTTATTGAGGGAGCAAGCGAAGGTACTGGCCTGGGGGATCGCTTCCTCGGCCATGTAGAACGCTGCGCTGTTCTCATTCACCTCATTGATGGGACAGATGAGAACTTTGTAGAAAACTGGAAGATGATCCGCAAAGAACTCAAAGCCTATGATGAAGGGCTTGCGGCAAAGCCTGAGGTTCTTGTTCTTAATAAATGCGATGCGCTCTTACCTGAAGAAATAGACGAGCGTAAAGCCGCCCTGACAAAAGCATCTGGGGCCGAGGTTCATACCCTATCAGGCGTGAGTCGTGAGGGCCTCCCAGAGCTACTGCGCTACTTACAAGACCGTGTGACAGCTTCACGCCAAGCAGGCCTGTAAAGAAAACACGCCCCTTCTTCTGTAGAAGAGAGATGAGGCTTCATATTTCACCTATATAAAACGGGAGCGAGAACATAAATCTCACTCCCGTTTTATGTATCTCTTCAAACAGACTGTGTGATTACACGTCTCTCTGAATCTTTAATCCCAAATAACAGAGAGGCTTCTTACACCCTGTGCGCCACGGATCAGAACCCCCTGAATATCAGCTGTGGCTGAAGGTCCACTCATAACGACACCATAACCAGCCGTCTTAAATTCCGAACGATCTCGATACGCTGTGTGCATATTACCTGTCAGCTCCGCTTGAGAAAGCAGTACAACAAGGTGCTGCGCAAGGTGTACATCCGCTAAATGTTCTTTTAGCTCTACCTCACTCAAAAATATGCCACCAACTTCTGCAATGCCAAACGCGGCACGCACCACCATAACATCGACTTTATTTGCCTGATAATGATCCTCAAGATCTTCTATCCGTAATGTTCCTTCTACTTCAGGAACAGCCGTACACAGGTTTTGCCGCGCAGGGAAAGCCGCATCTATGACATGCGCGATGCTTTCCCCAGGCTTCCGAGGAAGTAACTTGCCTCCCATCTGTGCCAGATTTTTTGCAAAACGCTCAGGGCTAGCATCACAATCCCCAAATACAGCGACTGGCGGCAAAGGATAAGCGTCTTCCTGAGGAGATTTATGTTCGCGCAATTTAGCGAAAATGGCATCTCGTGCTGTCATATTCATTCCATCACTCATGCCTCTGTCTCCTCTTTTTCTGCGCCCTTCTCCTTATTCAAACGATTCTTTTTATACCAGCTATGGAATGTTTCTTTCACCGGATGAGGTAATTCACGATGTTTCCCCCATTGGTTGAAGTAATTATACAGCGCAAACCTTGGAACAGTCTTTAACGCAACTTCTGCCCCACTGATAGAAAGGCGGTATAAGGCAGGCTGAGCCAGCAAACGCCCTGCCATCTTCATAAGAGCCCGCTTTACAAAAGGTATCTCATGCCGCTCGGCAAGAACTTGGCGCCATTTGTAAAGTTGATCATGAATATTAATCTTCACCGGGCAAACATTTGTACAACTACCATTCATTGTTGATGCAAAAGGCAATGTACTAAATTTCTTTGCATTAAATGTTGGATCAATAATCGCGCCAATTGGTCCCGAATACACAGCTCCATAAGACTGCCCACCAGACCGACGATATACAGGACACGTATTCATACACGCACCACAGCGTATACATTTGAGAGACGACCAAAAATCATCCATCGCCAGCCGGTCTGAACGGCCATTATCAACTAAAATCACATGCATTTCCCCACCCTTTTTAGGTTTCCGGAAATGCGTCGTATATTGCGTTATAGGTGACCCCAGAGCACTACGAGACAATAAACGAATAAATACACCTAGATCCGCCATGCGAGGGATAAGACGCTCAATCCCCAATGTCGCAATATGCAAATCTGGCAAATTCGCACTAAGATCGGCATTGCCTTCATTCGTACAGACCACAAAGGTCCCCGTCTCTGCGACAAGGAAATTACCCCCTGTCATCCCTGTATCGCCCGTCAGCAATGCGGGACGAGCAGCAATACGCTGTGCCTCAGCAAGCTCATGGGGATCATCACTCGCCGGGTCTGTATCATAATATTTTGCAAAAAGCTGAGCGACATCGCCTGTAAGTTTCTGCACAGCAGGCACCACAACATGGCTTGGCATCTGTCCATCAAGCTGCTGGATACGCTCCCCAAGATCTGTTTCCGTCACGCTATATCCGCGCGGCTCCAGATACTCTCTCATCTCACATTCGTCTGTAATCATCGACTTACTTTTGATGATAGACGTCTTATTATGTTTTTTTAGGAGGCTCTCGACAATTCGATTATGCTCGGCGCCATCCCGCGCCCAATGAACATGTATCCCGTTACGACGGGCATTTTCTTCAAATTGTTCTAAATAATGTGGCAAATGTGCCAGTGTATGTTCTTTTAAGCGCGAAGCCTGCTCGCGTAAGTCTTGCCACTCTGGGAGAAGGTGCATCTGCTCATCACGTTTCTGACGCATATCCCATAAACGCTCATCATGAAACGTGTAATGATCCTCCTTCTCAATCCATTCCGCCGCAGACTTCGCATGAGGAATGGGTTTATTACTCATGCCTTTGCTCCATTCAAAATCTCCGCGATATGAATGAAGCGGATTGGCACCCCATTCCTCTCAGCACACCCCTGCTGGTGCATCATGCAGGATGTATCGGCAGAGACGATATATTCCGCACCCGCTTCATGATGGTCGGTTACCTTATCCAGCCCCATCTTGGCAGATACAGCCTCTTCCGTAACGGAATAAGTTCCTCCAAAACCACAACATTCATCCGGACGTTTAGGTGTCGCAAAAGAAATACCCTTAACCGCAGATAGCAGTGTTTTAGGCTTAGAAAAAAACGGCTCCCCCAGCTCAGACATGCTTGCTGTCCGCAAAGAGCGCAATGTCGCGCAGCTATTATGCAGCCCCACACGATGAGGGAACTCAGCCCACGGAAAATCACGTACCTTTAAAACATCGTGAAGAAATTCTACCAGCTCATATGTATTTTGACGTACATGTCTTACATCAGCGGTTTGTTCCATTGCATCAAAATGGTCACGAACATGGTGTACACAGCTGCCAGATGGTGCGACGATTACATCATATTTAGCAAAATTTCGTACAAAAAGTTCTTCCGTCATCTTGGCATCTGGGCTGCACCCAGAATTAGCCATAGGCTGACCACAACATGTTTGGTCCATCGGGTATTCTGCATTCTGACCCAATTTTTCCAACAGCTCGAGCGTTGCGATACCCGTCTTTGGATAGAAGGCATCTATATAGCAAGGAATAAACAAACCAATTTTCATAATGTCGCAGCCTATAGAAAAAATGAAATAACGCAGCAATAAACGAAAACGTTATCGAACATAAATATATCCAACAGCTTATATATAATATTAAACGATACTTTATTAAATTTCAATTATGAAATTTTTACCAAGCATCCCACTCATATAAAAAAGGGGACGCACAAATACGCCCCCTTTTGCCATAATACTACAGCATTACATATTAATAACTCCTGATGGACTTTCTGAAAGCTCCGCAAGTGGCGCCATCAGATCAGGATTCTCCGCATAGTCAACTGGCACAGAGATCACAACAGGGCCTTGGGTTTCCATCCCCTCACGCAGGGCAGCCTTGAAACTATCAACACTATTAACGTTGATCCCCTTTGCACCGAAGGAACGTGCAAAAGCAGCAAAGTCAATTGGACCAAAAGCTACAGCTGCATCACGCCCATATTTCTTCTCTTCTTGGATACGCACCATATTATAATGCTGATCCGCCCAGATAATATGGATGATATTGCTTTTGAGCCGTACCGCTGTCTCCAGCTCCATAGACGACATCATAAAGCTACCATCCCCGGATACAGAAATAACCTTCTGTGCAGGGTTCAAGATACTAGCAGACATCGCCCATGGCAGAGCCACACCCATAGTCTGCTGCCCATTTGTGATGAGCATCTGACGAGCACGGAATACATCTAAGAACCGCGCATGCCAAATATGGAACGACCCCATATCCAGGCAAATCGTAATATCCTGCTCAACAAAGCCTTCCATCACCTTAATGACTTCAAGCGGGTGTAACATACCCTGCTGCGTGCTTTTTGCTTTTGCGAAAGCTGCCTTCTTGGAGGCACGATAACTCTCTAAAATCGGGTCCATCGCAGAAGCTGCCTCTAAAAGACCAACTTCATCTGTCAATTTCTTAACAGAAAGAGAAATGGATCCCACCAGCTCAATAGCAGGGGTAAAAGCATTGTCCAGCTGTGCAGGTACGGCATCAATATTAATAATCGGCCGTTCTGTTTTTTTATTCCAAAGGCATGGATCATACTCAATAGGGTTATACCCAATGCTGATGATTAGATCTGCTTGATCGAGTAAATAGTCACCATATTGATTACGGAACAGACCAATACGCCCCCCAAAACGGGACAGAAGGTCTTTAGACACCGCACCAGCAGCTTGGAAGCTTCCAACAACTGGCAGGTTTGTCTTCTTCATAAAGGCACGAATAGCCTCTGCATTTTCAGGCTCACTTGCCAACATCCCCAGCAAGATAATTGGTTTTTTAGCCTTTTTCAGCGCAGCAGCCGCTTCTTTGATTACATCATCTGGAGCAGCACCCAGTTTAGGGGCCTGATATGTACTCATAACGGCACAATCAGCTGGCGCATTAAGAACATCCATAGGAATGCTCACAAACGCCCCGCCTGCACGTGGACTTTCAGCAGCTCGAAGCGCATGACCAACAACCTCAGATGTTGCGGCTGGGGCGCCAATCTCTGCGCTATATTTTGTCACCGGACGCAGCATGCTTACTGTATCCATGCTCTGATGCGTCAGTTTCAAAAGATCTGCACGACCAACAGCCCCACCAAATGCTAGGACGGGGTCCCCTTCTGACGTTGCTGTAGCAAGGCCTGTTGTCAGGTTAGAAACACCTGGGCCAGATGTTGCGATTGTAACACCCGCTTTACCCGTTAGGCGGCCAATACCTCCTGCCATAAATACAGCGTTTTGCTCATGGCGAGCTACGATTGTGCGGATCGGAGAATCTTCCAAAGCCTCAAAAAGACGGTCAATCTTCGCACCGGGAATACCCACTACATGATCAACGCCGTGGGCTTCTAAATTACGAACAATAACATCCGCTGCACATTGTACCGGTTTATCTGAATTCTTCTGGCTCATGACGAAATTCCTGCTCGTTCCCCACTAGAGCGTATTTTTTCTAAACCGCAGCGGGGCATGTTATAAAAACTTAACCGGAGACACAGTCCAATGAAGACTGATCAACCACCTTCGGCAGTCTGAATAGCTTCATGCAATCCAACTGGGAGGAGATCAGCTTCAGCGAATTCTTTTGTCCGTGGCAAAGCGATTTCTAGGTCAGACATACGCGCAACTTCCAGCTTACCAGCCTTCACGCGGTAATCTGTTACGTGCCCACCATGCTTGCGGTCATCACTCAGGAAATGAAGATGATACCCCGCCACATTAATGCCCTGCATATAAGGCGGCGTACGGAAACCAAGCATAACGCCACTTACATTACTCATTGTAAATGTAGGCTGCTTGGCAACAACCTCTAACATACCAGGATACGGCTTATGCTGGCAGAAAACTGTCCTTGTATCGACAGCCTCTAATTCGCCAGTGAAACGGACTGCCCCGAAGAGATTAGGGTTATCAATCAACTTATTTACAAGCCCTTCGAACTCTTCTTTGTTCATAGGCTTATCAATGGTGACAATTTCTTCGGGTTCAAAGTAGGTCACACAAGCAAAAGGCGTTTTCATATCGCCAGTTGTGCCAGATGCGATCCCCTGAGAGCGGAACTGTCGAACCTCACCTTCAGCCACGATCATCTCACCATCTAGCGCATCAAACGTGCCCAGACCAAAGTCACCGTGCTTTACCAGTTCCTCCAGCGTCATCTCACCATCATAAACAGCATCCAATAATGCAGCCATGGTCGATGTCTGGAAAAGACGATTTGGCTTTACACTTGAAGGTCGAGTCATATTGCCCCCTGTGTTGTTATCAACTCCTTACCTAAAACAGCTTGAAACTCTACACCAATATATAGTTCCCATTATCTCCATATATATTATATATGTCTCATGGATATTCGTCATTTTCGTTACTTTGTCACCGTTGCTGAGACAGGGAATATCACCCATGCAGCGGAAAAGCTTGGCATGGAGCAACCTCCTCTCAGCCAGCAGATACGCCAGCTTGAGACAATGCTAAAAGTCTCGCTTTTTCGCAGACAACCGCGCGGTGTCAGCCTCACAGAAGCGGGACGGGCACTTCTTCCGCATGCCCGATTGATTCTCGACCTACGTCGGCAATTTATCGAAAATGCTCACGGCCTTTCCCGTGGCGAAAAGGGGCACCTGCGTATCGGCCTTGCGGGAGCCGTTCCTCTACTCCCGAGCATTCCTTTTGCCGTCCGGCAATTTAGCAATATCGCTCCGGGAGTGACGCTGTCTTTAGAAGAAAGCAATACCCCTGCCCTTTGCGAGGCTCTACTCTCTTACAGAATAGACATCGCCATTCTACGCCCCCCCGTGCCGAATGACGCCAATGTGCAAGTTATCCCTTTGCTAGACGAACCTACCCTCATCGCCCTGCCGAAAGGCCATCCTTTTACTGATCAACCTGAGATTCATCTTAGCAAATTAACGTCTGAGCCTTTGATCATCTTCCCTAGAGAGTTAGGACCGGGCTTTTTTGATGCAATCCTTGCAGCCTACCGCGATGCAGGCGTTACCCCTTCTCTCGGCCAGCAAGCCCCGCAAATTACAGGGACAATCCCTCTTGTTGCCGCAGGCCTTGGAGTGTCTATTGTTCCACAGTCCCTACGTCAGCTGCATACAGGCGGGGTGACATTCCATAAAATCGCCAATCCTGCTCCCCACGCGACATTAGCCATCGGACTACGTATGGGCGAGCAGCCACCGCTGATCGAACATTTTATCTCTGTATTAAAACAAACTTGTCAGTCTGATGATCTGCTTATGCATGATCTATCACCCAACTGACCAACATACCTCACATATGTGTGGCAGTATAATAAATGCCACCCCACTTAGTAAAAGCAGGGTGGCAATATCTTTACTTACATTCCTAGAGCACGACGATAGATATCTAACAGAGTTTCTTGCTCTTCTACCTCAGCGGGCTCCTGTTTACGCAGCTTAATCAGCTGCTTGACAACCTTAACGTCAAACCCAGCGGATTTAGCTTCTGTAAAAATATCACGGATATCCGAGCCTAGTGCTTTGCGCTCTTCCTCAAGACGCTCAACACGTTCAATAATGGAGCGCAGACGGTCTGCTGCAACACCACCCGTGGCTGCGCCTTCGTTCCCATTATCCATAACTACACTCCTCACTACTAAGCACCGACAATATATCAAGGGCGGCTTATCTTGCAGAGCGCTGCTGGTCAATGCCACTGACGATGATTACGGCAATATCAAGCGGTCTTTTATCATACGCAGACTCACGCGAGCATATCGCCCACTAGATACTCAACCCCACAAAACAAGAAAGTGAATACTCTTTCTTATTGCTTTCTCGCAACTATACCACCGCCAAATTATAAGCAAAACTCCACAACAAAGAGCCGCTTATATCTCCCTCTACGTCCCCCTTATACGATGATGATATCTAACCTCTCTGCTATCACCCATGCGATATAGCTTGAATGACAGCTAAAACACGCTCTAAAAGGGACATCAGAAATATAAATTCAGTGGCGGGTTCCCGTCCATTTCAGGGTTTCCCAAAAAGGAAAGGTACGCCTTATCATGGCCAACTCTCAGCAGACCGCACCGTTTGATTACGTCATCTTCGGCGCCACGGGCGATCTGACGATGCGTAAACTTCTGCCTGCCCTTTATAACCAACTCCGTGTTGGGCATGTGCCAGAAGAAGCACGCATCATCGGGACCGCACGCTCCTCCCTCTCCCGTGAAGAATATATCAACCGTGCCCGTGAAGCATTAGAGCGCTTCCTCCCTGCACAGCATCAAGACAACGCCCTTATCGAGCGCTTCTTAAAAAAAGTCCATTACGTCACTCTTGACGGTACAAAAACAGATCATAACTGGGATGAACTGAAAGCTGTCTTAGCTCAATCCCCAGAAGACCGCATCCGTGTCTATTATTTCTCTACAGCGCCGCAACTCTTTGAAGCTATCAGCGAGAACTTAAACAAACACGGGTTCATCACAGCTCACTCCCGCGTTGTTTTAGAAAAACCAATCGGGACAGACAGCGCCTCTGCTCGTGCCATTAATGAAGGTGTCAGCCGTTTCTTCTCTGAAGGGCAAATCTTCCGTATTGATCATTATCTCGGCAAAGAGACTGTGCAAGATATTATTGCACTGCGCTTTGCAAACCCAATGATCAACGCGGTTTGGTCCAACGAATATATTCAAAGCATCCAAATCACCGCGGCTGAAACTGTCGGTGTTGAAGGTCGTGCCGCTTATTACGACACTTCCGGCGCACTACGTGACATGATCCAGAACCATCTTTTACAGGTCCTAAGCCTCTGCGCTATGGAAGCTCCTGCTGATCTGAGCGCAGATTCTGTTCGTGATGCCAAGGTTAATGTCCTTAAAGCCCTGCGCCCCATCCCTGAGGAGAAAGTGGCAAGCGAGACTGTGCGCGCGCAATATGTCAAAGGGGCTCTAAATGGGGTGGATGTCCCCGGCTATCTGGAAGAGCTAGGCGATACCAGCAACACAGAAACCTATGCCGCCATGCGCGCATATATTGATACCCCACGTTGGAAGGATGTTCCTTTCTACATTCGCACCGCAAAGCGCTCGACACAGAAGGTGAGCGAAGTGGTGGTAACTTTCAAAAAATCCGCAACCGCTCTCTTCGGTGCAACACCAGCGGCAAACCGCCTTGTGATTCGTCTCCAGCCTGATGAAGGTTTCGGCTTAGCTCTGAATATTAAGAACCCATCTTCTGCAAATTTCTCCCTACAAAATGGAAGCTTGTCTGGAAAATTTGCTCCCGCAGATGGCTCTTTAATTCCAGACTCTTACGAACGCCTGATGCTAGATGCCGTGCGTGACTATCCTGTGCTCTTCATCCGCCGCGATGAAGTAGAGGCTGCTTGGGCATGGGTTGAGCCCACACTCAACGCTTGGGCTGCTAACAAAGCACCCATGGCAACTTATGCTGCCGGATCTCACGGTCCAGATGCAGCACGCCAGTTCATCGCCTCAACAGGGGATGAATGGCACGAAGACATGGCCGACTAATATCAGCCTTCCACATTTGGGCTGTGACCTCACAATGGAAGCAGCCCAAATGGCATCTACTCCTCATAAATACACCGCGGCTATAAGTCGCTTCTTTCCTCTTTCTCGGTGCTATTTTGAAGAGTAATATCCCTTCTAATTGCTCTCCTCCATTTCAAGAGCAGGATGTTCCCTTGTTAAACAACTCTCCACGACTAGGACGCCGCACATCCCGTGCGCCACGCTCGCTTAAACAGCATATCATTCGTCGGCTCACTATTTTAATCCCAACCTTTCTGCTGATGTTTTTTGTCGTCCGTAGTGGCACGTTAGATAATTTATACGACCAATTTACATTCAATAAACTAAGCTGGTTTGACAACACAGCTCTGGTTGAACATCTACGCACCATTCTTACCCGCAAAGGGCTCTCCCCCCTACCGCGGCGCTGTTTGGTTATGGTCGTTAACGGGGATACATCCGTTAATACACCAGATATTGATGTCCTAGGGCGACACGGGAATGGCTGCCCAGGAGATATTCCCTCCGCAGCACTTCTCTTCCATGTCAAAGTCAACCGTGCAGGCCAGAGCATCATGACAGATGCTGGTAGCCCAGGAACGTTCCACACCATCACCCCCTAACCCTCTCTTTTGCAGAGCCGGGATGATGCCCCTATTCCCAAATGAGTCATCATCCCTGTTGAGGTTTCACTATATATTCACCAAAACATATCGGCCTTGACCTCCTCTTGGCAGGCAGGCATAAGCAGCCCAGCCAGATGGTCGGGCGGTCGCTGTATTTTTCATAAAATATGGAGGAAAGTCCGGGCTCCACAGGAAAACGGTGCCGGCTAACGGCCGGCGGGGGCGACCCTAGGGACAGTGCCACAGAAACAAAACCGTTCGCCTATCTCTGCATTTATGCAGAGATGCGAATAAGGGTGAAACGGTGCGGTAAGAGCGCACCGCGCGCCTGGCAACAGGAGCGGTCATGGTAAACCCCACCGGGAGCAAGACCGAATAGGAGTGACAAGCCAATTTATGGCTAAGGGGTCCTGCCCTGTCATTCGGGTTGGTTGCGTGAGGTGTATTGTAAAATACATCCCAGAGGAATGATCGCCCCATCCCATACTAAATGGGATAGGACAGAACCCGGCTTACAGACCATCTGGCCTTTATTCTCTCCCTATAAATGTAAATAAAATAACACAGCTTAAGTACGTTCATTTCATTTGATGATATTCATCATATATTTCAAATAATTACTGCACCTCACACAAATACCCTTCCCCCAGAGCAAACACTCCCAAAAATTCACCCGAAATAGCACTTCTTTTCTCCCAAAAAGAAGAAAGCGCAGTTTTGCGCCGTTCTTTTCAATAAACTCTTTGACGTCCCATAAATTCCCATGATATCCCATAAGAGCCCAACTATGGACATTAACCTTTAACATCGCGCGACAACACTCAAGCCAAGGGGGAGGAACATCACTGATGAGCACTATGTTTCTCGGCACCCATGGCAGCCGTGTGGATGCAAAAGGGCGTATTTCCATTCCTTCAGCTTTCCGATCTGTTCTTAAAAATAACGCCCGCCCAGGAGAGGCCTTAATGGTTATTCGCCCCTCCCACCTGCATGATTGTTTAGAGGGCTGGACCACGTCATCCTTCTTTGCATGCTCCAATGCACTGGATGAATATGACCCCTTCTCGGAGGACCATGACGATCTCGCAACCAGCCTCTATGCTGATGCATACCCGCTAGATTGCGACAAAGAAGGGCGTATCAACCTACCTAAAGCTCTCAAACAACATGCAGGACTAGAAGGAGATGTCACCTTTATGGGGCTAGGGCGCATCTTCCAGATCTGGAACCCAGAACTCGCAGAAGAACGACGTCAGCGGGCTCGCAGCAATGCAAAAGAGCTTGGTCGCCGCAAGAAAGCTAACCGGGAGGAGCCTTCATCATGACGCAACTCCATATCACCGCCCTGCAAGAACAGCAGGAAGGCCACTTCCCCGTCATGCTGCCCGAAGTGTTAGAAAGCCTAAACCCACGTGATGGCGGCGTGTATTTGGATGGAACATTCGGGGGAGGAGGCTATAGTCGCGCCCTTCTGCAAGCAGCTAATTGCACCGTTCATGCCATTGATCGCGACCCAGATGCTATTGCCCGTGGGCAACATCTCGTTGAAGAATTTTCAGGTCGGCTCCATCTTCACCAAGGCACATTTAGCGCCATGGAAAAGCTCGCGGGCCATGCAGCCCCTTTTGATGGGATCGTACTTGACCTCGGCGTCTCCTCTTTTCAGCTAGACCAAGGGGAACGTGGTTTCTCCTTCCGTCATGATGGCTTTTTGGATATGCGGATGAGCGCAGACGGCATGAGTGCGGCTGATATTGTCAACCAAGAGAGCGAAAAAGTACTTGCTGATATTCTTTACCATTATGGTGAAGAACGCCGCTCACGCCGGGTTGCACGTGCTATTGTTGATGAACGCCAGCGCGGCCCTATTACAACCACCAATCAGCTGGCTGATATCATCCGCAAAGCAGTCCCTAAAGAACGTCCTAATTTTGACCCTGCCACACGCAGCTTCCAAGCTTTACGCATTGCTGTAAACGATGAGTTAGGTGAATTAGAGCGAACCCTAGAAACCGCCCCGAACCTTCTCAAAACGGGCGGCATATTTACTGTTGTCACCTTCCACTCTTTGGAAGACCGGATGACAAAACGTGCCATGGCACGCCTTGCAGGACGAGTGGCAGGACCGTCTCGCCATACACCTCTTTCTATGCAACGGGCTGGAAAACCGGACTACGAGCTCCAATATACACGCCCGCGCAACCCTTCTGAGGATGAAATCAGCCTCAACCCACGTTCCCGTAGTGCTCGGTTACGTGCGCTCCGCCGTCTGTCTGTTTCTGGAATGCCATCATGATCCGTCCCGCTACCGTTATCTGCGCCCTTATCGCCGCTGGTTCTGGACTGTTTCTCTATACTAAGAAACATGAAACCTTGGTGCTGGACCAAAATATCACAAAGATTGTGCAAGAAACCCGCCGCGTGCAGGAACAGACGGCTATGCTCCGTACACAGTGGGCCTTGCTCAACCAACCCGACCGCTTAAGCGCACTTTCCGCGCGCGTCCTGCCTCAGTTAAGGCAGGTCGAACCTACGCAATTTATTCAGCTTGCAAAATTACGGGCAGAACTACCTACTCTAAGCCAGCGGCTCATCAATATGAGCCCAGCGCATAAGCGGGCTCACATGCATCTTGCCTCTCTCACACAAAAAACCTCTAAAGAAGATGTCCCTCACCCCTCACCTGAGGAACACCACCATACATCTCGCAGCCATAACACAAATGAAGATGCTATCCCCTCTCTGGAGCAAAGCCTTGCCTTACTTGATGCTGCCTCAGACAGCACACCGGTTCGGCATAAACATCACGACCTTGATGATGAAGACTGGGATGCCGACACCTCTTCCCACAAAGAAGAGCCTCATACCAAGGCGGGAGGCATCCATACCATCTCCGCTTCTACGGATGATGACCAAACACCTCTCCCGCCGCCTGTTCCTCTAGCCAATTAATTATTAACGACTATACTCCTGACATATTCTTTATTCCATTACCGACTGAGTCCTGCGCCCTATGGCCCCTAGACCACCTCGCAAGAAAACCTCTCCTAGCTGGGCGGAAAAAAGCCAGAACCGTCTAATCTATCTTGGTATGGGGTTCTTAGCTCTTTACGCTGGGGTGGCTATTAAAGCGCTTTTTGCAACAATCCTTACGCCAATGGCCCCTTTGGCGAGCCAAATTGCTTCACCGATTCCTGAAATCCCACATCCCGATCCCAAGGCCCTTACAGGAGGAAACTTCATCCTCCCCAATGTCCGCCGCGCCAGCATTATCGACCGTAACGGCCAACCTCTCGCCCTCTCCCTGCCGGTTGTTCATGTTTATGCCAACCCTATGGAAATTATCGACCCAGAGGATATCGCTGTTAAACTACAGGGCGTTCTACCTAACCTTGATCTCGCCGATACAATTCGCCGACTCAAACAAGATAAGCAATTTGTCTATCTTGCCCGTAATATCGCCCCTACAGATGAACTCGCCATCAACAATCTCGGCATCCCGGGCATTTATTTTGAAAATAGCGAGCAGCGCCATTATCCCTTAGGCCACTTAGCAGCCCAGATTCTAGGTGGCGTGGATATAGATAACCAGGGTATCGCTGGACTAGAATATTATTTCAACCAGCGCCTAATGAGCGACCAAACGCCTTTACGCCTCTCAATTGACGCGCGTGTACAAGCCGCTATGAGAGACGAACTCAATATCGCCAAAGAACATTTCCAAGCAATTGGTGCCTGCGCCATTCTGATGGATGTCCATACAGGTGAGATTGTCGCCATGGTCAGTCTTCCTGATTATGACGCAAATAATCTTGCTCATGCTCCAGCTGATGCACGCTTTAATCGTGCCGTAACCGGTATGTATGAGCCTGGTTCTACCTTTAAGCTACAAACAGCGGCTATGGCGTTGCAGCTTGGGGTCATCCACCCGTGGGACCAATTCTCTACAGCGCCTATCCATATTGACCGCTTCACAATCTCCGACCTCAGCAGCGACCACTTTGCGCCTTGGCTAGCTTTACCCTCTGTCATGGCGTTTTCCTCTAACCCCGCCTCTGCACATATTGCGCTGGATGTTGGAGTAGAAAAGCAACAAACATGGCTCAAAAATATGGGGCTGCTCGACCGCGCTCCTATTGAGCTTCCTGAATCCGGTCGTCCAATTGTTCCCCCTACAAAAAATTGGGGTATCACACGCGCTATGACCGTTGCTTTTGGTCATGGCATTGCAGAATCTCCTCTGGCTATTGTCCGCGGCACCGCCACGACAGGTAATGGGGGGTACCTCGTCACCCCAACACTCATCTCCCATGGACATCAAAATGATGATGTTGTTATGGCGGAAGATACAAAAGGGCCCCGTCTTATTTCGGCAGAAAATGCGAATATATTACGCCGTATCCTCCGCCTTGTTGTTACAAAAGGTATTGGCCGCCGTGCCGATAGCCCTGGATATCTCGTTGGCGGTAAGACAGGTACAGCTGAAAAAATTAGTGAGCACGGGACATACCTAAAGCATGTAAATATTACAGCCTTTACGGGAATGTTCCCCATGAACAACCCACGCTACGCGCTATATGTCATGTTGGATGCCCCCCAAGGGACAGAAGATACGCACGGCCAAACAACGGCTGGATGGATAGCTGCTCCGATCTTTTCTAAAATCGTCACACGCACAGCTCCTATGCTCGGTTTATTCCCTTATGAACGGGCCAAAGCCAGACGGTTAGATGCAGAGCTAGCTATACCTCTCACACCATCTATCCCACCCGATATACTCCACCCTCTAGGCCCCGGTAATGACCCAGGAGCACAAGCTGTTGCTCAGCTCACGTCAGATCGTGATGCCGCCCGCCGTGCCGTAGATGACCTCCACTAGCTGCCCCGCTCTCCACAGCTTCGCTAAGGCCTTTCCGTTATGAAACTCTCTACCCTCCTTCAGCATTACGGGTGCCAACAACCCCTCCTACAGGACCCAGAGATCACTGCTATTACAGCAGATAGCCGTATAGTGAGCAAAGGCTGTATCTTCGTTGCGCTACGAGGGCAAAAACATGATGGGCGGCACTTTATTCCTCTTGCCGTATCCCAAGGCGCCGCTGCGATTATCCAAGAGAGTGATTCTTTAGAGATACATAGCAAGCCTTACAGCGAAGGCGGCTTCACAGCACAGCTTATCTCACTCCCCAATCCTGCCCGTTTTCTTGCCCTAGCCGCCGCACAACTCGCAGGGCCTCAACCCAAGCATATCGCAGCTATTACAGGCACAAATGGCAAAAGCAGCACCGCAGATTTTCTTCGCCAACTGTATCAATTGCAGCATATTCGTGCCGCAAGCATAGGCACTTTGGGGCTCATTAGCGATGTCTCTCTTCCCCCACTCCCAGCACTTACAACGCCTGACGCCGTAAGCCTTGCAACAAGCCTAGCGCAGCTTAAACAACATCACGTTGAGCATGTTGCGTTAGAGGCTTCTTCTCACGGGCTACAACAATGCCGGCTAGATGGTGCCAGCATTACAGCCGCCGCTTTTTCTAATCTAACACGCGATCATCTCGACTATCACCACACAATGGACGAATATCGCCAAGCAAAGCTACGCTTATTTGACACGCTTCTGCCCCCTCATGGGCGGGCCGTAATCAACGCAGATATGGAACATGAGACACGCCTCGCTTTAGAAGAAATTGCTAAAAAACGTGGACTAACCCTGCGCACTATTGGGCAGGCTGGCCAAACAATACGCCTGCTTGAAGCTGCCCCCACACCAGCAGGACAGATATTGACCATACAACTATACGGAAAAACGCTCGCACCATTCCTTTTCCCTCTCCCCGGCCGCTTCCAAGCAGAAAATGCCCTGCTTGCAGCCGCATTATGTTGGGAGAAAGAGGAGGATGCAGAGGCAATTCTTCAGCTTCTACCACAACTCAAAGGCGTTCCCGGCCGTTGTGAACCTGTTGCACATCTTAAGAACGGCGCATGTGCTTATGTTGACTACGCCCATACGCCCGATGCCTTAGAGCATGTCCTCCTCAGCCTGCGCCCTCACGCGACAGGGAAATTAGTGGTTGTGTTTGGCGCTGGAGGTGACCGTGATAAGGGCAAGCGCCCTCTTATGGGGCAGATCGCAGATAAGCTCGCAGACCACGCTATCATCACAGATGACAATCCCCGTAGTGAAGACCCTGCAACTATTCGCGCTGAAATTAAGAACGCTGCTCCCCATGCAGAGGTCATTGGTGACCGTGCTACCGCTATTAAAACCGCACTCTTAAGCCTCCAAGCCGGAGATGTTCTCTTAATTGCAGGTAAAGGGCACGAAACAGGGCAAATTATTCAAGGCATCACCCACCCGTTTAACGACCGTACCATTACCGCCGCTCTTGCGAAGGAGCTTGCCCTATGAGCCATCTACCCCACACAACCGCTCCGTTTTTATGGAACAGTGAAGAACTACGTGCCGCAACACAGGGTACATTAAAGGGGGATATCGCTGTTACAGGTATCTGCATTGATACCCGTACACTTTCTCCGGGCGATCTATTTATCGCACTCATTGGCCATAATTCAGACGGACACCGCTTTCTTAAGCAAGCCTTAGATAAAGGGGCAAGCTGCGTGATGGCGCATGATCATGCTGCCATTGAACAAGCAGGCCTTACAGAAGACCCTCGCCTTCTCATCGTAGATGACACCATGAAAGGTCTTGAGGACCTAGGACGCTACAGCCGCGCACGCTTTAATGGACATGTTATCGCCATTACAGGCAGTGTTGGTAAAACAACAACAAAGAATATGTTGGCCGCAGCTCTTTCCCCTTATGGTCAGACCCATGCCTCTGTAGCCTCTTTTAATAACCATTGGGGCGTTCCTCTCACTCTTGCGCGCCTCCCACGAGAAGCCAAGTTTTGCATCAGTGAAGTCGGGATGAACCACCCTGGTGAGATTGCCCCCCTTGCAGCGCAGATCAAACCCGATATTGCCGTAATCACCACCGTTGGCAGCGCCCATTTGGGGCATATGGGCAGTATGGAGGCAATCGCAAAAGAGAAAGCCACACTCTTCAGTGCGCTGCCTTCTCAATCTGCTATCGCTTTATGTCCGGATGATGTCCCTTGCCTACCTCTTCTCCAAAAGACTCTGCCTACAGGAGCCGCTCTTTGGCAGGTGGGCGAACAAAAATCTGCCACACTCCAACTCAGCAACCTCACTTGCACCGCAAATGGCAGCGACTTCACCCTCCAGCTTCCCTCTCACAAAGCCATTAATGTCCACCTTGCAGCGATTGGAGCCCATCTCGCTCGCAACGCATCCCTTGTCCTGGGGTGCGTTGCAGCTCTAGGGTTAGACCCTCAAAAGGCCGTTGAATCATTAGCAACATTCCTCCCTGAAGCAGGCCGTGGTGAACGCCGTGACTTACCCGATGGAGTTACTTTGATTGATGAAAGCTATAATGCCTCTGGCCCAAGCGTACGTGCAGCAATTGCCACACTCGCTTTAATGCCCGCAGAACGCCATATTGCCGCTTTGGGGGATATCCGAGAACTTGGAGACTTCTCTACAAGTGAACATCAAGCACTCGCAGCGCCTCTTCAGGCCCATAATATCCTCACCTTTTGCTGTGGGCCTCATATGAAATCCCTTTACGAAGCCCTTCCCCCCTCACTTCAGGGAGGATATGCTGAAACTTCCACCCAGCTTGCCTCTCTTTTGCAGCCCGCCCTGCGTAAGGGAGATATTTTGCTTGTTAAAGGTAGCCTTGGCAGCCGTATGCGCGATCTCATCTCTCTGCTAGAACAGCCTTCTTTACCACCTCATACCTCTGGTCATGTCGATGTTATTTAACCTTATTGCCGCACATTCCACGACACATGGCGGAGTGCTAAACCTACTACATTACATTACCTTCCGAGCTGGCGGCGCATGCTTTACTGCATTGATACTCTCCCTCCTGTTAGGGCGCCCCTTCATCGCCAAACTGCGGCAAATCCAACGCCAAGGCCAACCCATCCGTAGTGTTGGGCCTGAGCGTCATATCCTCGAAAAAGCAGGCACACCCACAATGGGCGGCGGCCTGATTCTCTTTGCCCTAACCTCCTCCACCCTCCTATGGGCAGACTTACATAATGGCTTCATTTGGGCTGTATTACTTACAACACTCGGCTTTGGGGCTGTCGGCTTTGCGGATGACTACCTCAAGCTTGCAAAAGGGAACTCGAAAGGCGTCTCCAAAAAAGCACGGCTCGGTTGTGAATTTTTAATCGCATATATTGCAGGTATTTGGCTGCAATCTCTCACACCACCAGAGCTACGTAATGCGCTTGCCTTCCCTTTTGCTAAATCCTTTATGCTACCTTTGGGATATATTTTCCCTCTCTTTGCAATGTTAACCATCACTGGATTTGGGAATGCCGTAAACCTCACAGATGGTTTAGATGGCCTAGCAACAGTTCCAACAATTATTACATCTCTCGTCTTTACCTTTATTGCCTATCTTGTCGGCAATCATATTTTTGCAGACTATCTACAACTACACTATGTTCCCGGTAGTGGAGAGCTGAGCATTTTCTGCGCCGCACTCATTGGGGCTGGGTTAGGTTTTCTGTGGTTTAATGCGCCACCGGCAGAAGTCTTTATGGGTGATACAGGCTCCCTGGCCCTTGGTGGCGCCCTAGGGGCTGTTGCTATTGCTGTTAAGCATGAGCTTGTGCTTTGCCTTGTTGGTGGTCTCTTTGTTGTGGAGACCATTTCAGTCATTCTACAAGTCTTTTGGTTTAAGCGAACAGGACAACGCATCTTCCTCATGGCTCCACTCCATCATCATTTTGAGAAAAAGGGCTGGCAGGAACCTAAAATCGTCGTCCGCTTTTGGATTATTTCTATCATCTTAGGGCTATGTGGCCTCAGCACTCTAAAACTGCGCTAATTATGTCTTCTACCCCCCTTTCATGGCCAAGCACTCTCTTACAAGGCAGCCGTTATGCGGTTTGCGGCCTCGGCCGTAATGGTGCCGCTGTTGTAAAAGAACTCTTGGCCATGGGGGCAACGGTACAGGCATGGGACGATAACAATCCGTCCCTTCCCAGCCATCCACAACTCACACTTGCCCCATTAGATGACCTCACCGGAATGGATGCCCTCATCCTCTCTCCGGGTATTCCTCATCACTTGCCCAAGCCGCACCCAGTTGCCCTTTTAGCTAAAGAGCAGAATATTCCCATTCTCTCTGATGCAGAGCTTCTATGGCAGGTTACGCGCAAAGCGGGCTCCAAAGCACGCTTTGTCTCCATCACGGGGACAAACGGGAAATCGACCACGACCAGCTTGCTTGCGCATATCCTGACACAAGCAGGCATCCCGGCATATTGCGGGGGCAATCTCGGCACAGCCTCTCTCGCCCTCCCTGCTTTAGGAGACGATGGCGTTTATATTATCGAAATGTCGTCTTACATGCTGGAGCGTTTGCAGCATTATCACGCCAATGCCGCTGTACTGCTTAACCTCACACCCGACCATCTCGACCGACATGGCTCTATGGCAGGGTACCTAGAAGCTAAAGAGCATGTCTTTGACCGCATGACAGCCGAAGACCTTGCCGTCCTCGGCGAAGACACACCATGGGTACACTCTCTCCTGCCCACATTAAAACGGCGAGGGGTTCAAATTCACACTCTGCATGTTCAAACAGCCGCATCGCAAGAAGACGCACCCTTTCTACCAGGCCTGCATAATGCCCAAAATATTGAAGCCTGCCGTACGATCGCACGCCATTTAGGGCTGAGTGATACCCAAATTAATAACGGCGTAAAGAGCTTCACCGGGCTAGAACACCGCTTACAAATTGTAGCCCAAGCAAACGGCACGCAATTTATCAACGATAGTAAAGCTACCAATGCCGAAGCCACAGCACATGCGCTAAAAGCATATGACAATAGTCTATGGATCGCTGGTGGGCAGGCAAAAGCAGGTGGGATTGAAAGCCTTACCCCCCTCTTCGGCCGTATTCATCGTGCCTTCCTCATCGGGCAGGATGCCCCCTTACTGGCTCAAACACTCGCCACGCATCATGTCGCTTATGAGATTTGTGAGACTTTAGAGGAGGCTGCACGAGCTGCTTGGGCATATAGCCAAGCCCATGGGCCTGCCCCTATTCTTCTCTCTCCAGCCTGTGCAAGTTTTGATCAATTCCGCAGTTTTGAAGAGCGCGGTACAAAATTTGCTACATTAGCTGCCAGCTTATGCCAGCACCATAAGGAAGACGTATAATGGCCCTGCCTGACCGGCGAGATACATCCTCCCACGCACAATGGTGGCGCAATATAGACCGTACGACCATCATTTGCGTTGGTATTCTCATCGCGCTTGGTTATGTCCTCATGCTCGCTGCAAGCCCAGCGGTAGCTCACCGTATCGGGGCTTCACGACATGTGTTTATCTTCAAGCAAATTGTCTTTTTGGGCATTGCCAGCGCTATCGTCATCACCATCTCTCGCCGTTCACCTCGAACTGTTCAAAACATTGCCATTATTGGTGGCCTTGTTGCTCTTGTTGCCACCTTCATGACATTGATTCACGGGATGGAGATTAAAGGTGCGCGCCGCTGGATCGCCCTCCCCTTTATGTCAATCCAGCCCTCAGAATTTTTAAAACCTTGTTTTGCTGTCGTAGCGGGCTGGCTGATCAGCCTTCGCCACAGCAAAAAACTCGCTAATGGTTGGCCTTTCCCCGGTAGGTTACTCGCCTGTGGCGTCTATTTAGCCATCGCAGCACTGCTCCAGGCACAGCCTGATATTGGCATGCTCTCCGTTGTCAGTGCCGTTTTCCTCACGCAGCTTTTTGTGGATGGCCTCCCCCTCATTATCTTTACCAGCCTTGTCGCTATTGCCATGGGTGCCTTTGGGGTTGCCTACTTAGTCTTCGATCATGTCCATTCTCGTGTGCAACGCTTTTTACATTCCGATATAGGCGACCATTACCAAATTGATACCTCTCTACGTGCTTTCGGAAATGGGGGTTTATTGGGCCGAGGCCCAGGAGAAGGGCGAGTAAAAGACCTCTTACCTGATGCACATGCCGACTTTGTTTTTTCTGTTGCTGGAGAAGAATATGGTTACATTATGTGCCTCTTTATTGTCGCCATATTTACAATATTAGTCTTTTCAACACTTAACCGGCTATTAGACGAGAAAAGACCATATATTGTACTCGCTGCAAGCGGATTAATTACCGGTTTTGGCTTGCAAGCATTCGTAAATATGGGCTCTACTCTCCACCTTATTCCGACAAAAGGCATGACATTGCCTTTTATCTCGTATGGCGGCAGCTCTGCATTATCTGTATCGCTTACAATCGGCATGGTCCTTGCCCTTACACGCCATAGGGTAGAGGCTGGCCTTTTCTCTCCCCCGCCAGCGCGGTCTTCTGCCCCGCGCCTTACTGGCCCTACACGCGAGGATAAGATCTAATGAAACACGCTCCTATCGTTATCGCAGCCGGTGGTACAGGGGGACATTTCTTCCCCGCTGAAGCTCTAGGTGAGACCTTAAAGCGCCGTGGTTATCAGCTCATTCTCATGACAGATAAGCGCAATACACATGCGTCTACCAGCGTGTTTGCCGACTGTCAGCGTTACACACTTGAGAGCGGAGGCATCGCGGGGAAAGGCCTGAAAGATAAATTACGCGGCGCTCTACGGCTCCTTCGTGGATGCCTCGGGGCTCGACAACTTATCCGCCACCATAAGCCTGTCGCTATTGTTGGTTTTGGTGGATACCCTTCTGTGCCTCCCCTCATTGGAAGCCGCCTAAAGTTTGGAAAAAAACCAGCACTTACCATCCATGAAGGCAACGCCATCCTTGGGCAAGCTAACAGCTTACTCGCCCGCTTTGCTGATCGTATCGCCACCTCATACCCAACAGTTGCCCGTCTTCCTAAAGGGACCCAAACTGTCCTCACAGGTATGCCCGTACGCCCAGCGATAGAAGCGCTTGCTCCCCTCGGATACACCGCCCCCGAGAAAGATAGCGATGAACGCATCCGCTTGCTTATTTGGGGCGGCTCTCTTGGTGCGCAAATTTTCAGCACTGTCGTGCCACAAGCCCTTGCGAACCTTCCTGCTGCGCTACGTGCTCGCCTACATATCACACAGCAAGTGAAACAAGACCTTATCCCGGCTTTGAATGCTATTTATCAACAAGCAGGCATTCAGGCAGATCTTACCCCTTTCATCAAAGATGTCGCCGCTGCGCTCGGCAGTGCTCATCTTGCTATTGGACGGGCTGGAGGTTCATCTATTGCGGAGCTTGCTATGGCAGGGCGGCCTTCTATTCTCGTACCCCTGCCTATTGCAGCCTCAGATGAACAAGGCGCAAATGCGCACGCTATGGAGAAAGTCGGCGGGGGGTGGATGATCCGCCAATCTAATTTTACATCTGAAATGCTTACCCAAAAACTTACAGAACTCTTTAATAACCCTATCTATTTGGCCCAGGCAGCAGAGGGGGCACGGCTCTTGCAGCAACGTAAAGCTGCGGAAAAACTTGCAGACCTAGTTGAAACAATTATTAAAGCCTGATTATCTGCCCATCCTCACACTTCCCGGAGTTTTCTGTTAATGCGTGCTCTTCCCCTTAATCTTGGCCTCATCCACTTCGTTGGCATTGGCGGCATTGGTATGTCTGGCATTGCCGAAGTGCTGCATATGCTTGGCTACAAGGTTCAGGGCTCTGACATTGCAGAAAATGCTAATGTTCAACGGCTACGCAAGGCAGGGATCACCGTTCATATCGGCCATGACGCAACAAATCTGGGCGAAGCACAGGTTGTTGTAACCTCCACTGCTGTCAAAAAAGATAACCCAGAGGTTATCGCTGCTCGTAAAAAACTCATTCCCGTTGTCCGCCGCGCAGAAATGCTTGCAGAGCTTATGCGCCTCCGCTGGGCCATTGCCATTGGCGGAACACACGGCAAAACCACAACAACCAGCCTCGTTGCTTGTGTCTTAGAACAGGCCCGGCTTGACCCAACCGTTATTAATGGCGGCATTATCGAAGCCTACGGCACCAATACCCGCATGGGCTCTGGGGACTGGATGGTCGTTGAAGCAGATGAAAGTGACGGCTCCTTCCTACGTCTCCCCGCCGTAATCGCTGTCGTCACAAATATGGACCCTGAGCACCTCGACCATTGGGGCTCTGATGAAGCTATGGAGGCCGGCTACCGCCAATTTGTCTCTAATATCCCATTCTACGGTTTTGCTGTTCTTTGTGTGGATCACCCACGGGTCCAGCAGATGATCCCGCAGCTTTCAGACCACCGTGTCATCACCTATGGTTTCAGCCCCCAAGCTGATGTCCGAGCTGAAATTACAGATACCACCAGCACTGGTGTCCAATTCTATGTCACCATCACTAGCCGTGCTGATAATAGTCAACGCCGTGCAGGCCCCTTCCACCTTCCAATGTTCGGCCATCACAATGTTCTAAATGCCGTCTCAGCTATTGCTGTTGCTCTGGAAATGGAAATCCCAGACCATGTCATTGCAGATGGTCTAGCTGGCTTCCGTGGTGTCCAAAGACGCTTTACACAAACAGGAACATGGAACGGCGTCACCATCATTGACGATTACGGCCACCACCCAGTGGAAATTGCAGCTGTGCTGAAAGCCGCACGACAAGCTGGAGCGAAGCATGTCATCGCCGTGATGCAACCTCACCGTTATTCTCGCCTCAACGCCTTATTTAATGACTTCTGCACATGTATGAATGACGCTGATACCGTCATTGTGTCGGATGTCTATGCCGCTGGCGAGGCACCTATTGAAGGCGCAGAACGTGACAACCTTGTTGAGGGCTTGCGTGACCGTGGGCACCGCCATGTCCTACCGCTCTCATCACCAGAAGCTCTCCCTAAAATGATTGCAGATATCGCCCAACCGGGTGATTATGTCGTGTGCTTAGGAGCTGGCTCTATCACCCATTGGGCCCAAGCTCTACCAACTCAACTTGCTACTGCAGATGATAGTCAAGAAGGATCACAGGGGGGCGCATGACCGTAACAAGCCCGTTTTCAGGCCTGCGTGGCCGCCTTAAGGCACAAGCTCCCCTCGCCGCCCGCACATGGTTCCGTACAGGAGGCCCGGCTGAGTGGCTCTTTGTTCCACAGGATAAAGGCGACCTTGCACAGGCACTGCAACAGTGTCCTGCGGCTATGCCGCTAACCGTCCTTGGTGCCTGCTCCAACTTAATTATTCGTGATGGCGGCCTCCCCGGCCTGACAATCCGGCTTGCCGGAGGCTTCGCAAGTATTGAGCAAGATCGTGATGGCCTCATCGTCGGAGCCGCGGCATTAGATAGCTCCGTCGCAGAAACCGCTGCCCGCGCTGGAATGACTGGCTTTGAATTTCTCGCCACTATTCCCGGCTCCATTGGGGGAGCTGTCCGTATGAATGCAGGAGCTTACGGCGGCGATATCGCCAGTATTCTTGATTGGGTCGAGATCCTCACAAGAAACGGCACATGTGAACGCCTTCCAGCAGCAGCCCTCTCCATGGGGTATCGCCACGCTACTCTTCCTGAGGGAGCTGTCGTCATCCGTGTACGCCTGCAAGCGCACGGGCAAGAAGCAGCTGAACATATTCAAGAGCGCATCCAATCCATGCGTGCCTCACGAGAGGCCAGCCAACCCCTACGCGCCCGTACGGGAGGCTCCACCTTCCGTAATCCAGAAGGGGCAAAGGCATGGGAGCTGATTGATGCTGCAGGCTGCCGCGGCCTACGCCATGGCGATGCACAAATTAGCGAAAAACATTGTAATTTCATGCTCAATCTAGGCCAAGCTAATAGCACAGAGCTTGAGGAACTTGGTGAGATGGTTCGTGAACGTGTCCAGGCTCATAGCGGCATCTCACTCCATTGGGAGATAAAACGTCTCGGCCTCCCTCTTCCGTCTTCATCATCTCCAACCTGAGGCAAGCATGACGAATACAACATCCCCACTCACGCTTCCCACCTCAACTCCACTGTCCATTGCGATCCTCATGGGAGGCACCTCTAGCGAACGTAACGTCAGCCTATCCAGCGGACAGGCTGTTACTAAAGCACTAGAAGAAGCTGGACATAAAGTTCATCCCATTGATGTTGGAAACGACATTACTCAGACAATTGCAGCACTCAAAGCCTGCCATGCTGATGTTGCATTTAACGCCCTACACGGTCCAGGAGGCGAAGACGGTACCATCCAAGCTGTTTTAGAATGGCTCGGCCTACCTTATACCCACTCCCACGTTCTTGCCTCGGCCATGGCGATGAACAAAGCTACCACACGCATGGCATTACAGGCTGCTGGCCTCCCTGTCGCTAAAGGCTGCCTCATTACCCCTACAGAGTTTGCAGAATGCGCTCCCTTGAACACCCCCTATGTCATAAAGCCCTTGGCCGAGGGATCATCTGTTGGAGTTCATATTTTCCATGAGGATGATGCAACAGCACGCAAAAAAATTGCTCATGAATGGTCTTTCGGACCAGAAATACTGGCAGAAGAATTCATTCCCGGCCGTGAGCTCACTGTTGCTGTTTTAGACGATACACCTCTCACCGTTACTGAGATTCTCCCCCAAGATGCCGGCGGCTTTTATGACTTTGAGGCAAAATATGCCACAAATGGATCCCGCCATATCGTCCCCGCAGTGTTAAGTGCTGATATCAGCCAACAAGCCCTCACTCTGGCCCGCCAAGCTCACCAAGCCCTAGGCTGCCAAGGCGCTAGCCGCACAGATTTCCGCTTTGATGATAAAACCGGCCGCTTGGTTATTTTGGAGGTGAATACCCAACCCGGCATGACCCCAACTTCCCTCTTGCCAGAACAAGCCGCATGGCGTGGCATGAGCTATCCTCAGCTCTGCCACTGGCTGGTCCTTGAAGCACTGGGGAATAATCCTTTCACAGCCTCTATGTGCTTAACACGCTGAGGTAGAATGGCTCTTTCTTTCAAAAAAAAGCCGGAGATTGCGACAAACAATTACGGGGATAGACCGTCTAGGCTCTCCCTCTTTTGGCAGCGGCAAAAAATTATTCTTCGTAAAGGCTGCGTCCTACTCCTTATCCTCGCTGCCATTGCCGCCGCTGGTCGCTTTATCTGGAGCTCACTGCCTGAAAGAAGCCTTACAGGCCTACGTACTCGAATCGCAGCACTAGACCCCCTCCAAATCCGTCACATCATTATCTCAGGACGGCATTTAACAGATGAAAAAGACGTATTAGACAAACTGGGCACTGGGATTAACCACTCCTTACTTGAGCTCTCTGTTGAAGACGCACGCAAACGCATAGAAACCATTCCTTTCATTGAACATTCTATTGTTGAGCGCCGTCTACCTGATACAGTGGCCATCACACTTGTTGAAAAACATCCTATCGCCATCTGGCAGGTTGACCGCCACTTTATTTTGATCGACCAAGAAGGGGAGAAAGTCTCAGAGCAAGAACTCACTGCTCAGAATAGTAGTGTTTTCCGCAAGCTACCTCTTGTTGTCGGGGTTGGCGCAAATATAGAGGCTGGCTCAGTACTTACATTACTTAATCAATATCCAGATATTAATTCTCATATGCTTGCCCTTATTCGTATTGGGCAGCGCCGCTGGAATATTCTGATGCGTAACGGCACAACCCTTCTCCTCCCAGAAGGAGCCGAAGCTGCAGCCCTTGCACGGTTGCACGACTATCAAACTAATATGCAATTACTTGATAGGCCGTTAACAACTATTGACATGCGCCTGCCAGATCGCATGGTACTACACGCAGCCCCAGCTGACCAAAACAACGACACCTCTTCTTCGGCTTCGCCTGAACAACATACAGCACCATGACACGCTCTTCTTCAAATCTTCCTGCCTCACCCCAACAACAGGGTCGTGCGGTTCTTCCTATTCTCCCACCGGAGGAGCGGCCAGGCTTTAAGTGGAAGCCGGGGCTAAAAGCTGTTCTTGATATTGGCTCTACAAAAACGACATGCCTTATCGGCCAAGGCCTCAGCAACGGGGGGCTCCGCATTTTAAGTTGGGGGTGGCGCCGTACAGAAGGGGTGAACTCTGGAGCGATTGTCGATACAGCCCAGCTTGAGCGTGTCATTCGCGCTACGGTTGGTGATGCTGAAAAAAAAATTAGCCGCCGTATTAGTGATGTTGTTGTCAACTTATCTTGCGGCAACCCTCAGAGCTATCACGTCGATACGAATATGAGCTTAGGTGGACGCGAAGTCCTCCCCCGGGATGTACGGTACCTCCACGAAGAAGCTCGACATAACGCCTCTTATAATGGCTATGACCTCGTCCACACCATGCCCCTTGGCTTTAATGTCGACGAAACCATGGCTGTACTCGACCCTTGTGGGCATCAATGTAACAACCTTATGGGTAAATTCCATGTTATTGGTGCCCACACGAGTGCTTTACGTACATTAAGCACCGTCCTGCATCGGGCAGAGCTACGATTGTCTGATGTTGTCTCCAGCCCTATTGCATCGGGCATAGCCGTGCTGGACCACGATGAAAGAGAGCTAGGCGTTACCGTCGTTGACATGGGGGCCGGAACAACATCTCTGGCCGTTTTTGCACATGGTCGTGTTCTCTATACATCGCAACTTCGTGTTGGTGGGCATCATATTACACGTGATATCGCCCTATCACTTTCCATCCCAACCGATACGGCAGAACGGCTCAAAACACTCCATGGCGTTGCCTGCGCTTCTGCTGACGATGCTGTATATCGTATCCCTCTCCCACTCTCTCATAACCGTGGTGTGCGGCATATCACACGTGCCGAACTTGTCCGGGCAATTGCGCCACGTATTGAGGAAACCTTGGAAATGGTACGCCATGAGCTTGATGTCGCAGGACTCGGGCGCCCGGCTGAGGGGCGCGTGGTCCTTACCGGTGGCGGGGCCCTCCTCACCGGGCTTGGTCCTCTTGCTGCGAGCATCTTTAATAGGCCTGTTCGCCTAGGGCATCCGTACAACATCCATGGCCTACCAGAAGCCCCACCAATCTCGGCAGGTTTTTCTACAGCCTCAGGACTGTTAGCATGGGCTGTCGGTGCCCGCGATTCGTTTTGCTTACCTACTCAAGACGAACAATCACAAGGATTCGCAAAACGGGTTGTTAATTTCATACGCAGGACTGTATAGTCCGACGAAACACTTAGGGTTAGTAACAACTTCGTCATACGTTCTTCTGCCCTCTTATTCGGAGCAAGATTATTATGTCATTAAACCTTACCCCGACGACCCCAGGCGTAAGCGCTGTCAGCCCTCCGCGCATTACCGTCATTGGCGTTGGCGGCGGCGGGGTTAATGCCGTCAACAATATGATCGCTGGCAACCTTCGCGGGGTCAATTTTATTGCGGCTAATACCGATGCCCAACAGCTTGGTCTCTCCAAAGCCGAAACACGCTTGCAGCTTGGCCCAACTCTTACCCGCGGCCTCGGCGCAGGTGCCAAACCTGAGGTTGGCCGTAAATCCGCTGAAGAAGTTGAAGAAGAAATTCGTCAACACCTTGAAGGCGTTGACCTCGTTTTCGTAACGTCCGGCATGGGCGGTGGTACTGGTACAGGAGCTGCTCCTGTTGTTGCCCGTATCGCTCATGAAACAGGCGCATTGACGATTGGTGTCGTCTCCAAACCCTTTAAGTTTGAAGGCCTACGCCGTTGCCGTGCTGCGGAAGAAGGTATCGCGGAACTAGAAAAATACGTTGATACACTTTTGGTCATCCCTAACCAGAACCTCTTCAACCGCGCTACACCGAACACATCCCTGATGGAAGCCTTTAAAATGGCGGATGATGTTCTCTATCGCGGTGTGCGTAGCGTGACCGACCTCATGGTCGAAGCTGGTTACCAAAACCTCGACTTTGCTGATGTCCGCACTGTTATGAGCGGCATGGGGAAAGCCATGATGGGTATCGGAACCGCCTCCGCTGATGAAGATGGTGAAGATTGGGCAACACTGGCAGCCGAACGTGCTATCTCCAACCCACTCTTGGAAGAAACATCCATCCAGGGGGCTCGTGCCCTACTCGTCAACGTCACGCTTGGCCCAGATATGAGCCTGCTGGCCTACAACGAGATCATGGACCTTATCCGTGAAACAGCAAATTGCGAGGATGAGGAAATCAACAGTGGTTTCGTCATCAGCGAAGACATGACTGGTAAAGTCCAAGTCTCCGTGATTGCAACAGGCCTTGATAAACGCAACGTTGCTAAAAACGCCGAAAATGCTGCTCCTGAAGCTACAAGTGAACAATCAACAGACGAAGCAAACGTGTCAAGCGATGCTTCAATTGATGCTGCTGCACTTACACAAGGTAGCGATGCAGCTCAAACAGAGGGCCTGACTGATGTTCCTGCTGAAGCGAATTCAGCTGAGACAGACGCAGTTTCTCTAAACCAACAGCCTAACTATCAGCTGAATCGTGGGCCACATCATGCACCTGTCTCTCAGGGGCAGACACCACCACGCAAACCTATCGCAGAGGAGCCGCCAGCACACACAGGTGGTCTCTTTAGCCGCTTCTTTAGAAGCCGGCCTGCTCCGGAGCCAACACGCCAAGCGCCTACACTCAACCCCGTTGAGAACCACAGCCAACCGCATGAAAGCAATGGGGCTCCTACTCCATCAGATGACGCGAATTTGGATATCCCGGCATATCTGCGCCGCGAGCAAAAATAAGTTTCGCTCCTCCGCTTATCCAATTCTGCTATTAATTTAGTGGAACATCTTCTACGCCCAGCCTCTATTGGCTGGGCGTTTTACCATAGCTGAAAGGTCTCTTATGCCTGCCCCGCGCTCTAACGCTAGGGAAACTCCAGCTCACGAGCAGCCATGTGTTTCATCACACACGCATAACGCCTCACAGCAAACAACTCTCAAAAATCCAATCTATTGCCGGGGCATTGGTTTGCATAGCGGCGCTCCTGCTCTTCTCCGCCTTCTCCCTGCAGCTGCAGATACAGGGATCACTTTTCAAAGAACCGATATCAAAAATTCTAAACCATTCCGCATCACACCAGAATCTATTACCCCCAGCCCTCTCGCAACTGTTGCCACCTCTCCGATAGATCCTTCTGTCTATGTTGCAACAATTGAACATCTTATGGCCGCCCTACATGCCGCAGAAATTGATAACCTGCTCATCCAACTTGATGGGGCCGAACTTCCTATTCTAGATGGATGTTCCCAAGATTTCTCATTTCTACTGCAAGCTGCTGGTCGCACCACATTATCCGCCCCACGGCGTGAAATCATATTACGTAAGCCGGTCCGTGTTGAAAGAGAGAACGGCTCATTTGCCTATATCACTCCTTTCAACCCTCAAGCAGAGCACTCCCATCAGCTACGCTTATTCGTCACTATCGACTTCCCCGCCCCCGCCATCGGGCGACAATCCTATGACTTCACCCTCTCACCCGACACATTCCGCAAAGAAATTGCCTTCTGCCGTACCTTTGTGAATTACAGCGACATTGCCACATTGCAATCACAAGGCCTTGCCAGAGGTGGATCTCTTCAAAATGCTCTAGTGATTGACCATGACCATGTTCTCAACCCCGGTGGGATGAGATGTGATAATGAATGCGTTAGACATAAAATACTCGATTCAATTGGCGATCTATATTGTTCTGGTTACCGTATTATTGGTCAATTTACAGGTTATAAAACAGGCCACGCTCTCAATAACCAGCTTCTAAGAAAGATATTCGCTGATCCAAATAATTGGAGTTTTACAAGCAATACAGCCCCTCTTGCGTAAATAGAAAAGAGAATATCTTCCTGAGAACGCAAACCCCCCTTTCCCCTCTTTCTTCCCATGCTATAAGAAAAACATGGTCAGTAGCATCCTAACGCGTCATGCGCTTTCTTTCCGTTATAGCCTCTCGGCTTTTAGTGCCCCAGTGCTGCTGGGGCTTCTGCTTCTGGGCGGATGCGCCGCAACAGATGCTGATATTCAAGCGCAGCTCCCTCGCACAGCCGATGCAGAAAGCCTCTATAACTACGGGATAGATGCCCTCCATAACGGGCGTTACAAGCTTGCCAGCGGTGAGTTTGAGCTACTGCAACAAAATTATCCATACTCAGGCTACACCGGTAATGCAGAGTTAATGGAAGGGTACGCCTATTATCTCCAAGGAGAATATGCGCTCTCTGTCCAGCAGCTAGAACGCTATTTACAGCTACACCCCACAAGCCCCGATGCTGCTTACGCTTATTACCTTCGTGGCCTGTGTTATTATGAACAAATTGGCGATGTCTCTCGCGACCAGCTCGGGACTCTCCAGTCTATGGATGCTCTGCAAGAAGTCGTAACACGTTTTCCCCAAACATCTTACGCACGCGATGCTCAGCTAAAAATTGACCTTTGCCGCGACCATCTCGCCGGCAAGGAAATGTATGTCGGGCGTTATTATCAGCGTGAAAAAGACTATCAGGCTTCTTACGCACGCTACCAGCGCGTCATTCAAGACTTTCAAACAACTAACCATGTACCTGAAGCATTGGAGCGCCTCGTTGAGCTCAACCTTAACCTAGGTATGCCAGATGAGGCCCGCCAAACAGCGGCTGTCTTAGGCTATAATGCGCCTGATAGCTCATGGTACCGTGAAGCATATCGCCGTTTAAAACGTACACATCAATTGGTTCCGCAGCTACAACGCCCTGCGCATCCGCAGATTCAACCAAAATCTATCCCTGTGGCAAAACCTCAGAACGCCTCACATGCTGCCTCCCTCCTCGGCGGGCAAGATGCAACAACCTCTGAACCCATTGCCTCAATTACCATCCCTCCTGTAGCGCCCCCATCCCTTACAAAAGGGGAACCACCTAAACCAAAACATCACGGTTCCTTCTAACGTGTCTGGCATGGCATTTTCTAACCCACTACCAGAAAGCCGTGTCGTAACACTTCGTCTACCACCGGTATGAAGGTTGCATTATGCTAACGCATCTCTCTATCCGTGATGTTGTCCTTATCGAAAAGCTAGACCTTCCTTTTCATAAAGGGCTAACGGCACTTACTGGTGAGACCGGAGCAGGTAAATCAATCCTACTTGATAGTCTCGGCTTAGCCTTAGGTGAGCGTACAAATAGTCGCATTATTCGCGCAGGGGCCGAACAGAGCAGCGTCACCGCGGTGTTTGAGATTCCCTCTGGGCATCCAGCTTATGCACTTCTTAAAGAAAAAGACATTTCCTCTATTGAGGAAGGCGAGCCCCTTGTATTGCGTCGTGTTGTCACTCAGGAAGGTCGCTCACGTGCTTATATTTGCGACCAACCTTTAGGCATCAGCGCCTTGCGTGAAGTCGCAAGCTTACTGGTAGAAATACAAGGCCAACACGAACAAATGGGCCTTAGCAACCAAAGCGCACATCAAGAATTACTGGATTCCTTTGGGGTCCCATCCTCGCTACGTACCACTGTTTCGCGCTGCTGGAATAACTGGCAGGAAGCCCGCCGCACCCTACAAACAGCACGCAAAGAGATCGAAGAAACAGTCAAAGAAGAAGACTGGCTCCGACAGATTACCGAAGACCTCTCCACCCTTGCACCACAAGAAGGAGAAGAAGAAGAACTTGCGAGCCTTCGTATCAAACTCCAACAGGATGAGCGCCGCGGCGAAGCTGTCGCTGCTGCTCTTTCTGAGCTTACCCCTCGTGACCGCCGTACAACAACACCGGCTAACGCTTTGCGCTCGGCTAATCGTGCGCTCTCACGTCTTCTCCCCTCTCCCCTAGATCGAGAACAGAGCGAGGAACATACAGCCCCTTCAGAGCAACAAGAACAAGCGCAAGCCGCTCTTGTTGCTCTCGAAAAAGCTGAAGAATCTCTTGCAGAGGCAGAGACACTCCTCTCTCGCCTCGCCAGTGATACAGTCGTGGATTTTCGTCTTCTAGAAGAAACCGAGGAGCGCCTCTTCACCCTACGTGCTGAAGCCCGCAAACATCAGATTGCTGTAAGCGACCTTCCTTCTTTTTTAGAAGACCTTAAGCAGCGGCTCGCTAATATTGAATGCAGCACAGAAGCACTCGCCCAACTAGAAAAAGATGTCCTCGCTGCACGAGAGGCCTATGAAGATGCCGCACGCACTCTTAGCCGTGCACGAGAAAAAGCCGCACGCCAAATTGAAAAACGCGTTATGGCAGAGCTGGTACCTCTTAAGCTGGAACGCGCTCGCTTTATTGTAGAGCTCACGCCACTTCCCGCTGAACAATGGAATCGCCACGGAGTAGAACAGGTCGCATTTCTGATCGCAGCAAATCCAGGTCAGCCCCCTGGCCCTCTCGGGAAGGTCGCATCCGGTGGCGAGCTCTCTCGTTTAATGCTCGCCCTAAAAGTAGTTCTAGCCGGGCGTTCTTCTCTCACCACACTTGTATTTGATGAAGTGGATTCTGGAGTAGGTGGCGCAACCGCTTCAGCTATTGGCGAGCGGCTCCATCGTGTTGCACAAGATGTCCAAGTTTTGGCAATTACCCATAGCCCGCAAGTTGCCGCACGAGGAGACCACCAACTTCGCATCGCCAAGCATGTTAAAAACAACCAAACTCAAACCACAGCAACCCCTCTAGCTGCGGAAGAACGCCGCGAAGAAATCGCCCGCATGTTAGCGGGCGATACCGTGACAGATGCCGCACGCGCCGCGGCTGATAGCCTTCTTGGACCCATCTAAATATGAGCGTAAAATCCCCTGCCCAGCGTCATACCGAACTCGAAAGCAAAATTGCACGCTGGAACGAAGCTTATCACGGGCAAGATAATCCCGAAGTCTCTGATGCAATATACGACCAAGCACGGCTAGAGCTTGTCATGCTAGAGCGCCAACATCCGGAGCTAAAGCGTAAAGACGGACCTTCAGCGCAGATTGGGGCTGCGCCGAACCCTGCCTTTGGTAAAGTTACCCACCGTGCGCCCATGCTCTCGTTAGACAATGTCTTTAACGAAGAAGAATTTGCTCAGTTTATTAGCCGTATTGGGCGTTTTCTCGGCTTAAATGACCAAACAACAGATAGCCTCCGCTTTGTTGCAGAACCTAAAATTGATGGGCTTTCCATCAATCTCACCTACGAAAAAGGTCAACTCACTGCAGCCACAACCCGAGGAGACGGCACAATAGGTGAGGATGTCACAGCGAACATCAACACCATTGCCTCTATTCCTAAAACCTTACCCGCCCCTTATCCTGAACTCATTGAAATTCGTGGCGAAATTTTCATGAGCCGGGCGGACTTCCTCGCCCTCAACCAACGCCAAGAAGAGCGCAAAGACCGCCCCTTCGCCAACCCACGTAATGCTGCAGCTGGATCTCTCCGCCAATTAGATCCATCCATCACAGCGCAGCGCTCTTTAGGGCTCTTCGCCTACGGTATGGGATACAGTACGGACCTCCCCGCAACGTCCCACACGGCTTGGCTAGAAACGCTCAAAAACTGGGGATTTACGGTCAATCCCCTCTCAAAATCCATCAGTCATGCAAGTGATGTGCCGGCATATGTTGAACAGTTAGCTCAACAGCGCCCTGATCTTGATTACGATATTGATGGTATCGTTTTTAAAATTGACGAAATTGATCTCCAAAAACGTCTCGGCTTTGTCGGACGTGCCCCTCGCTGGGCTATTGCGTGGAAGTTCCCTGCAGAACAGGCCATTACACGCTTGCTCGAAATTGAGATACAGGTTGGCCGTACCGGTGCCCTCACGCCTGTTGCCCATTTAGAACCAATCAATGTTGGCGGGGTCATTGTCTCACGTGCGACTCTCCATAACGAAGATGAAATTAAACGGCTTGATGCCCGTCCAGGTGACTTGGTCAAAATTCAACGAGCGGGTGATGTCATCCCCCAAATCCTCTCTGTCGTAAATGCTGAGAGAGCTGACCGCGCCGCCCCTTTTATCTTTCCTGACCACTGCCCTGCCTGCCACGCTCATGCTGAGCGTGTTGCCGATGAAGCCGTGCGCCGTTGCACTGGTGGCCTCACCTGCCCAGCGCAAACCGTAGAAAGGCTGATCCATTTTGTCTCACGCAAGGCATTCGATATTGATGGCCTAGGCGACAAGAGCATCCGTAACTTTTACGAGCTTAATTACATCCGCCGTCCAGGGGATATTTTCCGCCTTCATACCTCTAAAGAACAGCTTCAAAAACTAGAAGGATGGGGGCCACAGTCTGTCGAAAAACTCCTCAGAGCAATTGACGAGCGCAGGACAATTAGCCTGCCACGCTTTATCTATGCCCTTGGCATACGCCGTATTGGGGAGCGCAACGCCCAACTTTTAGCACGCCATTATCACAGCTTTGCCACATGGCGCGCCGCTATGCTTGCAGCCATACAGCCTGAAAGCGAAGAGCGGACTACGTTAAGTGCCATTATGGGAATTGGCCCTGCCATTGCGGAGGAGCTAGCAGCCTTCTTTAGTGAAGAACATAATGTCGATACGTTAGATGACCTCACAGCTCATCTAACTATTCCAGACGAAGAAAACGCCACATCAGACCCCAATGCCCCTGCTCCACTATCTGGACAAATTATGGTCTTTACAGGCTCGCTCAGTACAATGTCCCGACCAGAAGCCAAAGCCATTGCAGAACGCCTTGGCGCCCAAGTGACTGACAGCGTCTCCCGCAGAACAACGCTTGTTGTTTTAGGTGAAAAAGCTGGCTCGAAAGCTAAAAAAGCGGAAGAACTAGGCATTCGCACCCTTGATGAATCCTCATGGCGGGAAATGGCTGGCCTCTCATAAAGGTTCTTGCCCCCTCTGCACCACATTATCTGCCGAGTTTCATGCTCTCTCTCGGCAGATAAACGCTATTTCCTGCCATAATTGACAGAAAAAAATTGAAACCTGCCCCAGCTCCATTATCATACGGCGCAGGAATGACCGTCTCCATAAGACGGCTGTAAAAGAGAGAGCATGCCCGCCATATCGTCAAACCACCATCCCCTCATCATGCTCGGCTTAGGCTTATTTGCTACGGCCGTGCTTATTGGGGTCTCCGTTCTGATTTCACTCTCAGAGATTTCTTTCGCCGCAGCACGTGAGACGCGTATGCGCACCCTTGCAGAAGGCGGCGATAAACGGGCCATGGCCTTCCTCCGCCTCCGCCGTAATAGCGGACAGGTTATGACTACCATCCAAATCTGCCTCAATGCTGTGGGCGTGCTGGGTGGTGTCATTGGCGATTCCATGCTCAGCGAACCCTTCGCAGATGGCCTTCAACTCCTCGGAATGAATGCCCCCTTAGCCGATAAGATCGCCTCCTTTAGCGCCTTTATTTTGGTTACAGCCTTATTTGTCCTCTTCGCTGACCTTCTCCCCAAACGCACAGCGATGAATGCTCCAGATAAAGTGGCACTGGCTGTTGGATGGTTCCCCGCACTTGCTCTCAAATTACTCTACCCTGCTGTGTGGATCTTCTCCCATATCGCAGATCTTGTTCTGAAACTCTTGCGCATCCCCGCTACAGCTACGGTGGACCCTGTTACCCCAGAAGACCTCCGCGCTATGCTCGCAGCGGGTACAGCATCAGGTGTGCTACTTGAGCAAGAACATCAGATGATTCAAAACGTCATGGCATTGCAAAATCGTCCTGTAACATCTGCCATGACCCCTCGTGATGAGATCGTTTATCTTGATGTGCACGAGAGTATGGAAAGCCAAAGAGATAAGGTTCGTGTTCGTCCTTATTCACGCTATCCTCTCTGTGATGGCTCATTAGATAAAGTCGTGGGCTCTATTCGTGCAGAGGATGTTCTCGTTGCCGTTGTGGATGAACCAACCAGCCTGCATAACCCGCAAGAGCCCATCCCTAAGCAAATCTACAATATGCGGCGAGATGTGCTCTCCCTGCCAGATACGCTGAACCTTTGGGAAACGCTCGCCCAGTTTGATACGCATGGGGCTGGCTTTGCGCTCATTATCAATGAATATGGTCTCGTTGTTGGCCTTATTACCTATAAAGATATTATGGGCGCCCTGATGGATGGCTTGGCCAACCCCTTCGAAGAACAGGCCATTGTGCGCCGCGATGCGGATTCTTGGTTGATTGACGGGGCCGCTCCTATTTTGGATGTCATCCGCGAGCTGGATATGCCCCTCTTCCACGATAATTCTCATTTCGACACAATTGGCGGCTTTGTTATTAACCGCTTACGCCGTATGGCCCGTAAAGCAGACCGTATAGAAGTTGCCGGCTTCCGCTTTGAAGTTGTGGATGTTGAAGGCTTCCGTATTAACCAGCTTCTTGTCACCCGCATGTCATCTTGAGGCCCCTATGCGCCATTTAGCTCATCGTGCTTTTGCTCTGTCTTTTAGCCTTCTCACAATGGGCATGCTCTCACATAGCGGCTCTGCATCTACGCTGATCGCAGATCCCTCAGCCCAAGCATTACATGCCCTAGAAGATATCCATTACAGAGCTGAATGGCGGGATGATCCTGTTGCCGCCACACTGAGTGGCGTACATGAAGGGGATTCCCTACTACCAGATATCTCCAGCTCGGCACGCAGCAAAACTCTGGCGCGCCTCGCTCAGGAAGAACAAGCTCTAAAACGGCTAGATCTCTCTGCTGCCCCACTAAGAGAGCGAGATGATCGAGATATCTTACTCCATACCCTGCAAAAAGAGCGGCTATTCCTCACCACGATCCAGCCTTATCAGCATCAGCCTGATTACGCTCTCTCTATTATCACGAATGGATTATACGGCCTGATTGCGCATGATTACGCCCCACTTGAGGCACGCATGCAAGCAACTATTAGCCGTTTATCCCAAACCCCAGCTCTATTACATCTCGCTACGCAGCAACTTCACCAAGTCCCTGCTATTTTTATTGAAATTGCTCAAGAAGACCTCGAAGGCGCGATTGCCTTCTGCCGAGATGATCTGCCCGCTGCCTTTGCCTCCGTAAAGAATACGGCTCTCCAAAAAGAGTTCCAGAACTATAACAAAGCCGCCATCGCCGCCTTACAGGCCTATGGCCTCACTCTCCGTCACCTTACCCCTCAAGGCCATTTTGCCCTTGGGAAGGACACACTTATAGCCCTGCTCAAAGCGGATATGATTGATCTGTCTCCAGAGGCTATCACGCATGCTGGTGAAAAACAGCTCGAGGCCGACCTCGCTGCCTTCCAGCGCACCGCAAAAGAAATTAACCCCGCCCATCCAGAGGATGCTTTCTTATCCATCCGGCAAAACCATACAAATGCCGCTGGACTTATCCCAACCGTTGAACAACAGCTACATGATGTACAGGACTTCCTCCTCACACATCATATCGTTGCGCTTCCCTCTCACACCCTGCCCATCGTGCGTGAGACGCCAGCCTTTGAACAAGCTCTGCTCACCGCAGCGACCGAATGGGCAGGGCCTTTTGAGAAAGAGCAGTTTCCATCCTATTATGATGTAACACCCCCCTCACCACATTTTACCCCAGCGCAAACTAAAGCCGCTTTGGAAGATTTTAATACGCCAGCTTTATTAAATATCACCATTCATGAGGCATTACCGGGGCATTTCCTCCAAGGGCTTTACCTCCATGCGCATCCAGAATGGTCTCTTATTCGCAAAGATGGCAATTCCTACAGTACGACTGAAGGTTGGGCGCATTACAGCGAACAAATGATGGTAGAACAGGGCTTTCAAAATAAGGACCCATCACTCCATCTTATGCAGCTACAAGATGCCCTCTTGCGGGACTGCCGCCTTCTTGTGTCGTTCGGCATGCATATGCATGGCATGACGCTCGCCGAAGCTACCGATATCATGCAGAACCGTTGCATGCAGTCTCCCGTAGCAGCTTACAAAGAAGCACGACGCGGTACTGCCGACCCCGGCTATTTCTCTTACACGCTGGGTAAGATGATGATCCTCAAGCTCCGCCATGACATGCAAAAACAAGCAGGAAAGAACTTCTCACTTGAGAGCTTCCATAATGAATTTCTTAAAGCAGGGCTCGTACCACTGCATGTTATCCGCCGTGAACTCACCGGAAAGGACGGCCCTCTCCTATGAAGGATTCGCTTGTCTCTTACGAGAGCATCACACAATCTGATGCTCTCCTCATCATTGATATGCAGAATGATTTTATGCCGGGCGGGGCCCTCCCCATAAATGACGGCTTAACCATCATCCCTACAATAAATCGTCTTAGCTCTTTGCCCTTTCGCGCTGTCATCGCTACGCAAGACTGGCATCCACAAGGGCACTGCTCTTTTAGCCCTCAAGGGGGGCCTTGGCCTATCCATTGCCTCGCCGCAAGCCGCGGGGCTGCACTTACAACCGAGCTTGAGCAGAAATATATCACGCATATCATCCATAAAGGCATCGCCTTAGATGCCGATTCTAACTCAGCCTTTTATGATGATAACGGCACCTCTACCGGGCTCACCCCTCTTCTAAAAGGGCTTGGAGTCTCGCGTGTGTTCATCTGTGGTGTAGCACTAGATGTCTGCGTTTATGCCACGGCACAGCACAGCCTAAGAGACAATTTTCAAACGCACATCATAACCAATGCGACAGCAGCGGTTGGGTCTAAAGACGATTTTCTAAAAACGCTCAGCCCAACAGACATCACACTCTGCCAGCTAGACTAGTCCTTCCTTCAAAAACCATAAGGGGCTCAATCTTATCGAGCCCCTACCTATCTCTAATGCGCCTTTCTCGATAGAATCGGTGCAGAAAGTAACCATCCCCCTTGGAAGCCAGCTTTCTCCAACCCGCGACGGATATAAGGATTCCGCCGCATGATCTTCCACACAAAGCCACTCTTTAAATTCTCTAGCATGAGGAGAATAGGCCCTTGATCAATCCCAAGCTGTTGGCCATCCACCCAAAAGCCATCCTTCGTGATAAAGCTCGGGTTAAACGCATCTAAAAAGCCATATTTATTATAAATACGCGCCCCATAACGCTTTTTCATTTCCTTAAGTGCTGGCAGTGCAATTTCAGGCGCAAAGGCAACAGAACCACCCGCTGCCGTGGGAGCAATCGTGCCATCATCTAGCACATAATCACGCCCGGCCCCGCGCGCACTATAAGCAAGGAAGTGCCGCTTCCTCCCACCGACATCTTGGTACGCATCACCCGGTCCGTCCGACGCCGTTAGGCCCCAAATATGGTCGCTATAATCTTTCCACGCACCAGGATTATGCCGGGCATAATCTTGCTGGGCATACACAGCATCTCGACTATTATGAAAATAATCCCGCTTATGCTCCCGGCTAAACCGGTCATAGATCCCGCGGAAATCAACCCAACATTCACTATATTGATGCCCAAATAATGGAGCAAAGTTGAGGAAGGTACGCCCACCAAAACGTCCCCACTGTCCCTTATAAGTCTGCGTCCAATGGTCCCATGCATAAGCTGGTAGCGCATGATGTGGCGAGGCTAAAGCGAGCAGATAAATAATCAGCCCCTCATTATACCCCTTCCATTGAGCATCTAGAAAATGCCCCGGTGGATTCCACCCCATACTCAGCCACGGACTATGGCCTGCTGTCATCCAACGCCAATCTACCCGTCGATAAAGCTTATCCGCTAAGCGACGAATCGCCCGTTCCTCTATATTCGCACGATCATAATATGACTGAGCAAATAGAACGCCCCCCATCAGCAGAGCGGTATCCACACTCGAAAGCTCAGACCAATCTGCAACACGCAGACCTGTATGCACATCTAAGAAATGATAGAAAAAGCCGTGATAGCCGGCCATTCCGCTTACCTTATCCCCCTGAGGCAAACTTAAGAGGAAGCGTAATGTTAACAATGTCCGTGCAGCTGCCTGCTGGCGTGTAATATATCCCCGTTCCGCACCAATACCATACGCAGTCAGGCCAAAACCAACACTCGCAATACTCGCAGCCCCATCTGGCAATGGAGCACGATCCGGCACCAAGCCATTCTGAGGATTGGCCGTCTCCCAAAACCATAAAAACGTTCGGCGCTCTAGATCCTCTATAAAAGGATCATCACGCCATGCCTCATGAGAGTGCACAGCTTGCAGATGAATATCTCGTGCTGTGCCCTCCCTTTGGAGAATAGGCTTTTCTAAAGATGAAGATGCTCTCTTCTCTGCCGCAAATGCGTCCTGCTCATTATGGAGGCCATTCCACAAAGTTCCTAGAACTATAAGAGCTAGCACACACTGCTTGATTCGCATCTATCAGCTTCTCCCGTCACAGATCGCTCTATGGTGAAATTTATTGCGTCAAACTTACACCATGCGCTCTTTATGAACAAAGAGTTGCTTGCGTTAGATACACATAAGCCGGAAAAGAACATTTCCCAACGAAGTGTCTGAATGTTTTATCTATTTAAGGTGATTTTGCTTCGCCACATGAAGCGGTGGTGCGCCCTGCTGGATTCGAACCAGCGACCCACAGCTTAGAAGGCTGTTGCTCTATCCAGCTGAGCTAAGGGCGCTCCTGCCTTGCTGCATGACGTGGTCGGGGCGCCCGGACTCGAACCGGGGGCCTCCTGTACCCAAAACAGGCGCGCTACCAGGCTGCGCCACGCCCCGACGACGTGAGCTCTTATTTACTGATATCACCCTACGTTGGCAAGTACCTTTTTTATAATTTCTTATGTTTTTTCAAAAAATTATTCACGCGTCCCACGATTCATAGGTGGAACAAAGAGTGGAGCCGTATCCCAAGGGAAAAGAACCCACGTGTCTTGTGGAATATCTGCGACAAAATGATCTGTATAAGGTTTGCCATCTGGCTTGGCATATAAACACGCAAACACAGCCTTAGGCAGCATCTCACGCACATATCGCGCTGTCACACCAGAATCCACCAAATCATCAACGATGAGAAAACCTTCTCCATCTCCTGCCGCCTCAGCCGCTTTCAGAACTTTGGGAGCCTGCTGTGTCCCCTCTTCGCCCTCATAACTCACGACAGAGATACTCTCGATCAGCCGACAGCCCATCTCACGCCCTAAAATAGCCGCTGGGATTAATCCCCCACGGGTAATCGCAACGATTCCACGGAAAGCACCATGCTTACGCATCAACTCACCTGCGAGCATACGGGCATCTCTATGAAGTTGATCCCATGTCACAGTGGCATAATTGACATTGGATGACACGTTATCCTGCTGTGCCGACATTACCTGCCTTAGCCTTTCATCTATCCCATAATTTGAGCTCTTCCATACTGCATGTGCTGTTTCACAGTGCTAGAGAGAAAAGAAATATTTATGGGAAAACACAAAAAAAGCCCGCACCTAACTGGCCGGACTTCATAAATAGCTGGCTCCCGAAGTAGGACTCGAACCTACGACCCAGCGATTAACAGTCGCTTGCTCTACCAACTGAGCTATTCGGGATCAGCTGGTGACTATCTACCCAAACTCACGAAAAGGGTAAAGCCCTTTTTTGTAGAAAAAACATTATATTGAGAAAAATAAACACAAAAAAAGCCCGCACCTAACTGGCCGGACTTCATAAATAGCTGGCTCCCGAAGTAGGACTCGAACCTACGACCCAGCGATTAACAGTCGCTTGCTCTACCAACTGAGCTATTCGGGATCAGCTGGTGACTATCTACCCAAACTCCTCCTAAAGGTAAACCCCTTATGAGGTTTTCTTATTGAAAAAATATTTGAGAATAGACAGCCCACCATGCCTCCTTTGCAGATATGCCCCCTTGCCCACATCAAGACAGGCCCAACTCTGCTTCTAGCTCCTCACGCCCCTCTGTCGCTAATTGATCAACACATTCATTCTCTTCATGGCCCGCGTGCGCCTTCACCCAATGCCATTCCACCTTATGGCGCTTCGCCACATCTAAAATACGGCGCCATAAATCCATATTAGCGACAGGATCTCCCGAAGCATTTCGCCAATTTCTCCGTACCCACCCTGTATGCCAACGTGTAATACCGTTTCGGAGATATTCACTATCTGTATAAAGATTTACAATGCAGGGATATTTCAACGTTTCTAAAGCAATCGCCGCAGCCGTTAATTCCATACGATTATTCGTTGTCTCTGCTTCCCCGCCCTTCATGGTACGCTCACGCCCTTGGCAACGGAGTAAGACCCCCCAACCGCCTGGCCCGGGATTAGGCTTACACCCACCATCTGTCCAAATATCGACCTCAGTTGTGGGAGGGGGAGCATTCTCTCCGAATGGGTCAGACATAACGCCCCTTCTGAAAAAATTGGAGTCGATTTTGGTACGCCCACGGATCCTTCCGTGTCACAAGAGCATCCTTAGGGGTATTTACCCAGTCATAGAGGCGTGTCAGCAAAAAGCGCATCGCCGCTCCTTGGCATAATATTGGCAATGCCGCCCGTTCTTCTGGCAGCAATGGGCGCACCTGCTCATAGCCACGTAGCATCGCTTCAGCCCACTCATACTGATATGTACGATCACCTATAAAGCACCACGCATTGAGGCAAATAGCGAGATCGTAAGCTAGAAAATCCGTACAAGCGAAATAAAAATCAATTACGCCAGAGAGCTTTTCATTCTCAAAAAAAACATTATCCACGAACAGGTCTGCATGAATATGCCCCCGTGGTAATGAACCTTCTTGCGGCCATTGTTCTACAATATGGCCCAACATATTTTGAGAATTGGTAATAAGTGCAGAAACTGCCTCATCCCCACCATCTGTACAACGAGAAAGCAGCTCTACCCAACCTTTAGGGCCTAAAGTATTAACCCGTTCGGCCTTATACCCTTGTCCCGCTTGATGCAGCATTGCCAGCGCACGTCCTGCTTGCTCACAAGCATCCGCATCAATCTTTTCCAAAGACCGACCTTGGAGAAAACTCACAATTACGGCAGGCCGACCTGCAAGAGTATGAATAGCTTGCCCATCTCGTGCCTTAATCGGCAGCGGGCACGCAATATCTCGACTAGCAAGATGCCCCATTAATCCCATGAACCATGGTAATTCTTGAGGATTCATCCGTTGCTCAAACAACGTCAGGATAAATGTCCCCTGCGTTGTTTTCAGTAGGAAGTTACTATTCTCTACCCCTTCAGCAATGCCAGAAAGAGAGCTTAGACTTCCAATATCATATAGTAGGAGGAAGCTTTTTAAGGCTTCCTCTTGTATATCCGTATAGACGGCCATACGACCTCAAGTCGCATCTGCGAGCGGGTGAGGAAGGCGGAAGTTGATATTTTCCTCCTTCACAATCCGCTCCTCGATTGTGACATTATAGCGCCGTGAAAGCTCTTCTATCATCTCTTGAACAAGGCTCTCAGGTGCAGACGCCCCAGCACTCATGCCCAAAGTTTTAACGCCTTCAAGCTCACCCCAATCCATATCGGAAACTTTCGGCACCAACAAAGCACGTTTTGCAAGGGAGCGCTCAGCAACTTCACGCAGACGCTGAGAGTTTGAGGAGTTCGGTGAACCAATCACAATGACAAGGTCACACTCCGCTGCGAGTTCCTTAACAGCCATTTGGCGGTTGGTTGTCGCATAGCAAATATCCTCACGGCGAGGTCCCACAATATTAGGGAAGCGTTCCCGCAAAATATCTACGATCTCTGCTGTGTCATCAACAGACAGTGTCGTCTGCGTAATAAAAGCAAGACGATTCACATCTTCTGGCTGCACTTCTGATGCTTCTTTCGCATCATTAATCAAGGTAACAGCACCTGGGGGAAGCTGTCCCATCGTCCCCACAACTTCTGGGTGACCAGCATGACCAATCATCAAAATATGACGTTGATCGGCCCCTCCCCCCGCAAAGTGGCGCTCTGCCTCACGATGCACTTTCGACACGAGAGGACACGTCGCATCTAGATACAGCAGATTACGACGCTGTGCTTCAGCCGGGACGGATTTTGGCACACCATGCGCAGAAAACACGACATGTCCATCAGCTGGAACTTCATCCAGCTCTTCTACGAAAATAGCCCCTTTAGCCTCAAGCCCTTCAACCACTGTGCGATTATGCACAATTTCATGGCGGACATAGACAGGTGCGCCATAACGGCGCAATGCTTCCTCAACAACCCGGATGGCACGATCCACCCCGGCGCAAAAGCCACGAGGCCCGGCTAGCAAAATCTTCAACGACTGCTTTTCTGCCGTTGAAGCTGCTCCGGGGGAGGCAGCGTTGGAGGTTACAGGCGTCGTCTGTTCGGACATAATCTTCCCCAGGCAGGCGATAAACGATACGATACTAAAAACTTGGTATGTCCTTCTATAATAGGCTTCTCAGCCTTTGGACACCACCATCAGTGCCTTATATTGACCCTATTGCCCTTCGCCGCAATGTCCGAAGCTATTTTCTTGTGGAGTTTCTTTCGTCCGATGCCCACGTTTTGCTTACAAACACTCCGTTTTCCTCCGTTTTTAAGGAAAATCAGCCTACTCCTTCTTTTAGGGATAGTTTCTGGTTGTGACGCAGGTATAGACCCAGACACCGCCTTTGCCCCTGCCTGCCCTCACTTTGATGTGCCCGGCTCTGTCGCTGATCAGCTCATTTATGACGGTAGAGGTTTAGACCCAGCCCATCGTGTAAGCTCGGCTCGTATCCTTGCAATACAAGGAGATTGTCGCAATGGCCCTCGTGATGAGCATAAACGCCCCCTTACGCGAGTACGTCTTAGCCTCAAGCTACAACTTGACCGTGGTCCAGCATCTCAAGAGAATCTTATTACTGTTCCCTATTTCGTGGCCATTCTGCAGGACGGTAAAATTATAGATAAAAAGATGTTCACAGAGACACTCTCTCTGCCAAACGCAGTATCTTCAGCTCAAGAAAATACACCTTTACGGCTGATTGACCTCCCCATGGGGGATAACCCACAAATCAGCCCCTACTCTATGGAAATTGGCCTTCAGCTCACTCATGACCAGGTGAAATATAATCGCTCCCATCTACGTAGCGTCCAATTTCACGAGCATGTCCAATAACAAACAGGCGGGATTACCTGTGATTGGCAATATGCCTCCACGGGTAATCTTCCTCGCGAAGGGTCCCTAATATGCTCCGCAGCATATAATCCGCTACGGCCTGTTCATTAAACAACTCATGGTACCGCATCCACCCTGCTCGAGCGACAGCTTGGCGTATCTTGGGCCGCGTATGGAAATACCTAATCCCCTCTGTAAGTTCTTCAAAACTTTCAAAAAAGAACATCTCATTTTCAGAAAATAAAGCGTCATAGCCACTTTTACGTTCCATAAGAACAAGCTGGCCATTCCCCACCATTTGCGCCAACCTATCCGAACTATAAAGAAAGTGATCTGCCCGGCGGCTAATATTCAGCCCCATAGCAGAACTTTCCAGTACGTTTCGATATGCTGGGCCACTTAAATACGGCTGGCCGCGCACCCCTGCATAAGCAAAAGATACTGCCTGGGGGAGCCTCTCCTCCAATGTGGAACAAAAATCATTCATCTCCCATTCACGGCCACAAACACACCGTAAACGAGCTGGATTCCCACAAGAGTAAAAGACGTCATACGGGAGGGAGGCATATTCAAAATTGCGCCCACGCTCTACTGTATGATCTACCGGATTCGGCAAAAAGCCGACAAACCCGTTCGGTCCTACCAGCTTACGTGCAGCAGCCCCAGCGGTAGAGATAAAGCTTGCATCCACCACATGGTGCCTCGCCGCAAAATCTCGTGCATTATCTTCAACAAAAAGGGCATCAATATTCCACTGTGCCACCAACATACCCGGCTGTTGGCGACGAATCTCCTCAATGACAAAAGGAGGAATCATGTAGCCATGCCCCAGCAAAAGGAGGTCTGGAGCACTCGCAGAAATAAATTCTTTTAAAGCACGTATAAGATAGCGCCGCCCCCATTTACGGCTCCCAAACCAGCCTCCTGCACGGGCAACATCACGATAGGATACATCAATAACATGGTGCCCATTACGAATGAGCCCATGAGATAATTTGCCCCCCACACTAAACTGGCTAGGGGCTCGCTTTTTCAGACTAAAGAAAAAATCTCCAACATGAACAATCTTCAAAGAAGAACGATGTGGAGATAGGAAAGGAGAAACTTGCCTCGCCAGCATAGAATATTCTCCTTCCCCTCAGCAAAACTGGTATAAAGAGCCGAGCGGCCTTAATCAGACCACCACTGCACAGGTTGTGGTTCATCAGCCTCTTCTTGTGGAAGCACTTTTTCCTGCGCTTCTTTGTTAGCAGATACCCGTGTCGTCACAGCCGCACGCTTCCGTACCTTCTGCTCTTGCGCCTGATGCAGCTCTGCTTTTAGCCGAAGCACTTCTTCATCCTTCTCCAGCAAAGCCTTAGCATTTTCATCCACCTGTAAGCGTAAGTGCATAACATGCGTCTCAGCAGCCTTAACACGATTTCCTAATTCAGAAATCTCTGCATCCGCATCACGAACACGCCGCCTCTCCCGCTCAAGGCTTTCACGCAAGCGCTTTACTTCATCTTCGCCATCCCCAGCAACAGGCGCACGATTGGCACTCACACGTTTCTGGGCGGTACGGCTCAAAGCTTGATGTTCGACCACAACGGCGCCATCACTTGCAAAACGCCGGCGACGTATCTGCGTTGCCCCTACTGGCTTACTTTTAAGAGAGAAACGCTCTCTTGTTGGCTGTCCACGCTCACCCGGCGCCTTACCTGGGCGCTGGCGTGAGGGCGTTTTATTGTCCACGCCCATTCGCTCTAAAGCTTGACGAAGGGCAGCCTCAGTCAGATGCGACTCTTCCTGCATATTGATAATTCTACAATCTCTAATCGATAATGATTACTCTACACTGCCAGACCATTCACACTTAAAACATTAAGTACATCCCGCTTTTATAAAGAGTATTTCTCGGCTCTCAATTATCATCCAACTAGATCATAAATGAGGGATATACGATAAAAAGCGAAGTCTTAAGCAATGCACGTCTCGTCTATCACGTCCCTTCTCGAGGGTCAAAATAAAATATTTTCTCCTAACCACATGAAAAATAATAAAAACTCCAAAATAACTTATGAATAGGTGACTAAATGCTCATCACATTTAGTCACCCTTGTTTAAATTTTATTGCTGACGCTTCATCAGGCCCTTGCTGTCTTCAACACAACGATCTTGCAGATGTAATGCTTCCTCAGCCAATTTCTTTATATCTGCTGTGCTTCCATTTTTCTGTAATGCAGAAAACTCTGCCTTATCTTCAAACCGAGATACCGTTGAAAGATCATACAAGAATGCCCGATCAAACGGTTTGCCATATAACCGGCCTAACTGACGTAAATGAGCCTGCTCTGAAGGGTACAATGTTTCAGAAAATGTGAGATTAGCTGTTGCAGCTATCTTTTGTGCAGCATCATGGTGCTTGCCATAATCAGTCGTAAGCTGAGCTGCTACCCCCTTAATAAGAACATCCTCACTATGAGCCGCAGCTAGCGCCGTTACAGCCTGCATATAAGCGGCACGCTCGTTAATCCGCTGCAAAACGGGGACATCGTCTGCGGCAATCTTAGCCGGTGCAGCTGGCGCTGGAGCCGTTGGAAGTGCCGGTGGCAATGGTGCTGGCGGCGGTGAAAGAGCGCACCCAGCCGTGGCTAGCAGGGCGCCATAAACAAACATGCGAAGTTTCATACGCATTTTCCCCCTTCTCATCTGTCAAAACGACTGAAACAATAACGTGCTTTCTTTCACCATAAACACGGTACTTTTATCATGCATCCCCATAACAGAGACGCCCCACATCATATCAATAATTGGCTCAAATGTCTTTTTAGTCTTGGGGCTGTATTTTGCAGTTTAGCCGTTGCCCTACAGGCTGTAGCGACTCACTTACCTGACGCCGCTATCACAATTTCTCGTGGCCGCGAAATGCTCCATATGGCAGCCGACATCGCCCTATGGCACGGTATCGCCCTATGCGCTCTTACACTGGCGAGTCGTTATCTTCATCCACTACGCCTAACCATTGGCTGTACGGGTATTGCCCTCGGCACGAGTCTTTTTAGCATCCCTGTCACATTACATGGTTTGGGAATCTTATTTCCTGCACGCCTTGCCCCTATGGGAGGAACACTTCTCATACTCTCATGGTTATGCATTGCAGCATCCATCACAACAACGCAAAAGAAATAATCCTAGCGTTGCTGGAAACGGCGTAACCCGTATAAACCAAGCAGCTGTATCAATAAGGCTGTTGTGAAACAGGCCAACACAATCCCAAATAAGATCAGCTGCTCACGCCCAAGGGCTGTCTCAATATGCAGCAACTCATAAAGGCTCTGCCATAATCTTGAGCCTGCAACTTGCTGCACACCATGCGACAATGGCGCCCAAAAACGAACAAGCACCATGAACACACAAGATAACCCAACAAGGAAGGCAGTGCGCCCAATCGTTGCAGCAATAGAAATCTCACGAGACGTCTTATCAGAGACGTTAGGATGATGAGATGAAGCCACGAATTCATCCTTCTCTTACGCTTGAATCTGCTCCACAAAGACTTTTAATCTACGGCATGCTTCTATCAGTTCCTCATCTGAGGCCGCAAAAGAAAGCCTTAAATGAGGACCATACCCAAAAGCTGAACCTGGCACAGTTGCAATATGCGCCTCTTCCAACAAAGCTTCAGCAAAGGCAACATCATCGCTTAAAAGACGCCCAGCAGAAGAACGCTTCCCAATTAATGCCTTCAAACCCGGGTAAGCATAAAAAGCACCCTCTGGCATGGCGCAGCTTAGCCCTTTAATATCACGCAAGGCCTTCACGACCATATCACGCCGCCGCTCATATGTGCCGCGCATGGCAATCACGCCGCTCATATCCTCTTGTAATGCCGCAGCAGCACCGCCTTGTGCAAGCGTACAAATACCAGATGTACTATTCCCTTGCACTTTTACCATGGCTTTGATTAACGCCTCTGGCCCGCAAGCGAACCCAACACGCCAGCCTGTCATAGCATAAGCTTTGCTCACACCATTGATTACCAACACCCTGTCAGCGAGGTCTGGTGCTACATTCAATAAAGAGAGATGATGTCGACCATCAAATGTGAGATGCTCATAAATCTCATCACTCATCACCATGACATGCGGCGCTTGACGCAGCACATCCGCAATCGCCTCTAGCTCTGCCCGTTCTAAAATCGCTCCTGTTGGATTGTTAGGGAAATTCAACACAAGCCAGCGGGTGTTCTGCGTAATTGCCTTCGCAATTGCCTCCGCTTGAGGACGAAAACCATCCTCCTCTCGGCAGGGCACCTCAACAGGAACACCGCCAAACATCTGGGCAATTAACGGGTAACTTACCCAATACGGTGCAGGCACAACGACTTCATCCCCCTCATTAAGAGAGGCCATGAAAGCATTAAAAATGGCCTGCTTACCGCCATTGCACACCATGATCTGGGAGACAGGCACATCCAACCCGTTATCCCGTTTAAACTTCTGCGCAACTGCCTCTAAAAGCAGCTTCTGCCCCGGAATGGGGGGATAGCCTGTCCGCCCTGCCTCAACCTCTGCCACAGCGCCCGCCAGCGCCGCCTCGGGTGACGGAAAATCCGGCTGCCCCAATGCTAACGAAATAATCGGCTTGCCCTGCGCTTTAAGCTCACGCGCACGAGCGGCCATCGCAATAGTGGCAGGCGTTGGTAATGATGCAAGACGCTTAGCAGGCTGAAACATTAGGAAAGACTTTCACAAAATGCCCGAATACGGCGGCAGGCTTCTTCCAAGAGTTCTGTACTTGTTGCATAAGAAACGCGGAAATAACCCGGCAGCAAAAAAGCTGCCCCATGCACAACGGCAACACCGGTTTCATCCAGCAACGCCTTTGCAAAATCCTCATCACTTTCCAGCACATGACCGCTCGGCAAGCGCCGCCCCAGCAGATCTTTGACCGACACAAACACATAAAACGCCCCCTCTGGGCGAGAGCAGGACAACCCTGGCACCTGTGAAAGCGCCTCAACCACCAAATCACGCCGTGCTTGATAGACACTTAGCATATCTTTAATAAAATCTTGTGGACCGGATACCGCAGCAAGGGCCGCCGCCTGTGCGATAGAGCATGTATTGCTCGTACTTTGGCCCTGCAATTTCACCAGCTCTTTGATCAAAGCCACCGGTGCGGCGGCAAAACCAATACGCCAACCTGTCATGGCATAAGCCTTACTCACACCATTCATTGTCAACGTACGGTCCCGCAAGCGTGACTCTACCTGAACCACCGTATAAGCCTCGCGCCCATCATATGTTAGCTTGGCGTAAATATCGTCTGTCAGCACCCATATTTGTGGGAACTCTAACAGCACATCAGTCAGCGCCTTTAGTTCCTCCCGAGAATAGGCTGCACCTGTTGGGTTGCAAGGGGAATTCAGCATAAGCCAACGTGTCTTTGGCGTAATAGCCGCACGCAGCTGCTCTGCTGTTAGGCGAAAACCATTCTCTGCCTTTGTGGGTACGATAACAGGCTTACCATCTGCCAACTGTACGATATCAGGGTAAGAAACCCATGCTGGCGCCGGAATAACAACCTCATCGCCCTCATTAAGAGTTGCGACCATGGCATTATAAATAACCTGCTTACCGCCTGTGGAAACGCAAATTTCTTCGGCTCGATAATCCAAACCGAAATCAGCATTGAGCCTATCTGCAACCGCCTGCCTTAATGAGGCAGTCCCCGCAACATCGGTATATTTTGTTTCACCACGCTCAATCGCTTCAATCGCTGCCTTTTTGATAAAATCCGGCGTATCGAAATCCGGCTCACCAGCGGAAAGGCTAATTACATCACGTCCCTCTGCTTTGAGGGCTCGCGCCTTCTGCGTAATGGCGATGGTCTGGCTTGGCAAAATGCGCCCCATGCGCCCAGCAGCGATTGTCATATCCATTTTCCTCTTTGCACAGTCCTGCTGCCGGTTCTCATACCCCAGCAACAGGACAACTCATTATACAATGCTCCGCCTTAAGCGAGCTTGTGCAATTCCTTCAGGACCGCTTCGCCCATTTCCTCAGTGCTGACACATGCCTGCCCTGCTGCAGCGATATCTGCTGTCCGCAAGCCCGCTTCCAGCACGTTGGAAACTGCTTGTTCGATCAATGCAGAATCTTCACCACGTTCAAGAGAGTAACGCAGCAGCATGGCAAGAGAGAGAATCTGCGCTAGCGGGTTAGCAATCCCCTTACCTGCAATATCTGGCGCACTTCCATGAATAGGCTCATAAAGGGCTGCACGTTTCCCTGCTTCATTCGGGCTACCCAACGTAGCAGAAGGGAGCATCCCCAAGGAGCCTGTTAGCATAGAGGCAAGATCAGAGAGGAGATCTCCAAAGAGATTGCCTGTGACCATTACATCAAACTGGCGCGGATCACGCACAAGCTGCATGGCACAGTTATCTGCCAACATATGAGAGAGCGTCACGTCAGAATATTCACGCTTATGTAGGTCTGTCACCACTTCCCGCCACAGCAGGCCGCTTTCCATGACATTCCCTTTTTCCACCGAGCAGACACGCCCATTGCGTAAGCGAGCTAAGTCGAAAGCAACACGAGCTACACGCTCAATTTCAGATGTTGTGTAAACTTCCGTATTCACGCCACGGCGGGAACCATCTGGTAGGGTTTCGATCCCACGCGGTTCACCAAAATACACCCCGCCGACCGTCTCTCGCACAATCATCAGATCCAGCCCGCGCACTACATCAGGCTTCAAAGCCGATGCAGATAAGAGCGGATCGAACAGCTTAGCTGGTCGTAAATTTGCATAAAGATTCAGATCTTTACGCAGGCGCAAAATAGCAACCTCTGGACGGCGATCGAAAGGAACATCCTTCCATGCGGGATCACCAACAGAGCCAAAGAGAACAGCATCCGCCTCTTTTGCTGCAGCGATGACCTCGTCACGAATAGGCACACCATACTTCGCAAGAGACGCCCCGCCGACAAGTTCTTCTGTCAGCTCTACCTTAAGGCCTCTCTCTGCTTTCAACCAATCAATGATCTTAACAGCCTGCGCCATAATCTCCGGGCCAATACCATCGCCCGGCAACAAAAGGAGTTTATGCGTTGTGCTCATGCTTTATCTCCTTCAGCAACAGAGCCGATTGTCGCTTGAGCGCCCGTTGGCTGTTGTGTTGAGGGTACCCATGCCCGGGAAGGACGTGCTTCAAACTCTTTAATCGCTTGCTCATGGTGCCGCATTGTCTGCGCGACATCATCCAAACCTTCTAGCAGCACTTGGCGGCGGAACGGATCAATTTCAAAGGAGATCACAGCACCATCTGGCCGTGTGATCTCTTGAGCTTCTAGATCCACCGTAAAGCGCGCATTCGCACCCTGCTCCGCATCTTCCATAAGGGCAAGGCATTGCTCTTTAGGAAGGCGGATCGGCAGAATACCGTTCTTAAAGCAGTTATTATAAAAAATATCCGCAAAGCTCGGTGCAATCACGCAACGGATACCAAAATCCAACAACGCCCAAGGCGCATGCTCACGCGAAGAACCACAGCCAAGATTATCCAGCGTGATCAAAATACCGGCTTTACGATAAGCTGGCTTATTCAGCACGAAGTTGGGGTTTTCTTTCCCCTCAGCATCATAACGCTGGCCCGCAAATAAATGCTCGCCTAGGCCTGTCCGGTGGATTGTCTTTAAGAAACGAGCAGGGATAATCTGGTCTGTATCAACGTTCTCTTGCGGAAGAGGTGCAGCAACACTGGTTAGCTGTGTAAATTTTTCCATGATCAAGCAGCTCCTTCCGTCAAAGTATCACCAAGCAGGTCGCGTGCATCGCACAATTTACCTGTTACAGCGGCTGCCGCTGCCATGGTCGGGGAACACAGATGTGTGCGCCCATCTGGGCCCTGTCGCCCTTCAAAATTACGGTTTGATGTGGAGGCAGAACGCTGCCCTGCGCTCAATTTATCTGGGTTCATGCCCAAACACATAGAACACCCAGCCTCACGCCATTCAAAGCCTGCATCACGGAAGATTTTATCCAGTCCTTCCTGTTCAGCAGCATAGCGAACAAGACCAGAACCAGGAACAACCATTGCCCGGACACCATCGGCAACCTTACGGCCTTTAAGCACCATGGCAGCAGCACGCAGATCTTCAATACGGCTATTCGTGCAAGACCCAATAAAGACAACATCCACTGGCGTGCCGGCAATCTTCTGCCCCGCTTCCAGCCCCATATACGCTAATGTGCGACGAATACGCTCTGCACGGGCTGGGTCTGCAGCTTCCTCAGGGCGAGGCACGATACCGTCAATCGGCAGCACATCTTCTGGGCTTGTCCCCCATGTGACAGATGGCGCGATGTCAGCAGCATCTAACACTACTTCTTCATCAAAATGTGCGCCTTCGTCACTGGCAAGTGTCTTCCAATAAGCAACAGCTTGCTCAAAGGCTTCGCCTTTAGGAGCAAAAGGGCGCCCCTTAACATAGGCAAAAGTCACCTCATCTGGGGCTACCATACCTGCACGAGCACCAGCCTCGATGGACATGTTACATAATGTCATACGGCCAGCCATATCCAACGAGCGAATAGCAGAGCCTGCAAATTCAATCACATGGCCTGTGCCACCAGCCGTACCAATATGGCCGATAATACTGAGCATAATATCTTTTGCGGTCACGCCCGGAGCCACTTGGCCTTCAACGCGGACACGCATATTCTTACTGCGCTTTTGCAGCAATGTCTGTGTGGCTAAAACATGCTCAACTTCAGACGTACCAATACCAAAGGCTAAAGACCCAAAAGCACCATGTGTTGACGTATGACTATCACCACACACGATGGTCATACCCGGTAAGGAAACACCCTGCTCCGGCCCAACCACATGCACAATACCCTGCTGGCGGGAGCGCAACGGGAAGTAAGGCACGCCAAATTCTTTAACATTCTTCTCTAGCGTCTCGATCTGAAGACGACTTTGCGGATCTTCAACCGGCTGAGAGCGATCAGATGTAGGAACATTATGGTCTGCCACAGCCATTGTGGCATCTGGACGCCGTACGGGACGCCCCGCCGCCCGTAAGCTCTCAAAAGCTTGGGGGCTTGTAACTTCATGGAGGAGGTGGCGGTCAATGTAGAGAAGGCTTGTTCCGTCATCGAGGGTTTTAACCACGTGATCATCCCAGATCTTATCATAAAGCGTTCTGGGGGAAGCCGAATTCCGCATTCTCTATTCTCTCCTCATAGGGGAGCCGTGCTTGGCTCGCCTCATTAAAGCTATGCGAGCGCTCTACACTATGAATAAAGATATGTGAGGCCGCATAAGCACTATAGCGTTACCGGGTGCCTTTACCAGACACCCGGCCGCCAACAAGGTTGCACAAGCCTGTGGGTTTGTCACCCTTGTAGAAAGCGATTAGCCTTCTTTGTTCAGCTCGCGTGGACGTTCTGCAATACGCGCAGACTTACCAGAGCGGCCACGCAGATAGTACAGTTTCGCACGACGCACTTTACCGCGACGCACAACCTGGATCTCAGCAATAGCTGGGGAAAACAGCGGAAACACACGCTCCACACCTTCACCATTGGAGATCTTACGCACCGTGAAGCTGCTGCCCAGACCACGGTTTGAACGTGCAATAACAACACCCTCAAACACCTGAACACGCTCACGTGTACCTTCAACAACGCGCACACCAACACGAACTGTGTCACCAGCATCAAATTCAGGAACACCACGAATGGCGGAAAGACGCTCCATTTCGCGCGCCTCATACTGCTGAATGATATTCATGCTCAAACTCCCGAAAAAACAAACTCAACAATGTTACTGCTGCTGCTCATACGCACCCCAGAGATCTGGGCGCCGCGTACGTGTTGCAGCGATGGATTCTTCATAACGCCAGCGGGCAATATCCCCATGGTGACCAGAAAGTAGAACAGGCGGTACAGCGCGCCCCTCCCACTCAGCAGGACGTGTATATTGCGGGTATTCCAACAAACCAGCAGAGAAGCTTTCATCCTCCCCACTCTTTGCAGAACCCATCACACCCGGCAGAAGCCTTACACAGCCATCAAGGAGTGCCAGCGCTGGAATCTCTCCTCCCGAAAGGACGAAATCTCCCATACAAAACTGCTCGACCGCATGTTTCTCCAACACGCGCTCATCGACCCCTTCAAATCGTCCACAGAGAATGACAACGCCATCTCCCTGAACAAAGCGTGTAATATCTTTCTGCTCTAACCGCCGCCCACGTGGTGTTGGGTAAATCACCGGGCGGTTGCCCCCTGCAATCACGCTGGTAAGAGCTTCATCCAGTACATCTGGCCGCATAACCATTCCGGCGCCCCCACCAAAAGGAGCATCATCCAACGCTTTATGAACACCGCGCCCAAAAGGACGAAGATCATGCGCCTTACAAGCCCAGATCTCTTTCTCAAGCGCACGCCCTGCCAAAGAACATCCCAGCGGACCAGGAAACATCTCTGGAAAAAGCGTAAGAATGTCAGCCTGCCATGTCATGACCGAACGGCAACCTCACCTGACAGATCCCCCTCAACCTCCACAGCATCTGGTATAACAACCACAAGCCGCTTTGCTTTAAGGTCCACCTCTGGCACACATGCCATAGTGAAAGGTACCAACTGCCCTTTTTCCAACTCTAAGCTCGTACCAGCGCCATATTCATGGACATTGGTCACTTTTCCCACAGCCTCACCTGTTGGAAGATAAGCATCCATACCGAGCAGATCGATATGGTAGAACTCATCTTCTTCAATTTCAGGCAATGCGGAACGTGCAACATAGAGCCGACGGTTCACCAGCTTTTCAGCTGCTGTGCGGTCAGCCAAAGGCTGGCCATCTTCCGTTAAAAGGGCGGCAATCCCTGGTGCTGTCCAACGTATCTGCCACACACCGCCTTCCTCATCATGCAGAGGCCCCAGAACCTCGAGAGTTTCTGGAGTTTCTGTTGCAGGATGCAGACGCACCAGCCCCCGCACACCGTGCGGACGCCCGATGGTAGCAACTAAAACATCCTGCTGTGAGGGACGACGTGACAAAGGATAAATCTCCCGCTTAAGCGTTAGCCAGCTTCAGCTTCGCTTGCTGCTTCAGCAGCAGCTGCAGCACGCTCCTGAGCCTTTTTCTTCGGCGCAGATTTCTTAGGCTGCTCACGGTAAGCAGGCTTTGGTGCCAGACCAGCGTTACCAAGGAAACGAGCAACGCGGTCTGTTGCCTGTGCGCCCTTTTCCAACCAGTGCTTGATACGCTCGTCATTCAGACGCACGCGATCAGCATGATCGGATGGCAGCATTGGGTTGTAAGCACCCACTTTCTCAACAAAACGGCCATCGCGTGGGCTACGGCTATCAGCAATCACAATGTGATAGTACGGACGCTTCTTCGCACCTGCGCGAGACAGACGGATCTTCAGGCTCATAATAACTCCTGCATCATCAGAACATTACAGACACATAAACAGCCAAGAGGAAACTCAGCCAAAAGGTGGGCGCCCACCAGGGCCACCCATACCTTTGAGCATATCGCCCAGACCTCCAGCTCCTCCCATGCTGCGCATCAAACCAGATAGGCCACCCATCTTATTGAGACGCTTCATCATATTCGACATTTCCCCAAACTGCTTCAGCAGCCGGTTCACCTCTGGCACGCTTGTACCAGAGCCCATAGCAATACGTTTTTTACGCGAAGCTTTAATAATCTCCGGCGTTTTACGCTCTTGGGCTGTCATGGAGGAAATAATCGCCTTATGACGGTTAAAGACGGACGTATCCAAATCCTTCCCCGCCAATTTGTCTTTTAACTTCCCCATCCCCGGCAACATGCCGAGAATACCAGAAATCGACCCAAGACGATTAATTTGATTGATCTGCGACATATAGTCATTCAGATCAAACTTGCCGGCGAGCATTCTCTTGGCAACACGCTCACCTTCTTCCTGGTCAAGCTGCTCAGACGCTTTTTCCACCAGCCCGGCGACATCGCCCAGCCCCAGAATACGCCCAGCAACACGCTCAGGATGAAACTCTTCAAGAGCCTCCATCTTTTCACCAGAACCGGTGAACTTAATGGGCTCTCCTGTTACAGCCTTCATAGACAGCGCCGCACCACCGCGCGCATCACCATCCATTCGGCTCATAATCACACCGGTAAGGCCGATCTGATCTTTAAAGGCCTGCGCTGTATTTACAGCATCCTGCCCTGTCATCGCATCAACAACCAGCAATGTTTCTGCTGGCTTTGCGACATCCCGCACCTGACGGACTTCATCCATCAAAGCTTCATCAATAGCCAGACGTCCAGCTGTATCCAGCACGACAACGTCAAAGCCTTCACGCCGCCCTACATCTAGGGCACGGCGCGCAATCTCAACAGGCTGCTGCCCTTGCTCAATCGGCAAAGAGACAACACGCCCCTCCACCCGCGCACCGACCTGCTCTGCAATTTGCTGCAACTGCAACTGCGCAGCAGGGCGCTGCACGTCCAAACTGGCAAGCAGCACTTTCTTGCGTTCACGACTTGCAAGACGCAGCGCCAACTTACCTGCGGTAGTTGTCTTACCTGCCCCCTGCAAACCAACAAGGAGATATGGAATAGGAGCTGAGGCTGAGAGATTAAGTGGCGCAACACCCGCACCACCTAAAGCCTCAATCAGCGCATCATTAACAATCTTCGCAACAGCCTGCCCTGGTGAGACACCATCCAGAACAGCGCCACCTACGGCACGTTCCTTCACATTATTCACGAAGCTCCGCACCACAGGCAAGGCGACGTCCGCCTCCAACATGGCGAGACGGACCTCACGCATAGCCTCCGCAACGTCACCCTCCGAAAGCTTTCCACCACGGGAAAGACCTTCGAAAACTTTCGACATTCTACCAGAGAGCTGCTCGAACACGTTCTATCCTTAATTCCATGACAAACGCGCCACTGCGCGAACCCTCGCGGAGTGACGTGTCCGTAAACGTCCTTTGGCTTTACGCACTTTGTGCTGAGGCGTCAAGCATTTCTCATCTCTTGCCCCCTGCCTTAAAAACCACCACTAAATGTAGCTATGGCTGAGAATGGTGCTGCGATATAATAAGATGGTGCGTTTGCGCTAATCATCCCACCATGTAGCCCCAGTGTTTTTTGAGCATTTGTTCCAACACTATTCACACCTCCCAAATAAGCGTGATTTGTAATATTAGAAAAATCCACACGCAGATTAGGTGCCTTTAAGAAGCCAATATCATTAAACCGATATCCTATATCCATATTCATCAACACATAAGGCTTGATCGCCTCATCATTCATGAAGGTAGAATACTGCTTAGCGACATATTTCACGCTATAGCCCCCAAAAAGATGCCCATCATCATAATCAAGATTAAAGGCGACCTGATATTTCGGCGCTTGTGGCGCAATTTTACCTTTGGTCGGCAAGAAGTCCGTGCCCGATCTTAGGTTATTTGTCAGGCGGCTATTAAGATACTCAAATGAAACATAAGGCCGTAGGTGATAGAAAATGGGCCGAGTTCCAATTTCAGCATCCACACCATCCGTCTCCTGCCCACCAGCATTTAAGCTGGTCGTATTGTAGCAGGTGGCATCTAAGCATTGTGTAAATAAACGGTTCGTAAAATTGTAATGGAAGTACGTTGCTGAGCCCATCATCAACTTGCCCGTATAACGGTACCCTGCCTCCTCAGAGATAGAAACCTCCGGCTTTTGGTTCAGGTTCGCACGGTTGCCGTAGCCCGTTATGCTGGAATAGGTACCAGAATCATACAGCGTATTATTTTGCGGCATACGGAAGTTAGTCGCCCCAGAAATAAAAAACTGATGCTTATTATTTAACTTATAACGAATAGATGCCGTCGGCAGTGGCTCCTCATAGGTTTTAGAGGCTGTCCGTGGAGTAGAAATACCAGGCAGACCATTTGTCCCCTGCCGTGTGGCGATGACATATTTCAACCCCGCATCAATCGTGAGCCTATGATGAAGTAAAGACAACGTATCACCAATAAAGGCCGCATGAACCCGAGTTTGCGTTAGGAAATCTCTATATTGGTAAGTTGCGCCATTATCTATGGTAACATTCGGCGCATGTGCATAAAGGTTCCACGGTGTTCCATCATCATTCACCCCGGTATAAGAGGCCTGCTGCTTCTGGCGAGAATACTCAAACCAGTAGCCCAGCATCAGACGGTTCACCCCAGTTTTTACTGTAACCTTCGTTACGGCACCGGGCCGCCATGTCGTAGCGTTCGATGGGTTATATAACAACCGGCTTCCCGTTGTTTGCCCAGCGAGGGAACCACCTATTGTGCCCGTAGAACTGCCACCATAATTCAGTTTACTTAGGTCATTATAATAGGCGTTTCCACCGTTCCCACTTCCAAACCAAAAATACGGCGTTTCGGTTAAGGTAATATGGTCTGTCAGCTTAAAGGTAGATGGCCCGCTCAGATAAACATTAGTGAAGGGATTTTGATGCAACTTGTAATAAGACTTACCATGATCTTTTGCTGAAGAATCATAGACAGAATTATAGATCGTATTATTCGGATCCGTACTATACCGTACACCACGCCCATATTCGTTCCAGTTCGCCATGGTTGGAGCTTTGGTCAGGTAGTTATAGAGCCTGTTCCCAACTACGGCGAGCGATACCCGGTTTCCTTCTCCCCAATCATTCACCACCTTCATCTCAGCATGCAACTTGTGCTGCTCAGCTGAGCTACGGTACATATTCTCTCCCGCATAGGAGCCAGAAAAATAGGCTTTAATATTGGTATCACCAATTTTACCCGTATCAACGCGTAAAAAACCACGATGATACCCATAAGCCCCATAGCTTACATCAAACGCACCCCCCAATTTATCTTTCGGATCAACCATATACATATCCACCACACCACCAGTCGCACTGATATGTGGACTATCTAGATCCGCAGAACCTTGAGCGAGCTGGATCGTCCGTAAATTCTCAGGATCGGCGATTTCCTGCGTATAGGTCGCATAGTTCCCAATATCATTCAGCGGGAACCCCTCCAGAGTAAACCCCATCTGAGACTGATCTAACCCTCGCAAAGAAATATGACTGCCCGAAAGCCCCCCTGCATCATTGGACGTCACATTCGCTCCAGCCAACAAAGAGATAAGCTGTACAGGATCCGCACTGGGAGATTGTTTAGCGATAAAATCACGCGACACAGCAGAGACAGATTTTGCTGTATCCTGCTTCTGCATTAGCCCGCCGCCAACAGCATTCCGCGTCACACCATCAAAACTTGCACGACGCCCAATGACAGATATGCGCTCAGCACGATAATCAGTCGGCGCTGTGTTGCCCATCATCGAAGGCATATCAGCATCACTCTCTCGTTGATGCCTTACACCATTATGCCCCTGCGCCGTTACATTCGACTGCACCAGCTCTTTTCTATCATCAAGCCTAGCGGCATGCGCCATGACTGTACTCGCCAACAAAAGGCAAAAAGCACTGCAAGACACCGTAAAATAACGAGGTAAAAACAAGGAGAAGCTCCATGCAAAATATGATCTACATCTCCCTTAACGATTATTTCATCTATAAAAACAAGTACGCCCCATATGTTAAATGAGATCAATACAAATAAAATGCACAATATTACAACTTTATTTCATTAATATTTCATATTTATTACATATGATTTGCATTTATGTGTAATTTTGACTTTGAAATACTAAGACATCCCCAATCTGGCGGTTATTCTTTACCCCCGTAGCGGCAGCCATTTCTGATTTTTGGTAACGTTGGGAGTACGGCTGATCCTGAGTTTGTCCTTGACCTTATCACGAGCTGCTCTGGCAATAACGGTCAGTATTTACCCACTGCAGTTGATCGTTACCCACAAAAATACCCGCACTTTAGGGGCGTTGCGTGCCACATGATGCCGCTAGTTGTCGTATTTTAACGGCCATTTAGGGCTGTTTTCTGCGAATATTTTCGTAATATGTTGCTTAATAGCGCATGCCTATCCGCCATTTTATAGGGGGTTGCCGCCGGTTTGGCGTTTTTTATTCCCGTATTTGTTAACACGGTAGCCTCTCTCAGAATAAGGCCCCCATCTAGGCCCCCAAATTAGTGCGGTGTAGCGCATTACGGTGCGCCGCGGCGAATAGGTTTATTGCCAGAAACGGCAGATCTTTGCGGTATCTAACAAGAAATAATGAGGTTTGATATATATTGTGGCGGATGGGGTGGGATTCGAACCCACGGTACGCTTCCACGCACGCTGGTTTTCAAGACCAGTTCCTTAAACCGCTCGGACACCCATCCATTTTCAAAGAAGCTTTATAGCTTCCTCTCACCTTGCACATACAGGTGAATTTTTTCCTCTGATAATCGTTCATCTTCCATCCGTCAAGCACAGAAGCACCTCTTTGAAATTTCTATCTGCTTCCCCACCCAACTCTCGTACTGCCACCAAATAACGCTCAAATCCCTCTATTTACCCATTCCCTTATATGGCCATATTCATAATACCTCCCCAGCCTTCTCTTTTTTCTTTCAGAACCCAAAATATTCCCCTATTAACATTCTGTAATGTTTTATAGGCAAGATGAGATGCCCTCTACCGCAAACGGGATTAAGACCACCTAAGATACCCCACCAACTATCTCCACATGGCACTGCGCTTGTGCTCGTTTGCACCCAACATATGTCACTCGCAGCAGCTCCCTATTCTTGGGATAGCGTCATTCCACTGAGTAGCGACACCATTGCTATATTTCGTGATGCTGGAGCCCCCGTATTCTTTGTTGATATCACGTCCTCCACGAGTAGAAGGCAACAAGACTCAACTTCATCTGCTTCCCCCTCACCAGAACCTGCCTTATCTTTCGAAACACTCATCCAGCCAAATGATGTTCTAATCACACAACGTCAGTGGAGTACATTTTACGGCGCCAGCTTAGACCAACTAGATACATGGGGCGCATTTCTCGGTACTGACCTCTCATTACAACTCCATCGCCATAAAATTAGTACAATTGTATTCGGAGGAACCGCTGCTAATGGGCAATTAGAAATAACCGCTCAGACGGCCAAAAAATTGGGCCGGAAGATTATTCTCTTAAAAGACCTCATTACCGACTTTGATGATCCCAAAGATCAAGATAGTTTTTCACAAAATCTTTCAGAAATTGGGCAAATAACTCTCAGCACTACGCTTAAATTCTGCCGTTAGATGAGCATATTTACCCTACAACCATTTTGAAAAGGCTCACAGCATGTCACTCCAGCTTTCTCCAGAACGGACAGCACTAGTTCTTATCGATCTACAAGAAGGAATCATCTCTCTCCCCACGACCCCTTATAGTGGTGAAGAAATCGTCCAGCGCAGTAAACAAGTCGCTGCCTCCTTCCGAAAAGCAGGAGCATCTGTTGTCTTGGTAAATGTTGCTTTTTCTTCGCAAGGAGAAGATGCGCTCAAGGCACCTGTGGACCGTCCCCTACATTCTTCTGATGAGAGCCTACCTTCCAATTGGTCTCACCTTGTGGAAGGCTTAGCCACCCCTCAGGATATTTGTGTTACAAAACACCAATGGGGCGCCTTCTATGGAACAGATCTAGACCTACAGCTCCGCCGCCGCGGGATAGATACTATTGTCCTGGGGGGAATTGCCACCAATATGGGCGTTGAATCCACAGCACGCGCTGCACATGAGCACGGCTATAATATCATTATTTTAGAGGACATTACCTCCGGCCTTGATGAAGAGATGCACAACTTCTCTTTCACCCGCCTTTTCCCTCTCTTAAGCCGTGTCCGTCAAAGCAAAAGCCTGAGCTTTACGAAATAAGCCCCTTACAAAAACAGCCCCTAAAGGGGCTGTTTTACCAATGCTCTTATGACGGCCGCCGCCCGCGATCACGTGAATGTCTCCGACCAGACGAAGGCCGTCCTGGAGAGCGACCACGTGCGGACTGCCCACGGCTATTACCGCTAGACGCACCCTGCCGGCGGCCACCACTGGAGCGCCCTCGACCGCCGCGGCCACCACCTAAAACTGGCGGAGGTAAGGTAGAATTCTGCGCCTCGACTGAATGATAAGGATGGTCCGCAATCACTGGAACATCCTTGCCTATCCGGCGCTCAATCTCTCGCAGCCATGCCCGTTGCTCGGCATCACAAAGTGACACAGCCCATCCCTCACGACCGGCACGTGCTGTACGGCCAATACGATGGACATAAGCTTCCGGAATATTCGGTAAATCATAGTTAAAGACGTGGGATACTTCATCCACATCAATCCCACGAGCCGCTATATCTGTGGCAACAAGCACACGAATACTACCATCGCGGAACCCCTTCATGGCCCGCTCACGTGCACCCTGAGATTTATTTCCATGAATAGCCGCAGCGGGAATGCCATTCTTGCTTAAAAACTCAGCCACTTTATTCGCTTCATGCTTCATGAGCGTAAAGACAACCGCTCGCACGACACGGTCATTATTGACCAGCATCATCAAGGCATCTTTTTTCTTAGCAGAATCTACAAAAAGAACCGCCTGCCGGATGCGATCCACCGTACTTGATTCTGGTGTCACCTGAACCGTTTCAGGCTCGGTTAAGAGAGAATGTGCTAAATCCCGGATCGAGGCAGGCATCGTTGCTGAGAACAGCAATGTCTGCCGCTGCTCTGGCAAACGTGCCACAATGCGCCGAATATCATGCACAAAGCCCATATCCAGCATGCGATCTGCTTCATCCAGCACGACAATTTCTGGGGTTGAGAGATCAATATGCCCCTGGCCCACCAGGTCTAATAATCGTCCCGGCGCCGCAACCAGCACATCTACACCACGCTTCATCGCTTCAACCTGCCGGTTTTGCCCGACACCGCCAAAAATCACCGCATGAGAAAACTTCATATGCCGTGCGTAAGAGGCAAAATTGTCACCAATTTGAGCCACCAGCTCACGTGTTGGCGCCAACACCAGCACGCGCGCGCCACGCGAAGCAGCCTTGCGCGGTGTCTCCAGTAAATAATTCAAAATCGGCAACGCAAAAGCTGCCGTTTTACCCGTTCCTGTTTGAGCCAGACCGAGTAAATCCCGCCCCTTCAACAGATGAGGGATTGCGCCTGCCTGAATAGGTGTGGGGGTGGTGTAACCTTCTTCATCCAGAGCCTGCAAAATGGGGACCGCCAGACCAAGAGCTTTAAAGTTGCTCATGATAATTCCTTACAGTCGGCGTTACTCCAGCTTGCAATCTGGCAACACCGTAAAAAGTGGGAGCACAAAGGCAAAGATAGCCTCTCCTCGTCTCCTATTAAATAGGACTATAGTTGTCTCATATCAAGAGCAAAAGGGAGCTTTTCACTCCTAATTCTATACCACCTTTTCCCTAGGGAGGGATACACTCAAAATAAACGCTATAAAATCAAATACCTACAATTCATTAATAGAAAACGAATCTTCCCTAAAAAAAATCTCTTCGCCGATAATCTCTATTTCTTTTTTAAAAGAAACAAAGCCTGCTCACCGAGTAAATTGGCCAGCTTTGGCGAGAATCTACCCCAAAAAGACGATCTCTTCTCATTAACAACCATCCACTGACAAATTTCATATCCATCCTCCTCGCATAGTGCAAAGAAGTCATAAATCGTACAGGGATGAATATTTGCAGTTGCATACCAAGGTGTTGGCCATACTGAGGTCATCGGCATACGCCCCGTCCTCAAAAACTGCCATCGCAAACGCCAATGCCCAAAATTAGGAAAAGACACCACAGCATAACGCCCAATACGGAGCATATGGCTTAAAACATCCCGTGGATGCTCAACAGCTTGCAGCGTCCTTTGTAGGACAACGTAATCAAATGTCCCCTCAGGATAATCTGCTAAATCATAATCCGCATCACCGTGCATCACAGGCAATCCATGAGCCACAGAATGTGTAACGGCTTTCATATCCAGCTCAATCCCCTGAGCTTGGCACCCTTTATCACGCGAGAGATAGCCTATCAGGCTGCCATCACCACTCCCAATATCCAAAACACGGCTACCCGGCGCAATTAAATCGGCAATAATTTTCTCATCCAAACGCATTTACAGCCACTCCCCCGGCAAGCCAGCCTGCTGTGCGGCTCCACTTAAAAAACCATGAATAGTGCGATCAAAATCTGGCTCCTCAAGCAAGAATGCATCATGTCCACGGTCACTCTCTATTTCAACAAAAGAGACATTCCCTCCAGCTTGGTTCAAAGCGCGAACCAAACTACGTGATCTCGATGTAGGGAAAAGCCAATCGGAGCTGAAAGAAATCACACAAAAGCGCGTCTTCCCCCCCGCAAATGCCGCTGAGAGCTCGCCGCCATGCTCACTTGCCAGATCGAAAAAATCCATTGCACGAGAAATCGTTAAATAAGAATGAGCATCAAATCTCTTTGTGAAGTTCGATCCTTGGTAACGAAGATAACTCTCAACTTCAAACATCCCCCCAAAAGGAAGTGCCCCCAAGGGGTTTTCCACATCAGGCACTGTGCCTGGGCGTATTTGCCGGCCAAATTTCCGTGTGAGCGCATCTTCCGAAAGATAAGTAATATGCGCCATCATACGTGCTACAGCCAGCCCTCGTGCAGGAATAACACCATGAGCGTAGTAATCACCCCCATGCCACGCAGGGTCTGCATAAATTGCCTGCCGACTTACCTCGTTAAAGGCGATATTCTGAGCCGATTGGAAAGGAGATGTCGCAATTGGCATTGCCGCAAAAACACGTTCGGGAAAATCTGCCACCCACGTTAAAGTCTGCATTCCTCCCATAGAGCCACCAATAACTGCAAACAGGCGCTCAATCTTAAAAGAATCAACCAGTTTCACTTGAGCCGCAACAATATCGTGCATCGTAATCGGCGGGAAATCCTTTCCCCATGGCCGTCCGGTATCTGCCCTTAGGGTTGTTGGACCTGTTGTCCCCATACAACCACCTAAAACATTCGTACAAATAACGAAAAAGCGGTTTGTATCAATTGGAAGCCCCGGCCCTACCATACGTGACCACCACCCCGGCTTACCTGTTAGCGGATGTGTACTCGCAACGTATTGATCCCCAGTAAAGGCATGGCAAATAACAATTGCATTGTCTCTCTGCGGCGAGAGAGTGCCATAAGTCTGATAAGCAATTTCCAGAGGAGCCAATGTCTCCCCACATTGAAGCACAATCCCCTCTGGAAACGATATAGACTGATTATCCAAGATAAAATTCCACCTGCTCTTATGTTCCCGATATAAGAACATTGCTTCTATGATGGTGGCAAGGTGGAATAAAAGACACAAAGTAAAATAGTATCTTTTATTCAGCTGCCTGCATCATAAGAGGACTATTATCCTGCATTAATGTCGGCATAGGCATCTTCTCTTCACGCTGAGTGCGTACTGGCAGCCAATAGCCATATGCAGCTAGAGCCAGGCCCAAATGCACAAGCGCCTCCCCCAACTCAGACCTCAGCTCCTGTGCTTGCGGAACATGCTGAATGTCAGATAATACATCCAAAAGACGCGCCTCCGTCACCGAGTACTCCAACGATGCCGTCCCGCAAACAGCGTGCAGAAAAAGCGCCTTAAATCGCTCTTGTAGCTTCTCAGCTTCACGCCCCAATAAGCTTTTTAATAAAGTGGAACGCCGCCAGCATGTTGGGCCCAGCAAATAACGCAATGCCCATAAGGCCGTTTGCTCTTCTCGTGCCAATACCGACATCGGTGCAAAACTACCTGTTACACTTTGGAACTCCATGGAATCTTCCCTCCTGAAATGCTTCATAAAGAAGATTAAATGAGAATCCCTCTCAATTGCAAATGAAAGATACACCTATTTTACTCTCTTTCCCTCTCCCTCCCCTAAAAGAAAGAGAAAATAGCCATTTATAGCCTTCATTAAAATTTCCTATTAATTTTAGCTAAATACACAACATAATGTATATGATATCAAAAAACACACTAAATATAGACAAACCCAAACCTGTAACTAAGGTAGAACCCCATCACCATGCACTGAGGAACCTAAAGCTTACATATTTTCCATATAAGGAAGACCTATATTTACCGAGGTCTTTTCTTTATGAGGAGAGAGGTAGTAGGCATCTGATTCAGCGATTACCTATCTAGCTTCGGGAGGTTTTTTCTATTTTTTGTGGATTTGGATGCGGGGGTAGGATTTGAACCTACGACCTTCAGGTTATGAGCCTGACGA
>CAMKWS010000002.1 GCA_946476985.1 uncultured Acetobacteraceae bacterium
GCATATTCATTATGAAATGTTCGGCTCTGCCTCTGATCCATTTTTGGTCACGCAACTCAAATAAAGAAAATATTCAATAAGTAAAATTATAAGAAATACTAAAAAATGAGGTGGAATGTATATCTAAATACATACTCCACCTCTTTAACATCATCTTATTTTAGACGATAAAGTTCGAAATACCGCCGAAAACTCACCTTATACGGCTCGGACCTTTTATGGACAACGTAAACTAAATTATAATTTGAATGCAAAACTGTGCATACCGCCGGCTCGACAATTCCAGTTTCACAACCCCGGTACCGCATCACGACAAAAGGAGGCCTTTCCGTGAGTCTCTTTAAAAGATAGTCCTGAGCTCCTTGTTTAAAATAAAAATCAATATGGTCAATAAATAAAAATTTATCAAAAGGCTCTAAACCAGCCAAATAAAAAAGTGATTGATCTGCTCTAATATTAAATACCTTTTCCTTCCCTATAATGCTTTTCACTTTTGGTATGTTCTCTTTTACATAATACTTGTAATCGACCCAATTCCTATAGAAATAGTCTACAGAAAATACAAAAGAAAAAATAATTAAAGGAACAAAATACACTCCATCTATCTTATTCCTTTCATAAGACAGAGCGGACATTACCATAATAGGGAAAAGATATAGCAAATTATAATGATCGTAAGGATGCCCCGATAGAAAAGAAGTAACAACCGACGTTACAAACCAAATCTTAACAAGGTCTTCTTTGCAAAAAGAGGAGCTTCTCATATTCCTGAAAAATGCAATAATAATCGGACTACAAACGGCGAGTTTAAGTCCGATACTCCTGAACATATCATATCGCTCACTTGCTAGAGCACCATAATTTTTCAAGAAATGAATCTGCATAGAGAAGTAGTCCTCCAAGCAGTGCCCCCCTTTAATAAAGAACGGCATAAAAATAGCTATTAATCCCAGAGCCCCCCCTAAAACAATGAAAGAAAAAATACGCAACAAAACAACACGACACAATAGAAGCCACGCAAAAGAAAATATTATAATGAAAGCACTTAAATAATTAATATTTACAGAGAAAGCCGAGATGACACCTAAGAGTATTGCATCACGATATTTTCCGGTTTCGATAACCCTTGAGATAGCAAGATAAAACGCTACCAAGAACGGCAATTGAACAACTTCACTATTTCCCGAAAGGAAATTCCCTGATGCACAACCAATTATTAAAAAAGAAAAAAAATAAAAACTTTTCATAGAAAAAAGCCGCGATAACATCAATGATGAAATCACAGCTGATATAATCGCCAGTACTGTAAACTTACCAATAACAAAAGGATATATTGACGACCATAAATAATAAATAACGTATAATATGTACGGTTTATGTTCAAAGACATAACCATATGGCAAGATACCTTTCTCAAAAATACCTTTGCCAATCATTACATAGTTAGCAACATCCCAATCAGGATCAGGATTCATAAGATATGGCACTAGGAAAGCAATACAAAAGAAAATCCCCCCTCCCCATAGTTTAGGACTTCCTTGAATCTCACACTTCATAGTTTGTAAAAAACTATGCACTCCTAATATCCTTCCTAGACGAGAATGCTTGCTCCAGACAGAAAATATACTATCTCTCATAGTCTGATTAAGGCCTTATAATGGGCAAAAGCCCCCTCAGCGTCTTTCTTTGCTCCGGACGATCGAATTAAATAAGAAACCCCAGCACGCTTAGCTGCTTCTGCATCTTTATCCCAACGATCACCAATCAGTAGTGTTTTTTCCTGGGGGACTGAACTTAACCTCATAAGCTTCTCTAATCCCCTAGGGTCAGGCTTTAATTTAGGCACATCTGCTTCTCCAGAAGAGACAAAATAGTCAGCAAACAGCCCCAGAGCCCTTACTTTTTCCTTCGCAGGATAATCAGAAAAAATCCCTATTTTTATATTTTTCTTTCTTAAAAAAGAAAAAGTCTCTACGAGATAAGGATAACGACAAAACTTTAAATAACGTAACGGACGTTCATATATCCATTCCTGTACAATGTCCCTAACCGCTTCCTCAGACAAACCAACTTTTCGGGCCGTCTGTTCGATAATGACATCTTCAAAATTTTCCGGAATGTCTGCCGCAGCCTCTCTAAAACGGCGATAATGTTTTATCACGGAAACAAAACTATACTCTCTCCGCAAAAAAAGGCTCTTTAATATAGAAAAAACCATAAAAAAGCGCAGCTTTTTCTGGGAATAGAGCGTCCCATCTACATCAAAAACAACAAGTTTATATCGCTCTAACACTCCCTCTCAGCTCCAATGTATATATGTCTGAGTAGTGAAAATTCTAACAAAAGATATGTCCCAGAAATAAGATACTAAGAAGAGTGCGAAAATAGCCGTAGATAACACCACAATAACAGGATCTTTGAATGTCTTCTCTGGATTTTGTGCAATTGATTGCGTACCAAATGAAAGATAAAGATAATAGGAAAACAAAAACACTGTCAGCAACATCGGCAAAATAAAAGCAGGACGATAACTAACAAAAAACACTGACAAGAAAATCACAGAAAAAAGAGCATAAGAAAAACAGGAAATATTCAAACTACGCTCTGAATACCCTTCAAAACTAGCACGGTATTTTACTAACAAATCTTTCCCATGAGATGCCACGATTTCTCTATATTCAGAGTAACGCTTAGAGGCCATCAAAAAGGCGCCCCCAGCCCAATATGCACAAATGACAGACAAAGCAGGCAACGTCGTCGAATCAACAATCTCCCACCCCACACAAAGGCGCAGAGGGTTATTAATAGACTCAGAGATAACATCCAAATAAGCTTTATCTTTTGTCCTTAGCGGCGGAACATTATAAACCACCCCCTGCAAAGCAAAGATAATAGCAACGAACAACATTACTTTGCTAACGCAAAAAGCCGCAAAAAGCCCAATAACGACTAAAACAAACCATTCAGCAAAGACAATATTTCCATTTAATTCCCTCTGAACAGCGCTTCTTTTACTCTTAACCGGATGAAATTTGTCGAATTCACGATCCAAAAACTCATTAATTGTGTAGTTTGCAGAAGCAATACTTACTACGACAATAAATCCTAACAATAAAAAAAGAGGGCGAAAATGTTCCCCACCTCTTAAAATATATGCTAAAAGCAATCCTGGCAGCACAAATACATGTTTAGTAATATGATCAAATCGTGCTATAGAAATATAGTCTTTTATTCCCCCCTTTTGGGCAGGAATATTGTTACATTTTTGGTCCACGTGCGTAATCACTCCCATAATTTTACCAAAATTCAATATACACTCCCTGTAATAGGGTCAAGCCCAGAACTTCTCCCTATTGCAAGATATCTTCAGCCCTTAAAAACTCTACAAGAATTCATGCTCACAAAGTAATTCCATAATTGAACTTAATGCCCCTCCACACAATTGAAATTAATCTTCCTTAACTATATTTTTCCCGTCCATCTTCGCAATCAACTTACATAAAGATGCCAACATCTTTCGTGCCATGTTAATCCGCACCGCGTTTGTCATCTCACGCACCATAGCCAGCTTCTGATCAGGCCGTATCTTCACGCCAGCTTTCTGATTCCGTGCAGCCCAGCGGATAAGGCCATCTGGATTAGCAAAACGGTTCTTCCTAAATTGCAACACCATCCCTTTTGGCCCTGCCTCTAACCGCTCTACCCCAGCTTCACGGCACAGCTTTTTGATCAGCACCACATCAAGAAGATTTTGCACCTCATTCGGCAATGGACCAAATCGATCCACTAATTCAACGCGCATTGCATCAATATCAGCTTCATCTTTCAACGCCGCAATACGCCGATAAAGACCAAGTCTTACAGGCAGATCTTTCACATAATCTTCCGGCAAAAGAACAGGCAAGCCAAGAATGATATTCGGCGTCCAACCTGTATCATCCTCTTCACCAGCTCCCCGCATGCGGCGCAGGTCTGTTACTGCTTCTTGCAACATTTGCTGATAAAGCTCGATACCAACTTCTCGAATATGCCCCGATTGTTCTTCACCCAACAAATTCCCTGCCCCGCGCAGGTCAAGGTCATGCGAAGCAAGCGTAAACCCAGCGCCAAGTGAATCAAGCGTCTGCATAATTTCTAATCGCTTGATAGATGACGCAGAAAGCACATGGGTTTGCGGCCATGTAAGGTAAGCATACCCGCGCTGTTTCGCACGCCCCACACGCCCACGAAGCTGATAAAGCTGCCCAAGGCCAAACATATCCGCCCGGTGAATAATAATAGTATTCACCCGTGGCATATCCAAACCACTCTCCACAATATTGGTAGACAGCAGAATATCGTATTTCCCCTCCGAAAATTCTGCCATTACCGTTTCAAGCTCGGTAGGGGTTAAACGACCATGTGCTTCAGCGATACGCGCATCTGGCACAATCTCTTTCAACCTCTCGGCCATATGCCGCATGTCTGATAAACGCGGTACCACGCAAAAAACCTGCCCCCCACGAAAGCGTTCACGCTGTATCGCCTCATGAATCATTACCCGGTCAAATGGTGTTATAAATGTGCGTACAGACAAACGATCTGTCGGCGGAGTTGCAATCAAGCTCATTTCTCTCACACCGGAGAGAGAAAGCTGCAACGTACGAGGAAGCGGCGTTGCTGAAAGTGTCAACACATGAACATCTTCCCGCAGAGCTTTCAGCTTCTCTTTATGCGAGACACCAAAATGTTGCTCTTCATCAATAATGAGCATCCCCAGACGCTCAAACGATACTGCTTTCGAGAGCAAGGCGTGCGTCCCGATAATGATATCGACAGTTCCGTCAGCAAGTCCTTCTCGTGCCTTAGTCGCCTCTTTCGCCGTTACCATGCGTGAAAGTTGCTCAATACGTACTGGAAGACCTTCAAAGCGTTTCTTAAAGCCAAGATAATGTTGCCGAGCAAGCAGAGTTGTTGGCACCACGACCGCCACTTGCATCCCCGAAAGAGCCGCCACAAACGCTGCCCTCAGCGCCACTTCTGTCTTGCCAAAGCCCACGTCCCCACAAACCAGCCTATCCATTGGTTTGCCGCTGCTGAGATCCTCCAAGACATCCGCAATCGCTCGAGACTGATCTTCAGTTTCAATAAAGGGGAAACGCGCGCAGAATTCATCCCACACACCCTCAGCTGGGGCCATGACGGGCGCTTCTTTCATCGCCCGGGCGGCGGCAGTACGTATCAACTCACCTGCCATTTCACGCAAGCGGGTTTTCATCTTCGCCTTACGGGCTTGCCATGATGTCCCACCAAGACGATCTAACTGCACATTCCCCTGCTCTGAGCCAAAACGACTCAAGAGGTCAATATTCTCTACGGGTAGGAGTAGCCGCTGCTCCCCATCATACAAGATGTTGAGATAATCATGCGCAACACGTCCTTCGCGCACGGTCTCTAAGCCGACATAACGGCCAATCCCATATTCTTCATGTACAACAAGGTCACCCTCAGAGATTTCACCAATCTGCGTGATGAAATCATTCCCTTTGCGACGACGCCGTGGCGGACGAGCAAGACGCTCACCTAACAGATCCTGCTCAGAAACAAAGGCGAGCCGCTCTCCAACAAAACCACGCTCAACCCCAAGTACCAGCAACCCGACAGCTCCACGCGCCATACCCGCTGCATCTGCCCAGCTTTCATACGAGGTACTCGCAATGCCATGCTCGTGTAACAAGCTGGCAATCCTCTCGCGCGAGCCATTACTCCACGCTGTCAGATATGTACGCCGGCCTTGCTTTCCCCAATCAGCCACATGATTAGAGAATTGTTCAAAAACACCTTCTCTACTGGCACCTCCCATACTCGCAAACACAGGCCCAGGACGGTATCCTGCATCCACTCCTTCTACATCATCAGCCTTTGCAAAAGGTGAGAGCAAGCATGTTGGCCGCCCCTTGAGCATACCATCCCAACCATGCCTATTGAGGTAGAGACGGTGCGATGGCAAAGGCCGATACGGCATTTCCCCCTCTTGCCCCGCCGCACAACGCGCTTGGTAATGATCAGCAATCATGTCCAAACGTGCCGTTAAAATCTCAGGAGTATCACGCTCGAAACTTAAGGCCGCATCTGGAATATAATCCAGCAATGTTTCCATATGACGGCCATCACCATCATGAAAAAGCGGTAAATAATGCTCCGCTCCGCTTGCCCGGCGCCCTTCTAGAATCTGGCGATACAGCACATCCTCTAATGCCCCTACGCCAAAAACATCCCGCCACCCTGTCTGAAAACGGCTAAGGCTTTGACGGTCCAACGCATATTCAGACACAGGCGTGAGGCTAAATTGCTTGATAGCATCTGTTGAACGCTGCGTTGCCGCATCAAAATTACGGATATTCTCAATTTCATCACCGAACATATCCAAACGCACAGGCTCACCTGCATCTGCGGGATATAGATCAAATATTCCCCCACGCGTTGCAAATTCCCCACGTTCCATCACCGTATCAACGTGGCTATAGCCATTGCTAACGAGAATCTCCGCAAGCTTAGCTGCGTCTAGCGTATCTCCCACATTCACGCGTAGAGTTTGCCCTGCAAAAACAGCACGTGGTGGTACGCGCTGAATAAGAGCATGAATGGTCGTCAGCACAATACGACCAGTTTTAGGCTTCTCTTCTAATAAGTGGCTTAACGTTGCGGCACGCTCAGCCACAATGGCAGGATTGGGTGAAATACGATCATAAGGTAAACAATCCCATGCAGGAAAACGCAATACGCTTACCTCTGGGACAAGCCAACCCAACATATCTGCCAATGCCGCAAGAGACGCATCATCCCGTGCGACATGCACTAATGTCCCCTCATGCTCCGCAAGGCGTTGACGCAATAAAAACGCAACAGACCCATCAGGCACGCCCCAAACCGTTGGACCAAAAGGTGCGTGCAAGGATGTATCAGAAGACATTCAGTGGGCCTCTCCATCACATGATGACATTTTTAGTATAAACCTTATTAATGCTATCCTATACCGCTCCATTATCACGCTGTCAGCCCAGAAGCCTTACCCTCTCATTCCTATGCCGTTTTCTTCCGCTTCATTACAAATCACCCCTCTCCTCGCTCCTATCGACAGCTTAGCGGGTATCTCCCCTCGCCACGCCAGCTTGTTAGCAAAAATTAGCGGTAATAAGCGGGTTATTGATCTCCTCTTTACCCTACCAGAGAAGCTCATAGACCGCCGCAAACTTATGAGTATTGCTGAAGGCCAGCAGCTTATGGCGGGGGACGTTTTCACAGCCCACGTTCGCGTCACTGGCATACGCAAACCTACTCGTAAGTCCCAACCAACAATTTTATCAACCCAAGATGACACAGGCCGATTGGATATTACTTTTTTCCAAAAAGGGCGTTTATACCTCCCAGTAGAAGGCACTGAGATACTCGTTTCGGGCAAAGTGGGGCATTATCACGACCGCCTTACACTCTCCCGCCCAGATCATATCATCTCATGGGAAAAGAAAGATAAGTTCCCATGGTTAGAACCTGTATGGCCACTCACAGCCGGCCTTTTCCCCTCAACCGTCAAGCGGGCTATGCACGCAGCGCTTGCGCTTATTCCCGCCCTCCCTGAATGGCTAGATCCACCTCTTGTGCAAAAGAAACAATGGCCCAGCTTTAAAGACGCTCTTACTTTCTTGCACTGCCCTGAAACATTACCGCAAACTGAAGACCCTACCCCTATTCTTGAACGCGCACGTACACGCCTTGCCGCAGATGAAATCTTAGCCGACCAACTCTGCCTTGGCCTTGCACGTATGCAGGCCCAAACACGCCCAGGGCGTGCCTTCAAAGGAGACGGTAGCCTCCGCAAAGAACTTCTCTCGCGCTTTGGCTTCCCCCCAACAGAGGCGCAAAAGCGTGTTATCAATGAAATAGCTGCCGATATGCAAAAAGCCACCCCTATGATGCGCCTTTTGCAAGGTGATGTTGGCGCAGGGAAAACCTTTGTTGCCATGATGGCCATGCTACAAGCTGTCGAAGCTGGAGCACAAGCGGCTTTAATGGCCCCCACAGAAATTCTCGCCCAACAACATGCAGCAACATTCGCCAAGCTCTCTTCTGTCCCATTTGTCTTTCTTAGCGGGTCTGTCAAAGGCAAAGCACGCCGCAACGGATTGCAGCAAATCGCCGATGGAAGCGCTCGAATCGCCATTGGCACACATGCATTATTTCAAGATGGCGTAGAATTTGCAGACCTCGGCCTTGCTGTTATTGATGAACAGCATCGCTTTGGCGTGGAACAGCGGATGAAACTTGCCGACAAGGGCTCAGCAACAGATCTGCTCGTTATGACAGCTACACCTATCCCCCGTACGTTACAATTAACCGAATGGGGGGAAATGAGTGTCAGCCGGTTAGACGGCAAACCAGCCGGTCGCCAACCTGTCAAAACAACCGTACATAGTATGAGTATGATGGATGATATCCTTGCGGGCATCCAAAGGGCTCTCAAACAAGGAAAACAAATTTTCTGGGTCTGCCCACTTATTGAAGAAAGTGAAACCCAAAGTGCCGCCGCGGCGGAAGAACGCTGTGCAGAGCTTATAAAATATTTTGGCCCCTGCATCGGCCTTGCTCACGGCAAACAGGACATCGAAACCCGTCAAAATGCCTTAGAAGCCTTCCGCACGGGAGAAACACGCCTCCTTGTCGCCACTACGGTGATTGAAGTCGGCGTAGATATTCCCAATGCAACCATTATGGTGATTGAACAAGCCGAACGCTTCGGCCTTGCCCAACTTCATCAGCTCCGCGGACGTGTAGGACGTGGGGCTGAACATTCCTTCTGCCTCCTCTTGCATAGCGATGAAACCACCATAACAGCCCAACGGCGTTTACACTTACTTCGTGATACCGAAGATGGATTCCTTATCGCCGATGAGGACTTCCGCATTCGTGGTGGAGGTGACCTAGCAGGGAGTCGGCAATCCGGTATGCCAGGCTTTCGTCTCGCAGATCCATTACGCCTTTCACTCCTTTTAACCGCCATGACACATGATTGCAGACGTGAACTAACACGCAACCCTAGTCTTACTGGCTCCAGAGGCACTGCTTTGCAGGAGTTACTTCATATTTTTGACCGCTCTACCCCTGAAAGATTGCTTATTTCAGGATGAATTATTATCAATACATTCATTGTTTCTTTACTTGTTTTAAAAAAACACAATAAGTTTATTTACTTTTAAGAGAAAAATTATAACCAACCACATTATCAGGACATAAATCCTCCTAATAATGAGCAAAGAAAATTATTTTATATTTTTCACTTTTCCTTCTAGCTATTTGAAGAAAACGTGCTACCGTCACATTTGGATAGCGTAACTCGTTATCCAGATTTTACGACCCTGAGGGGAAGAGCAACCGCTTGCACCCTCCCTGATGACCCCAATACCCGGGACGAGACCCTTGAAAAATAATAGATCCGACCGCAGCTCCTTTTCCTCCCGCCGCGGCGGTTATGACCGCGACTTTATGACCCAACCCTCCTATTTCGAAGAGCGTGACAGCTATGGCGCACCTCGCGGTGGGTTTGGCGGCGGTCCACGCCGTGGTGGCGGTGGCCGTGGTGGCCCACAGGTAACCCCAACAGGCCCTGAAATCATCGGCACCGTTAAATGGTTTAATACCGAACGCGGCTTTGGCTTCGTTGGCCTGAGCGATGGCAGCGGGGATGTCTTCCTCCATGCTAATACCCTCAGCACACTTGGTCATACAGAACCAGAACCAGGCACAACAGTTGTTGTCCGTGTTGGCCAGGGCCCTAAAGGCCGCCAGGTGGCAGAAGTTCTTTCTGTTGATGCAAGCACAGCAACACCAGAAGCACCACGTCGTTCTGCTCCAGTGCGACAAGAACGTTTTCATCCCGCACCAGATCTCTCCAATGCTGAGGAAATGCGCGGTATTGTAAAATGGTATAACACGACCAAAGGCTTCGGCTTCATCACGCCTGAAAGCGGCGGGAAAGATGTCTTCGTGCATGCTTCCGCTCTGGAACGCTCCGGCCTAAATGGTCTGGCAGATAACCAAACTGTCGGCATGAAGGTTGTTCAGGGGCATAAAGGCCCTGAAGCTGTTGAGCTCACAGCTGAGTAAGCTTCCCTGAGCATCACAGCTTAGAAGTATAAAAGCCCCGCCTGTCATACAGACAGCGGGGCTTTTTCTATGTGGAAGCGCCTAAAATAAAAATAGGGAGCTTAGTAATCCCCTCGCCCCTTATTCCGAAGCAAACGCGCCTTATCACGCTGCCAGTCACGGTCTGCGATAGCGTGGCGTTTATCCTCTTTCTTACGCCCTTTACCAAGCCCTAGGGTAACTTTGGCAACACCACGATCATTAAAATGGATATCCAACGGCACGAGAGACGCCCCCGCCCGTGTTACCTCACCAATGTAACGTGCCAACTGCTTCCGATGGAGCAAAAGCTTACGCGGGGCACGCGTATCAAACCGTGACAACACACCACCCTGATATTCAGGGATATACGAATTGATCAGCCACAGCTCACCATTACGTTCTACTGCATAAGCTTCAGTTAAAGTCGCTCGCCCCATCCGCAAGCTTTTAACCTCAGGCCCTTTGAGCACAAGCCCAGCCTCAACCGTTTCCAGAATCGTATAATTAAAACGACCCTTCCGGTTTTGGGCAGCAATACCGTGGGAGATCAGCCCACTTTTTGTTTTTTTCTTACTGGCAGCCATGTCCTAGCCTTAATCCAGCACACCTAAGCCGCGTAGCGCATCATCCACACGCTTCTTAGTTGCTTCACCGGGTTCAACCAGTGGTAAGCGCAATGTCGCCTCACACAAACCAAGACGAGACAGAGCATATTTCGCAGGGCCTGGGCTTGTCTCTGAGAAGAGCGCATCATGCAACGGTGTAAGGCGATCTTGTAAAGCAATTGCTTCTGCGACTTTACCTTCCTGCCACAGATTATGCATTTGAGAACAAAGATCAGGCACGATGTTAGATGTCACGCTGATACAACCATGCCCCCCAGCGGCAAGGAAAGATAGAATCGACCCATCTTCACCAGAAAGCTGGTTAAACTCAGCCCCTGCTGCACGGCGTACAGCAATTGGACGAGTTAAATTCGCTGTCGCATCTTTTGTGCCAACAATATTTGGATGCTGAGCCAAACGACCTACAGTCTCTGGTGTTAGATCCACAACAGAGCGCCCCGGAATGCAGTACAGCCACAATGGGAGAGGTGTCGCATCGGCAATCGTCATAAAGTGGCGATATAGTCCTTCCTGCGTTGGCTTATTGTAATAAGGCACTACAACCAAAAGCCCATCAGCCCCCACCTCGTGAGCATGCCGGGCCATGCCAACAGCCTCACTTGTGCAATTAGAACCAGCCCCGGCCATTACAAAGGCCCGCCCGGCAGCGGCCTTTACGCACAACTCAACAACACGCCCATGCTCTAGATGCGTTAATGTTGGGCTTTCACCTGTCGTCCCTGCGGGAATCAGCCCAGTTGTGCCACCTTGAATCTGCCGTTCAATCAAGCGGATGGCAGCTTGCTCATCCAATGAGCCATCTTTCGCCATAGGAGTGACAAGCGCAGTCAGTGAGCCGCGATATTGTTCATTGATAGTCTGCGCCATCTTTCTCTCCAGCCGTTTACCTAGCAACTTATAAGACCCTACCATATTTTTTTGATATGGGTCATCTCATCCATAGTAATACCTCCCCTTGGGAGGCAAATCACATAACGTCTCTAAAAGGGCTCCGCGCATAAGAACCTAGCAGACGCCATGACTGGCAAACATCTGCAAGATCTCCCAACGCATTACTCACTTTTTCGTCCTCTGGTGCGCCTTCAACATCCATCAAAAAATGCGATGCCTCAAACGAGCCACCTAGCATATAGCTTTCAATACGCGTCATGTTTACCCCATATCGCGCAAAACTCGTTAAAACATCGCATAAAGCCCCTGGCACATGCCTTACACAAACGATCAAACTCGTCATCATAGCTGTACCAGCATCAAGCTCTGGCTTCACATGAGGCAAAGCAACTCGATAAAACCGTGTGGTATTATGCTGCGCATCTTCAACATTACGACAAATAATCTCTAGGCCATTCAACTCCCCTGCGAGAGATGAGGCTACTGCAGCATCTTCCTTGCGTCCCCACTCTGCCACTAACTCCGCAGCGCCAGCGGTATCAAACTCTGTGACGCCTTCAAAGCCATTATCTCGTAACAAATTCCGTACCTGCGCCATAGCAACAGGGTGTGTGTGAATACGTCGGATATCTTTTATCTTGGTCCCAGGAACGCCTAGCAAGCAGTGCTCAACACGCTCAAAATGCTCACCGACAATTTTCAAACCTGCCTCAGGCAATAAGGCATGTATCTCTGCTACACGCCCAGCGAGAGAATTTTCACATGGCAATAAAGCTTCATCAGCCACACCGTCACGCACCGCCTCAATCGCTTCGGCAAAACTGCGGCAGGGAAAAGTCGTCCATCCCGGACGCGCCGCACGGCACGCTAGGTCAGAATACGCTCCTGGCCGCCCCTGAAACGCAATTACTGGCATGCTATTTTTTCCCTAACTTTAATGAGGTCATCATATGTATCAACCCCAAGAGGGGCCTCGCAAATTTTTGCACACCCAATAGTCATACCAGCCTCCAGAGCACGCAATTGTTCTAAACTTTCACGTTGCTCCAACATAGATGTCGGCAAAGATACAAACCGTTCCAAAGCTGAGCGCCGCCATGCATACACACCTATATGGTGCCACAATGCCCCCTCACCCCACGGAATACTTGAACGAGAAAAATACAACGCCCGCGCGACACCCTCCGCACCAAAAGCGCATGCAACCTTTACCACAGACGGTCTTTGTGCCTCTTCTTCTGTTTTCACAGGAGCCACCAGCGTCCCAATATCAAAGCTCGGATTATGCTTTAGAGGCCGCAACGCATGATGCAAACTTTGCGGCTCTATTAATGGCAAATCACCTTGCAGATTTAAAATACAATCATACTGCCCTTCTGGGTCATAAAGCTGCACAGCGGCCTGAACTCTATCCGACCCACTCGGTAGGGCCGGATCTGTCAAAACCGTTTGTACTCCAGCTATTCCCTCAAGAACAGGAAGAATTTCTTTATCCCCCGCGGCCACAATCACTGGGCCTAAATCTGCCTTTACGGCTCTCTTCGCCACATGGGCGATCACCGGAAGCCCATTAATCTCAGCAAGAGCTTTACGCGGGAGCCTTGTCGAAGCAAGTCTGGAAGGAATAACAATAAGAGGTCGCATAATTACCTGATGCCGCTCTACTATAGCGCCGTCAATTAGCTAGAGACGAAAAAGACAGAACAAACTTTATGACCCAGCCCCCGCTCCACAGCTACCTTACCCTCGCCCAACACTGCGCCGATGCTGCACGGCAGGTGATCCTTCCCCATTTTCGGCGAAACTTGCCTATTACCTCTAAAGATGACGATAGCCCCGTCACTAAAGCAGATAAAGACGCCGAGAAAGCAATGCGGGCCGTTTTGGGCGCACATGTCCCCCAACATGCTATTTTGGGAGAGGAAGAAGGCACCACAGGAGCTTTGGAGAATGAATGGCTATGGGTCCTCGACCCCATTGACGGCACACGCTCATTTGTAACTGGCCGCCCAAGCTTTACAACACTCATCGCCCTTTTGCACAACGGAACACCGGTCCTCAGTCTGATCGACCAACCTATTACCAATGAACGCTGGCTAGGCCTAAAGGGTGAGACAACCCAGTATATCTCCGCTCATTTACCCGGTAACATTGGCACGCGTTCCCACTGCCAACTCGAAGAAGCTGAGCTATCCTGCACGGCACCTGAAATTTTTCGTCCTGAAAATTTTAAAAAATTTCAAAAACTTCAACAAACTGTCCGTCGTACCACGTGGGGCGGTGACGCTTATGGCTACGGCCTTCTTAGCCTTGGACAAGTCGATATAATTGCAGAGGATACCCTAAAACCGTGGGATTGGGCGGCCCTTGTCCCCGTTATTGAAGGTGCTGGTGGCTGCATTACAGACTGGAGCGGCGCCCCACTCACATTGCAGAGTGAAGGTGATATTCTTGCCTGCGCTAACCAATCATTATTAACAGATGCTGTGAAGGCCCTTTCCAGCTAGCGCTTACTCCGTTACAGATAAATAACGATTTGTGTAAGGCCACTCTTTCGGCCCGCCTTTCATGACGAGGTTTCCCGACCATGACCCTCTCCGCACCGCTCTCTCTTTCCAAAAACAAAATCCAGATTCTCCTTCTGGAAGGCATCCACGATAGTGCTGTCGACTATATGGAACGCCAAGGCTATGCCTCAGTCACGCGCCTCAAAGGTGCTCTAGAAGGCGACGCTTTAAAAGAAGCTCTTCAAGGGGTTCATATCGTTGGCATTCGCAGCCGTACACAGCTTACGGCTGATGTCATTAACTCCGCGAACCGCCTGATGGCGATCGGCTGCTTCTGCATTGGAACAAACCAAGTTGACCTAGATGCGGCACGTATGGCGGGTATACCTGTCTTTAATGCCCCCTTCAGCAACACCCGCTCCGTTGCTGAGCTTGTTATGGGGGAAATTGTGATGCTACTGCGCCGCATTCCTTCCCGTTCTGAGGCTTGCCACAAAGGTGGGTGGGAAAAGTCCGCCGCAAATGCATGGGAAGTTCGTGGTAAAACAGTGGGGATCGTTGGCTACGGCTCCATCGGCTCGCAGCTTTCTGTTCTCGCAGAATCCTTTGGTCTACGTGTTCTCTATTACGATATTGCGCCACGTCTCCCTCACGGGAATGCCGTTTCTGTCGATTCGTTAGAAACACTCCTTAGCCAGTCTGATATTGTCACACTCCATGTGCCGGAAACACCAGAGACACAGAACCTCATCGGCGAAGCCGAAATCCGTGCAATGAAGCCAAACTCTATCCTGCTAAATAACGCACGTGGTACAGTTGTGGACCTTGAGGCCCTCGCCGCTGCGCTAAAAGATGGTCACCTAATGGGCGCAGCAATTGATGTCTTCCCCGTAGAACCAAAAAGCAGCCAAGAACGCTTCTCCTCTCCTCTACAAGGGCTTGAGAATGTTCTACTCACTCCACATATCGGCGGCTCCACAATGGAAGCTCAAGAGCGCATCGGTGTAGAAGTTGCTCAAAAACTTGTGGAATATTCTGATGTTGGCTCAACTGTTGGTGCTGTTAACTTCCCACAAGTACAACTTGGCGAACGCCCCGGTGGGATGCGCTTTATGCATGTCCATGTGAACCAACCTGGTATCCTCGGCCAGATTAACGATATCTTCGCCAAAGCTGCCTGCAACCTCACGGCACAGTTTCTCCAGACCGATGGTGAGATTGGCTATGTAGTGATTGAGGCAGAAGCAGAGACAGACAATGTGGCTGCTTTAGAAAAAGGGCTTCTCGAACAACTTCGGGCTCTAAAGGGCACCCTAAAAGCACGCTCTATCCGCCCTATCCACTCGGCCGACTGAGCCTTTCAAGGCGCTCGTCTCGCAGGGCTTGTTTATAAAACCCGGCCCTATTGGCTCGCCCAAGTGCCATTGCACTTGGGCGAACCTTTATATTATCCATAAAATCCGCACTTCATTATGACATCCACGGCCCCATCTCTCGCCCGTATAAAAAGCTTTACCTTTTCCGGCATAGAAGCCACTCCTGTAACCGTAGAAGTGCAGATTTCTACCGGACTGCCCTCATTTATTATTGTCGGTATGGCCACACGTGCCATAGCAGAATCTCGCGAACGTGTTAGGGCTGCACTTTCAGCTATGGGGCTGGCACTCCCGCCCAAACGTATTCTTGTAAATCTTACCCCGGCAGATCTTCCTAAAGATGGCGCCCATTTTGATCTTCCCATTGCCATTGGGCTCTTAGTAGCTATGGGCATCATCCCTAGCGAAACCATCAGCTCTTTTGCTGCTCTAGGGGAAATCACGCTCGATGGGAGCATCAATCCAGTTCGTGGCATCCTTTGTGCCGCATTAGCCTCTGCTACTCATAATCTAGGGCTTATCTGCCCAGCATCGCAAAGCCAAGAGGCTCGTTGGGGGCATCCTGATCTTCCCATTATCGCTGCTCCTTCTTTGCGGGTTTTAAGTGCGCACCTTCGTAACGAGCAACTCTTACCTGCCATTCCAGCACCTCTTCCTCAGCCGCCTCATTACGGGCCTGACTTCAAAGATATAAAAGGAATGCAACAAGCCCGCCGCGTCATGGAGATTGCGGCAGCAGGACGACATTCTCTACTGATGTCTGGCCCACCAGGTTCTGGGAAATCCATGCTAGCGAGCCGTTTGCCTAGCATATTGCCTGACCTCACAGCAGAAGAAATCCTCCAGAGCAGTCAAATACATAGCATCAGTGGCCTCTTACCACCCGGCCAGCTTATTAATCGCCCGCCTTACCGTGCCCCCCATCATAATACAACACTCCCTGCCCTCGTTGGTGGGGGGCCCAAAGCACAACCAGGAGAAGTCAGCCTCGCCCATAATGGGGTTCTCTTTTTAGATGAGTTTCCCGAATTCCCACGCTCCTGTATCGAAGGGCTACGCCAACCTGTAGAAGCAGGAGAAGTCACTATTTCACGCGCCGCACACCATACCCATTACCCCGCTCGCTTTCAGCTTATCGCAGCGATGAATCCATGCCGTTGTGGGTACGTTCATGATGTCGAACGTTCATGCAATAAAGCACCTCGCTGCTCTCAAGATTATGCTGCACGTATTTCTGGACCAATGATGGATAGAATGGACCTATGCGTACACATCCACTCTCTCTCACCTCTAGCAATTAGCCGCGCCCCAGAAGGAGAGAGCAGTGCGGAGATACGCCCTCGTGTCCAAAAAGCCTATGACAAACAAATACAACGTCAAGGTATCTGTAATTCTCAAATGACACCTGAGAACTTCTTCTTTGAGCAAGACGCCCTCACCCTTGCCGAGCAAGCAGCCCTGCGGCTCAAACTCTCACATCGCGGGATTACACGCATGTTTCGTGTTGCTCGCACCATTGCCGACCTCGAAGGATCAGAAACTGTGCACAAACAACATGCAGCAGAAGCACTTTCCTACCGCATGTTGTAATCTCAGCCCTGTTTATGAGTGGGTAAGCTTAGCAAACCCTCCAGCAAGATCTGCCTTTAGATCTTCCACATCCTCTAATCCAACCTGAATTCGGAATGCGCTCCCTTCCGGCTCACCTGGATGATGAGAACGCGTTAATCCACCTGTTGTAGGGAGAACAAGGCTTTCATACCCTCCCCAGCTTGCACCAATACCAAAGAGTGTCAGACTATCTAGCATCTTACCCATAGCTTCTGGTGTGATGCCTTTTACCAGCTCTACCCCAAACAAACCGCTTGCATCAGAAAAATCTCTTTTCCACAATTCATGCCCTGGGCAATCTGGCAAAGCTGGGTGACGCACATGAGCAACCTCTGGTCGTTCCTTTAACCAGCATGCAAGCTCAAAAGCTGATCGTGCCTGTTGAGCGAGGCGCACAGCCATTGTCTTCAAGCCACGCAATACCAGCCAGCAATCATCCGGCCCACCAGATGCGCCAAATTCAATCGCCGCACGGCGTAAAAGCCGCCAATCTTCATTTGTCTTAACTGTAATCGCTCCAAGGATGACATCAGCATGTCCTGAAGGATATTTCGTCAAAGCTTGGATGGATACATCAACACCATGCTCAAATGGCTGAAAAGCGCCAATCCCCCATGTATTGTCCACAAAAAGCCGCGCACCATGCTTATGCGCAAAACGTGCGAGCATAGGGATATCTTGTACCTCGAAGGTATGGCTTCCCGGACTTTCCGCAAAGACCGCACGGGTTTGTGGCTTTATATAAGACTCTAACTCTGCCTCATTTGCTTGAGGTGGATAAAAGCTCGTATCAACACCAAGCCTTTTCAGAAAATTCACAGCAAACCGCCGCGTCGGCCCGTAAACCGAATCTGGCAATAAGAGATGCTCTCCTGCTTTTAGGAAAGCTAATAGAGCAAATGTACATGCAGCGAGACCAGAATTCACAATCTGGGTATGCTGCCCCCCCTCTAACTGAGCGAGTACTTTCTCCAACTCATGCTGAACAGGATTCCCCATAGCTCCATATACGAGCTGATGATCATAGGCTTGCGCCCCTTGTGCCTCCATATCCGCAATAGTCGGGAAAACGACGGTTGACCCACGTGAAACAGGAAAATTCACAAAACTCCCCGGCCTCTCCGGCACTTGCCGCCCTGAATGCGCTAAGAATGTTGCGAGTTTCTTCCAGCCTTCACCAATAACTGGCGCTGCCTTCTCTTTATGTTCTGCGGGCATCACATCCTCTTTTCCAGCGCCTTAAAAGGCTGACCTTCGTGTTTTGTTTAACTTTTGCTTCATTCTCGCCTTCTAATACCCTCAAAGGCAAGCCCTACTCTGATATCTTCAGCTACCTCATGGAGTAGGGCGTCATCATAATTGTTAATTTTCTATGATTTTTTACCCATTCGATGATACATAATAGCTAGGGCTATCAAGCTTACGATACTATTTACCCTTTCAAGACGGCATATACTCTTATGAGTTTCACTCAAAACGCCACATCTTGCACGACAGACCCAACCTCTCTTCGACTAGTTAGCTGGAATCTATTTTACGAAGATGGAGCAACATTGGATGATATTTGTCTGCTCATCCGCATGACGCAGCCAGATATTTTATTAATGCAAGAATGTCGTCTTTTTACAGATAAGCTTCCCCGCCTTGTAGGGGGATATTATAGCCGCCTTGCCTCTATTGGACGGATCCATGGCACCGCTTGTTGGAGCCGCCATCCCTTTAGCCGGCCTCCTCGCCTACAAATGCTTCAACCAGGCGTTGCCGCACATCGTTCCGCCCAGATACTTCATTTTGACATGGAATTTGGGCCGCTCAGCATTGCCAACGTGCATCTCTCCCACGGTCCTATTTTGAATCGCCGTCAGCTCCATCTCATCAAAAAGGACCTAACAGGGCACGCTATTATTATTGGCGATTTTAACCAAGTTGGCCCCGCTCTACTTCCTGGCTTTACAGATATTGGCCCTCGTGAGCAAACACACCGTATGCTCAATCATGTTCCCCTGAGGCTAGACCGTTGCCTTACACGTGGCTTCTCACTAATCGACCGGCAAGTCTTCCCACGCTTTGGATCAGATCATAGGCCTATTTCTGTCACCTTAAGCCCAACACCTCTCCCCACCCGCAATTATTTGCTACCTGAGGGAATTCTTAACCGGCTAGGCGAACTTAAAAAGATCAACCCCCTCTCCAATATACCTTTTCAAAGATAAGGTAATAACAAACGACAAGCCCCATTTCGTAAACGAACTAAAAGCGACCACGCCTTAATTTCATCCAATGTTAGCTCGTGGCTATGATGACTGATCATAAAACGCTCAAGATGAGCTGCCGTTGCCTCATCATGTACGGTCATATTCACTTCAAAATTCAGCCTAAGGGAACGGCGATCTAAATTCGCACTCCCTATAAAACTCCACCTCTGATCAACCGTCATCAACTTAGAATGGTTAAAAGGCGGTGCTCCTAACCAAATATGGCAGCCAGATTTCACCAATCTTCGTAAACAAGCGTTACGAGCGTAATCTGCAATAGGATGATTACTCGCCTTTGGCACCACAATATCAACCCGCACCCCACGCAAAGCCGCTAAACCAAGTTCTGTTGCAAAGCGATCATCTGGGATGAAATACGGCGTCATAAAACAAACATGTTTACGTGCCAGCGTCAGGGCTTGGAGGATTGTATATTCAACCTTCTCAAAATCCATATCAGGGCCAGACGTCACAACACGTGCAGGTACATCGCCTGCGGCGATGGGCGTGGGGAAGTATTCTGTACCTTCCAACACTTCCCCTGTCGTAAAGGCCCAGTCCCGCGCAAAGACTTCAGATAACTGTTGCACAACAGGGCCTTCTAAACGGAAATGCGTATCCGCTACCGGAATAGGCCGACGAGTGGGGGTACGCAAAACATTCTCCGCCCCAATATTTAGCCCCCCCATAAAACCAATCCGACCATCAATTACGAGAATCTTACGGTGATTCCGTAAATTGATGAATGGCATACGCCACGGCCATAGGGAGTGCATAAAACGTGCGCAACGTACATGGTAATGCCGTAGATAATGTGCGGTTGCACTATAGAGGTAGCCACTTCCTACCCCATCAACCAGCACCCTGACTTCGACACCACGCCCATGTGCTGCCACGAGAGCTTTCATAAATTCTCGCCCCGTTCTATCGAAACGAAAAATATATGAACATAAAATGATCGAATGCTGCGCCTGCTGGATCGCTTCCAACATTAACGGATACGCATGATCCCCGTTATGCAAGCACTCTATCTTGTTGCCTTGCAGTAAAGGCATATTGGTAAGCTTATCAAGCATTGTAACCAAGGGGTGCATAAAACTCCCCTCAGAATTATGAGACCACTGCATCAAAAAAGCAGTTTCCTCTGGGCTCATATCTTCACGCAACTTCTGTGCGCGGCGACGTACACGGTTAATCCCTAAGCAGAGATACAGCAAAGACCCCATATAGGGCATGAGCCAACAAATGCCGATCCACCCTGTTGCTGCAGCTGTGTCCCGCTTTGTGAGCAAAATATGCGCCGTCACGATAAGAGAGAGTGTGATATGCAACACACCAAATATAAAAGCTGGTGTAAATAAATAATGCATCCTCACCTCCCTTACTTTTAATACTCCTTAATAAATATCTCCCCCTCCCTCAATGTACTTCACTGAGAAGAAAGATAATTAAGACTTACGGAGCATCCATTGCGGTGCAGCTCGTCCCACAGCACCACGCCGCGCCACAAGAGCTAGCAGGTCATCCTTGGAGCGGACACGCTGCCCCTCGCGCCATATCAGACCTTCCTCCAATGTGAAGAGACGTATCTCGCGCACACCTGCACCCGCGGGCAGCTTCTGCAAGCTCACACCGCCACCGCGTGTCATCTCGGCCACCTGCTCTAGAGGGAAGATCAACGCACGTTTATGCGTACCCAAACATAGTACATGTGTCCCCTGAGCAGGTAAGACACTGAACAAATGAGCGCCATCTTTCAGATTAAAGACCTGCCGCCCTGTCCGCTTTTCTGCAGCCAGATTACTTGCAGATATTTGCATACCACGCCCATCTGAACTGGTTATCAGATAACGTGCCTCATCACCGCCTAAACTGAACAAAGCCGCAACTTGGTCTTCCTGAGGGAGATCTGCCAATGTTCTAACAGGTTGGCCAAAACCACGCCCGCGAGGCAGATCCGCTACACGAATGGTGAAAGCGCGCCCACCGGCTGCCATGAGGCAGAGCCTATCTGTACTTTGACACTCTACAGAGTAAGCTAAACCATCACCTTCTTTAAAACGATGACCTTCCGGCGCATGGCCATGCGCCTTAACTGCGCGGATCCACCCTTCTTGTGAAAGAAGAACTGTTACAGGTTCACGCTCAATCGCCAGAGCTGCGGATGTATCGATTGTAGCAGGGGCTTCGGAAATCACTGTCCGACGTGGGCCATATTCTCCACCTTCGAACAAAGCTTGCATCTTTTTAAGGTCGGTACTGATCCGCTTCCAACGCTTTTTCTCAGAGCCAAGCAGGCCCTCAAGAGAGGATTGCTCTTTACCGAGACCATCCCACTCTTTACGGATCTCCATCTCCTCAAGGCGGCGTAAAGAGCGCAGGCGCATATTCAGCACATAATCCGCCTGCAATTCACTAAGCTCAAAAGCTTTCATAAGAGCTGGCTTAGGCTCGTCTTCCTCACGGATGATACGAATAACTTCATCCAGATTAAGATAGACTTTTAAGAACCCTTCAAGAATTTCTAAACGCCGCCGTACAGCATCCAACCGGTGCTGCGTACGCCGCACGAGGACTTCATGAACATGTTCTAACCATGCTTGCAGAATTTGCTTTAGTGACAAAACGCCAGGCACCTTGCCTTGGCTAAGCACATTCATATTTAAGCTGAAGCGGCTTTCCAAAGCTGTATGGCGGAAGAGTGTCTCCATTAACACTTCAGGGTCGCAATTGCGCGTTTTAGGCTCTAATACGAGGCGAATATCCATCGTACTTTCATCCCGCACATCTGCCAGCAGAGGCAGCTTACGCTGATCCATCATGCTCGCGATTTGTTCGATCAATTTACCCTTCTGAACCTGATATGGAATTTCAGAAACAATAATCACCCATGCCCCGCCGCGGCCTTTTTCTACAGACCAGCGCGCACGTGTACGGAAGCTCCCTCTTCCCGTTTCATAAGCACGGACCAGAACATCCCGATCCTCAACGAGCAGCCCACCCGTTGGGAAGTCAGGCCCAGGCATAACGTCCAAAATCTCTTCAATACTGCAGTCTGGTTTGGAGATAATAAGCTGTGCTGCTTGATACAGCTCCGCAGCATTATGCGGTGGAATGCTCGTTGCCATCCCCACAGCAATACCAGCAGCGCCATTTGCTAAGAGATTAGGGAACAAACCTGGCAGAACAACCGGCTCTTTGTCCTCATTATCATAAGTCAGACGAAAATCGACCGCATCATCGGCAATGCCTTCAAGCATGATGCGTGCAGTTTCTGTCATGCGGCTCTCGGTGTAACGCATCGCCGCAGCGCCATCGCCATCAATCGAGCCGAAATTCCCCTGCCCTTCAACAAGAGGATACCGCACCGCAAACCCCTGCGCTAAGCGTACCAACGCATCATAAACAGAGGCATCACCATGAGGGTGGAACTTACCGATAACGTCACCCACCACACGTGCACATTTCTTAAAGCCTGATGAAGGATCAAGCTTTAGCTGCTGCATCGCATAAAGTAGACGCCTATGGACAGGCTTCAGCCCATCACGCACATCTGGCAATGAACGCGACGTGATGGTTGACATGGCATAAGCTAAATAACGCTCGCTTAGCGCTTCAGCCAATCGTGTATCTTCAATATGCCCGGCCAGATCACCCGTCATACGGTCTCCCCGCTCTTCTTAGACTTCAAATTGGACAACAGCTTAGACACGCTCTTCTCCTTCCTGTCCAGAGCTTGCAGCATCAACAGTCCTACATAACGCAGCCATCAATCTTTCTCGCGCTGCTGGAAGGGGGCGATGCTGCACAGAAAAGACCGCACGCTGTAAAAAATAACCGTTCAACCTTGCTCCCATGAGCCATTGTTCATTATCCCCCTCATCTGCCTCATTGAGGAGAAAAGTTGGCAGCGGTAAAAGGCGGTCCTTCCACTCCCCCGCCCCTTCTTCACTCACAGCCCTTCCTGAGCGTGGGGAGACATAGGCCAAGCCTTCACTCTTTTGCGTCACCGCACATATACTTAAATCTAAGCCATAACCAAGCTCTCGCAGCAATAAGAGTTCCCACCTCAAGTACAAAGCAACAGGGGGTTCCGCCGGAGATACACTTAACGCACTTAAAAAATGTGTCAGAGAAACAAAAAGCGTCTCATGCTGCTCTCTCTCTGCGAGAGCTTCATGACATAAGCTACATGCGCTACTCAGCAGAGTTAAAGCCAAAGGGTAATCTAACAAAAAAGCCGCTATGGGACGGACAAGTTCAGCAGTCATGTGCCCGAGCTGCTCTGCTAGGCGTGCCTTCCAGCGTGCAAGAATCAAATTTCCCACCTGCCATAACCCGCTTTGTCGGCGAGAACGCCCTCCACGCACCATGGCTCGGTACACGCCCATATTCTGTGTCAGCACGGTTACAAGCAAACTGCTTTCACCATGGGGGAAGACTTTAAGAATAACGGCTGGTTCTTCCCACTCCATATCTCACTCCTCCCTCATGCGCTTACCATAAAAAAAAGCCCCCGCAAAAACGGGGGCTTTTCTCGCTCAGTAATAAGCCGAAACTTATTTCTGTCCGGAAGCAGCAGCAACCTCAGCAGCGAAGTCGCTCTCAGCTTTCTCGATGCCTTCACCAAGCTGATAACGCTCAAAGCCAGCAAGTTTCGCACCAGCTTTCTGCACGACTGCCTTCACACGGCTCTCACCGTCATGCACCCATACCTGCTCAAGAAGAACAACTTCTTCATAGAACTTACGGATACGGCCTTCGACCATTTTCTCAATGATGTTTTCTGGCTTACCAGATGCACGAGCCTGATCTTCAAGCACCTTACGCTCACGCGCAACGGACTCCGCATCAACACTATCAACATCAAGAGCTGTTGGACGTGTTGCAGCAACATGCATACCGATCTGACGACCCAGTGTAAGCAGTGCTTCGCTCTCAGAAGGAGCTTCGATAGCAGCAATCACACCGATGCGACCAACGCCTGGACGCAGAGCACCGTGAACATAGCTAGCAACAACGCCTGATGGCACGCTCAGCACTGTTGCACGACGCAGGGTCATGTTCTCACCGATAGTTGCCACCAGATGTGTCAACTCATCAGCAACTGTACGGCCGGATGGCATTTTAGCTGCTTTAATAGCTTCGAGGTCTTCACCAACCTCAAGAGCAACCTTAGCAATATCTTCAACAGCCTGCTGGAATGCTTCGTTACGAGCCACGAAGTCTGTCTCAGCATTCACCTCGACCAGAGCCGCTTTCTGCGGGCCTGTTGCGACAGCAACCAGACCTTCAGCAGCAACACGACCGGACTTCTTAGCAGCCTGAGAAAGGCCCTTCTTACGCAGCCAGTCAATAGCAGCCTGCATGTCGCCATTGGCTTCTGTCAGGGCTTTCTTACAATCCATCATGCCGGCGCTTGTTGCGTCACGCAGTTCGCGCACCATTGCTGCAGTAATGTCTGCCATAACTCTTTACTATCCCTAAAAAAACATCCATGCGGCTGGAGAAGCCTCCAACCGCACGGCGTATAATCATGCACTCATCTGAGCCAACCTATAGAGTCAGCTTACAGAAATGAGCTTAGCCAGCTGTAGGTGCAGCTTCAGCCTTCTCTGCAACAGCAGCTTCAACCGGAAGCTCTTCAGAAGCACCGATATCCTGGCCAGAAGCAGCTAGCTCTGCAGAAATACCATCCAGCACAGCACCAGAAACCAGCTCGCAATATGTTGCAATCGCGCGGATAGCATCATCGTTCCCTGGGACTGGGAATGTGACACCCTTAGGATCAGAGTTACTATCAAGCACAGCAATCACAGGAATACCAAGCTTGTTAGCTTCTTCAACAGCCAGCTTCTCTTTATTGGTGTCAATAACGAACAGAAGGTCTGGTAGACCACCCATGTCCTTAATACCACCAAGGGAACGCTCCAGCTTCTCACGGTCGCGAGTGATATCAAGAATCTCTTTTTTGGTCAGACCTGTTGTGTCGCCAGCCAGCATCTCATCGATACCACGCAGACGCTTAATGGAGCCTGTGATGGTCTTCCAGTTTGTCAGCATACCGCCGAGCCAACGGTGGTTCACATAGTACTGACCGCAACGCTGAGCAGCTTCAGCTACCAGGTCAGCAGCAGCACGTTTTGTACCAACGAACAGCACGCGACCACCAGAAGCAACAGTGTCACGAACCTGCTTCAGAGCGCGGTCCAGCAAAGGCACTGTCTGCTGTAGATCGATGATGTGAACCTGGTTACGAACACCGAACAAATACGGTGCCATAGCTGGGTTCCAGCGGCGTGTGTGGTGACCGAAGTGAACACCAGCTTCCAAAAGCTGGCGCATTGTGAACTGTGGCATTGCCATAGCTAAGAAACTTTCTTTCTCTGGTTTATCCTCCGTATGGCAACGCCCTATTAGATAGGACACCAGGACATCCGGGCCATACGTGCGAAATAACTCCCCTCTCGAAAAGAGAGAAAAGCTGCCTCTACTTAGAAAAACTGGAAATAAAAGACAAGCATTTTTATGTATGTGGAGGCAGAAACATCCCTCCAACTTGGCTTAGAGCTGCTTGAGAAACTCTGCCATAGATTTATGCGCCTGAGCCGCATCCCGCCCCAGTGTCATAAGCGCACCAATCTGCCCTGGATGCTGCACGAGCGAAGCGAGTAACGCAGGAATATGAACCTTACCCTCTTTTAAAGCCACAGCAGCGGCTGGAGGCAGATTACGAGCGGCATCATCACAAACAACACGCAGCACAGCAAAAGGCAGACCTGAACGTGCGACTATACCGCTCTCCATATCGACAGCATGACACTTTGTTTGATGAAATAACGCTGCTTTTTCTGCCGCCTGAGCAATCATTACATTGCTATGATAGAGCCCGCCACGAACGGAGACTTTATTCGCGCCGAAACGCTCACTAAGTACCTCATCCGTAAGAATGCTCTGCCCATCTACATGCACAAAACCTGCCACCTGAACTGTCCCCGGTGGGAGATCTTCATCCAATCCACCGGCACAACCGAAAGACAGAAGCTCTGTCGCACCAGCAGCTTTCAACTCTGCCAAAGCACGTACAGCCCCACTCTCGCAGGCATGGCTTAAAGCAATTACCGCATCAGGGAAGAAGCGTTTCGCTAATTGCGCCTCTTGCTTTAAGCCAACTAAAATCCCGAGCATTAGAAGCCGTATTCCACCTTACCTGAGTTACTGGAACCCAAGTTACGGTAGCGAGACAATGCTGTTAGTGGGAAGAACTGCTTGTAGCCATGATATTTTAGGTAGAACACTTTCGGGAACCCAACGGCATTGTAAGGCTCTTCATGCCATTCGCCATTTTCATCCTGCATACGAGCAAGATATGCCATCCCCCGTTGCACAGCCTCACTATTCCGGCGACCAACTGCCATAAGAGCCAATGTCGCCCACGCTGTCTGTGTTGGTAAGCTTTCTTTATATACGCCTTGCGGTGCCCCCTCATAGCTGGCGCAATCTTCACCCCAGCCACCATCTTCGTTCTGTACGCTTTCAAGCCACGCAACAGCACGCTGCACCATAAGGTCCTTATGGCTCACCCCGGCGATATTCAGCGCACATAGAGCAGACCATGTGCCATAGATGTAATTTGTGCCCCAGCGACCAAACCAGCTTCCTGTGGCTTCTTGCTCAGAGCGCAAATACTCCAGCCCCTTCTCAATAACAGCACGATCTTCTGGATAGCCAAGCTGTGCGAGGAAGGAGATACACCGAGCGGACACATCCACAGTTGGTGGATCAAGCAAAGCACCATGATCAGCAAACGGGATATGATTTAGCAGATCTAAATCATTATCGATGTCAAACGCTCCCCAACCACCGTTCGTGCTTTGCATACCGATGATCCACTCACGGGCACGCTCAATCGCCTCACGGTTTTCAACAGGGTCAATCCGGTGCAGCAACATACCAACAACAGCTGTATCATCCACATCCGGATAGTAATCATTCTCGTATTGGAAGGCCCAGCCACCAGGACGAAGGTTAGGCGCATTAATTGCCCAATCCCCCTTTACATCCAAGATTTGCCGCTCACGCAGCCATGCGGCTGTTTTCTTCAAGGCAGCCATTGTCTCTGGAGTTTTAACACCTTGTGGACCGGATGCAGCTTCAATCATCGCCAAGCCAGATAAGCCTGTATCCCACACAGGAGATACGCAAGGCTGGCAATATACCTCACCATCCTTCTCAACTAGCAAGTCCTGCAAAGACTGCCACGCTTGTTCAACACGTGGATCATCATCGGGGACGCCTAATGTACGAAACATCATCACGACATTAGCCATGGCCGGGTAAATAGCCCCCAAGCCACCAGCGCTGAGACGCTCTTCAATAAACGCAATGGTTTTGCGAACAGCTCTTGCGTGAATCATCTTAGGAATACGCGGCACAACTGGGCGTAGCAGCTCATCCACATATTTAAACACACGCCCCCAAGCAGACCGATAAGGACCACGTATCCAGTCCTTCACACGAACAGGCGGGGTACGGAAAATTTCCGGAACATGCACTCCACGAGGGTTCACTGCCACCGGTTTACGGGCACCAAGCACCAAGAGGGGTGCAATCACCGTACGAGACCAATAAGACATATTCCATACAGAGAAAAATGCCTTACGAGGCAGAAGCATCAGCTCAATTGGCATGACCGGCACAGCACGCCACGGCACCTCACCATACAGAGCAAGCTGAATACGTGTGAAAACGTTACTACGCTCTGCACCTCCATGTGCCAAAATAGCAGCACGGGCACGCGCCATATGCGGTGCATGAATATCATCACCGATCATCTTCAGCGCAAAATAAGCCTTCACTGTAGCGGAAAGGTCAAACCCGCCATCGTGATAAAGTGGCCAGCCACCATGCGTACCCTGAATACGGCGCAGATAAACACCAATCTTCTTCTCACGAACAGGGTCAATGCGATCAAGAAAATGCTCAAGCAGCACATATTCTGCAGGAATAGTGGCGTCAGCTTCCAGCTCGAAAACCCAATGACCATCATCCTTCTGGCGTTTCCCCAAAGCGGAATGGCCTGCCTGAGCCGCCTGCTCCACCACGGTGGCATCGAAATTATGACGGAACGACGTCTCGCTCACTGGTTTCTCCTTCAACATTCTCTTACTACCATGCGCATTTCTCTGGCACGTATAGAGAGCAAAACCGAATTTATTTAACCCCGCCCGCCCCGGTTGCAGCCGAACGGAAACCAAGCGCACCAACAGCCACTAGGCCCGACTGAATGGCTCCTTCAATCGTGGAAGGCAGCCCAGTATCTGTCCAGTCACCCGCAAGTGCAAGGTTTACGTAACTTGTCTGTGCTCCAGGACGTCTTTTATCCTGTTCTGGTGTAGCTGCAAAGGTTGCTCTCTTTTCACGAATTAAACGAGCAACCGGCATAGCCTCCGGTAATGGCTTAAGTAGAACAGGTTTCAACGCACGAGAGATCTCCTCCCAAATACGTTGCAACATTTCATCATTCCGCCACTCTGTATAACGGTTCGCCGCACTAACGGTAACAGATAGGACCTCCCCATGAAGGAAAACCCATTCGGCCATTCCTCCTACAAGCCCTACAAAACCGGCTTTTTTTACAGCGCCTTGAGCCTCTACAGGTGCCTCAAGACGGTAATGCGCATTCGCAATACTCTCAAACTCATTGGGGGCCTCTACGGCCGGTACCAACCCAGACGCTACAGGGGCTGGAACAGCCAGAATAACGGCATCTTCCCCTCCCAACGGCACCACACCAAAAGATGTCTCAATCGCTGAAACACGTCCTCCATCAAACTGCAGTGCAGAGACGCGTGCCCCCGTTTTCACATCTGCGTGATATTCTTCCAGATATGCCATAGCCGGCGTTACAAAACTTTCTGAAAGACCATGCGCAGCTGTCCACGGACAACATGCAGCCCCTCCTTTAGCTAAGGTTTGCTGCACAATGTTCCCTAACAAACGAGCACTTCCAGAGCGGATGTCCGTGTTCAAAGCAGACACAGCCAATGGCTCTAACAAACGACGTGAAAACTGCCCCGGAGCTAAACAATCAGCTACAACCGTTTCCTTATCCGCTTTCATCAAGCGCGATAGGGCTAGAACCTCTCTAAGCTTCATCCCGGGGACCCGGGTCCCTCTTCGCAAGAGCCAGAATGGAATGCGCCCTGAGGAAAGATGCAAATCCCATGAAATATCATCTTCTAGATCATACCATGGGAATAACGGCTCCCCTGCTCCCTTTAGCGTCTTCCGCGCCCCAAGAAGATCTAAATAACGAAAAGTATAAGGATTAGCTGACAAGAGAAGATGGTTACCATTATCAATAACCGTATCTAACGCTTTGTCATGAAAAGACCGCGCACGCCCACCGCACGCAGGCCCGGCCTCATATAGTGTAACCTGCGCCTGTGGAGCCAGCTCTACCGCCGCAGAAAGCCCAGCGAGACCTCCACCAATAATATGAACGTGGCTCACATTTACCCCCTAATAGCCGCCAACAACATCGCCAGTTTTTTACGAAAACCGCTCACCCGCAACGTTGCCTCTGGCGTACTCCAACCACGTTTAAACAAGGCCGCTAATGTGACTTTATACGAAGCAGCCATAATACGTGCGGGACGTACTGTCTTCTTAGGGCAGCGTTTCATCAACTCCTCTGCCTTAGCGAAATGGTCCACTGCACGTCGTGCAAGCAGATGACACATTCCATTCAACCCCGCAGCGCGTAATGCACCGGTCGGATTAGCCGGGATTCCAAACCGCCGCAAAAGCTCTGCTGGCAAATAAAGCCGCCCTCTATTAGCATCCTCCGCAATATCCCGCAGGATATTTGTAAGCTGCAGCGCACGTCCTAGATGATAAGCAAGCGGGGCACCATAAGCGTCCGGCGTCCCAAAAACCCGCACAGACAAACGTCCTACGGCAGAGGCAACACGGTCACAATAAAGATCTAACGTTGCTTCATCTGGTGCAACGATAGGCGCGCCGCAATCCATGATCATACCGTCAATTATGGCAATAAAGTCGTCTTTCTGAAGATTAAAACGCTCAATCGCCGCAACAAGAACACGATCTAGCGCATCCTCTGTCTCGCCTTGATAGAGCCCCTCTACCCGGCTTTTCCATTCCTCTAAAGCAACGCGAGGATCATCTACAGGAACATCACCGTCTGCTATATCATCCACAACGCGACAGAATGCATAGACAGCAAACATACCATCTCTACGTTCCGGAGGAAGAATTTTCATCCCACGGCCAAAGGACGTGCCGGAGCGAACAACAATCTCTTCAACATAGGCCAGATCAGACGCCTCACACGGTAAACCCTTATGGGCTTTCTGATTTGTAGAGACCATGATCTTCCTCATATCTATTCACTGGCACACCCCAGGCCGGGGATTTTATAACATTACCTATTATTTACTCTTAAAGACGCTCTAAGGCCAATACCTCATTTACAAAGCTTTAAAGAATATACCGCATAGCTGAAAAGAGAGCCTTTACGCCGTCACATTTTGTCAACGCCACGCGTTCCGCAATAGGGTCCTGTTTATATAAACGCTCTGTCAAACGATGGCATAGTGATACAATGACAGCGGCCTCTAACCTCATACGACGGTTCTTAATAAGCTTTGGCAGACGGGCAGCTTCTTTATTGAGTTCATCCACTTTTGCCAACATGCGATTAAACACACGGCGCACAGCAGGATTACTCTTCTCCGCTGTAAGGTTAGTCAACTCTGCACCCTCCTCATGCAACCATGGCAGAGGCACATAACAACGATCCAGTGTTGTAAGATCACTACTTACATCTTGTAGGTGATTTACAATTTGCAGCGCCGTACATAGAGCATCCGAAGGAGCAAAGCTTTCTTCATCCTCTCCATGTAAAAGTAACAAGAAGCGCCCAACAGGATTGGCAGAATAGCGGCAATAATGCAGCAGCTCTGACCAATGCTCATACCGCACTTTCTCAGCATCCATAATGAATGCCTCAATCAGGTCTGAACCAACCTCAAGCGGTAAATTACGCTCTTGTAGTACAGTCCGCAAAACCGCAGCACTATATGCATCCGCACGCCCCTCAGGTGGCATACGGCGACCATATAACACATCCCTAAGCGCCGTCAGACGCGCAATTTTCTGAGATGGCTGCAGAGCGGTATTATCGACCATATCATCAGCAATACGCGCAAAATTATAATAAGCGTGCACTGCTGGGCGCAGATGAGCCGCAATCAGGAAAGATCCAACAGGGAAGTTCTCATCCCCCATACCTTTATCGGAAGATACATCCCGCTCCCCCCAGACTTGCTCATCATTTGTCATGTCGATGTTAGGAGATGCATCCCCCATATTTTCTGCCCTTTTATCTGGCTTGCTACTACTTGAAACCGAACGATGTCTCAAAACGGCTGACACCGCATATATTCCGCTACGGTCGTGTTATACCCAATTACGCTGAAAAATGACCACGCTTATGGTGCTTGAACCATGCAACTGCATCCTCAATGGCAAGATGCGCAGGTCTCGGCTTATAGCCTAGCTCATCCTCTGCCTTTTGTGAGGAGAAGAACATCAACTTTTTAGACATAGTCAACATTTCGCGCGTGACACGCGGCTCTACACCACAATAACGTGCCAACAGTTCTGAGATATACGCTACAGGATACAGCCATGATTGTTTTAAGCGAATACGTGGCGGCTTCCGATGAACAATCCCCCCCACCATAGCAAATAAATCACCTAGCATAATATTTTCGCCACCAAGGATATATTTCTCACCAATCACGCCACGCTCAAATGCCAGCACATGCCCTTCAGCCACATCATCTACATGGACAATATTCAACCCTGTTTCCACATAAGCTGGCATACGCCCTGTAGCACTATCGAGGATCATCTGCCCCGTTGGCGTTGGTTTAATATCGCGCGGCCCAACAGGAGTGGAGGGATTAACAATAACAGCCGGCAACCCTTCTTCACGCACAAGGCGCAAAACTTCTTGTTCTGCTCGGTATTTAGAACGTTTATACACGCCAACAATTTGTTCTTCTGTTACAGGAGAAGCTTCATCTGCTGGCACGCCATCTTTGGCCGTTGCCAATGCTGCGACGGAAGAACAATAAACAATGCGCTCTACACCTGCACGTTGTGCTGCCTGCATGAGAGCACGTGTCCCCTCTACATTAGCCTGCATCATCACCTCAGGATCTGGCACCCAAAGGCGATAATCCGCAGCAACATGAAAAAGATATCTTACACCTTTAAGAGCCGCTTCCATGCTCTCTGGTTCAGATAAATCCCCCACAACAAACTCTACGGGCAAGTCGACAACATTACTACGATCGGATGTTTCACGCACAAGAAGACGCAAACGATGGCCCCGCTCTAATAACGCCCGCGCAACGGCTGAGCCCACAAATCCTGTAGCCCCAGTAACGAGAGTTATATCATCTGCCATCTTCCGGTGCCTTCCTTAATTCATTTTATAGTCCAACCGGATATAATCCCCACATAAGCCACGGGTAAAGAGCTTCTCTATTGGACCTTCCCTCTATAGTGCCCTAAAAGGAAAACACACAGAACTGACAGATGGCGGCGACCTTGAAAAAAATCCTTCCTTTCATTCTTACCCTTATTGGCGTCGTGCTCTTCTGTTTCCTTACCTTGCGCACTGGGATACATCCGATTCTAGTTACACTTTCCAAGGTTGGCGTAGCTGGTTTTGTACTACTGATTATCAGCCAAATTATTGTAAATTGCCTCTTAGGCTTGGCGTGGAAAGGCGGCATCGCCGATATTAGTCTACCACGACTCACAGCATCCCGATTTATTCGTGACGCAGCAGCTGCATGCCTCCCCTTCTCACAGCTAGGGGGTATGCTCATTGGCTTACGTGCAACTACAACAGGCAATGCGCGCCACTGCACAACAGGCGCCCCACTCTGTTGGTCTGAAGGAATTGCGGCCAATATTGTTGATATTACGACCGAGGTTTTAGGGCAGATCGTCTTCATTATTATCGCCTTACTTTGCCTCATCGGCCAAAATCATGCAGACCGCTTTATCTGGCCCCTCAGCGCAGGGATGGTCCTCCTCACTATCGGAGTTGCCGGCTTTATTTGGACCCAACATCGCAGCGGCGCTGCAATCACCAAGGTAGCGAGCTTTCTTGCAAAACATATCTCTGCTGATTGGGGCGATAGCCTCACCTGCAATACCGAGCAGTTTAAAACCTCTCTTGATGCCGCATGGCAACGCCCTGAGCGCATCGCCCTTGGTGCAGGACTACATCTTGTAAGCTGGCTAGGAAGCGCTGCGCTTACATGGCTCTCTCTACTACTTCTTGGCGCCCATTGCTCCTTTGCCAATGCCGTTGCCATTGAGGGCGTTGTATGCGGCATTATGTCAGCAGGTTTTCTAGTTCCCGGAGCCCTTGGTGTGCAGGAAGGCGCCTATGTGGCCCTCGGTCTTCTTTTCGGTATCAATGCCGACATATCCCTTAGCATCTCCCTCCTACGCAGAGGGCGAGACATTGTCATCGGCATCCCTGTTCTGCTTCTATGGCAATATTATGAATTTCGCCAATTACGCCGCTCAGCCTGAGAAATAATCAGCACCTTTAAACACCCTTCCAAAGATAACACACCATGGTTGAGACCCCTCTCTTTGACCGCCTAACCATTATCGGGCCGGGCTTAATAGGCTCCTCTATCCTGCGCCGCGCACGAGAGACCGGTACGCTCGCCCGACATCTTATCGCAGCAGACCGCTCACAAGACGTCCTTAAACGCGTCCAAGAGTTAGGCATTGCAGACCAAACAACCACGTCTCTATCTGATGCCGCAGCGCAATCTGATGCTGTTATTCTCTGCATTCCAACACGTTCTATTCTGCCCGTTGCTGAGCAAATTTTACCCTTCATGCCACCTGGCAGTATTTTAAGTGATGTCGCCTCCGTGCGTAGCAACCTAGGGCCAACTATCAACGCTCAACTACCCCAAGGGGTCAGCTATATCCCGGCCCACCCTATGGCCGGCACAGAACATTCCGGTCCGGATGCAGGTTTCTCGACCCTTTTTGAAAATCGCTGGACACTTCTCATCCCACCAGAGAATACTCCCCCTCATGCCTTGAAAAAGGTAGAAGAATTCTGGCAACGCTGTGGCGCACGCACACGGCAGGTTGATGATCAATATCATGACCAAATTTGCGCTATGGTTAGCCATCTGCCGCATCTATTAGCTTTTACAATTTGCGACACAGCCGACAGGCTCTCTACAGATATCCGGGGAGACGTACTTGAATATGCGGCCTCTGGCTTTAGGGACTTCACACGTGTCGCCGCCTCGGACCCTGTGATGTGGCGTGATATTTTCCTCAGCAACAAAGAGATTCTGCTCAAAACATTAGAGCGCTTCCAAAATGATGCCCAAGCCATGGCTGATGCCATCCGCAACGAGGATGAAGAAGCCATTACGCAACGCATTGAACGTGGTCGTCGTATTCGCCAAAGCCTTATTGAAAATAAACAAGCCTAATCCTATCCACCTTAAGAATAAGCAACAAAAAAGCCCGGCAGGAACAACCTGACGGGCTTTTTATATGCCCCAGAGGCAGGGAGAGCCTCCCCGCCACTAAGGCCATATCACCAAGTTGATTAGACCTTGATGATACGCAGGTTCTTGGAGCTATCCAGCAGCACAACATGCTCGCCTGCTTTAGCGAATTCTTCCGCTACAGCGACGTCGTCTTTGCTGGAGACCACTTTAGGGAAAACACCCCAAACCACACAAAGACGGCGAGAGACTGTCTCATTTGTAAGAGCAATAATTGGCTCATACGGACGCTCACGAGATGCCAGAACAGCACTACGGCCATTTTCTGTCTGCACAGCCAGAGCCGCTGCGCGAGCATTACGAGCCACATCAAAAGCAGATTTAGCCTGCGCACCTTGGATTGTATGCTCAGAAACTGGACGCATACGATCCATACGAGCGCGCCATTCTGCATCTTGCTCAACGCGAGATGCGACACGCACCATAGTTGCCACAGCCTCTGGGCCGAAGTCACCAGCAGCACTCTCAGCAGAGAGCATCACAGCATCAGCACCGTCATAAACAGCGTTTGCAACGTCAGAAACCTCTGCACGTGTCGCAACTGGGCTGCTGATCATGCTTTCCATCATCTGTGTTGCCACGATGACAGGACGCCCTTGGCGACGAGCCTCGGTGATGGCACGTTTCTGAATAACAGGAACATCCTCAGCCGGCAGCTCCACACCAAGGTCGCCACGGGCTACCATCAGCGCATCAGACAAACGAATGATTTCTTCTAAGCAATCAACAGCTTGTGGCTTTTCAAGTTTCGTAACAATCCACGCACGACCCTTAATGATGTCACGAGCTTCCTGAATATCAGCTGGACGCTGCACAAAGGACAGAGCCACAAGGTCTACACCGATGGAGAGTGCAAACTGCAGGTCTTTATGGTCTTTTTCTGTCAATGCAGGGATCGGCAGAGCAACGTCAGGAACGTTCACACCCTTGCGCTCAGAAAGCTTACCGCCAACGAGAACTTCTGTCTCAAGAGCTTCTTTATCTTTTTTGGTAACGCGCAGAGCTAATTTACCATCATCAAGAAGCAGGCGATGGCCAACATCAATAGCAGAGATAATCTCTGGATGTGGCAGATTCACACGCTCTGAGTTACCTGGTGTTTTGTCTAGGTCGAGACGGAATTTCTGCCCCACCTTCAGCATAACCGGGCCATCTTTAAACACGCCAACGCGTAGTTTAGGACCTTGGAAGTCTGCCAAAACAGCCAGCGGACGGCCAAGCTTAGCTTCTGCCTCACGCACAGCTTTATGACGAGCTGCATGCTCATCATGTGCACCATGAGAGAAGTTTAGACGGAAAACATTCACGCCTGTTTTGGCAAGATTAAGGATCTGCTCAGCGGTTTCTGATGCCGGCCCGAGGGTCGCAACAATCCGAGTGCGGCGATGATGGATGTTGGCTGTCATAACATTCCTCGACTTTTCATTTATTCAGTCAGGCTGAATGATTTCACCGGGTTGCACCCCCCATAACAGATGGCGATTGAGCCAACCGTCATAGCCCCTGACTGTGACATGACACCATGATGAATTTTGTGGACAAAACCGAATCAAACCAATCGTACCCGGCTGAAGCAGGGCAATAATTTTCTGATCTGCCTTCCCCGAACTCATCAGAGGGACATCACGAGACTGACTACGAAGCGCTTCTGCCTCTGGCACATAGGCCACAATCCGAGCATCTGCATGCTCCGTAGTCGAAACTTTATGTACGTTCCCAGTATAAGCTGGAGTACCAGGAATTAGAAAGGCACGGCTGCCATGCAATGTTACTTGATGGACCCAGCCTTTCTGTCCGTCTGGGTCTTCTACAAGACGCCAAACGCCAAACTCTCTTTCAATCTTCACCGGCAAACCACGGCGATGATATACCCAATCAATCGGGTAACGCTCCCCAGGGCCACGCCGCATATACACGCGGTCTGCACGCAAAGACGCAAAACGAGGTAACGGCAATTTTGTTTCCGTACCAATATTATCAGCCACGCCCGAACGAGCCAAAGCCCGCGCACGTGCCAACCGAGCAGAAAGTGCCGACTTATGGCGCAATTTTGCCATACCCTCGTGATGCTTCTCCGCAATGTGAGGATGAGCTACGGCAACAGACTCGGCCTTATCATGTTGCTTGGCCACACCATGTGTATGCGCCATAGAATGAGCCGCCACCTCTGCCTGGTCATGAGCCCGTTCCTGCGGTGCTTGCCCTACATGCTGCTTTTTATGATGATGGTGATGAAAGTGATGTTTGGGATGAGGGCTATCCTGCTCCGCTCCATAAACCGGGGTTCCCATACATAGGGTAACAGCCACCAGTGCCGTCATCTCCCTAAAGGGTAGTTTATATGAAAAAGAAGCAGGTACTTTCATTCTTTTATCCCTGCCAAGGGATGACCGATTGGGCAAGCCATCTCTTCCTAAATAAAGGCAAAAAATCTTCAATTTTGAAGCAACCCTGCCCTTCAAGAATAGCGTAGCACACGCCTTAGGGAGCTGAAAAACGCTCTGCTTCATGCCTTTATTGTCACCCTCAACAACAAAAAGCGCCCATCACGCGGACGCTCCAGCCATTAAACTTTATCGTTCAAAACGCATCTTGTTCTTACTCTTACTCCCAATACGCTGCAAGCAATGCTCTTAGCAGCGGCTCTCCTTACAAGGCTGGAGCTACACATCTTCTTCCTACTCAATGTGCTTTTACCTCTACACGAGTCTATCACCGCCACGACTCCTCCCCAACAAAAAAGGCCCGCACAATTGCAGGCCTTTTTCTCAGTATGTCCTGCACACCCTAGCGCAACATACCAAATTGCAATGGAGGGAGAATCACTCCCACTCAATCGTCCCCGGCGGTTTGGAGGTGATATCGTATGTTACGCGATTGATTCCGCGCACCTCATTCACAATTCGCCCCGACACACGGTTTAAGAATTCGAATGTGAAAGGATAAACCTCTGCAGTCATACCGTCTGTGCTGGTAACGGCACGCAAAGCACAAGCTTGGTCATATGTACGACCATCACCCATCACACCTACAGTCCGGACAGGTAGAAGCACAGCAAAGGCCTGCCAAATTTCATCATACAGCCCAGCTTTGCGGATCTCATCCAGATAGATGCTATCCACCTTCCGCAAAAGATCCAACTTCTCACGCGTAATATCACCGGGGATACGAATGGCCAGGCCAGGCCCTGGGAATGGATGACGCCCAACAATATTCTCAGGTACGCCAAGTTCACGACCAAGAGCGCGCACCTCATCCTTAAAGAGCTCACGCAGCGGCTCAACAAGCTCCATATTCATGCGCTCAGGCAAGCCACCAACATTATGATGTGACTTAATCGTAACAGATGGACCACCATTAAAGCTGACACTCTCAATCACATCTGGATAGAGTGTTCCCTGAGCAAGAAACTGTGCTCCACCAAGCTTTGCCGCTTCCTCCTCAAACACTTCAATGAAGAGACGACCAATCGTCTTCCGCTTCACCTCAGGATCCGTCACACCCGCAAGCTCACCCAAGAACAAGTCAGACGCATCGCGATGCACAAGGTGGATGTTGAAGCGATCACGGAATGTCTTAACAACTTCATCCGCCTCGCCAGCACGCAAAATACCTGGATCAACGAAAATACATGTAAGCTGATCACCAATGGCATCATGGATAAGCTTGGCCGCAACAGAGCTATCCACCCCGCCAGAAAGCCCACAAATGACCTTACCATCGCCCACTTGTTTACGAATACGAGCGATCTCTAGGTCACGGAAGCCAGCCATTGTCCATGTCCCAGAACAGCCAGCAACATCATGTGTGAAATTGCGAATCAGCGCAGCACCATGAGGGGTATGGACGACCTCTGGGTGAAACTGAACACCATATAATTTACGCTCTTCATTAGCGATGATCGCAAATGGAGCACCTTCGGAATATGCAACAGCCTTAAAGCCCTCTGGCAACGCTGTAACGCGGTCACCGTGGCTCATCCATACTTGCTCACGGCCCCCTTGTGCCCACACCCCATGGAACAAAGCACATTCTTCAGCCACATCAATATAAGCACGGCCAAATTCACGGTGCTCATGCGTCTCAACCCGTCCGCCCAGCGTATGGCAAATAACCTGCTGACCATAGCAAATACCAAGAACAGGACGGCCCATCTCCAACACACCCTCTGGCAGGCTAGGAGCGTTCTCATCATGCACACTAGCGGGGCTACCAGAGAGAATAATCCCACGAGGATTAAACTCACGAATTTTTTCGGGAGAGGCTGTAAACGGCCAAATCTCACAGTAAACACCACTCTCACGCACACGCCGCGCAATAAGCTGGGTTACCTGACTACCGAAATCTAAAATCAGAATCCGATCTTCATGAAGGGTCTCATCTAACTGCTGAAGAGTATTCGCGGTTTGCTGCGTCAAGTCTCTGGCCTCGCCTCTGGATATGGCACAATGATTAATTCGTGTTAGTCTCTATAAAACGACAGGCCGCCAACGTCATCCCTATTCTCTATCCAAACGATGCTTTATGAGGGGATTTCTACAATGGCTGTCACCTCAAACGCACATTTTAGGGAAGAAAATGCGTCCTGTTCTTCTTACATCTTTAGCTGGATTATTGGCCCTTACAGCCTGCTCCCTACATCCTAACCCACGCACAAACCCGTACGGTATCTGGACAGGCCAGCTCATAACAGATGAGGGCATCTGCCCGACCAATGATGTCTCTGCTCTGCATATTCGAGGGCACAAGATCGTTTTTACCCCTGGCATGTCAGCTACAGTCCTACACGGTCACTACACACCCGGCCGCCCACAATACCATGCAGAGCTGCGTGATAAGGGAATGGATAATACGCCTTACCAACAATTTTTTGATGGAACTCCTTCAGGCAATGCTATTTTAGGCACCTTTCTCTCTCCCCGATGCCGCGCTCATGTAACGCTTCATCCAGCTGTTATCCCATAATTTTAGAAAAAAAATCTCTATGGGGTTGCGCCCTCACGCAAGAAGCTATAGAAGACGCTCCAACACGGCGCACCCGTAGCTCAATTGGATAGAGCACCAGACTACGAATCTGGGGGTTAGAGGTTCGAGTCCTCTCGGGTGCACCACTGTTAAAAAGCCAGTTTATGGCCGCTGCACCCGTAGCTCAATTGGATAGAGCACCAGACTACGAATCTGGGGGTTAGAGGTTCGAGTCCTCTCGGGTGCACCACACTTCCCCTTTAAAGATTGTAGAATCTTCTTCTAATAGAAGTGAGTTAGCCTTGAAGGATCCCCCTTCTCTCCGCTTTCTCTCTATATCATGCACTCAAAATAATATTGTGCAATCGCACAGCAGCTTTCGTACCGAAGACACCTTCCCATTCTTTAACGTGGGCTGTAATCTGCCCGCATGAATTCTACAAACTCCACTCCCTCAATAAGTACACTTCTCAAAAACCACTCAGGCCTTGCCTACGACCCGGCAAATGGCCTTCTAATGAATGGTGTCTCATTAACAGAGCTCGCTAAAGAGCACGGTACTCCTACATGGGTTATTAGCGCTGATATATTGCGCAGCCGTGCCCATGCCCTACAAAACGCTTTTGCACAAAAGAACCTCCCTATAAACTGTCATTTCGCTGTTAAGTCTCAGGATCACCAAGCATGCCTAACAGTTCTTCGCCAATGCGGGTTTGGCGCTGATGTTGTAAGCGGCGGGGAGCTTACACGTGCGCTCAAAGCAGGGATTGCAGCTTCTAAGATTGTTTTCTCTGGTATTGGCAAAACAGATGCCGAACTCACACTCGCTATTGAAAGTGAAATTGGCCAAATCAACGCCGAAAGCGTTGAAGAGCTCCATCGTTTAAACACCCTCGCCCAATCAATGGGAAAACGCCCCCGAGTTGCACTGCGTGTTAACCCAGATGTTGATGCCCAAACTCATAGCAAAATCACCACAGGACGTGCTGAAGATAAATTCGGCATCGCTTACGACATTGTCCCCGCATTGTACCGACAAGTTCAAACAGAAATGCACGGGCTTAACCTTGTCGGTTTAGCTGTTCACCTCGGAAGCCAGATGCTCACAGAAGCGCCCTTCCGCAAAGGGTATGAACGCCTTGCGGCACTCATCCACACCCTACGAGCTAACGGCCTAACAGTTGAAGAAATAGACTGCGGTGGCGGGCTCGGTATCGCTTATCGCCATGAGCAAGCCCCCACACCAGATATGCTTGCACATGTGATTACAGATGTGTTTGGCAAGCTAAATGTGAATCTCCATATTGAGCCCGGCCGCTGGCTTGCAGGCCCTTCTGGCGTGCTCCTCTCCCGTGTTATCGATATTAAGGACGCAGCACGGCGCTTTGTAATTATTGATGCGGGCATGAATGAACTCGTTCGCCCTGCTATGTATGATTCATGGCATGGGATTTTACCGCTACACACACCCAAAGAAGGTGATACCACCACAACAATGGTCGATGTCGTTGGCCCTATTTGTGAAAGTAGCGATATATTCGCCAAACAGCGCGAACTCCCCCCCCTCAAAAAGGGAGATCTCGTTGCTCTCCTAGATGCTGGCGCTTATGGCTCTGTCATGAGCTCAACATATAATTCTCGCCCGTTTGCGGCTCAAATTATGATAAGTAACGGACAACACGGCGTTATCCGTAAACGACAAACTCTTGACGAACTTTTAGCTCACGAGCATGTCCCACAGTGGCTTGCGACTTCATAAATATATGGTCAACGCCCCCTCATCCCTTCAGCTTGCTCAAATAAAACGGCGAGCTTATTACTGCCTAAGAATAGAGCAATATTGGCACTATGCGCGTTGGTCTATTCTACTGGTCGTACTATGGGCGAGTGCGGCGTTCCTTCATCTGCCACAACAGCTACCAGACTGGCTTCATTTCATATGTGAAGCCACCTTATTCGGCGGTGCATTTTACAGCCTTTTCCAAAAAATACGCTACTTACCTCCCCCTACAGAAGAGGAGATAGACCGCCGTATTGAGCATGATTCAAAGCTCTCCTTCCGCCCCTTGGAAGTCCTGCTAGACCATCCTGCTTTTCCCATGGGTGTCTCGCCTCACGCGGCTCATCTGCAACAGCATCTATGGACAATACATCGCCAACGCTTACTCAGCTCTCTTGAAGCGTTACGCATCCAGCCGCCACGACTTTTCCCTCGCTGGCAAGAACAAGCTATCGGTGTGCTCATTGCGAGTATCTTTTTAGCACTCTGCTACGTTGCTACCCCGCATGCAGAGTTACGCCTAATGGCGGGGTTTGTTCCCGGATATGATGATGATTCAACTCCTCTTTCCCCTATGCAGGCATGGATAGACCTTCCTCCCTATGCCTCTGGTGCTCCTATCTTTCTTAACAATCACCCAGAGCCGCTCACCTTGCCTGAGGGAGCGCAAATTCACATCATTATTGAAGGAGCTCAAAACAGGCCTATTTTGACAGGAGTTTCCACACTCCAAAGCATCCACCTCCCCAGTGGCAACTGGCGGCTAGATGGACGCCTGACCAAAAGCGGCATGATTACTCTCTCAGAAAGAGGACGTCTCCTTGGCCAATGGCCCACCAATATTATCGCCGATACCCCACCACTTGTTAGTTGGACACATAAAGCTGGTGCACAAAAGGATGACTGGCACACAGCCTTCCCTTGGTCTGTCTCCCAACCACACGGTGTCGCTCGTTTGGAAGCACAACTATTACCTGTTGTTCCTCCGGAAAAAGCTTCTAACCCCGCTTATAAAATAAATATTCCCCTCCCCTTGGAGGATCAGCCTAAAAAAGCAGAGAGCACCACAATACTCGACCTCTCCAGCAACCCATTTGCAGGATTAATGGTTGAGGGAACACTCTGCGCCGAGAGTATATCAGGCCGTAGAAGCTGCTCTTCTAGCCAAAAATTCCATCTTGGCAGCCGCCCCTTTCATGACCCACTCAGCCGAGGCCTGCTCTCCCTTAGGCTCCGCATAGCCACTGGCCAAGAAAATAAAACAAGCACAATACATGATCTTGCCTTATTCGCCTCTATCCCTCTCCCACGCGACATACAGGCACCTCTTGTCATCCTCCTGCGTCAGACGCAGCACGACCTCCCCCTGGCAAAACTTAGCCAACAATTATGGTTTCTTGCTCTATATGCAGAAGAACGTGCGGCCTCTGGCCCTACCATTGCTGCATCTATGCTCAATATTCGTTCTATCCAGGAGGATGCACAGCTACAGCTTCTCACTATAGGCGAGCAACAACCTCCTTCAGTGTCTGAGCAAGAAACTCTTCATGAAACGCTTGAGACACTTAAGGCGGCTCTCACCTTTCATATGAATCTTATCTTTCAGCAAGCGAGCCAAAACGGCATTGTTATGCCCATGCCTGAGGGCAAAGGCATGCCATGGAACCAACTTGCCGGAAAGGTCCAATCTGAGGCGCTTCAAAACCATATAGCTTCAGCACAAGAACACTTAAATGAGATGGTGAATATGGCTGAACAAATGCGCCAAGCCACCATGCCAGACCTCCAAGCATTATCAAATTCCATGCGTGCTCAAGCAGAAGCACGCGCACAGCGCCTTGCTCTAAAAGACCTCATCAAACAAGAAACTGAACTACTCAACCACGCCCAACAACGCCTCGCTACAGAACGCCCCAAACAAGCACCAGCCCCAAAGCATAAAGATGTTTCTGAAATGTCCACAACGGAGCTCCTCCGCCAACTCGGCATTGCTCCCCCAGAAGCAAATACCAATGCTGCTGAGGCCGAATCTCTAGACCAAGATGCTCTGCTGCTACATGCAAATGATCGGCAAAACGACCACGCCACTCAATATGCCCTGCGTGTACTCACCACAATTTTAAACCGCCGTGGCGAAGCCCTTACCCAAAAGAAAATGCCAAACTTGATCAAAGCTCAAACAGACATGGGCGTAGCTTTGCATAGCCTTGCCAATAGACTGGAAGGAAAGGCTATCAAAGATATTCAGGTTGTTTTAGAAGACCTCGCTCAAGCACGGCATGAAATGCGGCAGAACCAAGCCTCATCTAGCAATAGTAAAAAAGGCCATCTGGGTTTTATCCCTCCTCCGCCCTCAGCGTCTTCTCCTAACAACAAGCACGGGGTCTCTGGTATGACGCCAGATAATGATCCCAACGGTGATGCGGATGATGACGAGCATGATGAAGATCATGCACAAAAAAATCAGGACCCACTCGGCCGTAAAATTGATGATAGCGCAGACTCTGATGCGCATATTCCGGAGCATGAACATAACCGGGCGCATGATATTGAACGTGAACTCCAGCGCCGTGCTTCAGACCGCACCCGCCCACAAAGCGAGCTTGATTATCTAAATCGTCTTCTCGCACCGCTGCGTCATCCACACTAAAAAACCCCAATGGCATAACCATTGGGGTGATAGCTTTCCATTTTCCTTCACATACTAGGGATCACAGAGCCTAGTATATTTATCTCATCTCTGCAGTTCTGCCTTTTCCTGTATCAGGGTGGTAGCAGCCTTATGCGGTAACCAACCTTCGCACACATGGCTTTGCAAATCTTCTGCACTGCCGCGATACAGTCCATGTGCTGTGCTCTCAAGCAAGATAAACCGTCCCTTTACAAAAGTGACGACTATCCCATGCGTCCCACGTCGTGTCTCGCTTTCATCACCAAACAACACAGCCGAATGAGCCCATAGAGGAGATGGCTCTAAAGAATGCAAAACAAGCCAATGGAACAAATGTCCATCAATCGTTACATCACCGCCGTTACTCTGCATGGGCAATGTTTCAAGAATGCTATGAACATCCGGTCGAATACATTCAAGGTGGATATGTAAATGCTCTTGGCTTCGGCCCGTACGTGGATTGATGGCCAAAGACAAGGCTTCATCTGGCAATGTTGCCCCATACCCCCAACCAACATAAGCACGATATTGCCAAGCCCGCCCCAGATAATTAGGGGTATCGGCCTTTAATAAGCGTTCTTCTTCAATACCCCTTACAGGCACTGTTGGCACTACCAAATACTGCCCACGCCCGTGGCTATCCTTCAACAAGGCATACCCTTCCTCAGGCTTATAAAGCACACAAGGGCGGTGCCCTACGGACGTAGAACAACGTTGCACAATCTTCCACAACGCATCGGAATCATGCCGCTGCATCGTAAAAGCTAACAAGCCCCCTAGCAGCGCTAAAACAGCCCCACATATAAGCACTAAACGGATTATTCGACGTTTACGTCTCACACTCATTTGTAACTTCCCTATTGAAAGCTGGCATATCAGGAGTGGCAACAACACTAAATGAGGCCCTTTTATGCCCAGCTTTTCAGCTCAGGCGATCCTCTTCTCACCTTCACGAATTAGGGATTCCACTCCCAGAGCCTCAGCCAGACGTTCCAAGCGGCGCAAAACAGCGTTCCCACCAGAACGTAATCCACCAGATACAAGATCCAACGTCAGTACATTCTCTTTCAGATCAAGACATGTACCGTCTAGCAAAGCCTCTGTCCCAGCGCATAATGTATAAGCCAGGCGCAACGCCAAACCTAACTGCACCGCAGAAGTGAAATAATGCCGCTTCAATAGCCGGCGTGACGGCTCCAACACGGGGTCATCATATTTGATATCGTAACGCACAGCGAGAACAAGCGCGAGAAACGCTCTCGCTAAGTGGTCAAACCCTACACCATGGCAATGTAAAAGCCTCCTATATGTCTGCTCCGCACGATATTGAGGATGATCATAAGACCCAATATCCGACACCATACAGGCAAGTTTATGTTGCTGAACTAAAAATTCATCATCCTTCCACCCCTGAGCTGAAAGGAAGATTGGCGCTGTCCACGCAACCAAAGCATCCGGTAACGATGCATTACGCCCCAGGCGGTCTGCCATTTCCCCTGCAAGAGCTTCCATAGGAGCTTCCACAGCGACATCAGCCGCAACCTCGCGCATATACCACCCCTCACGGAGCCCTTCGGAACTAAAGACAATCTCAGGAGGCGATAACCGCGCCAGAAGCTCTAGTAAAACTACAGCAGCAAAAGGGGCATCCATTATGCGCTTACGCGGAACATTCCCTACTTCTTCAAGCCGCTTCCGCGAAGCCCCTGCTACCCAGTTTGCCATTTTCTGCGCTTCTGCCGCCGTCAAGCGAAAGAGGTGTACCATGTTAAGGGGATAGTCCGTTTTCGCAATATACAGACGTGCTAACGCACGAAACGCTCCCCCAACCAAATAAAGCGGTTTGCTTTTGACTTTATCCAGCCATGTCACTTTTGCCAAAATCTGCTCGGCAATCAGTGCGGCGGCCTCCACATCTCCCTCTGCACGCTCATGTAAACGAATAACCCCCAGCGGCATCGTATCGGCTTCAAAATAAGCCCCTCGGCCTATCCGAATAAGCTCTAATGATCCCCCGCCGATATCTGCCACAAGCCCATCTGCTTCTGGCAATGCGCACAATACACCCGCAGCAGAATAATCAGCTTCTTCCTCACCATTTAAAACACGGAAACGTGCATCTGGCATATGCGCCTTTGCTGCTTGCACAAATTCCGCACCATTTTTGGCATCTCTCACCGCAGCCGTTGCCAGTACATCAAAAGGCTGCGCTCCCATAGCATGGGCAATTGTCTGAAAACGACTTAAAACATCCAACGCACGAGCAATACCTTCTTCACTCAATCGGCCTGTTTTCTCTAACCCTGCCCCCAATCTCAACGTTGCCTTTTCGTTGAAAATAGGCACAGGGTTACGTGCCACACCTTCATAGACAACCATCCGGACAGAATTTGACCCAAGGTCAATAATAGCCGCTCGACGTGGCAATAAAATCGGGAAAGGAGCCGGCGTAATCGTCATGCTCTTATCCCTCCCTCACCGCATCAATACCCGCATACGGCTCCAACAAAGGCGTTGTCGGGGCCGCTGACCCACGCCCCGACAAAGATGGATTATTCATAAAATAATCATGGGCTGAAAACTGTCTTTTCCCTGCCGATACACGCCGCCATGCGCCATCAGGCTGCATCATCCAGCTTTGCAGCGTATCACGCATATTTACAGTCATAATCTGACCTAATATTTGTGCATGGACTGTTGGGTTCGTTATCGGCACCATTTCTTCAACACGTCTATCCATATTGCGTGTCATCCAATCAGCCGAAGATATGAACACTTTCGCTTGGCGAGATGGTAAGTAACGCCCGTTTCCAAAAGCAAACACACGAGAATGCTCCAAGAAGCGCCCTACGATAGACCGCACTTGTATTCGCTCAGAAAGGCCAGGCACACCGGGGCGTAAACAACACATACCCCGCACCACAGCGTTCACCCTCACCCCAGCCTGGGAAGCCTCATAAAGTAGGTCAATAAGCTTCGTATCCACCAAGCTATTTACCTTAAGCCAAATATGCCCCGGCCGCCCTGCTTTTACATGCTCCATTTCCTCCCTGACCAGCGCCTCTATTGTGGGGCGGATTGTAATAGGAGAAAACGCAACTTCTTTTAAATCTGGCACGGCGCAGCCTGTCACATAATTAAATAGGCGTGCAGCATCTTCCACCAAAACAGGGTCGCAAGTGAAGAAGGAAATATCTGTATAAATACGTGCTGTAACAGGGTGATAATTCCCTGTTCCGAAATGTGCATAAGACTGTAAATGAGCCCCTTCCCGCCGCACAACAAGACTCATCTTGGCATGAGTTTTATAATGGGCCAGCCCATAAACGACCTGCACACCTACCGCCTCCAGCGCACGAGAAAGACGAATATTAGCTTCCTCATCAAATCGTGCACGCAACTCAACCACAGCTGTGACAGATTTACCTGCCTCTGCAGCCTGGATTAACGCCCTTACAATCGGGCTATCCCGAGAGGTGCGATAGAGCGTCTGCTTAATTGCTAAGACATCAGGATCCCTAGCCGCTTGCTGAAGGAACTGCACAACAACGTCAAAGCTCTCAAAAGGATGATGAACAACAAGATCCTTTGCACGAATAGCTGCAAAGCAATCCCCATCATAATCCAACACACGTTGTGGGAAGCGTGGCGTATAAGGCGAGAATAACAGGTCTGGCCGATCGGCAACGACAAGCTGCTTTAAATCCACCATGCCAACCATCTCAGGTAAAGCAACAACCTGCCCTTGGCTGATGCCCATCTCGGCCCCAATCTCTCGGCCAATGCGCTCAGGCAAACTTCCCTCAACTTCTAAGTGAATTGAAACCCCACGACGGCGCTTCTTAAGGGCTGTTTCATACGAACGTACGAGGTCTTCCGCTTCATCCTCAAATTCAACATCGGTATCACGAATAACCCGTAATACGCCTGCCCCTGTAATCGTCATCCCTGGGAAAAGACGGCTCGCAAACAGGGTAATAACATCCTCTAACACCACAAAGCGTAAAGCAGGCTTAACCGATGGAAAGCGTAAAAAACGGGGGATACTCGCAGGGAGTACCACAATACCATCCATCACATGCTGGCCCGTGGTGGGATCTTTCAAACACAGTACCAAAGCCTGCCCCATATTGGGGATAAATGGTAGAGGATGCGTTGGATCCACAGCCAGCGGCGTTAGGACCGAGAATATCTGTTCATCAAACAAAGCTGAGAGGCTTTTTTTATCCTCTTCATCCAAGTCTTCAGCGGTACAAATAGAGATAGCCTCTCCCGCCAATTCAGCCCGAAGAGATGTCCACACACGCTGCTGTTCTTGCTGCAGCCCCCATGCCTTATGACGCACAGCCTCCAATTGCTGTGTAGGGGTCATGCCATCAGGGCTAATAACAGCTGCCCCTTTGCTCAGCTGGTCCACCAGTCCAGCAACGCGGACAGAATAAAATTCATCCAAATTACCTGCACTGATAGAGAGAAAACGCACCCTCTCTAGCAAAGGATTACGGGGATTTTCTGATTCCTCAATAACACGTTGGTTAAAGTCCAACCAGGAAAGCTCGCGATTTACAAAACGCGCAGGAGAATCTTTCAAGCTCTCTTCCGTCACACTTACTCTCCTTAGCTTTCATCCTCACATAGCAAGTCCCCCAATACCTCAAGGGCCAAGTTACGGCTGATAGATGTTCCCCGCTTTAAAGCCGCATCATCTAGCCGCTCCACAGCTTGTACAAAAGCATCTCCTGTCCGTGGGAGGCGGTGCCATAACCATTCTGTCACCGATTGCGGCACCACAAGCTGCCGCTCTGCCAATAAGGACAATAAAAGCGTTGCGCGCAAATCATCCTCTGGTTCTTCCAGCCCCGCTGTAACCGTTGCCCGAAGACGACTCGCTAGATCAGGTAGGCTATAATCTCGCCGTGCGGGCGGATGACGTGCCGCCATCAAAACAGACAACCCTGCCCCATGAGCACGATTAAGCAAATGCAAGAGAGCAATCTCACTCTGTAATGTCTCTAAATGGTCGATCGCAAAAGGAGCATCACCTTCTTCTACCAGCTGACCATCAATCAAAATGGCTCCATCCTCATCACAGGAAAGGCGTGATGCATCAAACAACACAGCACCACGTTGATGTGCCCATATATGTAGAAGGTGCGTCTTGCCCGTGCCTGCAGCGCCCCACAACCACAGCCGGTTCTCCGGCCAATGCTTACGCTCTAACCACGCCCGTGCCGAAGCATTGGAGGAACCAGAAATAAAACGCTCTGCCGAGAAATAGCGGCTCTGTTGCAGATCAAGCGCAAGCTGCGCGCAGTCCCTTGTCATGCCAGCTATTCCTCCCACTTTTAGTCATACAACACGATTCGACACACGTACTTAAAATGTTATTTCATTACATACCATAAAAACGTTCAAACCCCTCTTCTCTAGCTACGTTCTCCATATAACTGCCTCCTAAAAGGGCTTCTTTCCCAAAACTGTATAAATCTAGGCTGATTTAACAGTTCTAAACATTCCGTCTTGCTGCAGGATGCTTTATAGACAATCTCAGCATTAACCAGCAGAGAAGCTATACCCCCATGACCAAGACTTCTTCCTCCATCCCTGGCGCTAGCTACGCTGAGGCCGGCGTTGATATTGAAGCCGGAGACGCCTTGGTCGACGCCATTAAACCTGCGGCCAAAAGCACGCAGCGCCCTGGCGTTATGGGCGGTTTAGGTGGCTTTGGTGCCTTATTCGACCCAAAAGCAGCAGGTCTGAAAGATCCTGTCCTTGTTAGCTGCACCGATGGCGTAGGCACTAAACTCCTCCTCGCTATTGAGAGCGGCCTGCATGATGAAATCGGCATTGACCTCGTGGCTATGTGCGTCAATGACCTCATCGTCCAGGGAGCACAGCCTCTCTTCTTCCTTGATTATATGGCTACAGGCAGCCTCTCTGTCGCTACGGCTGAGCGCATTGTAAAAGGCATTGCCAAAGCTTGTAAGGAAAGCGGTTGCGCCCTTGTTGGTGGAGAAACCGCTGAAATGCCAGGCCTCTATGGCAAAGGGCATTATGATCTCGCAGGCTTTAGCGTTGGTGCGGCCGAGCGTGATGCTATGCTGCCAGCGACTATTCGTGAAGGTGATAGCCTCATCGCCCTGCCTTCCTCTGGTGTTCATTCCAATGGCTTCTCTCTTGTACGCCATATTGTTGAGAAATCCGGCCTTAGCTGGAAAGACCCGGCTCCTTTCTCTCCAACACAAAGCCTTGCAGAAGCTTTCCTCACGCCGACACGGCTTTATGTCAGCACAGTTTTAAAACTGCATGAAAAGAAACTACTTAATGGCTGCGCACACATCACTGGTGGCGGCCTTCCAGGGAACCTCCCTCGCGTTCTACCTGAAGGCTTAGGTGTTTCTATTGACGGGCAAAGCTGGCCTATTCCAGGCATCTTCTCTTGGTTGGCAGAGCAAGGGCCTGTCACAGATGAAGAAATGCTCAAAGTCTTCAACTGTGGCATTGGTATGGTGCTGATTACCAGCCAGCCTGAAGAGGTCATGAAAACACTTGAAGAGCTTGGTGAAGAAGCTATTGAGATCGGACAAGTTGTGCGGAGTGATGCACCATTCACCCTCACCTCACCTCTTAACCTTGTCTAAGACTTAAGAGCTGATGATGAAAAAGACCCCCATCGCCGTTCTGATTAGCGGGCGTGGCAGCAATATGATTGCGCTAATGGAGGCATGTTCCCAGCCGGACTTCCCGGCTGAGATCGTGCTTGTCCTTAGCAATCGCCCCGATGCCGCTGGGCTGGAAACCGCAAAGCAGGCAGGCATCCCAACGCTGTGCATTGATCATAAAAACTTCGGCAAAGACCGCGAGACGCATGAGCGTGCTGTAGATGAAGCTGTGCGCGCTTCTGGCGCAGAACTTATTTGCCTTGCAGGCTATATGCGGGTGTTAACACCTTGGCTGGTTCAGCAATGGGCAAACCGTATGCTCAATATCCACCCCAGCCTTTTACCAGCCTTCCCCGGGTTACACACTCATGAGGCTGCTCTAAAAGCAGGGGCCAAAGAGCATGGCTGCACGATCCATCTCGTCACAGATGGTGTGGATGAAGGGCCCATCCTCGCCCAAGCGCGTGTTCCCGTCTTAGAAGGTGATACAGCTGATACACTGGCAGCACGCGTACTAGAACAAGAACACAAACTCTACCCCGCCACCTTAAAACACTTTATTGAAACGCTCTAAGATAGGCGACCTAAAAAAGGGGGAGCAGCCTAGGCTACTCCCCCTTTTTTCTTATCTGTAAGGTTATCTTACGACAAGGCCTCTCAAGGCAGGATTTCTGTCTCAGCGAAGAAGAAAGAAACCTCACGAGCTGCGTTCTCTAGGCTATCGGACCCATGAACAGAGTTCTCACCGATGCTCTGAGCATATAGTTTACGCACTGTGCCCTCAGCAGCTTCTGCTGGGTTTGTGGCACCCATCACTTCACGATGGCGAGCAACTGCATTTTCACCTTCTAGAACCTGAACAACAACAGGTGCAGAGCACATGAAGGAGACCAACTCACCAAAGAAGGGGCGCTCTTTATGCACTTCATAGAAAGCACCAGCCTGCTTTTCAGTTAGCTGAATACGCTTCTGAGCCACGATACGCAGACCAGCGTCTTCAAAAACGGCATTCACCTTACCTGTCAGGTTACGACGGGTAGCATCTGGCTTGATGATGGATAGGGTACGTTCCAGAGCCATAACATCCTCTCTTTTCAATACGGGTTATGTTTGCTTCCCCTAGAGGAAAAAACGCTTTTCTGATAGGGTCCGAGCTGTCTTTTTTCATATTTTTATCTTCTTTAGGGGCTGCGCGTGAGTCTGCTAACTATTACCGACCTTACCTTACGCATTGCCGGACGCACCCTGTTAGAAAATGCCTCCCTCTCTGTAGAGCCAGGGCGCCGCATTGGATTAATTGGCCATAATGGCGCAGGAAAATCCACCTTACTCGCCGCCATCGCGGGAGATATCGCCCCTGATGGCGGGTCTATTACCCTCTCTGGCCGTGCCACAATGGGCCGTGTAAAACAAGAAACGCCTTCTGGTGACCTCTCCCTACTAGAGACTGTGCTTTCAAGTGATGAAGAACGCACGCGCCTTCTGCACGAAGCTGACACAACAACAGACCCTAATCGCCTTGCAGACATACATGAGCGCCTTTTAGCGATTGATGCCCACAGCGCTCCAGCACGTGCCAGCACTATTCTTGCCGGCCTTGGCTTTGACCAAACCGCCCAAAGCCGCCCTGTGAATGACTTCTCAGGTGGGTGGCGTATGCGCGTTGCCCTTGCAAGTGCTCTCTTCCTCTCGCCAGATCTTCTATTGCTTGATGAGCCAACTAACCATCTAGATATCGAAGCCACGTTATGGCTCGAAGGCTGGCTAAGCCGCTTCCCCGGGGCGGCGTTAATTGTCAGCCATGACCGCTCATTGCTGGATAATACCGTCCAAGCTATTGCTCATTTAGACCAGAAACGCCTCTCCCTCACACCAGGCGGCTATGAGCGTTTTGTCCAGATCCGTACCGAGCAAGCATTACAGCAAAATCGCCAAGCCCAAAAATTAGCCGACCAGCGTGAGAAGATGGAGGCCTTTGTTGCACGCTTCCGCGCTAAAGCGACTAAGGCACGCCAAGCACAAGCCCGCCTAAAAGCCCTCGCGCGCCTCCCGCAGATTGATGCCGTTGTCGAGCAAACACCCACGCATTTTTCCTTCCCCGACCCTGGCACACTTCCCCCGCCAATGCTTCGGCTGGATAATGTTGCGGTCGGATATAATGAAAAAGCCATCCTCCAAAAACTATCTCTTCGGCTTGATAGTGATGACCGCATCGCGCTTCTAGGACGCAACGGGCATGGTAAATCCACTTTTGCCAAACTCCTCGCCGGACAACTTAGCCCAATGGAAGGTGATATCCACGCCTCGTCACAATTGCGTGTAGGGTATTTTGCTCAACACCAAAGTGATGAATTGGTGATGGATGATACCCCCATTGACCACATGTCACGGACATTAAAAAACGCTCCCCCCCCACAAATCCGTGCCCAACTTGCACGTTTTGGGCTTGATGCAGAACGTGCCGAAACGCCTGTACGTAATCTCTCCGGCGGCGAAAAAGCCCGTCTACTCCTTTCCCTTGCAACACGACATGCGCCACATCTTCTTCTACTTGATGAACCCACAAACCATCTCGACTTAGATGCCCGCGATGCCCTTATCCGCGCGCTAAGTGAGTTTGAAGGCGCCGTGATCCTTATCAGCCATGATAGCCACCTTGTGGAATCTGTTGCTGACCAATTATGGATTGCAGAAAAAGGTACCATCACCCCCTTCGATGGGGACATGAATGATTATCGTCTCTGGCTAGAAGAGCGCGCCCGCCAAGCGCAAGAGCCTTCCCGCCAGAAAGGGTCTGCCTCAGCTACAACTACAGACACCCCCAATAAAGCGACCCAACGCGCCCAGCGCAAAGAGCAGACACGCCAGCTTGCTCCACTGCGCCGCAAGATAAGAGACCTTGAAACACGCCTAGCTAAAATTGAAAAAGCCAAAGAACAGCTTGAAGCTAAACTCGCTGACCCTGCATTGTATCACTCCAGCAATGCAGATGAGATTGGGAAGCTAAACAGCGACCTCGCTCTTGTGATCCAAAAACAACAAGAAAGTGAACAACACTGGCTAGAGGCGCAAGAAGAACTAGAAAATGCGACAACTTGATATAAAGTTAATTCATAGCCATCATACTCTCTCCCTCACCCAATAGGATGCGCCACAGCCGATGTCTCTTTTCTTCTCCCGTGTTCAATCGCCATCGGCACAACAAACCCCTATGACATCATTAGAGCGCATTTATGGGCTTATCCGCCTGACACTCTGTCTCAGCCTGATTATGCTGGCTATTTGGCTAATGGGAGATGTCCTTGCTGTTCTTTTTGCCGCAATTTTAATGGCAATTGTGCTGCACGGCCTTGCTCGTTGCCTGCGTAAGCACCTTTCTTTTATCCCTTATACGGCAGCGATCAGCATTGTTGCTATTATGATTGTTGGGCTCTTTACAGCCCTTATTTGGGGGAATGGTCCAGCCATTGGTGAGCAATTCATCAGCCTGAAAAACGCCTTGATTGCTGAGTCTGGCGATCTACGCTCGCATCTCGCTCAGAATACATTTGGGCGTATGCTACTAGACCACTTCCCTTCATCCCTGGGTGGAAACGACCAAACAGCCTCACTAAGCAATTTTGACTTTGGCATAGCAGGCTCCGTTACAGGCCTTTTAGGCAGCGCCTTCGGCCTTGTAGGAACCATCTTTGTCGTCCTAATGGCCGCCTTCTATTTTGCGGTCTCTCCCTCTCTTTATATCAATGGCTTTCTTCGTATTGTTCCCCCTACACAACGAGAAACCACCCGTACACTTCTCTATAGTGCTGGCAATACGTTGTGGTCTTGGATAATGGGGCAGGCAATTGATATGCTCGCTGTGGGGATATTCTCTGCCATCGGGTTATATCTCTTAGGGATGCCTCTCGCCCTTGCTCTTGGCGTGGTTGCAGGGCTTTGTAACTTCATCCCCTATATCGGTGCTATCTTAGGAGCAGTCCCAGCCCTACTTATCAGTCTCTCTCTAGGTAGCCGAGAGACCTTATTCGTCGCTATCTTGTATAGTGTTATCCAGTTTTGTGAAGGCAACTTCCTCGCACCTCTCATCCAACGCCGCTCGGTACATATGCCGCCTGCATTGGCTATTCTCTCTCAAAGTGTGTTTGGTTCTATTCTCGGAGCTCCCGGGCTTATTCTAGCCTCTCCCATTACCGCAGCATTACTTGCCGTATTTGATAAAGCCATGCCTCCTTTAGAAGATGCTACTAAAACACAACTCGAGACAAACGAACTTTCTCAAAAAGAAGCAGAAGAACGACAAGAAGAAGCTAAGAAGAAAGCATTACCTAAGAGCTAGCTCGTACGTATATTTCTCCAGTACACTATACAAAAAGCCCTCGGCCAATATTCCATGCCGAGGGCTTTTTGTATAAGAGCCTACACCCTTTTTACGCTAACCGTTCACACTTACGGTATAGACGGCAAATGCAAGGTGCCACGGTCAAACGACCTCATACGGTAAGGTCCCTGCTCACGTGTCTGAATACCAGCAACATCTGCCCCATGGCGAAAATGCCATGTTGAGAGCAAAAGCACACGTCCATCACCAGATTTCATCTTAAAAAGCCGATCGGCCTGCCCAGGAGGCACTTCACCCGATACACCCCATGCTGTCCGATTTGTATGTAACCATTGATTAATGGCCACGATATCACTCTCTGCTAAGGCACGCTCTTGTCCAGCCTGAACCAAAGTCCCGGCTGCAACATCAGGTAAATTCCAGGGCCTTAAGATAGGCCAAACAGTCCACCAAATTGTAATAACGGGCACAAATACGGCCACCGCAAATATGAGAAGTAACTTATTATTGCGGCTCATTCTGTACTCTCGCCCATTGATTAATCACATCCAAAACACGGCCTATTGCCTCATCAGATAAATCTGCATGAATTGGCAATGCCAAAACTTTCTCTCCTAACCCCTCCGATACAGGCAAAGACACACCATCATGCTGCTCTCTATAAGCAGGCTGCCAATGAAGTGGTTTAGGATAATAAATAGCCGTTGCGATATCTGCCTCTTTTAGATGCAGCTGCAAACTCTCCCTCAATTCACCTGTCGGGAGCGTCACACAATATACGGCCCAAGCACTTTCACTCTCCGCCACACGCATAGGCTTACGCACTAGAGCGGGAAGCCCCGCATCATACGCACAAGCAACCTCTTCTCTACGGCGCAGCTCATCCTCAAAAATATCAAGCTTACTCAGCAATACTGCAGCCTGTAAGCTATCTAAGCGTGCATTAAGGCCAATACGTTGCACATCATATCGCTGCTCTCCTTCCCCATGGCTCCGTAAAGAGCGATAAAGAGCAGCTTTCTCGGAATCATCCGTCAAAATAGCGCCGCCATCACCATACCCGCCTAACGGTTTAGAGGGGAAAAAGGACAGCGTTGTTGCTAGGGCTTCCCCCCCTAATTTACGTCCCTGGTAAGACGCCCCAAAGGACTGAGCGCAATCAGCCACCAGCACCAAAGCTTCACGCTCAGCGAAACTTCTTAGCTCCTGCCATGGTGCAGGCTGGCCGAATAAATCTACCCCGATGATCGCACGAGGTCGTAATATCCCCGCACGCCGCACATCATCTAACCGGCATGCTAAAGACGATAAACTGATTTGAAATGTATCAGGGTCAACATCTACGAAAACAGGCGTACCACCCAAGAGCAATACAATCTCTGCCGTTGCGGTATAGGTAAACGCAGGCAGGAATACCGCATCACCAGAGCCGATGCCCTCTCCCATCATGACCGCCAAAAGAGCATCCGTTCCAGAAGAGACACCTACAGCATGGCGCACCCCTCCATAAGCTGCTAGCTTCTCCTCCAACTCCTGAAGCTCGGGCCCCATAACAAAGCGGCAATGCTCAAAAACACGCTCAACCCTCTGTCGTAGCCCTGAGCCAAGACGCTTCTGCTGAGCCTGTAGGTCTAAAAAAGCGATAGGCGGTTTAACAGCCCCAACCAAAGCTCAGCCTGCCCGGCGCGCTTGGAATGAAGCCACAGGCACTTTAACGGACTTATTCACCACTACGACATCATCTCCGCAGGCTTCATCCATCACATAGCGCAACTCACGCAGGTACGCAGACCCTTTTAAGGTCCTCTGTACAAGGATGGAACGGCGATCCAAAGGGTCCACCTTTCGGCGAGCTAAATCAAGCTCACTCAAACGGTCCAAAGCACGTGTAATGGCAGGCTTAGAGACATTCAAAGACTGCGCCAAACCACGCACGGTATGCGCGCCTTCTTCAAGGTAACAACTCAAAAACACAGCCAACTGACGAGCTGAGAGATCAGCACCCTCACCACGCACTGTCGCCACGATTGTATCCCGCAATAGCTGAAGCATGCGGCTATCTCCGTTACGACTCATTGAAGAGAACTCCTTAGCTCCTAATCACTCAACTCATCTGCTACTTTGCCCTGTGCTGATCCAACGGACAAAGCCGCATAGCAGCATTCATATGAGTCTTGTGTACATTTCTCGGTATTTTGTGACGATTTTGAATCGAAATTACAAGCCTGCTTATTGCAGGGCTGCCATACCTTATCATGCTAACCCTGCAACCGTGCCATTAACACGCCTTATTAAAAAGCTTCCATGAAGCTTTATGCTCGGCAAATGCTTCAAAAAGAGCTCTTAAAGCCAGGACTTCTCCCCCCATCGGACGCCCTGGCCTTGCTGTATCATTCCATGCGTAGCTATCCACATGAGCCCATTTTTGGCCTTGTGGAACAAAACGCTGTAGGAACAATGCCGCTGTAATCGCTCCGGCCATAGGGCGAGAGGAAAGATTGTTACAATCAGCAATCGGGCTGTCCATCCACTCGTCATACCCAGCCCATAATGGCAAACGCCATAACGGATCATGCACTTTCTGCCCAGATTCTAACAAATGCTGCGCTAACGGGTCATCATTACTAAACAAAGCAGGCAAATCTGGCCCTAGCGCCACGCGCGCAGCACCAGTTAATGTCGCTGCATTCAGCAAAATATCCGGCTGACTTTCAGCGGCATCTGTCAACAAATCTGCAAGGACGAGACGTCCCTCAGCATCTGTATTGCCAACCTCAACACGCAAACCTTTGCGGGTATTCAACACATCTCCAGGGCGCATTGCATGACCAGATACGCTATTTTCGACACACCCAAGGCGAATCTCAAGCGCAACATCGCTTTGAGCGTCAATCAATGCACAAGCTAACGCCAGCATGAGCGTTGCCCCGCCCATATCCTTTTTCATTTTTACCATGGAAGCGCCAGGCTTGATGTCATACCCGCCTGTGTCAAAGCACACCCCTTTCCCCACAAGGGATAAACGAGGCGCTCCTTCACGTTTTTCCCAGCGACCAATCACCACAACAGGCGCACGGTCAGACCCAGAACCAACAGCATTGAGGCAAGGATAGCCTTCTTCCAAGGCTTTACCTTGCACAAGCTCTACCGATGCTCCACGCTCTGTCAGAAGCGAACGTGCAGCCTCAGCAAGCTCTGCAGGGCCCATAAGGTTCGCAGGGGTATTGATAAGATCACGTCCTATCCATGCAGCTTTAGCTAAAATGCGTGCTTTCTCTGCGCTCTCAGGCGCAATGCACAGCTTAGCCCCTTTGGCATTTCCTTCGGCCTCAGCAGCTAAACTATAGTGATAAGCCCCAAGGCAAAAGCCAAGCACCAACTCATCCATGCGGGCTTCATTAGTTTCTGTAGCGTCATCCTCTTCATGGGTACTCACAAATTCTGGGGCCCAGCTACCTTCCTCCAAAAATGAAGGTAGCGCACCATACATCATGGGGCCTTTATCATCCCCAAAACAAAATACAGCGCCAGCAACTCCCCCGTCTGCAGGTAAGAATGTGAAATCTCCTACCTCCCCCTTAAAGCCCTGCCGCCGCAAAAAAGCCGTTTGCTCTCCCAATAATCGTGATAGCGCGGCTTGATTGCCTGCATGAACAAGATAAAGCGGCAAACACGCCGTATCTTCACCCAGAGCACATAATGGCAAAACTGGAGCATGAGCCATAAACACACCTTTCCAACCGACAGAAATATCTTCCATATACATATTCACGATAGAACAGCTTGCTTTTATCGCACACAAACAAGATCATTCTACCCATGACGAGACATTCTCCCTCTTTTTCACACGCAGCAACACAACCGCCTGGGCAAATACATGCTGTATTAGGGCCAACAAATACAGGTAAGACCCATTATGCCCTCACCCGTATGATGGCACATCAAAGCGGTATTATTGGCTTTCCTCTCCGTCTCCTTGCGCGTGAAAATTACGAGCACCTCGTTAAGCTAAAGGGGGAGAAACACGTAGCTCTCCTCACGGGGGAAGAAAAGATCATCCCTCCCAAAGCACGTTGGTTCTCCTGCACGGTAGAGGCAATGCCTCTAGACCGCAAAGTAGATTTTATCGGCGTTGATGAAATTCAACTAGCAGCCGACCCTGACCGTGGGCATATCTTCACCAATAGGCTCCTACATGCCCGAGGAAAGGAAGAAACACTCTTCCTCGGAGCTGAGACCATTCGTAAACTCATCAAACAGCTTATCCCCAGCATTACGATTGAAACGAGAGAGCGCCTCTCCCAGCTCAGCAACATTGGCCCGGTGAATCTCACCCGGCTACCACCACGCTCAGCCATTGTGGCCTTTTCTGCGGCAGAAGTTTACGCCATTGCCGAAGCTATCCGACAAAAACGGGGTGGATGTGCCATTATTATGGGCCGCCTCAGCCCACGCACACGCAACGCCCAAGTCGCCCTCTATCAAAACCGAGACGTCGATTATCTCGTTGCAACAGATGCCATAGGCATGGGGCTCAATATGGATGTGGACCATGTTGCCCTCGCCGCCCTACATAAATTTGATGGGCTCAATTCCCGCCCACTCACCCCACAAGAAGTCGCTCAAATTACAGGACGTGCCGGGCGAGGTATGCGAGATGGTACATTTGGCACCACCGCCTCCTGCACACCTATGAGCCAAGAGCTCATTAAAGCAGTAGAGGACCACCATTTTGAACCCATACGAGCTGTTTATTGGCGGCAAGCATCGTTAGACTACAGCTCGCCAGACGCTCTCCTTCAAAGCCTCATGCGCAAGCCTCCCAGCCCTGGACTTGTCATTGGCCGCACCGCCTCCGATCTTGATATCCTCACAACTCTCATACGGATGGAGGATATTCGCCACGCTGCACGGGGCCATAAAGCAACTGCTATGTTGTGGGAAGTTTGCCAAATACCAGATTTCCGCAAGTTGGATGATGGCAGCCACGCCCGGCTTTGCGCACGGCTATATCTTGAACTTCTTAAGCATGGTCGTCTCCCATCTTCTTGGATAGACGGCCAACTCCAAGGGCTCGACCGTCCTGAAGGTGATATTGATACCCTAATGCACCGCCTCTCCGGCGTTCGTGTATGCGCCTATGTCGCGGCACGTACAGGCTGGATGAACAATAGCCGCCATTGGCAAGAACGCTGCCGTGAGGTTGAAGACCGCCTCTCTGATACTCTCCATGATCGTTTAAAAGAACGCTTCGTCAATAAACGTGCCGCAGCACTCCTACGCCGCCACGAACCCGGGGAGAATGCACAGACCCTTTATGCTGTTACCCCCCAGAACCGTATCATTGTAGAAGGCCATGATATTGGCCGCATTACAGGCTTCTCCATGGAAGTCGACAGCCCCATTGACCATCAAGAAGGTGATCTCCTCCTCCGTGCGGGTAAGCGTGCGCTTCGCCAAGCTATGCCAAGCCGGATACGCCATTTCCTCACTCAGCAATATACGGACCTCACCCTCACTCCCCAGCGACACATTATCTGGGAAGATGCGCCCATTGCTATCCTCACAAAAGGCGAGGATTTTTTTCATCCCACCCTCCAACTTCTCCCAGGAGAATATCAGGATACGCACCAAAGCCGGCAGGTTCAGACCCATCTACAGCATCTGCTTTCAACGCAGATCAACACTATATTGGCACCACTTTTTAAAGCGGAAACCCAATGTGCCGAAACACCTGCCTTACGCGGTATCTATTATCGGCTTGTCAAAGATGGCGGCACAACACCAACACTCCCAGAAGATAAACGCCTCTCCCGCCATGAGCGACAGCGCCTGCGCCGTATAGGGCTACATGTCGGCCATCGCCATATCTACTGCCCACTGCTGTTACGCCCAGCCATTATGCCTCTTATGACATTGCTTCATAATATCTGGCATGACCAGCAACAAACACCTCCCGCCGCAGGGCGCATATGCCTCTCCTCAGCGGAGCATGAAGCCCCTCCCGGATGGGAGACCGTTGGGCCAGTGCATATTCGGCTGGATATGTTTGAAGCCTTTCTTACCCATCTCAGGCCACACCCCAAAGCGCCCAAACGCAACTATGCGGCCTCACCCAAATTAGCATCGTCTTTGGGAATAAAGCCTGCACTCCTACCGGCTATTCTCAAGGCATTAAGAGTTCCTCACCATCCAGCGCAAGCTCTCCATGCGAAACATTACGGCCCTGCCGCACCTCTTATGCTGCTGATAAGAGGCTCCAAAACGCCACATAATAAGCTGAAGCCTCATCAGGGTAAGGCACTCAAGCGCACTGGCAAAAAGCCACACACACACCGTCAGGCTCGATTACAAAAAGCTCATTTAAATTCACCCTTTGCAGCATTAGCTCAATGGGGCAGTTCTTATTCTAGATCTTCTTAAAGAGATCTATTATTCATGACGACACAAGGAACACAGCGTCTTGATTTGTGGCTTTATTATGCAAGACTCGCAAAGAGCCGTAATTTATGTGCAAATTTTATTCGTACAGGCGCCATCCGCTTAAATGGACAACGCATTCATAAAGCACATGCACACCTCCATATCGGCGATATCCTAAGCTTTGCCTCACCTCATCGCGATGGAACCATCTGTATTTGGAGGGTAAAACAACTCGGGAAACGCCGTGGTCCAGCAGCTGAGGCACGCCTTCTTTACGAAATAATAGACGAAAAGACGGGGCCCTAGGCGACAATAGACTTGCAACACCCCCCCTATTTTCGGCATATCAGTGCTGGAATCTTTGATATAGGCCGTTTGGCTGGCCTACAACACCAAACCGGAGACGGCAATAATGGCCTATGTGGTCACAGAAAACTGCGTTCGCTGTAAATTCATGGATTGTGTGGAAGTCTGCCCTGTCGACTGCTTCTACGCTGGTGAAAACTTCCTCGTCATTAATCCTGACGAATGCATTGATTGCGGCGTATGCGAACCAGAATGCCCCGCAGAAGCTATTTTCCCTGATAGTGACGCTCGCGCAGCAGATTGGATGGAGATCAACTCCAAATTCTCAGCTATCTGGCCGAACATGAGCCAGAAAGGCACCCCACCAGCAGACCGCGAAGAGTGGAACGGCAAAGAAGGTAAGCGCGAGATGCTCTCTGAAGAGCCTCATAAGGACTAATCTCGCTTCTCTTCTCTACCGGTCGCATGCAGGTAAAGCCCTTCGTCGCTTCCATCCTCATCACCCGGTGGCTATAGATTGTAAAAACCCCGTCTGGCGAGTGTCAGACGGGGTTTTTTAATATCTTCCCATTAGCCTACCCCCCTTCCTTCAGCTGTTGTCGTTTCGCCTGCTCCTGCCAACTCCACAGCCTCTTCGGCAGGCATAAAAAAAGCCGGTGAGGAACACCCCACCGGCTTCTTCATTCACATGAATATCCTATCTCTTAGCGAGACATCATATTCATCTGCGCATCCCATAGAACGAACAGGTAGCCAGCAATCAAAATGAGAACCATTGCTACTGTTACGAGGAATACAAACAGGTCCATACGCTTCTTAGCTGTAGCTGTACCCATATGCAGGAAGAAAACCAGGTGAACAATCACCTGCACCACTGCAAGAACAGCAAGAACAGCAATCGTCGTCCAGTAGGAGAAAGCCTTGCTCAGAACAGCAGCAAAAGAAGCCACTGTTAGAACAACAGCAAGAACGAACCCTACAACGTAGGAGCCGTAAGAGCCGTGGCTCTCACCTTCGTGCGATGTCATATGATTCTGGCTCATTAGACAACACTCCCCAGGTAGACGAAGGAGAAGACACAGATCCATACGATGTCAAGGAAATGCCAGAAAAGGCTCAGGCATGTCAGCTTGGTCATCATACGGCTGCCCAGCCCTTGACGCCCCAGCACCTGGAAGAACAGTACAACCATCCAAATCAGGCCAATGGTAACGTGCAGACCGTGCGTCCCCACCAATGCGAAGAAAGAAGACAAGAAGGCAGACTTGTCTGGACCAGCACCATGAGCAACAAGCTCGGAGAACTCGCTGATCTCAAGGCACACGAAGGAGACGCCCAGGATGAACGTCAGCAGGAGCCATACAAGAACAGCCCCCTTCTTCTTGGCGTGTGCATTGATCAAAGCAAAGCCGTAAGTGATGGAAGACAGCAACAAGATAGCTGTTTCAATCTCAACATTCTTAAGATCAAACAGCTCTTTACCTGTCGGCCCACCAGCAAACTGATGGCAAAGTGTAGCAAAGACGGCAAACAACGTGCCGAAAATGATACAATCTGTCATCAGGTACACCCAGAACCCGAACATGGTTGTCTCTGTACCATGCTGTTCGTGCTCATCGTGATGAGCAGAGGGTGCGTGATTTGCGTCATAAGACATGATAGTTCATCGCCTCCCTTTACTCAGCCGCTTTAGCTGCGGCAAGCCGCTGTGCAAAAGCTTCTTCATCAGCGCGGATTTCCTCAACTGGAACATAGAAATCCACATCTAGGTTTGCACTGCGGTGAACCACAGTCACAAATGCGCCTAGCAGAGCTACGATAACAGCCCACCAGATATGCCATACCAGCGCAAAACCAATAACCAGAGCGAAAACGCCTAGAATTGGCCCAACAGCAGAGTATTTAGGCATGTGGATTGGCTCAAGCTCACCAACAGGTGCAGGACGGCCAAGCTCTTTCTCGATATGGAATGTATCCAGACCGCGAATAACCGGCAGACGTGCAAAGTTGTAGTGCGGTACAGGAGATGGAATAGACCACTCCAGCGTACGCCCTGAACCCCAGTTATCACCTGTAAGATCAAGTGCATCAGGTTTCTTCGTAACTGCATCAATAGCACCGAAGACAAACTGAATGACCTGACAGCACACACCAGCAGCCAGAACGAACACACCAACGCAAGCGACGAGCAGCCAAGGATGCCAGTTCGGGTTGTCATAGTGGTTCATACGGCGTGTCATGCCTTCCAGACCCACAGCATAAAGCGGGATGAAGGAGAGGTAGAAACCAACGAACCAGAAACGGAACGCCCATTTACCCCAAACATCACGCAGCTTGAAGCCGAAAGCTTTCGGGAACCAGTAGCTGATACCAGCCACATAACCGAAGAACACACCACCGATGATCACGTTATGGAAGTGAGCCACCAAGAACAGGGAGTTATGAATCACCCAGTCAGCAGCTGGCATAGCCATCATGACACCAGTCATACCACCGATGGAGAATGTGATCATAAAGCCGACGATCCAGTTCATTGGACCTTCAAAGCGGACACGCCCCTTATACATGGTGAAGAGCCAGTTAAAGATCTTCACACCCGTCGGTACGGCGATAAACATCGTCATGATACCGAAGAAGGTGTTCACATCTGCACCAGCACCCATTGTAAAGAAGTGATGCACCCAAACGATACTACCAAGAATGGTGATGACACCGGTTGCGAACACCATGGAGGCATAACCAAAGAGTGGCTTGCCGGAGAATGTTGCAGCAATTTCGGAGAAAACACCAAAAGCAGGCAGAATAAGGATGTAAACTTCAGGGTGACCCCAAGACCAAATAAGGTTGAGGTAGAGCATAACGCTACCACCACCGTCATTGGTGAAGAAGTGCATACCAAGATAACGATCCAACGCCAGCAGAGCCATGGAAACCGTCAGAACCGGGAAGGTCGTCAGGATCATGATGCAGGAGAAGAATGTTGTCCATGTGAACACAGGGATCTGCATCCATTTCATGCCAGGGGCACGCAGCTTCACAATGGTTGTCAGGAAGTTCATACCTGTTAGCAGTGTACCGATACCAGAAATCTGGACGGACCAGATATAGTAATCGACACCAACGCCAGGGTTAAACTGCAGCTCTGAGACCGGCGGATAGCCGAGCCAACCTACATTGGAGAACTCACCAATGAATAGTGAGATATTGATCAGAATAGCACTGACCAATGTCATGTAGAAGCTGATTGAGTTGATCAGCGGGAAGGCCACGTCACGTGCACCAATCTGCAGAGGCACCACAAAGTTGAACAGAGCCTGCATGATCACCATGGCCATGAAGAAGATCATGATCGTACCATGGGCCGAGAAGACCTGGTCATAATGGTGCGGAGGCAGGTAACCTGGGTTGCCTGCGTAAGCAAGAGCTAGCTGTGTACGCATCATCACCGCATCAGCAAAGCCACGCACAAGCATGACAAGGCCAAGGATGATATACATAACGGCGAGTTTCTTATGGTCGACTGTGGTCAACCACTCGCGCCACAAATAACCCCATTTTTTAAAGTAGGTAACTGCCGCAAGTACGGCAATCCCGATAACAGCCACACCGATAAATGTACCGACAAGAATCGGCACATCATACGGGATGGCAGAAAGGGTAAGTTTTCCGAGCATCTTTAGATCATTCCTCACATGCCGGTATGGGAAGGCGCAGCCGCATCAGTGCTGGAGTGCATGTCCATGGAGTTCATATCCATGACCTTGCCATCCTCAGCGCGGACCTTACCATTGTTGTATTTCGCAACAATGTTCTCAAAAAGGTCAGACTGAACACTGGAGAAATATGTTACCGGAGCCGGTTTGGGTGCCTCTTCATGAGACACAGCCGGTGGAGCAGCATATTGCGGATAGGTCTGAGCATTCAGACCCTCTTTGGCTGCGAAGGCATTATCGCCAGCGCGTACATTTTGTACCCATGCCTGGAACTGTTCGTCCGGCATAGCAATAGTACGGAAACGCATATCAGAGAAGCCTGGCCCAGTATATTGAGCTGCCTCACCCTGATAGTTGCCCGGTACATTAGCCATCAAATGCAGCTGTGTTTCCATCCCTGCCATGCTGTAGATCTGTGATCCAAGCTGAGGAATGAAGAACGATGTCATCACACTGTCAGACGTAATCCGGAAATCCAGAGGTGTCTTCGTTGGGACATCAAGCTCATTAATGGTTGCAATACCTAGATCTGGATAAATGAAGAGCCATTTCCAGTCCAAAGAAACCACTTCAACATGAAGAGGCTTCGCATTCGGGGCACCTGCTTTGTCCAGCATCTCCTGAGAGATGGGTTTGTAAGGGTCGTAGTAGTGCGTGCTCCAATAGTTCACAACACTCAAGAAGATGATGATTGCAACTGGGACGCCCCAGATGAAAACTTCAATCTTATTGGAGTGTGACCAATTCCGTAGGTACTCAGCCTTCGTATTAGATGCCCGGTATTTCCAAGCGAATACGAGGGTTGCAATACATACTGGAACCACAACGCACATCATGACGGCAAATTCAAGCACCATCATGTCGCGATTACCTTCCCCAATCGGGCCACGTGGTTGAAGAAGATCAACCGTACAGCCCGACAGCATCAACGCAGGCAACGCCGGGAGAAATCGCCAGAGTCTTTTCATGGATCCTGCCTTTATCTGTTGTTTCGCCTATGAAAGGCTGAAACACTTTCTGACACAGTCAGGATAGCGTTCCCGCTACCGAACGTTGTCATGTAATGTGCCTTTCTCGTTCGTATCCTGACAACAGGGAAGACACGCCCCCTGTTACTCTAATGAAATATGGGACAATTCGCCCCAGTGCCATCACCTGTATTCTGCTGGAATAGACGAGATTACAAGGGGGAAAGGACGATAAAAAAAGAGAACCAAATCACTCCAAAATGAAAAATTACCAGCAAACTCCCATTTTTTTCAAAAAAAAATTGAGAATTTTGAAAGAAATAGGAAAAAAGTTATTGTTCTCTTTGCTTTTTAATCGCAAAAAATCGCAACAAAAAAGGGGCCAAAGGCCCCTTTCCTAATAAAGTACGAACCGACTCACAGTCTTTCAGTCACGACCATCAGACCGAACACCGGTAAACTGTAATAAAAACTGAAACAAATTCACAAAGTTGAGATACATCGAAAGAGCATCATAAACACTCAACTTGCCGATTTCTTCACCGGAAAAAGAGTACGCATATTGCTGATAAGACAACTTAATCCGTTGTGTATCATATGCTGTCAGACCAGTGAAAAGCAAAACCCCAATAAAGGAGATCATCACGGTCATCCCGTGCGATGGAATAAAAATATTCACTAATGAAGCAATCATCAGCCCAATCAGCCCCATACCTAAGAAGGAGCCAAAACTCGCCAAGGAACGTTTTGTCACATAGCCCCATAGAGACATAGCCCCATAGAGTGATGCTGTAATAAAGAACGTCCTCACAACGGATGCGCCCGTGTACGCTAATAATAAGCTGGAAAGGCTCACACCCATCGCCACACTATAGAGCACAAATAATGTCTGCGCTGTGGAGCGTGACAAACGGTTCACTCCAAAGGAAAGAACAAGCACAAACGCAAGTGGCACAAAAACAGCGATGGTTCCTAAAAAAGTAGGCGCCAACGCAAAAGCACCATCCCCTCTCTGCACAATATGAAAAAACACAGACCGCAGAGACGTGTGCAACACAGCGTATGCGCTGCCTGCTGTAAACAGCAGTGCAAGAGCCATCCAATTATAAACACGGAGCATATAAGCCCTCAGCCCTGCATCATATGCGGCTGAAGCTGCGCTATTTTGTGTCGTGCGGAAGTCAGAATGGAAAGCCATAATACCTTATATTCCAAGGAAGAATGCTGACAAAGGGCTTCGCGAGCAAAGCTCCCCCTATCACCTCTTGAGAATGTGGGATAATCTTTTAGTAAGTCAAGATTATAAAGCGACCTTGTTTTTCTCTTTTTTGTAATCTCCTGTCTGCGGGAGCCTCTCTTAATGAAACTGTCCCTTGCGTTATCCCTCTCTACAGATATCCAAAACGATCTTGCTTTACTTCGTGGCAGCCTTGATGACGTCCAATGGCTCTCGGCCGAGCAAAGTTTTATCCCCCTCCAGAATCTCGGTACAATTACAGCACGACACCGACTAGAAGAACTGGACTTCACACTCTCTCATCTACATTGGGCCCCCTTCCCTCTCGCGCTGACCCAAGTCGCACACAGGCAAGATGCCAGACAAGACAGACTGACGCTGGGCCTTACGCCCCATGAAAAAGTAGCAGCTTTACAAAAGCAACTGCGCACGCAACTCCGCCAAGCGGGCTTTCCACCTCCACGCAAAAACACAGTTGCCGAGCTCACCATTGCCCTTATGGAACCCAGCGAGCCAATCTCCCTTATGCCATGGATCCAACGCCATAATCTTTTTCATAGTCGCAATATGCTGGTGGACCATATCTGCCTAATGGAGACACTCACCAGCGCAGGTGAACAATATCACCGTATTCTTGAATCATATCCCGCCACAACAAGTATAATGACACCCGCTGCGGACCTGTTCATAGACCAAGAAGATGGTGGCTTCTCTCACTTCTAACCCCCAGCCCATAAAAAACGGCTCATCCAACCTTATTGGCAGATGAGCCGCTTATAGGCCTTTCACCCTTTAAAAGGGCTTGCCTTATGATGATGAAGCTTATTCTTCGTTAGCTGGAGCTTCTACAGGTCGTGCGAGCGCTTCATTAATCAACGCAACAGTCTCTTTCAGACCAAACAAAGCTGCAAAAATACCGAAGCGTGGCCCTTCCTTCTGGCCAAGCAGGACCTCATAAAGGCAACCGAACCAAGAACGCAGCTCAGATTTTTCGAAATAACGCTTGCCTACCTCAAAAACGATATTCTGCACATCATCCGGACTTGCTCCCTCAGGCACACCACCTAGAGTTGTGGCAAGATCTTCCAAAGCACGACGCTCTGTCTCAGTTGGCGCGCGGAAGACCTTTGTTGGCCGTACACGCTCGTTAAAATAATCCAACGCATGCTGAACCAAACGTGCCACATAAGGATGTGTCTCTGGTGAAAGCGTTGCATCATACCGACGCAAGAACTTCCAAAGAGTTTCCACCTCCCGAGCATTTGCAACACTGGCAAGGTTTAACAATGCAGTGAAAGAGACAGGGCTTGTATCTTGCGGGCGTAATGTGCCGTTATGCACAAACCATACAGGATTAGCGAGAAACTCTTCTTTGCTTTGCGCCTCCCCCTTTTGCACGAGAGACAAATATTCATCCGTCGCACGAGGGATCATATCCGTATAAAGGCGCTTCGCTCGTGTTGGCTGCTGGAACATATAATGCGCCAAGCTCTCGGATGGCCCGTAGCGAAGCCATTCCTCTACGGAAAGACCATTACCTTTGGATTTACTAATCTTCTGCCCATTAGCATCAAGGAACAGCTCGTACGTTAAATTCTGCGGTGGCTCTTTACCAAGAATGCGACAAATCTTGGAAGATAACTTCACACTATCAATTAAATCTTTCCCGGACATTTCATAATCAACGCCCAAAGCATACCAGCGCATAGCCCAATCGGCTTTCCACTGCATTTTGGCCTGCCCGCCATAGACGGATGTCTCAAACTGCTTGCCGTTTTCATCCTTCCACACGACAGTTCCTGCGTCTGGGTCCACACTAATAATGGGCACCTGCATAACACGGCCTGTCTCTGGATGGATTGGCAACACTGGCGAGTAAGTCGCACGGCGCTCCTTCCCCAAAGTTGGGGCGATCACAGCAATAATACGATCGTGCTCTTCTAAAACCCGCTTTAACGCAGCATCAAAAATCCCAGAGGTATAATAATGCGTGGCAGATGCGAACTCATACTCAAAGCCGAATTCATCCAAGAACTGGCATAGACGTGCATTATTATGAGCCGCAAAGCTCTCATGCGTACCAAAAGGGTCTGGAATACGAGATAAAGGCAAGCCTAGATGCTCTGTCAGCATTTCTTGCTGGGGAACATTCCCTGGAACCTTTCGTAAGGCATCCATATCATCAGAAAAAGCAAGCAGACGTGTTTTACGCCCTGTCATCGCCTCAAATGCTTGGCGTACCCATGTTGTACGCGCCACTTCACCAAATGTCCCGATATGGGGCAAACCAGAGGGACCATAACCTGTCTCCATTAAGACCGGTTTGCTTGGGTCCCTATCAGCTACACGAGCTGCAAGTTTTCTAGCCTCCTCAAAAGGCCAGAGCTTGGGGAAAGGCGAATCATTTTGGGATGAGGGCGTTTTTTTCTGCATAAGACCAAGGAAATTATGAATCATCCTCCTTCTGGTCAAGCATAAGCTTCATCTAAGATCGCTTTCCCCCTCGCAAAAGGTTACCGCTACGTATATAATTGGGCCCAATGTCCAGCCAATTTCACTCTCTTTTTGAGGCCCCAGCTCTTATTGCACGCCATGGCCTATCTTCTCTTATCACCCCCGATGGTGAAATGCTGGAGCTCCCTTTAGCCGAAACACGCGCCCTTCTACAGCAGCTCCCTCCCCCTCTGTTGGTTCATGGCCCTGCAACATTACGTTTGTTAGATCTACCACCTGAACCGCCTCCCGCCCCATGGCTGGACCTCTTAGAGCTGTTCTTATTCATCCACCCGGGACGTTCTGTTACCCCTACACCACGAGGGCTTGCCCTTGAACTCGGACTAATTTCACATGAAGACACAGCCCCTCTACAAGCTGATGGCCTTTATGAAATTGCCCAATGCCTCTTAGATGACCTCACAAAATTATCTCCCCAACAACACACAACATTGCGGCATCTTTTACCTACATTAGGCAAAGCAGGCTGGAGCTGGCACGGAATTATTCAAGCTGCCATGCCCCCTTATGACGGCCCCGCTCCGAATGATGGCCAAGAGATAGATGCCCTTAAAATTTGGAAACGCCTTCCTCAGTGGGAAGAACGCCCTCAACGTCCCGCTCCGGGGAGCAAGCCTGTCTCTGCCAAAGCTGCTCGCTCACGCCTCGCCCAACTTCTAGGAGAGAACGCAGAGATACGCCCTGGCCAAGCCGACTTCTCCTCTGCAGCAACTTATGCTTTCTCACCTAGAGATATCCCCAATGCGCCTAATATTATGCTTGCCGAAGCGGGTACAGGTACAGGCAAAACAATGGGCTATATTGCCCCCTCCAGCTTATGGGCCGAGCAAAATGATGGTGCTGTTTGGGTCAGTACCTATACACGTCATCTCCAAAGACAAATCGAACAAGAGCTCACACGCCTCTATCCCAACCCAACAGAACGACGTGAACAAGCCGTTATCCGTAAGGGGCGTGAGAATTATCTTTGCTTACTAAATTTCGAGGAACTCATCCTCGCTCTCCTCAATCGTCCTCCCCATGAACGGCATGGGCTGATCCCTCTCGTCTTCCTCAATCTCTGGGCTGAAGCCTCACAAGATGGCGACCTTATGGGGGGAGACCTCCCCGGCTGGTTTGGAGAACTCTTTCAGCGTGGTTTGCTAAACAGCATCGCCGACCGCCGAGGAGAATGTATCCATTCAGCCTGCCCACATTACCAAAGTTGCTTTATTGAGCATGGTATTCGCCGGGCACAACATGCCCACTTTGTTATCGCCAACCATGCACTCGTCCTCTCCCAAGCAGCATGGAATGCTCTATTACCAAAAGAGCTTGCCCCCGGTAATATTACAGATGAGCATGGTATCCCCACCCGCTATGTGTTTGATGAAGGCCATCATATTCCCGATGCCGCTGATAGCGCTTTTTCACTCATCTTCTCCGGACTGGAGGCTGCTGAACTTCGTCGCTGGATCCTCGGAGCAGAGGGCAGCCGTTCACGCGCACGGGGGCTTATGCGCCGCATGGAAGACCTCATAGAGCGTCTTCCAACACTAAAAGAGCCTCTACAAGAACTCGTTTACGCCACACAAAAAGGCCTTCCACGCCCGGGGTGGAGCGCACGTCTTTACGAAGCCTCTCAGGCTGCCACCACATCTCCTGCACCGTCTAACGACCCTACCCATCCTCTCGCTTCAGAAACACCTACACCAGCGCCAATCATCCCGATGGAAAATGTGGTTGAAGAACAGCCTCAATCCCAACCGGCTGAAATGTTTCTTCATGCTTTAGACCAACATCTAACCGCACGAATTGCCGAAATACAGTTCCAAACGCGGGGCGAGCACAGAGCGTATCACCGCCAAGAAAGTGACCTCCATCCTATTTCAGAACCGTTAAAAGAGTACACTGAGCAACTACTTGAAGCTCTACAGAACATTACTAAGCCACTGGATAAAATTATCCAGCTCCTTAAAGATACGCTTGAAAAGCAGGATGATGAGGTAGATACCGCTTTCCAACAACGGCTTGAAGGAGCCATTCGCAGTCTTTACCGCCGTGCTTTCTCACGCGTGCAAGGGTGGATCAGCATGCTACGTGCAATGTTAGAAACCCCAACTGATTCTGCATTACCTACTTATGTAGACTTTATCCGCCGTGACCCCCTCCCGGCGACAAGGCTCTTAGATAATGGGCACGACATCTCCCTCAACCGCCATTGGCTGGACCCTACAATTCCCTTCGCTAGTACCATGCAGGGCACAACTCACGGACTGCTCGTTACCTCAGCAACATTAAGAGACCGCAGCCCGGATGATGATGATGATGAAACCGGCTGGCAGAAAGCTGAAAAACGTCTTGGAACGGGCCATTTCCTGACCCCTCCCATGCGCGCGGCCCTGATGAGCCCTTTTCAATATGCCGAACAAACACGTGCATATATCATTACTGATATTTCCAAAGAGTCCGCAGCTTTGGCGCGCGCTTTTCAAAAGCTATTTGAAACCGCACAGGGCGGTGCATTAGGGCTATTTACAGCTATTAGCCGTTTAAAAGAGGTGCATCAGCGTATCCATGAACCACTGGGGATGAAAGGTATTCCACTTTATGCCCAACATGTAGACGCTATGAACAATGCTACATTAGTTGATATCTTCCGCACCGAAACACATAGCTGCCTCCTTGGCACAGACGCCATGCGTGATGGTGTGGATGTCCCCGGGGAAGCCCTGCGTATGGTCGTTCTTGAGCGTACCCCATGGCCCCGACCAGATATCCTCCATCGTGAACGCCGCCGCCATCTTTCTGGCGGTCGCCCAGGTGATTATGACGACCTCATCACACGGATGCGTTTACGCCAAGCCTTTGGACGACTTATCCGCCGGGCAAATGACCGTGGCGTCTTCATTATCCTCGATAACCGCATGCCCTCACGTTTACTTTCTGCCTTCCCTGAAGGGGTGCCAGTACAACGTTTACCCTTTGCCGAGGCCATCGCGGATATAAGCTCATTCCTCGGGTCTGCCCCTTCAAAATAAAATCCTAACCAACCTACATCACCCTTCACCAAGCGGTGCTTATAGTGCGAGGGCACAGGTAAAAAATGATATGAAATATTTATGACAGATGCGTCATCCCAGAACGTAATCTGGCAATTTCATGGCAGAAAACCAAGGTAAAATTGAACATTCTCTCACCGAGAATAGCGCATCATTCGAGCTGTTTCCTCAAATGCTGAATTAAACTAGAGTGATCTTATCAAAGGAGAGAGACAGCATGGCACTGCAACGGCAGCATATTGTACAACGATATGAAGATGATTTGCTGCGCTTACGCTCTCTTATGGAAGAAATGGGCGGGCTGGTAGAGCATCAGCTCTCTCTCGTTTTAACCGGCATTACAGAGAACAATATCCCCACGGCCTTGCAAGTCGTCAAACAAGATAATGCCATTGATTCACTCGAACATGAGATCGAAACACTCGCCATCCGCCTCCTTGCCTTACGCGGCCCTATGGCGGGGGATTTACGCGAAATTATTGCCAGCATCCCTATGGCCAGCGCGCTAGAGCGTATGGGCGATTATGCAGGTTCAATCGCCCGGCGTCTCAGCCAAATGGAACAGCCTATCCCTCGCTCTGCACGCCTCGCTTTAGATGAAATGGGCCGTCTGGTCTTAGAGCATCTGCGCCAAGTAATGGATGCCCTAGGGCGCAAAGACGCTCAAGCTGCACAAGCTATTTGGCAAGCAGACCAACTTGTTGACCAATATTGCAGCGCAATGACACAGGATTATCTAGAACAGATGGTCCATCAGCCTCAAACAATTAGTCTCTATATTACGCTGCTCTTCATCATCCGCAATTTGGAGCGTATTGGCGACCACACAACCAATCTGGCCGAGCGTGTGGTCTTCATCATCACGGGGACACGGCTACCAACAGCCCGCCCACACGGCCATAACGATAGCCCCTCAGCTCTCCCCAACACTCTTTAAAGCCTAGCGAGATAGGAGCCTCCCCATGACAGCCCCCGCACAACCCTCTGGTAAAGGCTTTATCCTTATCGTGGATGATGAACCATCCCTACGGGTTTTGCTGGAACATAGCCTACAACAACGTGGCTATAGGGCGTACGCAGCAGCGGATGCTGAGCAAGCGCTTACTTTTCTAGCGCATACCCGTCCCGATGCCGCGTTATTAGATTGGATGATGCCTGGCATTTCTGGTGTAGAATTATGCCGCCTTATCCGCCAACGTCCCGGCTTAAAAGACCTCCCCGTCCTCTTCCTCACAGCTCGAACGGATGAGCAAGATGTCATTACCGGGCTCGATAGCGGTGCGGATGATTATCTCCCCAAACCTTATAGTGCGGATAAGCTTGATGCCCGCCTTCGTGCGCTCTTACGCCGTACACGCCCTAGCCAAGATAATATCTCTTTTGGCCCCCTCACTTTAGAGCCAGAAAACCACCATGTAACACGTTCTGGCCGGCCTATTTCCCTTGGCCCAACCGAATATCGGCTATTAGAGCTCCTCATCCGTCATCCACGCAAAGTGTTCTCTCGGGAAGCTTTACTCAAGCTCATTTGGGGCCCAAATGTTCACGTAGAGCTCAGGACAGTCGATGTACATATCCGCCGCCTCCGCAAAGCTCTTAATACCGAGAATGAGGTAGATCTCGTCCGCACAGTGCGTGCTGCTGGCTATGCGTTAAGTGATGGTAGCTCCCACTATTCCGTACCTACGGCTTAACTGATCTTACGAGTGGCGGTGTCTCTTTTCCTTGATATCACCCTTGGCTGTGCCGTCTCGCTAGCTGTCGCTGGTTGGGCCAGCTTTGGGTATCTATATCATCGAAAGCGCCACACAACACAGTTCAAAGAGACATCTTCCACACCTCCTCGCTCAATGCGTCACCTAGCTGAGCAACAAAAGGACGAAACCTCTAAACTTGCCGAAACTATCCCTGCAAAAACATTAATCCTGGGCCCACTTGGGCAAGTCTTAGGCTGTAACAGCCTTACAGAAGCACATTATAAAAATAGTCTTCCAGCCTTGCTGCGCCACCCTGCTACACGAGATACCTTAGCCGCAGCTCTTAAGGCTCCCATTGATCCCGAAAATGGCCTACCAGCCATTTGTGCCACCACTGTTAATCTTGATGTCCCCGTAAAGCGAACCATCCGCCTTGCTATGCGTAGACTTACCCATAAACATGGGCGAGATAGCCGCGTGCTCGTTCTTTTAAGTGACCGCAGCACCATGCAAGCCGCTGATCGTATGCGGGCTGATTTTGTCGCCCATGCTAGTCACGAGCTACGTACACCTCTTGCCTCACTCAACGGCTTTATAGATCTCCTTAAAGAAAATCAGGGTGCTGCAACACCAGAGAGCCAAATGCTTTATCTGGACATTATGACCCAACAAACCACACGCATGCAGCGACTGATTGACCGTTTACTCTATCTCTCTCAATTACAATTAAGAGGGCATACACGCCCCCGTACCCCATTAGAGATAGATGAACTTTTCGCCGTTATTAGTGGAGAAGTGACACCGCGTTTTAAAGATAACAACCGTGTACTTCACATACAGCAAGAAGAAGGCCTAACCCTCCTTGCTGATGAAGATGAGCTGGTCCAAGTTTTTCTCAATCTTATCGAAAACGCCATACGATATGCCACACAGCCAGATAAGACCCTGCATATTCACCTAAAAGCCTACCGCGCAGGACCAGATGAAAATCCTTCTGCGACAAGCGACGGTATATTATTAAGCCTTGAGGATAATGGCCCCGGCATTGCAGCACATCACCTCCCCCGCTTAACAGAACGCTTTTATCGTGTGCCAGAGAACCAAGCTGCGACTGCAGAGGCCCAACAAGGGACAGGCCTTGGGCTCGCCATTGTACGACAAATTCTTGAGCGCCACGGCGGCAAACTCCACTTTACCAGCGTTGAAGGGCAAGGGACAACCTGCTGGATATGGCTCCCCACCGCCGCGCTATAATCAATATCCCTGTACAGCGGCTATATTGCATTTTCGTGAAGATATAGACAGCTGCATTTACTTATGCCGGCGAGCATGCAAAGCCTAATCAGATTAGATGTTCCTCTTTTGCTGGACCTACCCTCAATGACTAGAAAACGCCTGTTTACCTCCCTTATCCCCGGGCTTTCACTTGCACTTACAGCGGCTACCCCCAGCATCTCTCTTTATAACACCGCTCTCAGTGCTACACAGTCATCCCCCGCCCAAGAGCGTACCCCAGCTTCAAAACAAACCTCTAAGACAGCAACGCCAATTAAACATCTTATTGTTATTTTTAATGAAAATGTTTCATTCGACCATTATTTTGCCACCTATCCTCACGCAGCTAACCCTCCCGGTGAACCTCGCTTCATTCCGGCGCTGGGCACCCCGCAAGCTGACACATTAGAGGCCGCCGGTCTTTTAGAGCATAATCCTAATCAGTCTCCCCTCAATGGGGCAGATGCAAGCTCCCCTTTCCGGCTAGATAGAACACAAGCCAGCACAGCCGACCAAAACCACGCCTACACAGCAGAACAACGTGCCTACCACTCTGGCAGGGCTGATCTCTTCCCCCTTTATACAGGCCGTGGAAGCCCCGGAGGGATGGGAGCTTTTGGAACAAGAGGGCAAGTTATGGGGTATTATGACGGTAATACCGTTACAGCCCTATGGCGCTATGCCCAACGTTTTCTCCTCAACGACCATACCTATACCGATGTGTACGGTCCTTCCACTCCAGGCGCTTTAAGCGTTGTCTCCGGACAAACCAACGGCATGGTGATTAAAACAACCACGCAACCTCCAGCTACCGCCACTATGGCCACCCCTTACACCGCAGATGGGCAAGGCAGCTGGACGATGATTAACGACATCGACCCAGCAAATGACCCCTGCTCTACACCAAAAGATCAAGTATGGATGAGTGGGCCTAATATTGGGGATGCTCTCACCCTTAAGGGTATCCACTGGGGTGGGTTCATGGCAGGCTTTGACCTTACATTAAAAGATGAACGTGGCAATAGAGGCTGTAAGCGAGGCCACTTCTCGCCCATTACAGCCCAATGGGTGCTGGATTACATCCCGCACCATAACTGGTTTCAATATTACCGCAGCACCGCGAACCCAGCTCACATACGCCCTAGCTCCGTAGCCTTAATCGGCAGCAATTATGACGGTGCAAACCATGAATATGATCTGGAAGATTTTTATCGTGCAACAAAGGCAGGCCATATGCCTGAAGTTGCCTTCTTAAAACTCCCGGCCTTTGCCGATGCTCACGCTGGCTATTCTGACCCACTAGATGAACAAGCCCAACTCGTGCCTATCATCAACTTTATCCAGTCCCAGCCAGAATGGCACGATACCGCCATTATCATCACTTACGATGATTCTGACGGATGGTACGATCATGCTTTTACGCCCGTTCAGCATGCTTCTTACGACAGCGAAATAGACCAACTTGATGGCCCCGGCCAGTGCGGCAATACACAACGCCCTCTCGGCGTGAAGGGGCTTCCCGTAAATGGCCGCTGTGGACCGGGCACACGCATCCCCTTCTTGCTTCTCTCCCCATGGGTTAAGCAAAATCAAATTGACCATCGCCTTCTTATACAAAGCTCTGTCATACGCTTTATCGAGGATAATTGGCTTGGCAGAACACGGCTTGGTAAAGGTTCTTTTGATGCAAAAGCACCAGACCTTATGCCATTATTCAACTTCCATCAGAAGCCGCAGCTTCATCCTCTGTTCCTTGACCCTCACACGGGTGCCATTCTGCCTAAAGCGCCAGTAACCACACCATGAAACAACCGCGAAACTATCCGCATATTTTATGGCACTCCAGCTTAGCAGGCCTGTTCAGTTTTGTGCTGATGAGCAACGCATGTGCCGCACCTAACTTTGATAGCCCCCAATGCCAACCGAAGGAGGATGGCAGCAACCCTTGCCCTATCCACCTCACACACCCAGTAACAAAGCCTCTCTCAGCCATGGCCGAGCTAGGGCATCTGCTCTTTTTCGACACCCAACTTTCTGGCTCTCGTCAGCAATCTTGCGCATCTTGCCATAGCCCACAGAACCACTACGGCCCGGCCCCCACAGCACCAGACTTCGCCTTGGGCGGCATAACGATGCAACGCCATGGCCGGCGCGCTGTGCCATCAATCTCTTATCTTGAGCAACAGCCCCCTTTCAGCATTGGCCCTGATGACCCCACGAGTGAGGCTCCACCACCCCTTCCTCCCTCCACCGATCACACCTCAGAACCTGTAAGCAAAAGCAGCCACAACACAGCCAGCTCTGCAACAAATCTAGTCCCCCAAGGGGGGCTATTCTGGGATGGACGGGTAGATACACTCCAACAACAGGCTGTAGAACCTCTCTACAACCCTGATGAAATGGCTAACACCCCAAAGCAACTCCTCCATTATCTTCAACATTCGCCTTATACAAAGCAGCTTGAACAACTAGCTGGCCCCGCCGCAATTAAAGCCAAACCAGATTTGTTGATAGATGAAGCCGCCTTTGCCATTGGCCGGTATGAAATAGAGGCAAAGAGCTTCCACCCCTATAATAGCGATTACGATCATTGGCTGGAGGGAACATACCGTTTCATCCCATCAGAGCGGCGGGGATATATACTGTTTAATGACCCACAAAAGGGCAATTGTGCCGCTTGCCATCTCAGCCATCCGGGAGGTGACGGCCACACACCACCACTCTTTACCGATACACAATATGAAGCCTTAGGCGTGCCTCATAACCCTCATGCGCAATCTGGTCTGCCTGATCTAGGCTTGTGTCGTAATGGCCGGGCGGAAAGCCAACAAGAGCAATATTGCGGGTTCTTCAAAACACCAAGCTTACGTAATACGGCAACACGCCCGCATTTCTTCCATAATAGTGTCTTCCACACACTCGCAGAAGTATTAGGCTTTTATGCAAAACGCCCTATCCCAGCGAATGACCTCCCAGCCCGATATCAGAAAAATCTTGATGTGTCAGACCACCCATTTGACCGCAAGCCAACTGACCCGCAAGCTTTATCCAAGCAAGAGCAAGACGATATCATCGCCTTCCTCCGCACCTTGACAGACCATCAATAAAGCTTCCCTAAAGTAATCATTTTAAAGCTACGCTTGGGCCTATCTTCCCCTCAGGCGTAGCCTTTTTATTATCATACCATCAGCATAATAAATCTTTCAGACCTCTCTTTCGCCGTTTCCTATTTACGAACAGCAGCTCCCCTCTATCACTGACCCCCTCATGGCCGGATAAAGTGCCATCTCATATAGGTATAAAAAAACACCCCCCAAAATCTCTGGGGGGTGTTTTTGTTTACTAAGTCATGGCGCCTTAGAAATCAGCACCAGCTTGTAAGAAGAAATACCGTCCGGTGTAGAAGTTCCCATAAAGCGAACCGGCAGAATTTTGCCCACCATCAGCTACAAAAGGCGGCCGTTTATTGGTGATGTTATTAATACCGCCTTGGAAATTCCAACGGTTGAGCCGATATGACACTGTCAGATCATGCTCAAACATACCCGGTGTTGAATGACGTGGACCATCCGCTGCGGTGAGATCGCGCGTACTATTATTCCACACCATACCGCCCATATACTGCATCATATAGGTGACAGAGAGCTTATTGTGCCGCCATGTCACTGTTGCATAATCACGCAAAGTCGGCATGCCTTGTGGTGTCTGATACAGCAAGCGACCATAGTAGTTATACCAAGGCCCACCTGGGTTATATTGCTGCTTGTACGACACTAGCTGCTGAATGTTATTATCCAGACTCAACACATCATACGGTGTCAGCGGCAAAGAATAGCTCAGATCAAGATCTACACCGCTTGTCCGCAAGCCACCAATATTCATGTTATTGGCTGTCACCTGTTGGATCTGACCATTAGAGCCACGCTGAACAAGGGCACAATTTGTCTCAGCAGTATAGCAACTATCCATAATAAACTGCGTTGGGAGAACCCCAATCGTATTGCTTACAGATGTGTGCCAAAACTCCGCAGAAAGGGATAAACGTGGGATCCAACGTGGTGTCAGCACAGTCCCGAACGTATAAGTCCGGCTTGTTTCTGGCTTTAGAGTACTATTACCACCACCTAAAGTCGCAATTTGCCCACCACCAGAAGATTTAAAGCTGCTGCTATCAATCTTCTGCTTGGCACAATTTGCAGCCACTACCGCCGCCTTAGCACCATATGTTCCCACCTGATTCATATCACAGGGGTCAACTGCTGTATTATATGAGAGAGACTGCCCCGCATAAAGCTCATACACAGATGGCTGACGGTAGGATGTACCAATTGTCCCACGGAAACGTACATCCCTTGTCGGCATCCAGTTCAAAGATGCCTTCCAGTTCTTTGTAACCCCGAAAGTATTATACGCAGACACACGGGCCTGCCCATCAAGAGTGAGGTCCTTCGCTAAAAAGGCATTCTTAAGCAAGTTCATGCTTGCTTCTAAATAACCTTCCGTCACATTAAACCCACCACCAGTATACGTTGTTGAGTTTGTCAGACTTTGCCCGGATGATACTAGCGGGTCTGGCGTCTGAGAGACCTGCTCACCCCGGTGTTCCATGCCCAAGGCAATACCAAGCGCGCCGCCCTTCTCCCATGGCATTGTCACAACACGGTTATTGTGGATACGTAAATTCCAATCCCGAATTTGATAATAACTATGCTGGTTGGTTGTCGCATTAGCATATTTCGCTGCCTGCTGCGAAAGCGGCGCAAACGGGCTGGAACACCCAAATGACGGACAAACAGACTTGTCATACACAAGCCCACTGCTTGCACTAGTCGGATCCGTTTGGCGTAAACCATATACATTTAGCAAATTGGTATAACTACCAATATTCAGATCATGCTCTAATGTCTGGTTCCACCCATATGTGAAAGACGCATCATACATCCAGTGAGCAATAATCTCACCTTTCAGCCCTGCTTTTGCCGTATAAGTATCTGACGCATTCTCCAAGCGCCGAGGACCGAACTCATTAAAGCGACGGGCCGCCATTGTAGCATCCGTATTATACGGATTACCCGGATAGTTGCTCGGAACGACTAAGTTAGATGGCAATGTTGAGGGAGGAACACTCCCATAAAATGGCTCAGCTGCAAGCTGTGAAAAAGAGTTACGATGACTGTATAGAACATTGGAATATAGCGTAAAATGCTTATTAAAGTCATAATGCGCATCACCATACAGCGTGCCCGTATTCACGCTGTTTGTCAGCATGGAGTCCTGGGCGAAATCATAACGCCCTGGTGCCGTGCCTAAGGTATTCCCCCCACTATCTTGCCACAGCGTATTGGGCCCATAGGCTGAGCCAAATGACGTCCCTGAAGGGTCAATCTGCACAGGGTGTGCCCACCCACGGTTACGCTGCATAATACCTTCTGAAGTATTATAGGTCGCCGCAACCGTGATGTTCCCACGCCCACCATCAAAATTCCACCCTTTATAGGCAGAGAGCAAGCCTGTCTTCGCATCCCCACGGCCACTAATACCGCCGCGAACCATGAAGCCGCCTTTGTTCAGATCGTGCCGTAATTTAATATTCACCACACCAGAGACAGCATCCGCACCGTACAGTTCGGAGCCACCATCTTTTAGAATTTCAATATTCTCAACAAGCTGGATAGGAATGGTGTTTGTATCAACGCAGTTTGACTGAGCATTCAACGCAACGCGCTTGCCATCAATCATCACCAAAACGCGTTGCTGGCCAAGGTTTCGCAGGTCAATACAAGACGCACCGCCACCACCATTGGTTGATGTGTTCCCCGTACCGCCAGACCCAATAGACGGCATACGCTGCAACACATCCCCTAGGTTCGTGACACCAGTCTGCATAATTTGCTTATTGCTAATCGCTTGCACAGGGTTTGCGTCAGAATTACGTGACTTACTCAGCATAGATCCCGTAACGGTGATCTCCTCTGAGTATTTCCCTTTATAGTCATCTAAACCTGCGAAAGGATGGTGGCGCTTCTTATGAGCTATGGAGGAAGCCGTCCCACTGGCAACAGTCGGCTTCTGGGCTGTAACAGATGTAGGTGCCACCACTGAATGCGAGGACGTATCTTTTGCTCCCCCACTCCCTGTGGCCGCCAGCACATTTTGCGACAATAAATTCGCCCCTAAAGCCAGCGCACACAACAGCCCAGATTGTGAGCTAATCCTCATATAAGCCACCCTATCCCTTTATAGCAGGCACATTTCTCATTTATTCTTTTCTAAAATCGAAAGTGGCTAGAAAGGTAAAGGGTATATCGTCCACTGAACAAACCTTATCTCGAAACTGTAACATTTTAATCACAGTTTATTCCTGTTCCGTGATAATTATTAAAACTATTCATATAAAAAAAGCCTCGCCCTGTTACCGGCGAGGCTTTCTTCAGCAAAACGGGAGAACCCGGCCGAAACCGGGCCCCGAATGGGAGGGCGATTAGAAACCGCCCATGCCACCCATACCACCCATTCCGCCCATGCCACCCATTCCGGCGGCAGCAGCATCATCAGATTTCTTCTCTGGACGCTCAGCAACCATAGCTTCTGTTGTAATCAACAGACCTGCAACGGAAGCTGCATCCTGCAGCGCTGCACGAACAACCTTTGTTGGGTCGATAATACCAGCAGCCACGAGGTCTTTATACTCGCTCTTCTGAGCATCAAAACCTTCGTTGTAGTTTGTCAGCTCAAGAACCTTACCAGCGATCACTGCACCATCTTCACCAGCGTTATGGGCGATTTGGCGAAGTGGAGCCTGAAGAGCCTTACGAACGATCTGAGCACCTGCACGCTGGTCATCGTTATCGAATGTCAGGTCATCAAAGAGCAGGCTTGCACGAGCAAGAGCTGTACCACCACCGGGGACGATACCTTCTTCAACCGCAGCGCGTGTTGCATGCAGAGCATCATCAACACGATCTTTACGCTCTTTCACCTCAACTTCCGTGCTACCACCAACGCGGATCACAGCAACACCGCCAGCGAGTTTAGCCAGACGCTCTTGCAGCTTCTCACGGTCATAGTCAGATGTTGTATCAGCGATCTGGGAACGGATCTGTGTGCAGCGTGCTTTAATCCCATCGACATCACCAGCACCTTCAACAATGGTGGTGTTTTCTTTGTCGATATGAACTTTCTTAGCTGTACCCAGCATATCCAGTGTCACAGATTCCAGCTTGATGCCGATATCCTCGGACACAACCTGACCACCTGTCAGCACAGAGATATCTTCCAGCATCGCTTTGCGGCGATCACCGAAGCCAGGAGCCTTGACAGCAGCAATCTTCAGACCGCCACGCAGCTTGTTCACAACCAATGTTGCCAGTGCTTCACCATCAACTTCCTCAGCGATGATCAGCAATGGACGACCGGACTGCACAACGCTTTCCAGCAGTGGCAGCATAGGCTGTAGAGAAGAGATCTTCTTCTCGTGGATCAGGATATAAGGATTATCCAGATCAGCTGTCATTTTCTCTGTATTTGTCACGAAGTACGGAGAAATGTACCCGCGATCAAACTGCATACCCTCAACGACATCAAGCTCAGTGTGCAGGCCTTTTGCCTCTTCCACTGTGATGACACCCTCAGAACCGACCTTCTCCATAGCTTTGGAGATCATATCGCCGATTTCGGACTCACCGTTTGCTGAGATTGTACCAACCTGAGCGATTTCAGCTGGGGAAGAAATCTTCTTTGTGCGGCTTTTCAGCTCTTCCACAACGCGACCAACAGCTTTGTCGATCCCGCGTTTTAGATCCATTGGGTTCATGCCCGCAGCAACGGACTTAGCACCCTCACGGATGATAGCTTGTGCCAACACTGTAGCTGTTGTTGTACCGTCACCAGCGATATCGTTTGTCTTGGAGGACACTTCACGCACCATCTGTGCGCCCATGTTCTCAAACTTATCAGCTAGTTCGATTTCCTTCGCAACGGACACGCCATCTTTTGTGATGCGTGGTGCGCCGAAGCTCTTATCAAGCACAACATTGCGGCCTTTTGGACCGAGTGTCACCTTCACGGCATTGGCGAGAATATCAACACCACGGAGCATACGCTCACGTGCATCTGCACCAAATTTTACATCTTTAGCAGCCATAACACCTAATTCCTTTGAGAATTTTCAGAGAAGAGTGGAGAGTGGCCTTAGCCAACAATCCCCAGAATATCGCTCTCTTTCATGATCAGCAGATCTTCACCGCCAATCTTCACCTCGGTGCCAGACCACTTACCAAACAGGATACGGTCACCAGCTTTAACATCCAGCGGCACAACCTGCCCCTGCTCGTTACGGGCACCAGAGCCAACAGCAAGTACTTCGCCTTCCATTGGCTTTTCTTTAGCTGTCTCTGGAATGATGATGCCACCAGCGGTTTTTTCTTCACCGTCCAGGCGACGGACCACTACACGGTCGTGAAGGGGACGAAAATTCGTCATGGATCGCTCCATTCTAGGCTGGCCCTTGTTCAAAGCAACACAGCCGGGTTACCGCGCTCAATCTAGCAGCGCACCTAATTCACCCCGAAACATCGGGATGATTAGAGAGATAGTGTCGCCCCCCACCAGCGTCAAGAAGGGAGCTTTCCTGTTCTGTTATTTTTTTTGATCGTTAATGCTTTTCGTTATGAAATATACAAAAGCTATATTTATAATCCTTATCTCATAACTTGCTCATACAAAAACACCGCACACCTGTTCTTAACAAGCATGCGGTGTTTAGCCGTATCACAGCAAAGACTGCGTTATATCTTATCCAATCAGCACTCGGCCAGCCACAGCATCCAAACGGGCCATTGCCGTAAAATCACGAGCCTCTGGTGGGGTAATGATGGCATTATCCAAGGCACGCTCTGCCGCACCTGGCTCCGTACATAATGGACGCGGCTTGCCTAGAGCTGGGATAGCCGCCTGGACAAGCTTACGTGCATGAGTTGCATTGCTCTTCATTGTCCGTACAACGGCTTCAACCGTCACGCTATCATGCTCTTCATGCCAACAATCATAATCGGTCACCATCGCCACGGTGGCATAATTCATCTCTGCTTCACGGGCGAGACGTGCCTCGGGCATGTTGGTCATCCCAATAACGGATGCTCCCCATGAACGATACAACATACTCTCCGCACGCGTGGAGAATTGCGGCCCCTCTATGACCACATAAGTGCCACCTTTTGTGACAGAAATACCTACATGCTCAGCAGATTCTGCCAGTACACGCATCATCCGAGTGGAAACCGGCTCTGCCATGCTTACATGAGCAACACAGCCCTCCTCAAAGAAGGTACGGGCACGCCCTTGTGTGAGATCAATAAACTGATCCACCAACACAAAATTCCCCGGTGCGAGTTCTTCTTTCAGTGACCCAACTGCCGAAAGTGAAATAATATCTGTCACACCGGCACGCTTAAGTGCATCGATATTTGCCCGATAGTTAAGATGAGATGGGGGAATAGGATGTCCGCGGCCATGCCGAGGTAAGAAAACGCAGCGCACGCCTTCCAACGTCCCGAAAAGTAACTCATCTGATGGAGATCCCCATGGCGACTCACAACGGCGCCATTCTTTGTTCTCCAACCCATCAATTTCATACAGGCCAGAGCCCCCAATCACACCAATGACGGGCTCTATCTTGTTGTCTCCAACCATAAATCTCACTCCTAACACCTGCCCCATGCACTGAGGACAGCATCATGCCAAGGTGGCTTACCCGGGCCTGCACTTTCTCTTCTATCTAGCTACGCTATAGTCTTTCAGGAGAACACATGAAAAATCAACACAAGAAACTGCACAATTTTCTCGTGTTGCATGCCCTCAACACCTTACTTCTCCCATTCTGCTCATTTATCGGCAGCACTTAGCCTTTGCATAACCAAAATAAAAGAACGCCAGTCCCCTTTTTGTTTAAACACAATACGACCTATGATATCTTGCTAAAAAATTATCTATACTTATTAATCTCTCAGGAGATATTTCATGCCTTCTTCTACAACCTACGGCCTGCCTGACCTACCCCATACAGCTCTCACCAGCCAAGCTCAGCAATGGTTTAAAACATTACGTGACCGCATTTGCGCCTCATATGAAGCTATCGAGGCAGAAGCAGAAAAACAAAACACCCCTACTCTTGAAAATCATACAAAAGCAGGCCGCTTTGAGCGTACATCATGGGAGCGCCCCGAAGGTGGTGGCGGAGTAATGTCTGTCATGAAAGGACGTGTCTTTGAAAAAGTCGGCGTAAATATCTCAACCGTTTGGGGAGAGTTTTCTCCAGAGTTTCGCAAAACTATTCCCGGAGCAGAAGAAGACCCTCGCTTTTTCGCAACCGGTATCTCTCTTGTAGCACACCCATGTAACCCACATGTCAGCGCAGCGCACTTCAACACGCGTATGATTATCACCTCAAAGGGCTGGTTCGGCGGCGGTGGTGATATTACGCCAATGTTCCCGGAAAGTGATGCCGCATTAGCTGATGCTGCTGAGTTTCATAAGGCTTTTCAAGAAGTCTGCGATCAACACGACCCTACCTATTACCCCCGCTTTAAAAAATGGTGTGACGAATATTTTTTCCTCAAGCACCGTAACGAACCACGTGGTTTAGGCGGCATTTTCTACGACTGGCTTAATAGTGGAGATATTGCCAACGACTTTACCTTTACTCAGCAAGTCGGTGAAGCGTTTCTCAAAAGCTATAGCGCTATTGTTCGCAAAAGAATGACTACCCCTTGGACAGAGGAAGACCGAAACGCCCAACTGCAGCGCCGCGGCCGCTATGTAGAGTTCAACTTACTTTACGACAGAGGAACTCTCTTTGGCCTCAAAACAGGCGGCAACACGGATGCCATTCTCATGTCCATGCCACCTGCTGTCACGTGGCCATAAAAAGCAAACGCCAACACCACGTTGGGGAGTACTGGCGCGTATGTCTCACTTCCCAACATTTTGCTCCAATATGTTAGGACTAAGCTTGGAGCCTTTGCTCTACAATCCCATCTACTAAAACATGCGGTAAGCCACGTGGGCATACCTCTAGCCGTGTTCGTACACCATACACATTGGCTAAGACCTCAGGCGTAGTGACATCCATCACGCCACCTTGAGCCAAAGAAGCCCCTTCGCGCATATACACAACATCATCTGCGCGTTGCAGAGCAATATTGAGATCATGCACCACTAGCAATGTAACCATGCCACGCTTTTGAGTCTCACGGCGGACAACATCCATAACCGCAAACTGATAGTGAAGATCCAACGCGCTGAGAGGCTCATCAAGCAATAAAAGAGCCGGACGACGCACCAAGGCCTGCGCTAAGCCTACCAATTGCCGCTGCCCTCCGGAAAGCTCATCCATATAGCGCAAAGCAAGTGAGCCAATACCAAGCTCTTCAAGAACGTCAGCGCTCTCCTGCAAAGCACGCTCAGCAGAGACAGCCTCACCTGCACGTCGTGCGACCATTATCGCTTCAATAACTTGCAAATGAACCGTTGGAGGTAATGTTTGCGGTAGATACGCCGCCAACTTAGCCCGCTCACCTAAGGAGAGAGACGCAAGATCTTTACCTCCCAAAATCACTTGTCCATTCGAAGCTGTTAATCCTGCAATTGCCCGCAGAAAAGTAGACTTTCCTGAACCATTCGGCCCTAAAAGAGCTGTCACACGCCCTGGCGCTATCGGGTTAAGGCTAATGCCGTGCAGAATCTTCCTACGTCCGTACTTTACGCAAAGACCTTGAACTTGCAGTAAACCCTCTTGGTGCTCTGCCATCTCAGGCCCCTCTCTTCAAAACAACCGTGAGGAAAAACGGAATACCAACAAGCGAGGTCACAATCCCTACAGGGATTACCACACCAGGCAAAATATTCTTCGCCGCAATAGACGCCAGCGACATGATTAAACAGCCGCATAAAGCAGAGCCGGGAAGATAAAAACGATGATCCTCCCCTAAAAGGCGGCGTGCAATATGTGGTGCCACAAGCCCTACAAAACCGATTGTCCCCACGAAAGACACCGCCAACGCAGAAAGGATACTAATCCGCAATAGGGACATCATCCTCAGCCGTGGAACATCCACCCCATAACTTGCTGCACGGTCCTCTCCCAAACGCAGAGCCGTTAAAGCTGGAGCTGCGCGCAAACTGAAAGGCAATACAACGGCACAGCCAATCGCCAAGACTAAAATCTTACCCCAATCTGCCCTCGTTAGACTGCCCATCGTCCAAAAAACTAACGACTGCAAGGCATCTTCATCCGCAACAAACTGCATCAATGAGACAAGAGCATGAAAGGTAAAGACAAGAGCGATGCCAAAAAGAACAACCATCGCCGTAGAATGGCCACGCATACGTGCAACCAGCTCCAACAAGAACGCAGAGCCTACCGCAAAAATAAATGCCTCAAATGGAACCATCCAGTTCTCTGGCACGTAAGGAAGTTGCCATTGTAGAACAATAGCTAAAGACGCCCCAAACGCCGCAGCTGCAGAAACCCCAAGCGTATATGGACTTGCCAAAGGGTTATCCAGTACGGTTTGCATCTCACCACCTGAGATACCGAGAGCAATCCCCACCAATCCTGCCATGACGGCATAAGGCAAGCGGATATGCCACACAATAACAGCATTTGTGCCTTCATGAGGGTGCAGTAAGGCCTGCAAAATGGCCCGTGGCCCTAATCCAGCCGGCCCCAATGAGAAATCCAGCAAGAAGGATAAAACAATCAGCACACTTATAGACAACAAGATCGCTACACGATGGCGGGTCAACTTAGCGTAGGATAATCTTATCCCCGTCAAACGTACCGCCAACTTATTTAGCTCCGCTGATTGTTCTTCTACCGCACCCGACATGTTCTTATTTGGCATCCGCCTTGATCCAATACGTCCCGCTGACAGGCAAAGCTGTAAAGCGACTCTGGATCTCCCGACGATCAGCCTCTGGATCGAGCCCCTTGAAACGCTCAGGGTAGAACCATTTTGCCATCACCTCAATAGCTAGAATATTGAAGGGGCTGTCATAAAAGGTATGCCAAATCCCATAAGCACGGCCATTACTTACGGCTTTGAGCCCAGCTAGCTCTGGCGCCTGTAGCAATTTCTTTAATGAGGCACGCGCAAGATCTTCCGTTACCTGTGCCCCCATTTTTAGCCCCGGGCCACTATTTCCCGGGCCACGGGTTCCATCTAAAATCAACACATCTGGATTTTGAGCAATCACCATTTCTGCGGAGACTTCACCCAAATAACCGGGCAATAAAGATGCGGCGATATTACGGCCACCTGCGACTTCAATAAACGCCCCCATATTACCCCGCCCTGCTGTATGGCAGCAGCTTTGGCGAGCACCAGCAAGCATATTGATAAAAACAGTCGGCCGTTGAGCCTCTGGAATCGTCTCCACAACACGCCGAATAGCCTGCAAACGCCCTTCATAAAACTGACTATACGCCTCAGCTTCAGCTTCACGTCCAAGCACTTGCCCTAAGATACGCATGCTTGGCACGGTTGTTTTAACCGGATCTTGCCTAAAATCGACGAAGACAACAGGAATATGCGCTGAACGTAAACGGCTCACAATCTCGCTAGCCTGCCCAGGACCATGACCTGTCGTACTAAAAATAGCTAGATCTGGGTGAAGATCGAGTATCTTTTCAGGGCTAATTGTATCTGCCGTTGTGCGACCAATAACCCCCACCTTCTCCGCCTGTGGGAAGGTCTTGAGCATTTGCTCATAGCTTTGTTTATCCGCCTCACGGAATTCACCCTGCCAACCGACAACACGGTCAAACAGGTGCCCCCCCTCTAGCGGCTCAAGAGCGTAAATTAATCGTCCTTCTCCAAGAACAATCCGCTTAGGATGCTCAGGGACAGACACAATATGCCCGGTAATATCTGTGACATCTTTTGCCTGCGCCCGCGGGCAAAGCATTGTACTGCCAGCCCAAAAGGCCAAAACAGCACCAGCGACATGGACAGCTGACTTCAGAGAAACCATTATTTTACGCCTCTGGTTGGAAAGACCCTTATTTTTTCAAGCACTGCCCGACATTGTGCCCTAAGAGTCTTTCTATTCTGAATTAATAATCATTCTCGAATAGCCACTATAGAAAACCCTCTCTCGTTCTCCAAGAGGCGAATGATATTATCCCATCGTCTAACGCTTTTTTCGTAATAAAAGCCTTAAGGCTCCCTGATTCCCTCTATGGCTATGCACAACGCCCAGCACCATCGGCGCAATATCACCACGCTGTAACCACAAAGGCAGCTCTTTTCGGATCATCCCGCCACGAGCTCCACTACCTAAGCCTGTTACAATCTCAACACAGCGCCAACCCATCCCCCGGCTACGCCGCATAAATTGCAAAAAAGCTTCAAACGCATCTTGGACGATATATCCATGCAGATCGAGCTTTGCATCCACACTCATTTGCCCACGCGACAAACGCCGCCATTGGGTATTATCTAGCCCAGGCACCCGCACGCCAACTTTAGGAGTGTGCAATTTATGAAGGATTTTAGGCGGTGATGCAGCCACCCTATCTCGCACCAATACAGACATAGCAGGCTGGCGATATAGTGCATCCACCTTATCTGCCGACATCACCTCAGACTGCTGCCGTTTTTGTATAGAAGACGGAGGAGGAGCATCCATTTTATTACGAGACCGCAGAGGCGCAACATCCTGCATCGCCTTACTCCACAAGGCGACTTCATCCTCTCCTAATGTTCGTCTCGCCACAATGAACTATCCCAATTACTTATCCGGTCTGCTGCAGCATAGAGCGTAAACGCTTTCGTGCAATACGCACATAGCCTGTATCTGACTCAATCCCGATACCCCTCACGCCTAAGGACTCTGCCGCAATTAAACTTGTCCCTGTGCCCATAAAGGGGTCCAGCACGACCATATCCGACCGTACACCATGCAGACGAATACAACGTTCCGGCAAGGCAACCGGAAACGTACTAGGATGACTAAACCGCGCTGTTTTACTCCGCACAGTTTCATATGGAATATACCATGTATCCCCACGGCAACGACGGTCTTCGCCATGTTGGCGGCGAGGAATATTCGTTTTGTCCGTAAAAGGCACCCCTGCGCCCAAACGGTCTATCTCTACATCCCCACGTTTAGTCAAATGAAACACATGCTCATGATTACGATTGACGTAACGCGAAGAATTCACCGGCTTAAAATGCCCGTAGGTTATCTCCCCTACGGCAATAGATTTCACCCATGAAATATGATTCTGAAGGTTAAAAATCTCACGCAACCGCACCATAAGCTCAAAAGGAAGCCACGGCTGTGCTGATGAACCGGCAATATTGAGAAAGAAAGACCCATCATCCCTCATGACGCGCGCTATCTTACGACAGATCGCCTCCATCCATGTGAGATAATTTTCTTCTGAAAGGCTATCCTTATAGCTTCGATAAGCCAAACCTAAATTATAGGGAGGAGACGTTACAACAACATCTACACTCCCTATCGGCATACGGCGCATAACGCTAAGGCAATCTCCCCGTATAAGAGAATGACATCCTAGCGCTTCGCGCCGCGCACGAATCATTTACCTGTATGTCCCACAGGCTGTGATACAGCGATGTCCTCTCCAACAGGCACAGCCATTGGACGTGGAATGAAAAGAACCATTTTCCCGTGACTTTTTAAGTTGCCAGCGATGAGCTGAGCGTCACGTCCCCATCCCACAAACAAGTCACCACGCCCGGCGCCGCGCACGTCACTGCCAGTATCTTGGGCAAATACCGTATGTTGGAAGTTAAATGACTGCCCTAAAGCATTATTCATGACTGTATCGACCCAAATAGGCAGGCCATAACCAACAAGGCGCTTATCAATCGCCATAGAACGCCATGGAGTTAATGGTAGGCCAAATGCTCCGAGTGGCCCCTCTTGCTCACTACGCTCTACAATGCGGAAAAAGACATAGCTTGGGTTCTCTTCCAGCACAGTTTGCACTTGGTCGGGATGAGCCATAAGCCATGCACGGATACTCTCTGCATTAACATCTTCTGGCTTCATGTAACCGCGTTTAATCAAAACACGGCCAATCGGAACATAAGGGTGCCCATTACGTCCGTCATACCCTACAAATACATGCCGACCACCTTTTAAGCGCAGCCGCCCAGACCCCTGTGTCTGTAAGAACAGCAAATCCACCGGGCTCTTTACCCAAGCGATCTCAAGCCCTTTCCCTTCCAAAGAGCCAGAATCAATTGTGGCACGGTCATCATAAGGACGGAAAACAGAATTCACCCAACGCCCAAATACAAGCTCACCATCCTCATCGCTACCACGCAACAAGTCTGTTGGACGCTGATAAACTGGCGTCTGATAAGCCCCACCACGGGTCAGAGACGCCTCTACTTCAGGGTCATAGTAGCCTGTATAAAACGCCTGATCGACCACCTGATAAGGCTGGAACCACGCCTCAAAGAAACGCCGCGCATCAGCCTCTTTGATACGATCATTGGGAACAGACGCACAAACGCCTTTCCAATCCCGTACTCTACGTCCATGAGGTAGAGAGTATGTCCCACCTAAAAAGGTCTCTGCTGGCAAACGTGCCATACGCTGGCACTCTGCCCGCACCATAGAGACCAATTTTACATGGTCGTCCTGCCCCCAACCGACAAGATCTTTAAACTCCACCGGTCCTGCTGCCATTTTACCAGATGGCGCTCCAGGCATACAGCCCGCCAGAGATAATGCCATAGTTATAGGGAGAAGATAACGTTTCATCATACTAGACCACCAGCAGCCAGCCCATGAGACCAAGCTAATCACATATGAAGCCTCTTTTATTACCTAAAAAAGACTTTCTTCCAACGCTTAACAGCGTCAACCTACCGCAGTTGCGGAAACTTTCCATGTACCATCAGAGTCACATTCAAACGTCCACACGTCTTGGAACTCTGTTAAAGCCTTTGTCCCTTCTATGAGGACAGCTTTATCATCTTCACAATAACTCACTTGCCATGAAGTAATCTTCACTCCAAGACGACATACCGCACTATCTACAGCTTCATCAGCTGGCGCTGCTTCCACAGATTGTGCCGAAACAATTTGCAACTTCTCAATTTGTTTGAGCTCTAATTGCATACGGCTACCCAGCTTTGCGCGCTGCGTTAATGCAGCCTCAAAAGCAGCTAACACACTCGGCGTAAGATATTTTGCCAACGCAGCACGATCAGCACCAGCAAATGCCTTCACCGTGTGGGTGAAGATCTCTTCTGCTTTTTTAAGGAAAACATCAGCAGAAAAACCAGCAACAACTCCGCTAATCTGCTGCAGTTCCTGCCCTAATGAACTCTCTTTCGCCGGTAAATCATAGTCTGTTGCCTTCCGTTCCGGCCCTACCTGATTTGGTAATGGCGGCGGCGTTAGCACAGGCTTCCCCGGTCCTGCGGCTGTTTTCCCACCAACTTGCTTCAAAGACAAAGGCTCCTGCTTTTCAGGTGCCTGCGCTCCGATCCGGCGTCCCAGCACAAAAAACACAGCACACCCTACGATAAGGGCCAATACAGCCCACAAAACGATATCCCAAGGGAAATTCGCCATTCTCTGTCCTAAACAATCATTAGTAGAAAGCCTCACCACAGACTCTCCCAAAATTTATATCCCCTAAGTAGGCTGCCTCAGCGATAATCTCAAGCGTTGCCAGAAAAAGACCGATATTCTGTTAGAACATTCCTACACCTTGGCCCTCAGGACAAGACATGCTACCGCATATAAATAAATTGTGGAGTAACCTAATATAGGGCTAACATCCATCATACTGGACGATGTAACGCTTCACTCACCCATTTCTAACCTCTCAGCCTCGGAATAGTATCTTATGTCAGACACCGCAGCAGACAACGCACCACCAGCCCTCCCATTGGCTATCAATTTACAATACACCAAAGACCTCTCCTTTGAGGTGCCTCGTGGTGCAGCGACTTTTGCATCCCTGCAAAGCGCTCCTCAGGTAGGCGTGAATATTGACGTCCAAGCCAACAAAATTGATGCAGAGCAGTCAATTTATGAAGTGACACTCTCCATCCGTGCAGAAGCAACAGAACCTCCAGCTGAAGGCAGCACACAAGCAGGCCCTGTCGTCTTCATTACAGAGATCGCTTACGCAGCTATTGTAACACTAGAAAATCCGCCAGAAGAGATCATCGAGCCTATCCTACTGGTAGAAGTTCCTCGTTTGATCTTCCCATTCGCACGGGCAATTGTCAGCGATGTAACACGCGATGGTGGCTTCCCACCAATCGTTCTTCAGCCCATCGACTTTACGGCTTTGTGGCAAGCAAAACGGGAACAGAACTTCCCAGAACCTGCAGGCGAAGCATAAGTCTTACAGCTCCGCAGTTCAGAACTATTTACAAAGGAGAGCTCATAATGAGGGCTCTCCTTTTTTCGTTTAGATCTTTCCCAACAGCGATAAGGGTGGCCCGATCTCCACAGCCCCCCACGCCTCATATGAAGCAGCAGTCTCAGCAATTGCTTTGGATAAGCAAATAGCACGACACTGCTTTAATGCTGACCTCTGTTCTTGAGTAAGACACTCCATAAAAACACGTACAGTCTCGCTAGAATAGAAAAGGGCAGCTGCCACTTGTGCATCACTTAAAGCCTCCAGCGCATCCATAGGCAACGCCTCACACGCCCCTACACGATAGGCCTCTACCCTCCGCGCCTGGAGAGCATGCGCTATGTCAGCGCCATAAGCCTGCCCCTTACGCCCTCGCCCACAAGCAAAAACAAGCCCCGCGCCCCCCAAACCCTTTGCACGGCACAATGCTTCTAATTCTATCTGTGTTCCTGCAGCGGGCTCAACATGGCGAAAACCAACATCCCGCGCACGCTGCGCCGTAGCACTACCGACAGTTAACAACAAACGTTCACGGTCTTGATGAGCAAGAAACGGTAAAGCTTGGGCACTTGTAATCGCCACGGCCTCGCAAGATAAATCATCTATCGGGGCAGAAAATGTTATCTGCAAAACCGGACACGCCACAGCACGCCAACCTTGCCTCTCTACTGCCTGAGCTGTTTCAGATAACCCCGGCTCCGGCCGAGTAACAAGAACGACCCGGCGCATAATATTTAAGGCTGCACAATCTTAGCAAACACATCAGCCGGGGTATCACGCCGTAGCTCACATGCTAGCTCATATCCCATACGAGCTGCATCTTCTGGCAACCCTTCACGCTCCCGTCGCAATAGGAAGCTGCCATCTTCACTCGCAACAAGACCAGACAGCTCTAAACGGCCATTTTTAATCTGTGCATAGCCTCCAATTGGCGTCCGGCACGAGCCATCAAGCTCAGCTAATAAAGCCCGCTCCGCCGTAGCTACGGCGCGAGCCTCGGGGTCTTCAATAGCGCTCAACAACTCCCGCAACTCATGGTCGCTCTCACGCACCGTTACACCAACAATACCCTGCCCCGCTGCGGGCAACATCACCTCTGGCAAAAGAGGAACATCAATCCGATCTTCCATTCCCAACCGCTTTAGACCCGCATAAGCAAGCAATGTTGCATCACACTGCCCTGCCCCTAACTTATCCAAACGCGTCTGCACATTACCGCGCAGCAATGTAAAACGAAGGTCAGGACGCACATGCAGCATCTGTGCTTGCCGCCGCACCGAAGCACACCCCACAAGAGCTCCTTCTGGCAAGCAAGCAAACGGGTCTTGCAGGTCCACATCCACACCCCGTTTTCTAAGCATCAGCACATCACGCGCATCTTCACGCTTCAATGTACATGCCAACACCAAACCGGGCGGCAAATGTGTCTCAAGGTCCTTTAAACTGTGAACGGCAAAATCAATGCCCCCTACAGCCAAAAGCTCATGAATCTCTTTAGAGAAGAGCCCCTTTCCACCAACATCTGCAAGACGATCTTTTAAATTAAGATCCCCTGATGTTTGCATCTGCTCTTCTTTAAAGGCCCCCATATCACGCAAAACAGGGCAGAAACGTGTCAGCCTTGTTAGGAAATGACGAGTCTGTACCAACGCTAATGGCGATGCACGCGTCCCCACACGCAAAGGCAGCTTGCGCCGCTCTGGAGGGGATTTAGCATGGGAACGACGCGCCGCCTCAGCAGCAAGTCTCTGCAAGGCAGCAGAAGAAGAAGGTGAAGATGCATTCATGATGGATATGCATAACCGATTCTTATAGGGGTGTCATGCCTCAAGAGAATTCGTCATAATAGGCACACCATGTCTGATACCACTCGCTTTACACCTTTACTTGCAATTGAAACCTCTTGTGACGACACCGCCTGCGCCGTGTTGGATCACAATGGAGCAATTCTTGGGGAGAGTGTCCTCTCACAAGAAAGCCACGCTGCCCTCGGTGGCGTTGTGCCTGAAATCGCCGCACGGGCGCATTTAGAGGCTCTTCCCAACTTGGTAGATCTTACATTACAACGCGCAGGCCTAACGCTTAGCGATATTGCCCTTTTTGCAGCAACCACTGGCCCCGGGCTCATTGGCGGGCTGATTGTTGGCAGTTCCTATGCAAAAGGACTCGCAATGGCATGTCAGAAACCTTTTATGGGCATTAACCATATTGAGGGCCATATCCTCACCCCCCGCCTACCCTCTGCTGTAGCCGATGGTGAAGCCCCTCTTAACTTCCCCTATCTGGCACTACTCGTCTCCGGCGGGCATTGCCAATGTATTACAGTAGAAGATACAGGCCGCTATCAACGCCTCGGGGGCACAATTGACGATTCTGCTGGGGAGGCATTTGATAAAGTCGCTAAAATGCTTGGCCTCGGCTGGCCCGGAGGCCCCGCATTAGAGGCTCTCGCTCTTAAAGGCGACCCCAAAGCCTATACGCTGCCCCGCCCCTTAAAGGGACGCCCCGGCTGCGACTTCTCCTTCTCTGGCCTGAAAACGGCTGTAGCCCGCTTAATTGAGCCTTACGGCAAAGCTGCCCTGCCTCACCAAGTGGCCGCAGATTTAGCTGCCTCCTTCCAACAAGCCGTTGCTGATGTCATGGCAGATAGAGTGGTACATGCGCTTGCTATGTCGCCCCATGTAACCTCTCTTGTCGTTGCGGGAGGGGTGGCCGCCAATAAAACACTCCGCCACCGTCTTGAGCAAATTGCCGAGCAACATAATATATCCTTCCTCGCCCCCCCCATCCGACTTTGCACAGATAATGCCGTGATGATTGGTTGGGCCGCCTTAGAGCGATTGCAACAAGGGGAAGAGCCTGATGATATTCATCTTGCCCCGCGCCCCCGCTGGCCGCTAAGCGAGAGAACACCCTATACGGCATTAAAAACCACACCAACGGAGACCCCCGCATGACCACCGCACGCCCCCACATTGCCGTTATTGGCGCCGGCGCTTGGGGAATTGCCCTTGCATGTAGTCTCTCCCGCATTGCCCATGTGCAGTTATGGACACGCACCCCTGTCCCCCCCGGCACGCGCAATATGCCGCACCTCCCACAAATAACCCTTCCTCAAAATATTGAGGTCACTCACGAACTCCCTCATGAAGCCGATATCGTGCTGCTTGTCGTACCCACACAAGGGTTGCGTGATACCACCCTCGCCCTCCAAAAACGCCTAAAAGCAGATGTTCCCGTTGTGACCTGCTGTAAAGGTATGGAGAAAGGTACCTTCCTCCTGCCCTTAGAGGTCTTGGAGCAAACCATGCCCGGCCGCCCCGCAGCTGTTCTCTCCGGTCCTAACTTTGCCATTGAAGTGGCTCAGGGCATGCCCGCAGCAGCAACATTAGCCGCACGTGATCTCAATTTTGTTGAAGACCTAACAAAACGTCTCACCACCCCAACCTTGCGGCTTTATGCCAGCACAGACCCTCTTGGCGTCCAACTTGCGGGGGCTGCTAAGAATGTAATCGCCATCGGGGCTGGCATTAGCGTAGGGGCTGGCATGGGTGAGAATGCGCGTGCGGCTGTCATCACCCGCTCCCTTGCTGAAACAGCCCGACTAGTCGAAGCTATGGGCGGTGAAGGCCGCACTATGTATGGCTTAGCTGGTATGGGCGATCTAATCCTTACAGCAACAGGAGCCGGCTCTCGTAATTACAGCCTCGGGGTTGCAATGGGTGAAGGGCAAAATATTGATGATATCCTCGCCCAACGTAACACAGTGGCAGAAGGCGTACTTACAGCCCCTACCCTCCGTGAGCTTGGACAACGTTTCGGGATTGAAACGCCTATTATCAATGTCATCACGCGTCTTCTTTCTGGCGAACTAACCCCCCACCAAGCACGCGATGAATTGCTCGACCGTCCTCCTCGCTTTGAATAGAGCATCGCTTCATACCCTGCTCTATCCACAGCTGTCTTTCCCTGCGCCATTCCCCTAAGGATAATAGCCACATGACCACTCTTTATGATTTCCATCTACCTGCCTTAGAGGGTGGCGACATTGACCTCTCCCAATGGCGTGGGCGACCTGTGCTTATCGTGAATACAGCATCAGAATGTGGGTTCACACCACAATATGAGGGGCTACAACATCTCTGGCGCACTATGGGCGCATTGCCAGATGGTCTCGTCATCCTCGGGGTGCCTAGCAATGACTTTGGCGAGCAAGAGCCTGGCGATTCTGCCCAAATCAAACAATTCTGCCAACGCCGTTATGACGTGAGCTTCCCTCTCGCTGCGCGTAGCCATGTTCGTGGCCCACACGCAATCCCGCTCTTTAAATGGCTCGCACAAGAGGGGGGATTTTTCTCTCGTCCACGATGGAATTTTTACAAATATCTTATTGATAGAGACGGCAAGCTACATCGTTGGTTTACGCCGCTAACGCGCCCGGATTCATCTCGCCTACTTTCAGAAATCCAGCGTATCAGCACGCATCAATCCTAAGATAACTTTATGCTGCGAAACCTTCTCACCGTTGGCGGCTGGACCATGCTCTCCCGCCTACTTGGCCTCGTGCGGGACCAACTATTAGCCAGCCTACTCGGGGCAGGCCCCGTGCAAGACGCTTACCAAATTGCCTTCCGCCTCCCTAACATGTTCCGTCGTCTTTTTGGTGAAGGTGCACTGAACGCAGCATTTGTTCCCCTCTTCACCTCGCGATATGAAGAACAAGGCCGCCACGACGCTCTGCTCCTTGCCAGCAGAGCCTTCTCTCTTTTGCTCTTATGGCTGGCCTTCCTCACTATTCTAGCTGAAATCTGCATGCCATGGGTCATCACACTCATCGCCCCAGGGTTTCATGACCATCTTACTGGTCGCTTTACCCTTGCGGTACAGCTTACCCGCATCACCATGCCTTATACCGTCCTGATTTGCGGGGCAGCCTTAATTGCGGGGATTTTGAACGCACGCAGCCATTTTACGGCCGCTTCTGCCGCTTATATTTCCTTTAATGTTGTCGGTATTATCGCTATCCTCACGGGGGCTTATCTCGGCCATGCCATGGTCGCTCCTGCAAGTGCATGGGGCATTACAATCTCAGGTATTGTACAACTGGGAAGCTTACTATGGGCCGCTCGAAAAGCAGGCCTTGCCCCTTCTTTCGCAAAACCGACCTTAACGAGTGATATTCGCCTTCTCATCCGCCGTATGATCCCAGGCCTTATTGGATCTGGCGTAACGCAAATTAACCTAACAATTGATACCATCATCGCCACATTATTGCCGACAGGCTCCATCTCATGGCTTTATTTTGCAGACCGTGTAAACCAGCTCCCCCTCGGCGTGCTTGGCGCGGCGTTAGGGACAACATTACTCCCCCTTTTCACCCGTCATATTACCGCCAATGATCGCTCCGCTTTGCAAGCCAGCCTCAATAGAGCTCTTGATTATGCCTTATTGATGACACTGCCCGCAGCTATCGGCCTCTTTACACTTGCTCCAGCCATTATGGGAACATTATTTGGTTATGGGCATTTTGGCTTATCTGATGTTTATCACTCAGCAGCCGCCTTGCGTGTTTATGCCCTTGGCTTACCAGCATTTATCATCATTAAATTACTTGCCCCTGCTTTCTTCGCTGAGGGTGATACATCTACACCTGTTCGTATCGGCTTTGTAACATTAGGGATCAATCTTGCCCTTAACCTGTTACTTTATCGCTCTCTTGCTTATATCGCCCCCCCACTAGCCAGCACATTAGCCGCCTTTGTAAATATGATCGCTCTAGGCTGGCTTCTTTACAAACGGGCCTCATTTCATCCCACAAAGATGAGCCTATTCCGCGCTACAAAGATCGTTTGTGCAGCCTCTATCATGGGCGGATGGGCGTGGGGGACTTACATTCTGTTTGCTCCAACATTGCCCCAATGGCACAGCATCCCACGTCTACTCGCACTGAGCGGCCTCATCTTCTCTAGTGCAGGGCTTTATGCCGTATTGCTCATTTTGTTGAAAATTATCAGCCCAACAGAGCTCCGCACCCGTATAAAGCAGCGCTTTCAAAGATAGTCTTCCTTACCGAATGTGTGGAAGAATACATCTCCCACACACCCGCAACTAAGGTCAGCGCTGTGTTAGGCTCTACATTAAAGATATGTTTCTAAAAGCTGAGTTACAGACTCAAGCTTTGCCTGATCATCTTCTGAAAAACGATCTTTCACCGGGCTATCAATATCCAACACGCCATAAACCTCTCCATTTTTGAAGATAGGCACGACAATCTCAGAGGCTGAAGCGCCATCACATGCAATATGCCCAGGGAAGGCGTGAACATCTGCCACACATTGGGTTTTTGCTTCTGCAACGGCTGTCCCACACACACCTTTTCCTACAGCAATCCGCGTGCAAGCCACGCGCCCTTGGAAAGGCCCTAGAACAAGCTCACCTTCTTTCATAAGGTAAAAACCAACCCAATTTACTTCGGCTAAAGCCTCATAAAGCAATGCGGCTAAATTAGCCAAATTAGCAATTTCATCACGCTCAGTCTCAAGAAGGCCCTGCGCCATCGGCAGAACATCTTCAAACATAATATGATTTTCCGGTGCAGTACTCATACACACACCATGCCGCCCATCTACACCCCATGACAAGAGTGTGAAGATGATAACGGCAATTTAATTATGTCATTTTTCCACCATTTTTATAGTGAAATGATAGTGCGTTATGGTTTAAAGTCCTGTTAATCTCACCTAGCCTCATACACTGTCTACAATCTTAACAGGTTTCGTTTTTCTGCATGGTTGATCTCAAACCCTCTGTCCCTCCCATTCCCCCACAAAATTCGGGGAAGGTCACACCGACCATGGAACAGTGGTTTGCGCTCAAGCACCAAGAGCCTGAGGCGTTACTCTTCTTCCGTATGGGGGATTTCTACGAGCTCTTTTTTGGCGACGCACACGCCGCTGCTTTGGCGCTAGATATTACCCTCACACAACGCGGCACTCATGATGGCCAGCCCATCCCCATGTGTGGGGTGCCGGTTGGAACAGCTCAAGTCTATCTCTCTCGCCTTATTCGTCGCGGTTTCCGTGTTGCCGTTGCAGAGCAGACAGAAACACCTAAAAAGGGCCAGAAAGGCCCGCTCCGCCGCGAAATTGTTCGTGTTATTACACCTGGTACCCTCACCGAGGATGAACTCTTAGAAGCAGGTCGTGCTAATACATTACTTGCCCTTAGCACCGGCCCTAAACGCTCAAAAGATATATTAGGTGCGGCATGGATCGATATCTCTACTGGCACATTAGAGATGCTGTCTCTCACCGCTGCAACCTTGCCAGAACTCCTTGCCCGGCTCTCTCCCTCGGAAATATTATCCGACCCAGCTCTTGTCCCTGCCGACTATATAAATCGTGTCACTCCCTCCACAGCACGCCCCAAAAAAGACGCCGCAGAACAAACTATTGCTACAGCCTATAATGTTGCCCAACTGGATGCTCTTGGCTGTTTTTCTGATGAGCAAGTCATCGCCTGTGCAATTTTGCTATCCTACGTGCGCCGTAGCCAAGCGGGCCGTCTTCCCCGCCTTGCCCCACCTATTGACCACGGCTTAGAAAATATCATGGGGTTAGACCCCGCAACACGCCACAGCTTAGATATTCTATATTGCCGTGACGGGAGTACACAACATACACTCTTTAACAGCGTAAACCACACGGTCACAGCGGCAGGAACACGCCTTTTAGCACAATGGGTTAACACCCCTAGCACGAGCTTATCTCTCATCACACAGCGGCAAGAGGGATGGACATGGCTCTCTGAACAATCACAAACCGCTGAGAAACTCCGCCAAATTCTAAAAAATGCACCAGATTCTGCCCGTGCCTTAGGGCGTATCTCTAGCGGTCGCCCTCTCCCACGAGACCTCGCCGCCATACGAGATACATTGCGTGCGGCAGACCAAATTACCGACATATTAAGTGCCCTTACTAAGCAGCATATGCCACAGCGTATTCGTCATGTCGGTGCCTGCCTTTGTAGTCGTGCAGATGCCCTTTTAGAACGCCTTACAGCAGCGCTAAATACCGAACTTCCCGTTAAGATTGAAGATGGCGGCGTTATTGCTCCCGGCTTTGATGCTGAACTAGACCAGCAACGTGAACTCCGTGACAATAGCCGTCGCCTCATTGCGCAGCTACAGGTACGTCTTGCTGAACATTATGAAATTGCAAATCTACGTATTCGCCATCACAACCAACTCGGCTATGTTATTGAGGTACCCGCTGCGGCAGGGCGTTCCCTTCGCCAAAATGAGGAACTTAGCCTTCGCCAGGGCACAGCAAGCCTGACCCGCTTCTCTAATGAAGAACTCTCTTCCCTCAACCAAGCCATTTTAGAAGCCTCTGAAAAAGCATCTCAGCTAGAACGGCACCTCTTTGCTGACCTTGCCCAACACATCCTCAACACCCCCGCGCTGGATGAAATTGGCCTCGCCCTCGCCGAACTAGATGCCCTTCTATCCTGCACAACCTTAATGGGGAAAGGCACATGGTGCTGCCCCACCATCACAGAAGGGCAAGATTTTACATTGCAAGCTTGTCGCCACCCTGTGGTTGAGGCTGCTATGATGGCACACAGCACAAACCATGCAACTTTTATTGCTAATGATTGTGCACTCCCTCCCAACAAACATGCTATTTTGCTCACCGGTCCCAATATGGCGGGGAAATCTACCTTCCTGCGTCAAAATGCTCTCGCGGTTATTTTAGCCCAAGCTGGCCTACCTATCCCTGCTCATTCTGCAACCATCGGCATTGTGGACCGTCTCTTTTCGCGTGTTGGTGCAGCAGATGACCTCGCCCGGGGGCGCTCTACCTTTATGGTAGAAATGACAGAGACAGCCGCAATCCTTAACCAAGCTGGGCCACGCTCCCTTGTCGTGGTAGATGAAATCGGCCGTGGCACTTCAACGCTTGATGGTCTTTCCATCGCATGGGCAACGCTGGAGGCTCTCCATTCTCAATTACGTTGCCGCACTATTTTTGCCACGCATTTCCATGAACTTGGTGCCCTTCTAGGGCAACTTCCACGCCTTGCCGCCTACACAATGGCCGTTAAAGAGTGGAAAGGCGATGTTATCTTCCAGCACGAGGTAAAGCCTGGTCTTGCTCAAAAAAGCTGGGGATTACATGTAGCTCAATTAGCCGGCATCCCCTCAACTGTTCTCAAGCGAGCTAAAACACTTCTCGCACATCTGGAGGCCGAGCGAGCTCATAGTGATAAAAGCCCTCAACAGCTTCCCCTCTTTACCGACAAAACCCCTTCTGCCTCAGTGTCCTCTCTGGATACACGCCCACCACCCGACACACATATTGATCACGCCGCATTAGATGGTTTTAACGCCCTGCGCCGAGAATTAGATGGACTTGACCCTGATTCATTAACACCGCGCGATGCTCATACAGCCTTGTATCATTTAAAATCTGTCCTCAAAGACTATTCCGATATGGACATATCCTCTCTTGAGGGAGCGCGCTCATGACACACAGCAACTCTAACTCTATGGCTGTAAACGAAACCCCTAATATGTCTGTCTCACCTGTGCTTTCCTCTACCTCCAAGAGCTATGCCCCTCTGATTTCTCGCCAAGAGGCCCTGGAACGCTTACGGACAGAACTTGGTACCCAACGCGAACCTATTCGTATTGATTTTGAAAAGCGTAAAAAAAGCGGCGTAGAGACTGCCCGCAATCTCTCCTTGTTAATGGATCATATCATTGAGGAGCTCGCTCGCTATGCCGGCTTGGCAGAGCTCCAAGCCACAAAAAATGGTGAGACATTCTGCTTATGTGCCACAGGCGGCTATGGTGCTGGGTTATTAGCCCCTTTTAGCGATGTAGATCTGCTCTTCCTCACAAAAGAAGCACCTTCTTCTAACCTGATTAAAACTATTGAATATATCCTCTATACATTATGGGATTTAGGCTTGCGTGTCGGCCATGCCACACGAACACTCACAGCCTGTCTGGAAGCCGCCTCTACAGACCAAACCACCTGCACAGCTCTATTAGATATCCGCCCTCTTTACGGGGACACGTCTCTCGCCCTCGAACTACGCGAAGCAATGGAGGGCTACCTTAAAGGCCCCGCATTAGAGCAGTTCATCCACGGTGCCATTGCCCAGAGGGAGGAGCGGCATCACAGCTTTGGCGAAACCCCTTACCTTGTTGAGCCGCATATTAAAGAAGGCCAAGGCGGCTTGCGTGACCTTCAAGTTCTTAACTGGATAGGTCGTGCAGCGTTAGGCGGTGTTGTTCCTTCAGCATCTACCTCACATAAAACACATGGCCTTGCCCCCGTGTGTACACTCTTAGGTCTACTAACCCAGCGTGAAATTTGTCGCACACGTAATGTATGGAACTTCCTTTGGACAGTTCGGCTTCATCTGCATTACGTCACCGGTCGTAACGAAGAACGCTTAACATTTGATGTCCAGCCCATCATTGGGGCACGTATGCGCTATGGAAACCACGGCCATCAACGTGGCGTGGACCGCTTTATGAGACATCACTTCCTCATGGCACGTGCGGTTATGCGCCTTACCCGTGTGCTGCAACCTGCCATCTTGCTACATCTAAATAATCAACTTGCACAACGCCCTCCTAAAGTAGAAAGTGGACCAGAGGCCTTTCAGACAATTGATGGCTGTCTTAGCCTAAAAAACCCGCTATCTCTGGTGCGTGAGCCCATTACGATCCTGCGTTTTTTAGATTGTGCACGCCGCCATCAATTGCCGCTCCATCCTGCGGCTATGCAACAGCTCATTCGCTTTGAGCGCCATAGTGCAACACTGCAGCATAATGAAGAGGCCGCAGACCTTTTTATTAAGCTCCTATGCGATCCCGTGGATGAAGATACGGCTCATACGCCTTCTCATTCTGCGTCATTACCGCATAAAGCCCCACGTATTTTCTGGCTACCGATCTTAAATGAAGCGGGCCTCCTCTCTCATTTTCTGCCCGGTTGGTCTCGTATTTTGGGGCGCACCCAATTCGATGGATATCACCTATATAGCGTTGATGCTCATACGCTTGAATCCTTACGTATCCTCAACCAGATCGAACATGGCAAAATGGCAGATGAAATCCCTCTCGCCTATCGCCTTGCCCGTACATTGAGTGAACGCCCCATCCTTTATCTTGCCACCTTACTACATGATATTGGTAAAGGCCGTGGGGGAGACCATTCAGAAATTGGCTCTACCATTGCGACACGCATTTGCCAGCAACTTGGCTTCTCTGCGAGCGATGCCGACACGGTTTCATGGCTGGTACTACATCATTTACTTCTCTCACGCACTGCCTTCAGCCGTGATATTGATGACCCACAAACTATTTTAGACCTCGCAGACACTATCCAATCTCCTAAAAGACTACGCCTCCTCTTACTACTCACAATCGCTGACATTCGCGCAGTTGGCCCCCGTGCGTGGAACGCATGGAAAGCAACATTGCTTGATCGCCTCTATACACGTATTGCCGATGTGCTTGAGGGCGGCTTACAAGCCCAGGAGCATGATGAGCGTGTTGAACAATGTAAAAAGCTTGTCCAGCAAGTCCTCTCCACCGAAATGGCTGATGATGATATTCGCTACTTCATGGAACTGGGCCGGGCGGGCTACTGGCTTGCGTTTGACGCCCAAAGCCACCTCCGCCACGCAACACTTATTTCAGAACACCGCAAAGCAGGCGATGATGATGCCATTATCATTGATATCAGCCCTCTTCCATCTAGGGCGATTACAGAGCTAACCGTTTTCTGTAAGGACCAACCGGGATTATTCTCACGCATTACCGGTGCCCTCGCCTTATGTGGAGCTTCCATTGCTGATGCTCGTATCCACACCCTTAACCACGGCAAGGTATTAGATAGCTTCTGGTTCCAAGACCCTTATGGTGAGGCCTTTAGCGAGCCAGAACATCTGGAACGGTTACAAGCGACTATCCTCAATGTTCTTAACGGAGAGATCGATCTTGATAAAACACTTAGCGATGCCAGATTTCCTCTGCCGCGGCGGCTTGAAGCACTCCATATCCCTTCACGGGTGATTATTGATAATAACGCCTCTGAGCAGCATAGCATTATTGAGGTTAATGGCCGCGACAGACCTGCTCTGCTTCACAATATCACAGCAACTCTGAGCCGTATGAAACTGCACATCTCCTCAGCACATATTATGACCTATGGGCTTAGAGCTGTAGATGTCTTTTATGTTTCCACGGCCGAGGGAACTAAAATTACAGACCCACACCATAAACAAGCGCTTCAAGCCGCCTTGCTTGATACGCTGAAACATACAGAAGCTTCTTAAAACCATTTTAGATCTTTCCATTACGAAAAGGGCCTCCCATATGAGAGGCCCTTTTTGCATGGAACATACATCCAGCTAATATTATAGATCTGTTGAGACAGAGAACTTAAATGTCCGAGGCATACCTTCTGTGAGATACCCTCCATAAGACGATGCCCAGTACCGGCTATTAGCCAAATTCTCGACACCAAATCTCACTGTTGTCGGCCGTTTTGCCATTAAGAAGGTATAACGTGCCCCAAGGTCAAAGCTAGTCCAATTAGGAATACGCTGCGTATTTGCCGCATTTACCCATTGCGAACCTGTATGTGTCACACGCCCTGTAAAGGTAAGCCCTTTAACAAAGGGAAGGTCATATTCCACATTCCCATTAATCGTATAACCAGGGATACCAACCGCACGTTTACCGGCATTATTACCTTTGATCTGCTGCGCATCAATCAAAGCCGTACCACCATTAAAACGTAACCCTTTAATGACCTCACCATTTAAGCTCAGCTCGATACCTTGATTACGCTGCCGACCATCAACAGTAAAAATCCCCTGACCTGTAGAGCCATATGGCGCCACATAACTATTAGGCTGTGTAAGGCGATAAAATGCTAATGAAGCACTGAAGCGGCCAATATCATACTTCCCGCCGATCTCATATTGCACACTACGAGTTGGTGCAAAAATCTGGCCAAGATTAACGACATTACTCCCAGAAGCCTGCGGCCCCGCTGCTAGACCTTCAACCCGGTTGAAATATAGCGAGGAATGTTTCGTCGTATGCAACACCAGGCCAACAATTGGCGTGATTGCATCTCGGTTATAATGCTGTTGCACAACAGAAGTATAATTATACGCATTCGTTAAGATATTTTGATAACGAAAACCTGCTGTGAGAGCGACACGATCATGCCAGAATGACATCGTATCAGAGAAGAACAAGCTATACAGCCGCGTAAAGTTATTCCTCTGTGGGTTCTTAAGGTTACCACCTTTGAGCGTAATCTCTGGCAAAGCTGTCTGTGTTGGCGCGTATAAGTTACTCGCCTGCGAAGCTCCCCAGCCCCATGCTGTTGCAGTATCTTCCCAAAGAGATGACCCACCAGCATTCACTTCATGCTTTACAGGGCCAGTATTAAAATGCGCCCTTACACCACCACGGGTACTCTCATTTGTCTGCCGATATGGCACATATAAAAAGCCTGTGTTGCCAGCTCCTGTTCCTGCATCATTTACCGTAAGTGAGCTATAATTACCTTCCTCACTTCCTGAAAGCCCACCAAAAGAGCCATATAATGTGATATGTTTGTTTAGGTCGTGCTCGACATTCAACATGCCAAACACGTAACTCATATCCTCATAGCTCCAAGCCTCCCCCCAGTTATGAGACGGAGCAACTGGCTTGGGTACAGAGGTCAGAGCTGAACTTAATAAAAGCCCGCCACGCCCCTGCTGTACATTTTGGTTTTGGTAGTTAATGTCCAAGCTGATGCGCGTATTGTCGTTATGCCAATCAGTATCCAGCCCCAAAGCAACAGAATGGCGACGCTCATGATCGATGGAGGTTTGCCCATCCATCCCCGCAGCATTGAAGCGAATACCAAACTGCTTATTCTCCCCAAAACGCCGCCCCATATCGACACTCCCGCCACCCATGGCAGAGCTCGTATAATCACCTGTCACACGCATAAGAGGATCATCACCCGCATGCTTAAATTGCAGGTTAATGTTACCGCCAATGGAGGTTCCACCAGGGGCTGCACCATTAATAAACGCGCTTGCCCCATTAAGCACCTGCACTTGATCATATAGCTGAGGTGAAACAAGCTGGCGTGGCGTAATGCCATAAAGACCATTTATAGCGACATCATCACCATAAACAGGCAACCCACGAATAACAAAAAGCTCTGAAAAATTGCCATAACCATAGGTCGTGCGGACAGATGGATCATTCTGCAAAACCTGCCCCAATGTTTGGGACTGCTGGTTTAAAATTAAACTGGATGTATAGCTGTGGATATTAAAAGGAACATCCAGCCCCTTTTTATCCCCCAACACACCAAGCTGCCCGCCCGAGCGCACAAGCATTTGCTCCCGCCGGCGTGCTTTTACCAGAATCATCTCCGGCTGATCTGCATTCTCTTTCGCAGCAGATAAAGGTGTTTTGCTGGTTTGAACATTCTGCGGCGCGGCAGCAGCAGGCACAGGCGTGCTTCCCCCACGTGGCAGCACGCTAAGAGCATGTGTCTCATCATGACGCGCAACATTCAGCCGCCCCCGCTGTGCTGAAGAGGACTTGTGCAGAACATGCCGCCCCATAACTGTATGTGCAACCTTCCCTTTTGAAGAAGCCTCCACAGCCACAGGAGCTTCCGCCCAAGCGGCTGAACTCGCAAGGGCACTCCCTGCCAAAAGGCACCATATCCCAACTGAATATCGTAAATGATGAAACGGAACAGCCATCTCTGTTCATCCTACATAAGTGAATTTTAGACGGGCTTTATATGTTAATGAAAATTATTCGCAACAAAATTTTGACATGAATCAAAAAAAATCCTCATATCCTTGCATTTCTTCTTTTCTGGCTCAGCTGTGCATTTACAGCCCGCCGAAAGAACATTAGAGATGCAACTAATTCTCATTATTGGCACAGATACCCCATGTCAGCTCAGTTACGCACAACGCTGCGCTTCCTTCACAGATGGATCGGCTTTCCTGCTGGGGTCTTCCTATTTATTCTCTGCTTTACCGGCGCCTTAGCTGCCTTCGACCAAGAAATTCAGAGCTGGATGCAACCTACATCCACCCTCGTAAAAGCGCCTCTCTTCCCTTCAAAAAAAGCCCTCACACAGGCGGTCAGCAGCCTTAAGGAAGAACTACAAAATGGACGATTCGCCTTTCTCAAACTTCCATCCCCCAGAGATGAAAGCTTTCGACTTTGGCATTATGATGGCCACATTTTCCTAGGCCCTGCCCTGTCTCCTGAGACAGGAACACCACTCCCTAGCAGCGAAGTCTTAGGGGGCTCATTCTTTGCTACTCTTCACTGCAACTTATATCTGCCACAACCATGGGGAATCATCCTCACCCTTCTAGCCGGTCTAGCCCTCATCGCTACCACCCTTACAGGCCTATGGCTGCAGCTGCGCCGCTTTCTGCCAGACCTACTCCTCTTTCGCCCCCGTGCTCACCCTCACCGGCGTTGGCTCGACCTACACCTTCTTGCCGGTACACTTACACTCCCGGCGTTACTCCTTGCGGGAATCTCTGGTGTTGTGCTGCAATCCCAAGATTTACTGAGAATAATCACCCCTCCACATCCCCCAAGCGGGCATATTAGCCGCCATCAACAAAACATATTCTCACCACCTGCGACCTCCTCTCTGGACGTTCTAGCTCTTAGCCAGAAAGGCCAACAACAATGGGGCCGTATCGCTGGTGGTTTTCTCATGCAGAGAGGGAATGAGATTGGTCTTTATGCACCAGATGACCTCCATTTTTGCCTAAAACGCCAGGTAATCACGCCCCATTATCCTCTCGCCCCATCGCAAGCGGCATGCTCAACAGTACGCAGCATCTTCGCCGGGCTGCATGACTTCCGCTGGGCGGATCTCACATCACGCTGGCTCTATTTTGGGGTAGGGATTTTAGGCTGCCTTATCATCGCCAGTGGCATGGTCTTATTTTTACGGACAGAAGCCTACAACCACCCTCATAATGCAGAGAAGGCACCCTGTAGTCCTAATTTATTCTCTCTATATTACTCACTCACCGTCAGCACTCTTATAGGCCTCCCGATCGCAAGCTTTGCACTTTTATGGAGTACGCGTTTAGCAAGCCCACTGTCATCTTCTATTATGTGGGAAAAAATCGTCTTCTTCTCTCTTTGGGGGCTGAGCGGTCTACATGCGATTTTAATGCAGCGAGCTCACACTCAACAAGCCATACTCCTCACTCTACTCGCCCTTGGCCTACCACTGCTTGATCTCGCGACACGCCCTTGGCACACGGCTAGGCCTTTCCTTTTTGGTAGTGTTGACCTCATCAGTGTTACTCTAGGGCTTAGCGCGGCCTGCTTTGTTCTTCGGAAAAAGACAGAAGGCGCATGATGCTTCTATTTTACCTTATTCCTCTTTGGGGGCTTTGCTGCTTGCTTTACCTGAACAAGCTTCCACCTTATCGGCGGCAAAACCCTCTAAAATTACCAAATACTACGCGCCATCACACAAGTTTAATATGGCTTTTAGCCTCCTTAGGCCTCGCCTTTTCATTATGGCGATCCGGCATAGCAGGGCTTTTTCTTTGGGGATTTAGCGCACCTATAACAGGCCTCACTATGGGGATCCTGATTCCTATCATCTCTCGGCGGAACGCCACACCTTCAACGCAACGGCAACCTCCTGCATCGTACTAGCCCATCCCTCCATTCCGGGCTGCCAAGAAGAAGATTCAAAAAGGCGTACATGGTCATACCATCCCCCTTGCCGCCAGCGTCCCTCGCCGCCTTTGCGTTGTAATAACCACACGGGCTTCCCCATAGCCGCTGCTATATGGGCTACAACAGTATCAACCGTAATCACGAGCGCACACTGGCCTATGGCATCTGCTAACTCCCTTAACGTCTCTAACGGTACCTGCTCCATCCAGCTTGGAGCGATACTCCCCTTCTGCAAGCTTATAAAACGCCCTGTTATTTGCCCTTGCAAAACAGAGAATAACTCCACCGGAATAGACCGTCTTTTATCTGCATAATAAGCAGGGTTGCCTGCCCAACACAGCCCAATACATAGCTCTTTTCCATCCATTTTCTCTTGTGAGGGCAGGGTCAAATATGGCGCATGAGGTGGCGTTTTAAGCCCTAAGCAATGGGGTAAGCTCAATAGGCTTTGCTGTGCCACAACAACACTATTTACATCTACCACACGAGCTTTAATGTCCTCGGACATTAGGTCAATTAACCCACGCAGCGTCTCTGGTATATCTAACCGAACAGGGCGACGCGCTGTAACATACGGCAAAAACCGTAGAAACTGCACCATATCTCCCAAGCCTTGCTCGCCATATAACGCAATAGGCTCTTGCCCCTCACTGCCATCCCATAAGGGGACCCCAGCTAAGGGACGTGTTACATATGTTGGTAAAAAAGACCGTCTTTGCTCATACAAGGCCCACCCCTGCTGCCACTCTCCCCGCCCTAGGGCAATGGCTGCTCGGTTAAACGCCGCACGAGCTCTTAAAGACGCTCTCCCTACTTGTTGCTCAACGTCACAAAACAAGACTTCTGCTTCATCCCAAAGGCCAGCTTCATACAGAATTGTCCCATAATTAAGGCAAATCTCCATATTATTAGGAGCTTGTGTAGAAGCGTGTTTTGCGGTCTCCAGCGCTTCCTCAACCCGCCCTTGCCCTAGACGGACCAACGCTACTGTCCCCAACAACTCAGCAGACGCCCCCCCTAAAGAAAGGGCTTTTTCGACATAATAAGCCGCCTCGTCCCATCGGCCCATTTGCTGCAACACACCACCTATACGCCCATAAGTTTCTCCATCTCGTGGGCATAAGCGCACAATTTCCTCTAAACTTCTCAAAGCGTCATCAAATGCACCCTCCGCCTGCTGAGCCTGCGCTAAAAATGCCCACAAAACTGGTTGCTTGGGAGCCAAACGTACAGCCTTTTCCAACGCAGATGCTGCAGATGAATTATGATCCAGAGCTAATAAAACCTCTCCCAAGCCACCATATGCTGCAGCTTCTTGAGAAGAATATGTAATAGATGTCTCAAAAGCGACCTTAGCCGCATCCAGCTGCCGCTCTGCTAATAATGCGCGCCCCATAAGTTGATAGAGCCCAGCTTGAACCTCTTGCGAAGCACATAAAAGCTCTCCGCCTTGCATCAAACGCCCTATCAACGCCAGTGTAGTTGCTGTCTTACCCTCTAAAAAGGCAATGGCCGCAAGAATATGAACAGCCTCTGCCTCCATATACCCAGCATGTGCAATCACCCCGCGCGCTAAAGCTGCAGCCTCCTGCCATGCACCACTTTTATACAGATGCCATGAACGCTGTAGCTGTGCTTTGACCATCCCCCAGCCCCTTTATGGGTAAAAACACTCTCTCTTACACTTTAAAGAGAGAGAACAGAGCTTGCAAAAAGCGAGGAAAGCATCAACATATTCAGTATGAAACGTCACATTCCTCAATTCATAATAACAGCTTTTATAACGCCTTTAGCTATTTTAGGCCTGAGTAAAGCTGCATGGGCCGATCGCCCTTGGCAAAATGCGCCTGTTCCCGCCTATACTGTTGGGGATTATAAGCTAGAATTACCCTTATCTTCTGCCCTAACAGCCTTACCTGATGGCTCTCCATTTACACTAAATACAGAAGGGAAGCTTTACCGTCTGGATCTCGTAGATGGCCATCTCAGCGTATTAAGTGAAGAACTCCCCCCTCTTTCTGCGCTTACAAGCAATAATCAAGGGCTATGGGGCGTCTCCCAAACAAAAACCATTGAACTTTTAAATATCGCTCCAGACACTGGGGTTATTTTAAATCACATTTCTCTGAAAGATTCTATCAAGCCCAACAGTTTCATCTCCGCCCTACAAGTGGCAGATGACAAAGCATATCTTGTAGATGAAGCTATGCCGGCTTTTATCACGGTGGATCTCAAAACGGGGCAAACCCAACGCCTCCTTGATGGCTCTCCATCTTTACTCTCCCATAAGCCCCTCATCCGCCACGGCATGACTGTGATTGCAGCAGATGGCACACCACGTTCCGGTGGGAATGTACGTTTCCTTGAGCTAGACCGCAGCCATAATTGGCTCTTCTATCAAACACCAACGGGCCCTCTATATCGGATGGGTACTAATATTCTGTCCGACAGTACCCTCGGCCCTGCGGAACAAATTGAGGCCATGACAAACTGGCGCCGTACCCCTAGCTTGGGAGGGCTTACCATGAGTGCAGATGACACACTTTATCTTGTCGATATTGAACATGGCGACCTTCTCGCTTTTGGTGCAGACCGTATCCCCTTACGGCTCCTTCATGATGACCGCCTCTATGGCGCCCAAGCTATTCATCTCGTCCGAGGGGATAGTAACCAAAAAAAGAAAGCAGCTATTCTTTTTACGCCCCCTCCAACCCAGGAGGAACCCCCTGTTGACGGCCAAAATACCCCGTCTACACCCGCTGCTATAAGCAATAATCATACACATCTATTAGAAATTGCCCTGCCTTAACAGAATTTCAGTGCTATAGAGGTTTCATGCGCTATCGATCTACACGCGGCATCGTTGATGCTGCCGCCCCTGATTTTTCCGATATTCTGCTTAGCGGTCTCGCTGGTGATGGTGGGCTTTACCTCCCACAGCACTGGCCTCACATCCCGCGTGAGACACTTACCGCATGGCGGAGCCTCTCCTATGCCGATCTCGCGGCGGAGGTTATTAGCCTCTTTACTGAAGGCAGCATAGACCGCGAAACACTCCGCAACATGGCGCGGGATGTCTACGGCAAATTCGACCACGCCGCTGTAACACCCCTCGTTGAAGTAGAAGACGGCCTATTCTCCCTAGAGCTATTTCACGGGCCAACACTCGCTTTCAAAGACATGGCCATGCAAATGCTTGGCCGCCTGTTTGAATATGTTCTCAAACAACGTAACCGCCATGTAACCATCGTTGGGGCAACATCTGGCGATACAGGCTCCGCCGCTATTGAAGCCTTTCGCGGACGAGAGCATGTCTCCATCATCATCCTTCATCCTCATAACCGCACATCTGAAGTCCAACGCCGTCAGATGACAACGGTTCTGGATGATAACGTCCATAACATCGCTGTAGAGGGTGACTTTGATACATGCCAAGACATGGTTAAAGCCATGTTCGCCGATGAAGCCTTCCGTACGGAGTGTTCTCTCTCTGCTGTAAACTCCATCAACTGGGCACGTATCGCAGCACAAATTCCTTACTATATTCGTGCCGCCCTTGCGCTCGGTGGGCCTGACCGCCCCGTCTCATTCGCAGTGCCAACCGGCAATTTTGGTAATATCCTTGCCGCATGGGCCGCAAGCCAAATGGGCGTTCCTGTTGAGCATCTCTGCGTTGGATCTAATCGTAACGATATTCTCACACGCTTCTTACTCAATAACGACATGACCATGCGTGCGGTGGAGCCTAGCCTCTCACCTTCTATGGATATCCAAGTCTCTTCCAACTTTGAGCGCCTCTTATTTGAGATGCTTGGCAGAGACCCAGACCGCTGCCGTGCAATTATGGGAGAATTCCGTCAAACGGGTTGTATGGCTGTTCCTCATGATGCGTGGGAGCAGATTGGCAAAATATTCAACGGTGCAGCATTGGATGACGCTCAAACATCTGCCGCAATGCAGCGTATTTACAAACAAAGCCACTATTTAGCTGACCCACACACAGCTATCGGACTAGAAGCAGGCCGCAAGTTCCGTGAGGCTGGCGTCCCTATGGTTGCGGCTGCTACGGCTCATCCGGCCAAATTCCCAGATGCTGTCAAAGCAGCAACAGGTATTCACCCACCACTTCCACCTCATTTGGCAGACCTCTTTGAGCGTGAAGAACGTTACGAAGTTCTGCCAAATGACCTTGCCCGTGTGAAAGAAGCTGTCCGCGCTCATAAAGCAGGATAATATTTACACACGTCTTGATTGGCCTAATGGTTGTTTCCCCATTAGGCCAATCTTATATGGCACATATGCCCCTTGGGCATCTTTCTCCCCTTCCACTATCACGGATATTCCATATCTTCATGAGCGACCCGATTAAACGCACCACTCTCGAAAATGGCTTAAACATCGTCACCGAACGTATGGAACGTGTTGAGACCGTCTCCTTCGGGGCTTACGTTGCTGCGGGCACTCGCCACGAGGATGAAGCCACAAATGGAGCGGCACATTTCCTAGAGCATATGGCCTTTAAAGGAACAGAACGACGCTCGGCCATTCGTATTGCTGAAGAAATTGAGAATGTCGGCGGCTATATCAACGCTTATACAGCACGTGAAAACACCGCTTATTACGTCAAACTCCTTAAAGACGATCTCCCTCTTGGTGTGGATCTCATTGGCGATATCCTCACACACAGCACCTTTCTTCCTGAAGAAGTTGAACGTGAACGTGGGGTCATCCTCCAAGAGATCGGCCAAGCAAACGATACGCCAGACGATATTATTTTTGACCATTTCCAAGAATGTGCATTCCCTAACCAACCTATGGGGCGACCCATCCTTGGCACAGCAGACGGCATCAGCACCATGAGCCGTGAAACCCTTATGGGCTATATGCGCCAGCACTACAGCACCAAAAATATGGTCATCGCTGCAGCCGGGAATTTGCATCATGATGATGTGGTGGAGCTAGTCTGTAAACATTTTGCAGATCTTCCTACCCACACACCGCCTAAAGCAGCACCAAGTGCTTATACTGGTGGCCTACACACAACAGACCGTAAGCTGGATCAAGTACATCTCCTGCTCGGCTTTCCTTCCCCTGGCTATCGGGAAAAAGGCTATTACAGCGCTATGATTCTCTCTACCCTTCTCGGTGGAGGAATGTCATCTCGCTTATTCCAAGAAATTCGTGAACGGCGTGGATTGGTTTACAGCATCTATTCTTTCGCCAGCCCATTTGCCGATAGCGGCCTCTTCGGCCTTTATGCAGGAACTGGGCCAGACAAAACGGATGAGCTTGTTCCTGCAGCTCTAGCCGAACTTCGCAACCTCCAAAATGGCCTTTCTGCCGAAGAGCTAGCTCGAGCTCGCACACAGCTTAAAGCCTCCTTGCTGATGTCATTAGAAAGTACAGGTAGCCGTTGTTCTCAAATTGCACGACAAATCCAAGTACATAATCGCATCATCTCAACTGAGGATATGATCCGTAAAATTGATGCCGTGACAGAAGAAGACGTCCTCGCCATGGCACGGCAAATTTTTAACGGCACTCCCACCCTCACAACGATGGGACCAGCAAAAAACATTCCTTCCCCAGATGAGATCCACGCCAAATTGGTGGCCGCATGAATGACCTCCTCACAACCCTTGAGCACGCCCTAGCCACAGCCCGTCAACATGGTGCTGACCATGCTGATGCATTCATCATACGTAGCCGCAGCCGCTCCGCGATGATACGCCAAGGCAATGCAGAGGGCATCCGCCATGCAGAAAGCCTTTCCCTAGGGCTCCGTGTCTTTCGTGAAGGCCGCATGGCGTCAGTCGCTGGAAATGACCTTTCTACTTCTGCGCTAAACCAGCTTGCAGAACGCGCTTGCGCCATGGCTCAAATGGTTCCCCCTTCTCCTTATGATGGGATCGCCGAGAACCCTCTTATTCCCGTCTCCGCAGAAGCTGTGCAGCGGTTAGAGCTGTATGATACGCTCACACCACCTTCTATCTCGAACCTGCTTGACCACGCACGGGAGATTGAAACCTCAGCTCTGAGCTATGACGGCATCACCAATAGTAATGGAGCCTCTGCAAGCACGAGTGAGAGCGATGTTGCCCTTGCTACAAGCTCTGGCTTCTCTGGCGCATACCGCCGCACAAGCCACGGTTATGGCATTAGTGTGCTTGCTGGCACCGGCGCGCAAATGCAGCGTGATTATGCCTTCCATAGTGCCTTACATTGGAAGGATCTCCGCGCTGCAAAAGACCTCGGGCATGAAGCCGCCCAAAGAGCACTCGCACGCCTTAACCCCACACGCCCTAAAACAGGAACTTACCCTGTTGTGTTTGACCGCCGTGTTGCCGGCTCTCTTCTCGGACATTTTGCAGCTGCGATTAATGGTGCCGCCATTGTGCAGGGCACATCCTTCCTAAAAGATAAGCTAAACAAGCATATCTTCAGGCACGATATTCATATCACAGATGATCCTACCCTTCCTCGTATGGCAGGCTCTCACCCCTTTGATGGAGAAGGCACAGCTAGCCTGCCATTACAGCTCATTGAAGGAGGCGTCCTTAAAGACTGGCTTCTTGATAGCCGTTGTGCGCGCCAGCTTGGTTTGAACGGAAGCAATGGCCGTGCAGCACGCTCAACCGGTAGTGCTCCTCGCCCTGGTACAAGTAACCTCTTTATGCAGCCAGGCACGCTCTCCCCAGACGCATTGCGGCATGATATTAAAGAAGGTGTGCTTATTACCGAGCTCATGGGCAATGCCATTAACATGCTAACTGGTGATTATAGCCGGGGTGGCTCCGGCTTTATGATCCGCAATGGTGAAATTGCAGAGCCTGTCTCGGGCATTACCATCGCAGGCAACCTTAATGATATGTTTGCACGGCTCATACCTGCAAATGACTTAAACCTCCTAGAGGGCTTCCACACCCCGACCATCCGTATTGACCAGATGAGTCTTGCTGGAGACTAAAACACATGCGTATTCGTTTTCTTCCCCTCACCGTAGCACTATTTTGTCTACCTCTTTTTGCCCTTGCCCCCGCAGCAGACGCTCGTGCAGGTATGGGGTCGTCTCTCGGTAGCCGTGGCTCTCGCACATGGAGCCCACCACCACGCACCAGCCTTGCCCCAAGCTGGACACGCCCTATGGACCGCAGCATGACGCCACGTACACCGTCTTATGCCGCACCATCTATGAGTAGCCCTTTTAGCCGCCCTGCTTTTGGCGGGATGGCACGCCCCTCATTCGGGACACGTCATCCCTTCCTCACAGGCCTTGCTGGCGGGTTCTTAGGCGCTGGCCTCTTTGGCATGTTAAGCGGGCATGGCTTCTTTGGCGGCTTCACAGGTGGCGGCGGCGGGGGATCTTTCTTTGGATTTATCCTGCAAGTGCTCATTATTGGCTTCATTATCAATCTTGTCCTGCGTCTATGGCGCAAACCTGCCGATAATATGGGACAAAATAATGGGAGCGGTTTTGCCCCTATGAGTAATGCAGGACCATTCCCCTCCTCACAGGAAAGCACAACATCAGACATTGCTCTTACCGCTGAGGATTATACCGCCTTTCAGCAATTGCTCAGCAACGTGCAAGCCGCCTGGAGCGCACAGGACATGGCGTCCCTCCAACGCATGGCTACACCTGAAATGGTAAGCTATTTCAACAATCAGCTTTCAGAGCTTACAAGCCGTGGCGCACGCAATATTGTCTCGGATGTACGCTTCCTCCGTGGAGATCTAGCTGAAGCATGGCGTGAGGGCAATCTCAGCTACGCAACTGTTGCGCTGCAATATTCTATGATTGATGTCACGACTGATTCTATGGGCAATGTACTCGATGGCAGTAAAACAGAGCCACAGACAGTCACTGAGCTATGGACATTCCTTCGTGCGGATGGCCGAGGGAATTGGATCCTCTCCGCTATCCAGCAAGCTGGTTAAATAAGGGGTAAAACAACCAAATTGAGAGAGCCGCCTTTCCCACACAGAAAGGCGGCTCTTTTTATCCTCCTACCGCTATGTGTGGTGACCTTTACACTCCTATACACCGCATAAAAAAACATCCCTCGCTGCTTCCAGAAAAGATATCTTAGAAAAGCAGCGGGGGATGTTTTTTTACAATTACTCGCACCACGGCCGATGACAACGCCATGATGAAATACATACTTATCTTACAAGCGATATAAGGCCACCACAAAAAGGGAAAGCACAAAGAATAACAACCCTACGACAATTCCAAAAAGGCGGCTCTGTCGACGTGGAGAGAAATTATCACTCATCCTAAAAGCACCCTATCAACTAACAATCCACAAAATAAAAAGAAGAGATACGCAAGAGAATAACGAAACGCATACCGCGCTGGCTTATCCTTAGTGAGGCTATTACCCTTCTCGTCCTGTTTATCAAATAGAACACGTAGCCCGTAATAAATAAAGCCTATTCCCAAAACCGCAGCACATACTGTGTAGAACCAGCCACACTGCCCTACAGCACTTGGTAAGAGGGAGACCGCTGTTAGAATAAAGGTATAAATAACAATTTGCCACCGCGTATGCCGTGCCCCTTTAACAACTGGCAACATCGGAATACCCGCAGTTTCATAATCTTTACACGCATAAAGTGCGAGTGACCAAAAATGCGGTGGTGTCCATAAAAATACAATGGCGAACATCACAACAGGTAGGACATCCAGCGACCCCATCGTTGCTGCCCAGCCAATCATAGGTGGGAAAGCCCCAGCCGCCCCACCAATCACAATATTTTGTGGCGTACTGCGCTTCAGCCACATGGTGTAAATCACACCGTAAAAAAAGATCGAAAATGCCAGAATAAATGCAGCTAGAACATTTGTTGCTAACCATAAAAGCACAACAGATGCCACTGAAAGAACGATGGCATATATCAAAGCACTCTCTGGCTTTACCCGTCCATTAGGCACAGGTCTAACGGACGTCCGCTTCATGACAGCATCAATATCGCGGTCATACCACATGTTGATTGCACCAGCCGCACCAGCGCCAATGCATATGCACGCCATAATCACCAACCCCACAGGGACAGAAGGCCAACGTGGCGCAACGGCAATACCCGCAACCCCTGTAAAGACGACAAGGGAAATCACCCGTGGTTTTAAAAGAGCAATCCAGTCTCGCAATGCGGCATCACCATCATGCCCTTCCAAGCGCATCACACCTAAAAACCACGCAATAGGTGATGATGATAGCTCTGGTGATAGCTGCATAATAGCCCCTCTACTCCTTAACTAAGGACCGCGTGACACGCACACGCTCCACTAGAAAACCATACCACATCATTCCAGAAGGTAGGGCAAACATCAGTAGGCTCATACCCATGAACAAAGCTGCGAACAAAGAGAAACTCGGCACAACAGAGCAGAGAGCTCCCACAAAAGTTACCCCGGCATGCAGAGCCGCAAAGATATGAAGGTGACGCTCATAATGGGAGAAACAGGCACAGCACCAGCCATAAAATGCACAACTAAGGGCCAACAAACTCCCAAACATAGCCAACTGATGTCCCGCCCCACCAAAGGTAAAAAACGCTGGAAGAACCATCAGATGCTGTAGCAAAGGAGCAGCGAACTCACCGCTCCACCCAGCAAGCAACAAAACTAAAGCGCCACTTGCCCAATAAGACGTTGCCTTAAAAGCGAAAGAACCACGCCATAAATCTACCACAAAACCGCACAAAAGTGTCATGCAAGGTAAAACCAGACCAAGAAACAGCCCAGCCCCATACACCGCCGGGGAAACCCCTTTAAAAAGATAATCAGCCCATAACAACACAGGCAACACCCCCATAGCTCCAAACACATAAGGGGCTAACCGCGCTACCCAGCCACCTCGGGCTGCTTCTGGCAGAAGGAACGCAACAATAATTCCAACAGAAGGCACGCTGAGCAAGGTCATCTCTACACTGCCTCGCAATGTCGCCAGTAATGCCACAAGGCCAATGCCATGGAGGATATTCTGGACCAATAACGCCAGCAAAACAGGTGCCACGACCAACACAGAAAGCGCACTACCAATAAAAGACCACACTAATGGAGAGAGTGCCCGAAAAGAGAAGCGACGCACTTCTAAAATTGTCGCAAGATTATTTACCGCCAGAGCAATCATTCCCACAGCCCAAAGGCTTAACCCAACCATGGGCATAACCGGCAACAGCAACACACCGCCTAGCAACAGCACAAACCCCATACGTGAAAACGCAGGAAAAGCCATCGCCTCAACACCGAGCAGACCAGGCAGAAACCAATGTGCCATCCCCCCTAAAAAGGCGGGACAAACAACGTAAAAGCTCATCAACAACGCATGCGATGCAACAACACCTTGCGAGGCCTGCACATGCAAAAAGGGAAGCCCAAGCACGCCCCCAAGCACACCAGCGAATAACGCTAGTAAGAAAAAGGCCCCACCTGCCCCAACATAATGACGGGCAGGAACACGCTGAGATAATGGCTCGAAAATCACTTTAATATACGCCAGCTCTGTAAAAACCGTCCAATTTCGCCACATTTACAAGAGAAAATCCCTCACCTTTCTGTGCTAGACTCCTGAGAATGGTCATCCCCTTGTATAAGCGCTGTCTTTCTACTTACCCCCGTTATGCGGCAATGTCACGAGGGTGAAGAGGCCAAAAGGCGGCACGTCTGTTATCGTAGCTTGAGACATGTCCCCTGGCGACAAGAGTGTTTCAATTGCAAAATCTGGATGCCACCCCAAAGCACGAGAGGCACGAGCCATATTTCGTTCTACCCATAAACGTGCACCACTCTGCGCAAGAAAATGGTTTACAAACAGAATATATCCTCCAGGCCGCACAACACGTTTTAATTCAGCTAAAAGCCGGTCCGGATGCGGCACAACAGAGGCTACAAACATCCCAACCGCAATATCAAACTGCTGATTTTCAAAACTTGTCGCCTCAGCATCCATCACCATAAGCGCATCAATATTGCTAAGCTTCTCACGTTGAACACGCTGCCTCGCACGGGCGAGCATATCCTCAGAAAGGTCGATACCGGTAATGCGTTTCTCTAAGTTATAATGAGGGAGTGCGAGACCTGTTCCCACCCCCACCTCAAGCACATTTGTTCCAGGCAAAGCATTTACCGCAGCCACAGCACGTTTGCGCCCATGCGCTGATATACCGCCAAAAACTACATCATACATACGCGCCCAGCGACGATACGCTAAGCGGACACTCTCAGCATCCAGAGACGGACGTGACGGAAAGGAAGACACCATAAATACACGGCCTCACCCATCGCCCAGACAGGGCTATGATCACTACTATTTTAGTAGCTTTCCTCCTTTTTGCGCCGCATCCCCCTTGGCTGGCAAGCCATCTACCTAATATTATACGAAAAAATTATTTTACCGGCACTCTCTACATAAGCCCCCAAGAGGAGCACTCTATGCCCCTATTTGAAATCGTGATTATCATTGCTGTATTTATTACATGGCCGATGATTTTTATTATTTATCACCGCAAAAAAATTATCCCGTGGCTTTCCAATAAATTCATCCCTGACAAACCTATTAAACAAGATGTCATTAAGGATGGCTTTTTCTCCGATGGCACTCCTATCCCCTTTAGGGATAATCTTTACCCACCCAGCAAAGAAAACATACAAACACCGCCTCAACCAGAAGATAAAAAAAACGAGGGATAATATCCCTCGTTTCATTAACATCATTATTTCAAGCGCTGCTCAATACTATCCCAAATCACCCCAGCACTATTAATACCGTCAAAACGGTCTAACTCTTGTAGGCCCGTCGGAGACGTAACGTTAATTTCCGTCAACCAATCTCCAATCACATCAATCCCCGTAAAGATCAGGCCATGTTTTTTAAGATATGGTCCGATTGCAGCGCAGATTTCTTTATCACGTTCAGTCAATGCCACACGCTCAGCACGGCCACCAACATGCATATTAGACCGAGCATCACCCTGAGCTGGGATACGATTAATGGCACCAATTGGCTGACCATCTACGAGAATAATTCGCTTATCACCTAGCCGGACAGCAGGCTCATAACGCTGCACCATTAATGGCTCGCGGGACTGCGAAAAATGCATCTCTAACAGTGAAGAAAAATTCTCATCATCTTCCTTCACCCGAAAGATCCCTGCTCCTCCATTCCCATAAAGAGGCTTAAGGATGATGTCTTTATACTTCTGGCGGAAGGCCGCAATAGCTGCTCTGTCCCATGTTACGAGGGTTGGCGGCATAAGATGGGGAAAATGTGTGACCAGCAATTTCTCTGGAGCATTACGAACAGATACCGGATCATTCACGACCAGAGCCTGACCTGCACCTGTACCGTGGATATGCTCCAGCATATGAGTTGCTGTGATGTACCCCATATCAAATGGCGGATCTTGGCGCATCAAGATCACATCAAAAGATCCAAGGTCGAGCACTTCCTCAGCACCAAAACTAGCATGTTTGCCTTTTTTGCGCTGCACCTTTACTACATGCCCACGAGCTTGCAGGCGGCTAGAGACACCCTTGCCTTCCATCAAACTCAGCGTTGTAGGGTGATATACATAAAGCTCATACCCTCGACTTTGCGCCTCTAACATCAGCGCAAATGTAGAATCCGCATCAATATTAACATCTTCCAGCGGGTCCATCTGAACGGCCACACGGCGAGGAAACAGGGACGACTGAACCATAAAATAAACTCCGCAATAAGCAGTTCAGATCAGGCTAAAGCCTGTAAATACTCAAACCTTTAAGCTAACTAAACCGGATAAGTGATGGAGATAACCTCCACCAATACCGGCCCTGAAGGCGTATGCAGTGTCACCTCATCACCAACTCGTGCCTTCATCAACGCACGAGCGATAGGCGATTGCAGACTAACCTCACCTCTTGTGAGTTCTGCCTCATCCACACCTAAAATCGTCACCGTGGTGTGACGATCTTCTTCATCTGCATAGCAAACAGTCGCCCCAAAAAAGACACGCTCACGATTTGTTTGCGCTGCGGGATCAACAATAACGGCTTGGTCTAACCGTTTTGTCAGAAAGCGCAAGCGTCGGTCAATCTCTCGTAAACGCCGCTTACCATACTGGTAATCTGCATTTTCGGAGCGGTCTCCATTGCTGGCCGCCCATGACACGACCTCAACAACCTGTGGGCGTTCTTTTTGGGTAAGATGTTTTAATTCCTGCCGCATCGTCTCTGCCCCACGAGGGGAAAGATAACGATGAAGAGCGATTTTCTCACCAGCCATGATTACGGCTCACTCCTCCCCCGCAAGGCGGGCCGTTTCAACACGGAAATTCATCATCCCCCCGCAAGACTGTCCCGGCTGCAACACATGCACGCCACGCCCTGCAATCTCTGGGCGGTTTATCGCATCTGTCATGCTCGTTACAGGTTCTACAGCGATATAACCTTCCTGCATTTGTGCAAAAACCACTAAATGCGAGAAAATACCATCAGCCTCAATCGTCACATTAGGAAAGCTACCAGGCTGCTCAAGCTGGGCCACACCACCGAAAGCGGCAAAGCAATTATCCATCACCCGCCCATCTAAAACCTGCCCTTTAGAGAAAGACCACTCCCCTTCACATGGCGCTTCATCAACAGGAAGACCTTGCGCGTCTGTCAGCCACACTTTTTCTGCATTGAAGGTCAAACGCGCTCCTGCCGCGGCTGCAAAAAAGGGATGAAATCCCAACCCCACAGGCTGAGCCACCTTATCTCGATTCTCCACAACGATAGACACACAAAGCCCATCAGCTCGCAGCTCATACGACAGCGCCGCACGATACGCATAAGGCCATTCCCGCTTTGCTGCCTCTTGTTCTGCCCCCTCTAAAACGTCTGGATTATGGTCAAAATGCAAAACAACATGCGTGTCTGTCTTATGTACGACTTTCCAACTATGCTCCCAGCTATTGCCATGAATAGGATGCGGGCAGCCTTCCATATTTGGTGTAAGATAGTGTTCCTCCCCTCCAAATGAAAAGCGCCCCGCTGCAAGGCGATTCACATATGGAAGAAGAGGATACCCCCCTACAGCCACGCCATTTTGCCGACGCAGAGCAGGGTTACTTACAGGATGAAGAATATCATGCTCTTTCACCTGCCATTGCCCAATGGCACCGCCTGTCTCAGGCAGGATAGTCAAACGCTGCGTGTTATTTTTAAGCTCAAGCATGATTACCCCTTCTGTTTCCCTGTCGTATTCTTACGTGTTTTTGTAGCTATATTATTGCCTATTACGGACTGGCTCACCAACCCAATATCGCTTGCCTCGCGCCGATGTATCTCATCACGCAAGGCTGCTGCTTGTTCAAAATCTAGCTCAGCCGCAGCCTCACGCATTTTCTTGCGCAATTGATCAATCGTAAGTTGTGGCTCAGCCTCCGCCTTCGACGCTTTCCCTGCAACTTCCTCTTGGAAAAGAGTATCACTTATTCGGCTACGGACTGTCTGTGGCGTAATACCGTGAGCTTCATTCCAAGCGATTTGTTTCTCACGACGACGAGCTGTTTCTTCAATCGCATAGCGCAAGCTATCCGTTTCTTTATCAGCATATAGTAATACACGGCCATTCACATTACGCGCTGCACGCCCAATTGTCTGCACAAGAGACGTGCGAGAACGTAGGAAGCCCTCTTTATCCGCATCCAAAATCGCTACCAACGCACATTCAGGAATATCAAGCCCTTCTCGCAACAAGTTAATGCCTATTAAGACATCAAATGTTCCTAGACGCAGGTCACGAATAATCTCCATGCGCTCAAGCGTATCAATATCAGAATGAAGATAACGTACCTTTACACCATGCTCCGAAAGATATTCGGTGAGGTCTTCTGCCATACGTTTAGTAAGCGTTGTGACCAATACACGCCCGCCATCGGCAATAGTCGCCTTAGCCTCATGTAAGAGGTCATCCACCTGCCCCTCCACAGGTCGTATAATCGTAATAGGGTCGGTGAGACCTGTTGGACGGATGATCTGCTCAGCAAAAACGCCTTCTGTTTGCTCCATCTCCCACGGCCCTGGTGTTGCCGAAACGAAGATACTTTGCGGGCGGAAGGCATCCCACTCCGAAAAGGAGAGCGGCCGGTTATCCAAACAAGATGGCAAACGAAAGCCAAAATCTGTCAATGTTTCTTTACGCGCCCTATCGCCACGTTCCATCCCACCAATTTGCGGCACACCGACATGGCTTTCATCCACAATCAACAGCGCATCTTCCGGCAGATACTCAAATAATGTTGGTGGCGGGTCTCCCGGACGGCGCCCTGAGAGGTAGCGAGAGTAATTCTCAATCCCCTTGCATACACCTGTTGTCTCCAACATTTCCAAGTCAAAATTCGTGCGTTGGAGAATACGCTCCTCCTCCAACGGTTTATTCTCATCCTTAAAATAGATCAGCCTTTTTTGAAGCTCATCTTTAATACTGACCATCGCTTGGTTCAGAGTTGGACGAGGTGTTACATAATGCGAATTAGCATACAGGCTAACCTCACCAAGATCAGCCGTTTTCTCACCTGTTAAGGGGTCAAACTCCGTAATAGCCTCAATCTCATCACCAAAGAGGCTCACACGCCATGCGCGGTCTTCATTCTGCACAGGGTAGATATCAACCACTTCTCCCCGTACACGAAAGCAACCACGGTCAAACGCCATATCGTTACGCTGGTATTGCAGCTCCACCAGCCCACGGATCATATCATCCCGCTCAATCGTCTCACCTGCTTTCAGATGAATCTTCATCCGTGCGTAAGATTCCGGCGAGCCGATACCGTAAATGCACGAGACGGACGCTACGATGATAACATCATTCCGCTCAAGCAAAGCCTGCGTTGCGGCATGGCGCATTCGATCGATCCGCTCATTCCGCTGGCTATCTTTCTCAATAAACGTGTCTGAACGGGGAACATATGCTTCTGGCTGGTAATAATCATAGTAAGACACAAAATATTCCACCGCATTATCGGGGAAGAATTGCTTCATCTCACTATAAAGCTGTGCCGCAAGGGTTTTATTGGGCGCCATGATAAGTGTCGGGCGTTGTGCTGCCTCAATCACCTTCGCCATGGTGAAGGTCTTCCCAGAGCCTGTCACCCCCATGAGCACTTGGTCTCTCTCTCCAGCCTCTAACCCAGCTAAAAGAGAGGCGATCGCCTGTGGCTGATCACCAGAGGGCTCATAGTCAGACTTTACAACAAACCGATTAATCTTCGGCTTAGCGGGTTGTTTATCTGGGAAAAAATCCGTTTGCCGTGGGGCAATGGGTTTTTTCTTTTTTCGGGAAGAAGAACGTACTGCCATTGTTCCTAAATGGGGCAGAACGCCCCACCCCACAAGGCTTGCAGTTGGAAAATTTCTTTCCCCCTGCCTTCACACACCTAACTAACGGGCTTTACCCGTGCTTTCTGCAATGCTTCTTTCTGGCGTGCCGCAAGAAGCTCTACACTGAAATCATCTGTGAGCTCATGAAATAACTCATGCCAATTCACACATGCACCTAACCGTAGAAAGGCACTACCCAGCCCTATAGCCGAGCGGTCCAGCATGACAAATTCTCTTGGCAAGGTCACACCACCTGTGCGCTTAAGCCCTTCATAAACTTTCTCAAGGACCTTACGTGCCTCTTGAGGATTGTTCGTCTCCTCCACATTACAGACCTCATCCTTCATTAAAGGACGATAGAAGAAGCGCGCCCACTCATTCAGCACTGAGGCTGTCTCACGGGAGATATTTTTAAAGCCCCAATCATGATACGCTTCATAAGCGCGGTCGTCATCACCGTCCCGCAGAGCTGTGAAGAGAGATAACACCCCGCCAATAAAACGCGGAGAGAAAATACGCACCGCACCAAAATCGAGCAAGTTTAACCCACCATCATCTCGGATGGTAAAGTTACCCATATGCGGGTCACCATGAATCACCCCATATTGATAAACAGGCTTATACCACGCACGGAACAGCGCCTTGGCAATATCATTACGTTCTTCTTGTGAAAGATTTTCCGCCAGAACAGACTTCATAGACCGCCCTGGTGTCCATGCCATTGTCAGCAGACGTGAGGTGGTTAACTCCTCTACAGGTTCTGGAACACTCACCTCCGCAACATCTTTCAGCATCAAACGATAGAGGCGCAAATGACTAGCCTCACGGGTGTAGTCCAACTCCTCCCGCATACGCTCGGCAAGCTCGGTATAAACTTCATCTTGCCGGATGGCACTCCCCACAAGGCTGAACACCCCAAGACCTCGCTTCAACTGCCGAAGGTCTTGTTCCATAGCTCCTGTCATGCCGGGATATTGCAGCTTACAAGCGACCTCCCGTCCATCCGCCAACGCCGCCCGATGCACCTGCCCAAGAGATGCAGCTGCAACGGCCTCATGACTAAATGAGCGGAAGTGACTTTCCCACCCTGCACCAAGCTCTGCCCGCATACGCCGCTGGACAAACCCCCACCCCATAGACGGTGCATTCGCCTGCAGATGAGCCAGTGCTTCAGCGTATTCCTCCGGCAAGGCTCCTGGAATTGTTGATAAAAGCTGAGCCGCTTTCATCATCGGGCCTTTTAACGAGCCTAAAAGGGCACGTAGCTCTTCCGCATGATTAGCCTTATTGCCCCGTAAGCCGAGCTTATGACCCGCCATGCGTGCCGCCACACCACCAACCGCACTGGATGCACGAATCATTCGCTGCACATTATCGACAAAACCCGTTTTATCGAGGTCCCGTTCATGCGCCATTTCACTACCCTTTTCGAGTGAGGGTTTTGACAATTCTAATATCTAGGCCACCCCGCAGGGCGGCCTATTCCTTCATCTTAAAGTGCCGGAGCTGCCTCTAATTGGTCAATCAGACCAGAGATAACATCAAGTCCACGATTCCAAAATGCAGGATCGCCCGCATTAAGGCCAAATGGCGCTAACAACTCTTGATGGCGCAAAGTACCGCCTGCGGCCAGCATCTCCTTATACTTCTCTGCAAAACCTTCTGGCTGATCCTGGTACACGCCATAAAGTGCATTTACCAAGCAATCACCAAACGCATAGGCATAAACATAGAAAGGCGCATGGATGAAATGCGGAATATATGACCAATAAAGGTCATAATCCGGCGTAAAGTTAAAGATAGGCCCCAGGCTGCGTGTTTGCACATCACGCCATATCTTACCCAGTTTCTCGGCTGAAACTTCACCCTTACGGCGCTCATCATGCACCTGTACCTCAAACTGGTAGAAGGCAATCTGCCGCACAACAGTGTTGAGCATATCTTCCACTTTAGACGCCAACAAATGATGACGACGCTGCGGAGAGGTTTCAGCCTCCAATAAAGATTGGAAAGTCAGCATCTCACCAAAGACAGATGCCGTTTCTGCCAATGTGAGAGGCGTAGACGAGCGAAGATAACCCTGCTTTTGCCCTGCAAGAAGCTGATGAATCCCATGGCCCATCTCATGAGCCAGTGTCATCACATCCCGTGCCCGACCGTGATAATTCATCAATAAATAAGGATGAGCAGAAGGCACAACGGGATGCGCAAACGCCCCAGAGGATTTCCCCGGGACAGCTGCGGCATCAATCCATGGGTTTGTAAGGAACTTATTGGCATAAGCTCCCATATCTGCATCGAAGCTCTGGTAAGCATTATAGACAATCTTTTTCCCTGCTTCCCAGTCAATCCGCTTATCTTCAACATTTGGCAAAGGAGCGTTGCGGTCCCAATGCTCTAGCTTATCAAGGCCAAGCCAACGAGCCTTCATGCTGTAATAACGATGAGACAAACGTGGGAAAGAACTCTCAACCGCTTGGGTAAGAGCATCCACAACCTCATCTTCCACCATATTCGCACGATTGCGACTACTCACAGGGCGAGGATACCCCCGCATTGTATCTATTGTTGCCTTATCTTTAGCTAATGTATTGGTGATGCCCACCAGCAATTTATTGTGCTTAGCTAAGGTAGCACTAATCGCCTTTGCTGCCTTTTCACGCTCTGCCCGATTACTGTCTGTCAGCCGATTAAAGACCTCCCCTAACGGATAATCTTTCCCATCTAGATGCGCTGTCAGCCCGGCCATCGTTTCGTCAAAAAGACGCACCCACGCATTCCGCCCAGAGACGGAGAGGTCCATCAACACACGCTCCACCTCATCAGAAAGCTGATAAGGCTGGAAAACGCGCAAATCACGCAAATAAGGCTTCCAAGAAGCAAGCTCTTTATTCGCCGCAAACCCGGCCTCCAGCGCGGCATCATCCAACCGATTCAACTCTAAGGGAAAGAAGAGCAAATGAGCCGAAATCTCTGTTGAGCGTTCACGCACACTCTGCGCAAAACGCCCACAAGCTGCATCTGTCGTATGGGCAGCAAAAAGAAGCTGGGCATAAGAACCTATCTTGCCCAGACCTTCTTCTATCTCTTCATAACAAGTCAACGCCTCTACCAGATCAGCTGGGGAAGCCTCTTTCAATGCACCCTTCCAACGTGCAGCAAATGCCTCTGCCTGCTGACTGAGCCGCGTGAAGTCTGCCTCAATAGCTGGATCATCAGGGGCTGCATATAGGTCTGAAAGATCCCACCGTGGGGCGGGCATAGGCCCCTGCAATGCAGCAGTAGATGTACCTGCATGACTGTGCAGAGGAGATGCGAAACGGGGCATGAAAAGTGATGTCGTCATACTCCATAGACTACCCTCACAACCGCGCTATGAAAACTCCCTTTTGCCTTCACAGCCACGTCATGCCCACTGTTTCTTTTATAAACGCTCCCTCGCCTCTCTCTCCCTATGCGGAGAGACGGCTAAGGTCGGCCTCTTCATACCCGATAATCCGAGCGTAATCCTTTGGCACGACATGCCAAAAATAAGGAAGTACATCCTCCCATGCATGTAACAGACCTGCCGCATATACACTGCCTGTCTCACGCACATGACGTTCCACAAGGCTACGCAGCTCCTCACGCCAGCGAGGGGCAACAACACGTTGACACATAACGGTATCGGTATTCACACGGCTAGAGAAGGTCCCCTCCCTATCCAGCACATAGGCTGTCCCACCGGTAAATCCAGCACCAAAATTATCACCTGCTTTACCAAGAACAACCACTGTGCCGCCGGTCATATATTCACAGCCGTTAGAGCCACAGCCTTCCACCACAGCAACAGCGCCAGAGTTACGCACAGCAAAGCGTTCCCCGGCTTGCCCTGCGGCAAATAATGCCCCAGAGGTCGCCCCATAAAGAACGGTATTGCCGATGATGGAGTTTTCCTCTGTCACGCATGGCACAGCTTGGCTTGGGCGTAAAACAAGGGTCGCCCCGGAGAGGCCTTTACCCACATAGTCATTTGCATCGCCCTCAACTTCAATCCGCATCCCACGCACAGCAAATGCACCGAGAGACTGTCCAGCAGAGCCACGCAAGGAGAGCGTTAAATGCCCCTCTGGCAAGCTGCTCATACCAAAGCGCCGCGTGATGAGCGAGGAAAGACGCGTTCCCACAGCACGATGTGTATTGCGCACAACATAATGCAAGTGCAGTTTCTCACGCCGCTCAAAGAGAGGCTGTGCATCTGCAATGATTTGCGCATCCAACGTATCAGGCACCTCATTGCGCCCTTCCTGTGTGCAATAGCGGGCAAAGCCACCAGAATCAGCCTGCACAAGCAACGCATTAAGGTCGAGGTCATCCAAATATTCCGACCCACGATATACTTGGTGCAGCAAATCTGTCCGACCGATGACATCCTCAAGAGAGCGGAAACCAAGCTGCGCAAGAATGTTACGAACATCCTCAGCAATCAGGGTAAAGAGATTAATGACCTTCTCTGGTGTGCCTTCAAACTTCTTACGCAGTTCTTCATCCTGCACGCACACACCAACAGGGCATGTATTTGTATGGCACTGCCGCACCATAATGCAGCCCATTGCCACGAGAGCGGCTGTCCCAATACCAAATTCCTCAGCCCCGAGCATGGCGGCAATCACCACATCACGCCCGGTTTTAATTCCCCCATCTACACGGAGTTTAAGGCGATGGCGAAGACGATTGAGCATGAGCACTTGGTGCGTCTCACTCAGCCCCATCTCCCACGGCAAGCCCGCATAATAAATGGAGGATTGCGCGCTAGCCCCTGTGCCACCAGAATGGCCTGAGATCAAAATCGCATCGGCTTTTGCCTTAGCCACGCCTGCCGCAATCGTGCCGATACCCGTACGTGCCACGAGCTTTACCGTCACAGTTGCTTCAGGATTAATCTGCTTAAGATCGTAAATAAGCTGAGCGAGATCCTCAATGGAGTAAATATCATGATGCGGCGGTGGTGAGATCAACGTCACACCCGGCGTTGCATGACGCAAACGAGCAATAAGCTCCGTCACCTTAAAGCCCGGCAACTGCCCACCTTCACCCGGCTTGGCTCCTTGGGCCACTTTAATTTCAAGTTCGCGGCAGTTATTCAAATATTCTGCCGTCACACCAAAGCGCCCAGAGGCTACCTGCTTAATAGCTGAAGATGCATTATCACCATTAGGCCGCGGCGCTGCACGAGCAGGATCTTCTCCCCCCTCACCAGAGTCTGACTTTGCGCCAATCCGGTTCATAGCAATCGCTAATGTCTCATGCGCTTCTGGGCTTAACGCTCCGAGAGAAATACCCGGCGCTACCAAACGGCGGCGGATCTGGGTAATCCCTTCAACATCGTCAATATCAATAGGCTTTTCAGTCGAGCGGAACTCGAGCAGGTCACGCAAGGCGACAGGCTCCTGCCCGGCCAAAGCATCTGCATAGCGGCGATAAAGCTTGTAACTATTGGCCTGCACAGCAGTTTGCAACAAATGCACGGCCGAAGCAGAGAATGAGTGCGCCTCCCCACCTGGGCGTACTTTATACCGCCCACCTATCGGCAGAGGAGATACCCCTTCACGCCCCCACGCTCTTTTATGTGCTTTGACCACATTACGCGCAATGCCAAGCAATCCAATGCCAGAGATACGCGAAGACATACCGGGGAAGAACTCAGCCACAAGCGCACGAGAGAGGCCAATAGCTTCAAAATTATATCCACCACGATAGGCCGAAACAACAGAAATACCGGCTTTGGACATAATCTTAAGCAAGCCTTTGTCCACCGCTGTGCGGTACCGCTGCATAGCCTCACGCAAGCTCATTTCACCGAATAAACCACGGCGAATACGTTCAGCAATGCTCTGCTGGGCCAGCCATGGGTTCACTGTTGAGGCGCCCACACCCACCATCACAGCAAGGCTATGTACATCCAGCGTATCAGATGTCCGTGCATTCAGTGAGGTAAATGTCCGTAAGCTATGGGTAATCAAATGCACATGCACAGCAGCAATCGCCAGTACCATAGGCACAGCCACACGTTCAGCAGAGCTATGCTCATCTGTTAAGAAGAGATGAGAGCAACCACCGCGCACAGCGTCTTCTGCCTTCTGGCAGATCAAGCTAAGAGCCTCACGCAACCCTCCTGCCCCTGCCGATACGGGGAAGGTACAATCAATCGTCTCCCCTTGGCGACCACACATCTTTTGCAGCTTATCGAACTCACCATTTGTTAAAATGGGGCTGGGCAGTTGCAAGAGCTGACACTGGCTGGCTTCTTCTTCCAGAATATTCCCCAAATTCCCCAGGCGCGTAACCAAGCTCATCGCCCGTGTTTCGCGTAGGCTATCAATGGGGGGGTTCGTCACTTGGCTAAAGCCTTGGCGGAAATAATGTGACAGACCGCGATAATAACGTGACAAAACCTGCAATGGCGTATCATCACCCATAGAGGCCAATGCCTCTGCCGCATTCTCCACCATAGGATGCAAGGTAGATTCCATATCCTCATAGCTGAGATTTACAGCTAATTGGCGGCGCCGTAGCTCATCCCCTTCAATCCCACTAGGCTCGCTAACACCAGATAAAACGGGACCAATATTCTCAATCCCCTCGCCAATCCAGCGTTCAAAATCTTGCCGATTAATGAGCATATCAAGCACATCATCCGGTGCATAAAAACGCCCCTCAGCAATATCCAAAACTAGCGTCTGCCCCGGCCCAAGGCGCCCACGGGTCGCAATAGCCTCATCCGGCACACGCACCATGCCTGTTTCTGAACCTACAATCAGCAAGCCATCACGCGTGATGCTATAACGCAACGGACGCAAACCAGCACGATCTAGGCCGGCAATCACCCAGCGTCCATCCGTTGCACAAAGAGCAGCCGGACCATCCCATGGCTCAATGACAGCATTGCAATAACGATAAAACGCTTTTGCCCGTGGTGATAAAGACGAATTGGCTCCTGCCGCCGCAGGAATGAGCAATGCCTTCGCCGCAGGGGCATTACGTCCCGCAAAAGTTAGCAGTTCAAATACATTATCCAAAGCTGCTGTATCAGACCCAGAAGCTTGAATAACAGGTTTTACCGCCTCAATATGCGGCTCTAATATCGGGCTTGCGAGGCGTGTTTCATGAGCACGCATCCAATTTATATTACCAGATAATGTGTTTATTTCACCATTATGAGCCACCTTGCGGAAAGGCTGCGCTAACTTCCATGTCGGAAAGGTATTCGTAGAATAACGCTGATGATAAATCACAAAACGTGAGACAAAACGTTCATCTAACAAATCTGGATAAAAATCTGTCAGATTTTCAGCCAGAAACATCCCCTTATAAATAACAGACCGACAAGAGAGTGAGCAGATATACAAATCCACTTGCGCTGCTGTAGCTGCTTTTTCAATACGACGGCGAATAATATATAAGTCGCGCTCTAAAGCATCCTCATCACGCCCGAGCGTATTTCGGATCATGATCTGTTCAATTTCCGGGCGTGTCTCATTCGCCTTGGCGCCGATGCAAGCTGTATCAATCGGCACTTGGCGCCAACCGTAGATACCATACCCAAATTTGAGAATTTCTGTCTCAATAATCTGGCGGCAACGCTCCTGAGCGGCAAGGTCAGTCCTGGGGAGGAAGACCATCCCTACAGAAATACACCCCTCAATTCTGAAGTCCCCCGCATTATGGATCGCATCAGCAAAGAAATCCTGCGGAATCTCCACATGGATACCCGCTCCGTCTCCCGTTTTACCATCAGCATCAACAGCACCACGGTGCCAAATATTCCCTAAGGCTTCTATCCCTGCCTGCACAACAGCACGGCTGGCCTTACCATCCATCGCAGCTACAAGCCCCACACCACAGGCATCATGCTCTTGTGAAGGATCATACAGGCCTTTTAAACGCTCTGTATTCGCATGATATGCTGCAACAAATTCACGTGCTGTTTCACCATGAGTGACGCGGCAGCTCTGCTCGTTTTTCATATGATCAGCAGACATTATGCACACTCCCCTACAGGTGAAACTTTTATATCTAATTTATTGGATAAATGAGCCGATATGGCGTCTGCCGCCTCTCGCCCATCACGAATAGCCCACACAACAAGGCTTGCCCCGCGCACGATATCGCCACCAGCAAAAACACCCGGTAGGCTCGTCTCATACCCGCCCGCTTTTACGTCCAACGTGCCCCACTTTGTAACAGCAAGCTCAGGCTGCTGCCATAACGCTGGCAAATCCTCTGCCTCAAACCCTAGCGCACAAATCACCATATCTGCTTTTACGGTGCGCGTTGCCTCAGTTGGCTCAACCGCACGCCGACCTTGTGCATCTGCAGCACCAAGGCGCATCTCACGCAGGCGAACAGCCTCTACACGCCCCTCTCCGATAAAAGCTTCAGGAGAGACCATCCATTCAAAATGCGCCCCTTCTTCCTCTGCATTCGCCACTTCTTGGCGTGAACCCGGCATATTGTCCCGATCACGACGATAGGCACAAACAACCTCTGCAGCCCCTTGGCGAATAGCTGTACGCATACAATCCATAGCTGTATCACCACCGCCAATGACAACGACACGTTTGCCTTGTGCGCTCAGCCTATCACCGTCAACTCCCTCCGTTTGGGAAGCCTTAAGATAATCCAACGCCTCAACAATGCCATGCAATCCCGCACCCGGACCTTGAACCTTACGAGCTCGATACACACCTGTGGCGAGAAAAACTGCATCATATTGAGCACGAAGCGTCTCTAGCGAAATCTCATTAGCCCCCGCACCAATGGCTTGGCCGAGATGGAAGATAATCCCCTGCTCTGCCAACAGCTGGCAACGCCGCTCCACAACGGTTTTCTCTAACTTGAAGCCGGGGATACCATACATCAGCAACCCGCCCGGCTTATCCTGCCGCTCATAAATATGCACGCTATAGCCCTGCGCCCGTAAACGCTCAGCACATGCCAAACCCGCCGGACCAGAGCCTACAATGGCCACACTTTGACCATTCTCTTCTACAGGTTTTCGTGGCACGACCCAGCCTTCTTTAAAGGCCGTCTCTGTAATATGGCGCTCTACTGCGCCAATCGTCACACTGCGAAAACCAGGCCGAATAACGCAATTCCCCTCGCACAACCTGTCTTGTGGGCAAATACGACCACAAATCTCGGGAAAGCTATTAGTTTGGGAGGAAAGGTCATAAGCTTCCCTCATACGCCCCTCAGTAACGAGACGCAGCCATTCAGGAATGACATTCCCTAACGGACAATGCACCGTACAATAGGGAATACCACATTGCGAACAGCGCGATGCCTGCTCCTGCGCATGCTGGGGATCAAATGCCTTATAAATTTCTGCAAAATCCACCTTCCGCTCAGAAGCTGAACGTTTTTCAGGCAATCTTTGTGGGCAATTTACAAACCGTAGCATTTGTCCAGCCATGCTGAGGTCCCCTTATAAAAATGCTCAAAAGCAACAGAACGCAAAACTCAACAGACTGTTGAGATTGCGTATAAAATAATTTTATCTCTCTTTACAGCTTCACCTATTATAAAAATAGTAAGTATTGCTTACCTAAATAAATGCCACAAAAACAAAAACAGGAACAATGAAATCCTATTTAATGATAAACAGTCCGATTCGGACCTTATTGTGACACCCCCCTCTATTCCCTCACCATTATTTCTTTATTGACGCTTCAACAGTGACTTCGTAATTACCGAGTATCAGCCTCAAATGATGCCGCTTCTTCAGAGCAGCTTCACAGAGGCTGTGCCCAGATGGCGGAATTGGTAGACGCGCAGGCTTCAGGTGCCTGTGTCCGCAAGGACGTGGAAGTTCGAGTCTTCTTCTGGGCACCACGCCATCTTCATCTTACCTCTGAGATGAAGGTACTTTTTATTCTTCATAACAAAACCGGTGATATTATGAGCAATCCGAGCAACGCCATTCATCTTCATGAGGGCGACCTCCCGGATAACCTCGACCTTGGCTCTATTGTTGCGATTGATACAGAAACAATGGGCCTTAACCCTCACCGGGACCGCCTTTGCCTTGTTCAGCTATCCTCTGGCAATGGCGAAGCACATCTTGTCCAGTTCATTCCAGAGCACCTTGGCGGCAGCGGTTTTGACAAATGCCCTAACCTCAAAGCCCTCCTACAAGATGAAAACGTCACCAAGCTAATGCATTTTGCACGGTTTGACGTTGCCGTACTTCAGCATTTTTTAGGAATCACTTTAAACTCTATCATCTGCACTAAAATTGCCGCACGTCTTGTTTATACATTTACAGACAAACACGGCCTTGCTTACCTCTGTCGTGAGCTTTTAGGGATCGAAATGTCTAAACAACAGCAAAGTTCTGACTGGGGCAGCCCCACCCTAACAGAAGATCAACAACGTTACGCTGCTTCCGATGTTCTTTATCTTCACGCTCTATGGGCTAAACTTGAGGGAATGCTCATCCGTGAAGGCCGCCGCGAGCTTGCCCAAAGCTGCTATAACTTCCTCCCCGCACGTGCAAAGCTAGACCTTTTAGGCTATGATGTGTCCGATATTTTTGCACATCGCGCTTAAGTAACATTACGTCAATGACCTCACAGCCCCCTTCAACCGCCTCTTATGTTCTCCTGACAGAGCGTCAAGGTCTAGAACAGCTAGAGCTTGCCTTAGGCGGAACGATGGGGACTGCCTTCCAAAAGGCCATTGATACTATCCTCAATATGCAAGGCCGCCTTATCATCACAGGGATGGGAAAATCCGGCCATATTGGGCGTAAAATCAACGCAACACTAGCCTCCACAGGTACAACTTCCCTTTTTCTTCATCCTGCTGAAGCAGCCCATGGAGACCTAGGCATGCTGGGTAAAGAGGACGTGGTCCTCTACCTCTCCAATTCTGGAGAAACGAGCGAGCTGGCGCCCGTCCTACTCCACGCCCAGCGGCTCGGCCTACAGCAAATTGCTTTCACATCATGTGAAACATCTACCTTAGCGCGCTCTGTCCAAATTCCACTCATTCTCCCGCAAGCACAAGAAGCCTGCCCTATGGGGCTTGCCCCCACAACATCGTGCCTCTTACAGCTTGCCTTGGGCGACGCCCTCGCCATTACTTTGCTTGAACGACGTAATTTCAGCTCCGATGACTTCGGCACACTCCACCCGGCTGGGCAACTCGGTGCACAACTCCGGCCTGTGAGCGACCTCATGCACCAAGGTAACAGCCTTCCCCTTGGCCAACCTAATATGTCTTTACGTGCTGTTATTTTAGAAATCACACGCAAAAGCTTTGGCTGCATCGGTATATTAGATCATGATGGACGCCTCGCTGGCCTCATCAGTGATGGAGACCTCCGTAGAGCTTTAGAGCGCGACCTTGATAATACCTTCGCCTGCGATATTATGAACCCCACGCCATTGACAACAACAGCAGAAACCTTGGCTAAGGATGTCCGTCGCCTCATGAATGACCGTCAAGTTCCCGTGACGAGTCTTTTTATCGTTGATGAAGACCAACGCCCAATCGGCATCCTTCATCTCCATGACCTCATTCGCGCAGGCCTAGCATGAGCGATAACAGCCCCGTAAAACGGGATGATTTTGATCCCGACCGTTCAGCTAAGACGCAAAAAATGGCAGAATTGCGCCAGCAAGCCATGGCGCGTGTCCGTACGCCGCCTTCTCCTGAGGCGATGGCACGTCGACGCTTATTCATGTCCCGTGCGAAATGGGGGCTTCCCTCTTTCGCCGCATTTTTACTGCTTTCTATTGCTATATGGCCCGAGCTAAACCATCTCATTCATCAAAATAACTCTGTTCTAGAAGCCATGCTTGGCGGCCATTCGGGAACAGGAAATATACAACGCGCTATTTACCGCGATGTTGATTCGAAGAACCGGCCCTACACTATCACCTCACGCAACGCCCATCAGATTGATGATAACCGCATCAATCTCATCAAGCCTGTTGCGGATATTATGCTGAACAATCAACAATGGGTGCATGTCCGTGCAGATACAGGTGTTTATTTGCAGCATGAGCAAACACTGACACTCAATGGCCATGTTACCCTCTATCGTAGTGATGGCCTCCTTCTAAACAGCCCTACGGCAGATATCGACATCCCCCAAGAAGTTATCGCAACCCATAATTGGGTTCATGCTGAAGGACCATTTGGCACAGAAGATGCCGAAGGGGCCTTTTTAGACCAACAAACAGGGACCGCTCAGTTCCTTGGAGCGGGTAAATCTGATCATTTTGACGATTTATCGCCTCCGCCCCCTTCTCCCAACAATACAAAAAGCCCATAAAGACTACATGATGCGCTTTTCTTCTTTTTTCCATCTTCCGGCTATTGTCGCTCTCAGCGGTCTCGCTGTATCTGCTCCTGCGCTCGCTGCACATAAGGATCAGCCCAAAAGCCACACCCCACGCCCAGCGCCACAAGACAAATCCCACGGGCAAGTCATTCATCTCTTTTGGAAAAACGAAGAAATTTACGACCATAACCGCCAAACCGTCACACTCACTGGCGGCGCACGCGCACAACGCGGGAATGTAACTGTCGATGCAGATACATTAATCGGTTATTTACGCCCCAAATCAAAAGCGCCTGCCCATACCAAAACTACCGCCAGCAAGAAAACAACACCGCAAGAAAATACAACCAACTCATCATCTAGCGATGACCTTGAACTCTATCGTGTCGAAGCGATTGGCCATGTCCATGTCTATAATCAGGAAGATCAAGGCTGGGGAGACCACGGCCTTTATGACATCGACAAAGCCGTTATGGTCATGACCGGTCAGCATATGAAATTCACAACACCTCATCAGCTTATGACGGCACGTGATCTCGTAGAATATTACCCAGATGCCCATATTTCTCTCGGCTGGGGTGATGCAAGCGTTACCACCAGCGATGGCAAACGGATCACAGCTGATGTTATGCAAGCATTTGAACTAACAGATGCACAAAAGGCTGCGAATAAAGCAAGCACATCTAATCAACCCAATGGCGACCAAACGCAGCAGAATAACTCGCTTGATCGTGCTTTCGGTTGGGGGCACGTGATTATTCGCACACAAAGCCAAACTGCAATTGGCGACCGGGGGGTTTACCTTGCCGGGCCACAGCTTGCTCGCCTTATTGGTAATGTTCATGTTACCCAAGGGCAAAATCAGAATAACGGCGCCCAAGCTATCGTGAATCTCAAAACAGGTATCTCACATATGCTTGCCGGCTCAACCTCGCCTATCCAAGGCCTAATTGTTCCGAATGAGGCAACCCCATAATGCCTGACACACTTTATAACGGCCAAGGTCTAGCCGCACACGGCATTGGTAAAAGCTATAAAAAACGTACAGTTGTTAAAAATGTTTCCCTCCATGTTCAGCGCGGGGAAGCTGTTGGCCTCCTCGGCCCGAATGGTGCGGGGAAAACCACCAGCTTTTATATGATTGTTGGTCTTGTGCAGACAGATACCGGTAATATCACACTAGATGGTGCCGATATTACCCCACTCCCAATGTATCGTCGGGCACGGCTCGGTGTAGGATACCTCCCACAAGAAGCCAGTATTTTCCGTGGGCTCAATGTAGAGCAAAATATCATGGCAGCTCTAGAAGTTGTCGAGCCAGACCGCGACCGCCGTTATGATATGCTAGAGGGATTATTAGCTGAGTTTGGCATCACCCGTCTCCGCCACTCCCCCGCTCTTGCCCTCTCGGGCGGTGAACGCCGCCGTCTTGAAATTGCGCGCGCCCTTGCTAGTCAGCCTAACTATATTCTGCTTGATGAACCCCTTGCTGGGATTGACCCTATTGCCGTCAGTGAAATTCGCGATCTTGTCTCCCATCTCAAAGACCGCGGCATTGGCGTCCTCATCACCGATCACAATGTACGTGAAACATTAGAGGTCATTGACCGGGCTTATATCCTTCACGGCGGGCAAGTCCTTATGGAAGGCACACCAGAAGCCATTGTTGCGCATGAAGATGTACGCCGTGTTTACCTTGGCAAAAACTTTTCTCTTTAAAATCGATCTCAATAAAGAAAACTTCCACTAAAAAAGAGGCCTGAGATAGGCCTCTTTTTTATTAGCATAACCTAGCGTTACGCCCTTTATTGCAAAAATGCAGGGATCATTTCTTGCTCCAGAATGACTTCCACTGCGCTAGCTTCATCTTCAGCTACAGCCATCGGCGTCCCATCGGCGGCGTGGATCGCAATCAGCGCAACGCCATCATGCGTGATTGTTCGTAAATAGGCGATCTTCGAAAGCCCCCATTCACGCAGCTCTTGGCCAGTCATCGCACGGGCTTGGGCATCAATATCCACAATATTTACCTTCGCCATTAAAAGATTAGTCTCACCCGAAATGATCACCCTCCTCCACAACCGGAGAAAGATCTCGTGCAGGCTCAACATCCCGCAGCGTCTCTTCAGATGTCCTTGCGGGTGCTGTAGCCCCTCCTTGCCGAATAGCGATGCGCCTCACACGCACTTCAGGTTCCGGGCGATGAAGGTCTATATGCAACAAGCCATTATCCAGCCAAGCTCCACCAATCTCTATCCCCTCAGCCAAAACGAAGGCTTTATGAAACTGGCGCGCAGCAATCCCACGATGCAAAAAGACACGTCCCTGCGTATCGTCAGACTGCCTTCCGCGAATCACAAGTTGGTTATCTTCTTGCGTTATCTGCAAGTCATCCATAACAAAACCAGCAACTGCTAACGTAATACGCAATGCCGTACGACTTAGCTGCTCAATGTTATAAGGTGGATACCCATCCGCTGCTGATTTTGAAGCTCGTTCAAGCATTTGTTCCAGATGATCAAACCCCAAAAACATAGGGGATGTAAAAAGACGATTAGACACGTTTAAAACGCCTCCTCAAGGAGCGAGACAATAAACGAAGCAGGCAACCCTCTCTAGGCATTGCCCCTTCACAACAAATATGAGTTTTCTACCGCCATGTTACAAGAGTATATCGCACATAACAGGCTGGAATTCATACGAAGCAAAGGCTAACATACTCTTATGAGCAGTTTAGATTTCCTTGATAGACTTGATGATATCAAACCAACATCAATTCTTGTTGCACCGCAGCCCGTATTGAGCCAAGTGGCTCGTGCCGTAAAGCCAGAAGATATGACCGCACTTCGTGAGGCCCTCCCTGGCATGTTCTCCGCTATGTATAAAGCGCCCGGTATCGGTCTTGCGGCACCTCAAGTCGGCATTAGTCAGCGTTTTGTCCTCGTTGATGTCGCCGATGAGGGGGCAGCACGTAATCCTATGGTTCTTATTAACCCTGAGATTATCGAATCCACAGAGACACTCGCTGCACGTGAAGAAGGCTGTCTCTCTCTGCCCAACCAATATGCAGAAGTGATCCGTCCAGAATCCATCCGTGTTCGTTATCGCAATCTAGCTGGTGAAACTATTGAGCAAGATGCATCTGGCTTGCTAGCAACATGTATCCAGCATGAGATTGACCATCTCGATGGCATCTTGTTCGTTGACCATCTTTCTTCCCTAAAACGCAACATGGTCATGCGCCGCCTCGCTAAAGAACAAAAGCGGAAACGATAACCTCATGCGCCTCATTTTTATGGGTTCGCCGGATTTTGCCGTGCCAGCCCTTCATGCCCTCATTAATGCAGGGCATGAAGTTGTTGCCGTCTATACTCAGCCACCTCGCCCAGCGGGACGAGGAAAAACCCTCCGCCGACAGCCAGTTCATGAGGCTGCAGATAAACTCTCCATCCCTGTTCGCACCCCCATATATCTGCGAAACAATGAAGAAGAACTGGCCTTTTTCCAGAATCTGAAAGCAGATGCTGCCATTGTAGCAGCCTACGGCCTCCTTCTCCCAGAAGCGGTCTTAAATGCGCCCAAACTGGGCTGCTTAAACATCCATGCAAGCCTACTTCCCCGCTGGCGCGGAGCCTCACCTATCCAATCTGCCATACGCGCAGGTGATAGAGAAACCGGTGTCTGCATTATGCAGATGGATAAGGGCTTAGACACAGGGGCTGTCCTCCTACGTGGCGCAACAGCTATTACCCAAAATGATACAGCAAATAGTCTACACGACCGACTTGCAACTCTGGGCGCAGAGCTGATTGTTCGTGCCCTGGTTGAACGGCCTACCGCCATACCACAGGATGATAGTAAGAGCTGCTATGCTCCTAAACTTGAGCGCACAGACGGCCGCATTGACTGGAGCCGCTCCGCCCAAGAGATTGACCAACAAATACGTGCTTTCACTCCATGGCCAGGTAATTTTACCCTCATAGGTGAGGATACATACCGCATTGGGGCGGTGACTATTCTTCCTGCAGCAGACATCCCTGCTCCCCATGGGGATACAGCCCATCACCCCGGTACTATATTGGATGATCAACTCAGCATTGCTTGCGGCTCTGGCTGGGTACGTATTGAAAAAATTCAAAAACCCGGCCGTGCCATGATGGATGCCGCCGCCTTCCTCCGTGGCGCACATATTGAGAAAGGAACACGCCTTGGGTGACGCTGCCCCGCCCGGTATCAGCCGTTGGGCGATCCGTATTGAATTTAACGGCCGCGATTACGTTGGCTGGCAACGCCAGAAAAGTGGTATTGCCGTACAACAGCTTATTGAAGAGGCCGCCCTGTGCCTTACCGCAGGCCGTCCAGTAAGCAGTGTCACCGCAGGCCGAACAGATTCTGGTGTTCATGCTGCGGGGCTTGTGGCGCATCTCGACTTCCCAGACGATGCCCCTCTCTCACGCAAGGCTGTTCGAGATGCTATTAATTACCATCTCAAGCCCCACCCTATTTGTATTTTAGAAGCGGCTCCCGCTCCTGAAGGCTGGAATGCACGTTTCTCCGCTACATGGCGGCGATATCGTTATACGATTCTCAATCGTTATTCTCGTCCCGCCTTGCAAGACGGTTTCGTATGGCATTTACGGGCGCCGCTGGATATCGCAGCAATGCAACAAGCTGCCAACTACCTCATTGGCTCACATGACTTCTCATCCTTTCGAGCTGCAGCCTGCCAGGCGAGAGACGCCCTGCGCACCTTAGATGAGCTTTCCATCTCCAAAGAAGGCGACCTCGTGCATATTGATACACAGGCACGATCTTTCTTACATCACCAAGTGCGCAACATGGTCGGAACCCTGGCCCTTGTCGGCCACCACCAATGGACAGCTGAGCAGGTACGTGATGCCCTTGAAGCAAAAAACCGCAGTAAAGCCGGCCCCACTGCCCCTGCAGACGGTTTATGTTTAATGGATGTCGGCTACCCCGATAACCCCTTTCACAGGCCTGCGTAACCTAAATTTTATGAACTTACGTAATGTATGAGAGAAATAATTTTCTCTCATCACTAAAACATGGAGCCTTATTCTAACGACAACCAAAGAAAAACATCCTAGATTACATAAAAGGCGATTAATACTTCGTGGGGTGTTCCATTGCGTGAGACCATTCATTCTGGCCGCATCACTGTTCTAGGTGACCTACTTCTAGATCAATATATTACGGGAAATGTAAATCGCATTTCTCCAGAAGCCCCCGTACCTGTTTTGCTCCGTACCCATCAGACTTGCCAAGCTGGTGGAGCTGCCAATGTAGCTGTAAACGCAGCGGCTCTTGGCGCGCAGGTCCAACTAGTTGGTGTTGTGGGGGTAGATGAAGCAGCACACAAGCTCCGTTCAGCTTTATCCCACTGGCCTAACATCCATCTCTCTGGCTTCATAGAAGACCCAAACTGGCTGACAATTACCAAGACACGTATCACAAGTGGCCGCCAACAAATTGTCCGCTTAGATGAAGAGGTCCTCACTCCTCTTTCTACTCAAATAGAACAAGCCCTCATTGCCGCGACATTACAGGCGTTAAAAGATAGCGATATCCTCATCTGCTCAGACTATGCAAAAGGTGTGCTATCGGACGCCGTTCTAAAAGCGGTCATTACTGCGGCAAAAGAGCGAAACATTCCTGTTCTTATTGACCCTAAACGCTCAGACCTTTCGGCCTATACGGGAGCAGATTTAATCACGCCTAATCGCAATGAATTAATCGCTGCAACGCAAACTTCATCTCCTTTGCTTACTGATGATGAGGCCCAAGCCGCCTGCGCTATTGCTGCTCATCAATTCGGAGGCGATGTTTTGCTTACACGATCAGAAAAAGGAATGACACTTTGGCGGCAGTCAGGTGAGGTTCTCCATTGCCAAGCCCGCCCCTCTGAGGTGTATGACGTCTCTGGTGCGGGAGATACTGTCATCGCAACCATCGCCTGTGCATTATCCTCCGGGCGTTCACTGGCTAGCGCAGTTACAATGGCCACAACAGCAGCGGCTATTTCGGTCAGCAAGTTAGGCACAGCCTTTGTTACACAAGAAGAGCTTCATCAAAAACTTCTTGAAGAGATCCCCAATAACGGCGCCTGTGTTTCGCTGAGAGAAGCCAGCACTATTATACAAAACTGGAAACGCCACGGCGCATCCGTTGTCTTTACAAATGGATGTTTTGATCTCCTCCATCCCGGCCATGTGTCTCTAGTTCAATTTGCGGCGCAGCAGGGAGATAAACTCATCCTCGCTTTAAATAGCGATGCTTCTGTAAAACGACTAAAAGGCCCGACCCGCCCTGTACAAGATGAACAATCTCGCGCGACTGTTATCAAAGCACTACGCCATGTTGATCTCGTTGTACTATTTGATGAAGATACCCCACTAGAAACGATCCAAACCCTGCGACCTGATGTTCTTGTAAAAGGTGCTGACTATAAAGAAGATGAAGTTGTCGGAGGCGATTTTGTAAAAAGCTATGGTGGGCGTGTGCGCCTTGCTCCCCTTCGACAAGGGCATTCCACAACACGTATCGTGAAAGAAATCACCACTCCATCAGAAGAGACATCCTTATGACAACCGTATCAACGTGGCATAACTGGCTTGTCTCTCACGCCCTACCTCTCTGGTCTCATGCAGGCTTCCATAACACTGATGGCCTCTATCATGAGCGTCTTACCTTTGACGCAACCCCCATCACCGTGCCGCATCGTCGCCTTATGGTGCAAGCACGCCAAGTTGCTACCTTCTGCCAAGCCGAGCTTGATGGGCTCTTTCCCGGTGGAGCGCAAGCACTCGCCACGATGGAGCGACTTATCAAACTATACTATAAGGCAGATGGCCAAGCTGGTTGGGTTTTTGCTCTAGGGCCAGACCTCACCCCGTCAGATACAAAACGCGATCTTTACGGTCATGCCTTTATTCTTTTCGCACTAAGCTGGGCTTATAAACTCTCCAAGAATCCTCAGCTTCTTCATATCGCACGGCAAAGCTTGCAGGAAATCACTGATATATTTTCCGCAGAGCATGGTGGCTTTAAAGATAGTGTTCCCAGCACAGAAACACGCTCCCAAAACCCTCATATGCACCTCTTAGAAGCCTGCCTCACACTTTTTGAAACCTCACAAGAGGAGCTTTTCCTCACTCAGGCAGAGGCGCTTATCGCTCTAGCGACATCTCACTTTATTCAGGCAGATACATCCTGCCTACTCGAGTTTTTCACCTCTACATGGCAGCCTAAGGAAACTATCGGGCATAATCAGGTCGAACCCGGCCACCAAGCAGAATGGTGCTGGCTCTTAGGGGAATATTGTCGCCTCGCCCCCAAAGGGCGCTATGTTGAACAAGCACAATCTGCTCTCACCATGCTTTACCGACAACTCACCCGCAATGTCCCTGATATTTCGCTACCTAACGCCCTAAATGATTCAGGCACGTTACTCGATGGCGGAACCCGCATCTGGCCACAAACAGAGATGATGCGCCTTTTGGCACAACATGCTCCTGCCCCATGGGCAGAACGCCATGCGAAACTAACCGCAATGAGTAATCTCTTTTTCACGCACTATGCCCCCGCCTCTCTCAATGGCGGGTGGTTTGACCGACTAGATGAACATAATACCCTTGCAACAGACCATATGCCTGCCAGTACGCTCTACCATATTTATGGTACAGGACGCACCATTCTCGCAGCCTCTGCCTAACTCCCCAGCAAGGCTAATATATACCCCCTATGACGAGGGCTCCCTATAAAACGCACTAAAAAAGCCCGCACAGTTTTCTGCCACGGGCTTTATCAGGCTCATATTCACTACTGCAGCACTACACGCCAAAACGCTTCATAAATGCCAGATAAACCTGAGTTAAATCCTCAACAGATTGCGTAGTGACGTGCTCATCGCGCTTATGGATGGTCGCCCCGACCAGGCCAAACTCGGCAACCGGACAACAATGTGTAATAAACCGCGCGTCCGAGGTGCCTCCGCCTGTATCTAGCTTTGGCTTACGTCCTGTCACCACTTCCACCGCCTGAGAGAGACGCTCAACATCTTCTCCCGGTTGGGTCAGGAAGGACTCCCCACTAATGGCAATATCCAATGTTGCATCTGGTGCATGACGCTTAACAACGTCGGTCATCCACTCACTCAAACTTTTGCCTGTATGGAGGTCATTAAAACGAATATTTACACGCCCCTGCGCCGTAGCAGGGATAACATTCGTTGCTTTATTGCCCACATCTATACTCGTCACCTGCAGGGAGGATGGCGCAAACCACTCGCTACCTTCATCTAAATGACGAGCCGTTAATTCCGCTAAAATAGAAATCAAACGATGATTAGGGTTATCTGCAAGGTGAGGATAAGCCACATGCCCTTGCACCCCATTAACGGTGATGACTGCATTCATGCTGCCACGCCGGCCAATCTTAATCACCTCCCCCATTGTCTCAGGGTTGGTAGGCTCACCTAATAAGCAAAAATCCGGCTTTTCACCTTGCTCGGCCATCCATTCAAGAACGGAACGTGTCCCAAAGCGTGCAGGGCCTTCTTCATCCCCTGTTATAAGGAAGGAAAGGCTCCCCTCTAACGGCCCTTCTTCAAGCCGCCGTGCCACAGCTGCAATAGCTGCCGCAACACCGCCTTTCATATCAGCAGTGCCGCGCCCATACATAACCCCGTCCACAATTTTTGCTTCAAAAGGCGGGTACGTCCAGCCCTCACCAGGAGGAACAACATCTGTATGTCCTGCAAGGCACAAGCACGGGCCTTGCGTACCTAATCGCGCATAGAGATTAGGCGTTTCCTCGCCTTTAGGGCCAAAGGCGAGGCGCGTCACCACAAAGCCCATCCCCTCCAAAGCCTGCGCCACGATATCTAGCGCACCTTCATCCGCCGGGGTAACGGAAGGACAACGCACAAGATCTTGCAGCAGAGAAATAGGGTCTGTCGGAAGGGATGGATGTGTCATGGTTACTTAGTCGCGCAGCAGTTCATTGATGGATGTTTTAGAACGTGTACGCTCATCAACACGCTTTACAATCACTGCACACGCTAGAGCAGGCCCACCTGGTGTCTTTGGTGGTAATGTGCCCGGCACAACCACAGAATAAGCTGGCACACGGCCCATATGAATCTCACCAGTGGTGCGATCCACAATCTTTGTAGACGCCCCAAGGAAAACACCCATAGAGAGGACAGCCCCCTCTTCCACCACAACACCTTCTGCTACCTCAGAACGTGCCCCGATGAAGCAGTTATCACCAATAATAACAGGAGCAGCCTGCAGAGGCTCCAACACACCGCCGATACCAGCACCACCGCTAATGTGACAGTTCTTGCCAATCTGCGCACAAGAGCCAACTGTTGCCCATGTATCAATCATTGTGCCGCTCTCAACGCGGGCACCTAGATTCACAAAGCTCGGCATCAACACAACGCCTGGTGCAATATAAGCAGAGCGACGCACAACAGCACCTGGCACAGCACGGAACCCTGCTTTTGCAAAGCGTTCTTTATCCCACCCTGCAAATTTTAGAGGCACTTTATCAAAACCTGGAGCCCCACCACAGCCATTTGCCATTGGCTCAGAATCATAAAGACGGAAGGACATCAGAACAGCTTTTTTCAGCCATTCATGCACCACGCGTCCTTCTGATGTATTCTCAGCCACGCGGAAGGTACCATCATCCAACCCACTCAGAGCCGCTTCAACCGTCTCACGGGCAGCGCCCTGTGTCTGTGGGGAGAGGCTATCACGGTCTTCCCAAAGTGCTTCAACCTGTTTGCGAAGATCTGCGTAATCCATAACAAATGATCCCGTTCTTTTTATCATCACTCAAAGAAAAACGAACACCCATACCCCATTATAAATAAGAGCATGTTCGCTTTCTTCACCTCATCAATTTGCCTTAATTAGCGTTCCCGGCCCAGCCCGTGTGAAAAGCTCCAACAGGCATGTATGAGGAACACGGCCATCCAAAATCACAGCAGCTTTTGCCCCTGCTTGTACGGCCTTTAGGCATGTCTCTACCTTGGGTATCATCCCACCGGTAATCAAACCTTCCCGAATACGGCGGCGTGCTTCTTCTGCTGTGAGCTCTTCAATACGCTCACCATTTTCATCCAACACACCTGGTACATCTGTTAACATGAGCAAGCGAGAAGCTTTCACAGCTCCTGCCACAGCACCCGCAGCCGTATCAGCATTGATGTTATAAATCTCACCCTGCTCACCCGCACCCACCGGTGCCACAACAGGGATAAGCCCAGCACCAAGAAGCGCATATAAAACCCGTGGGTCAATCCGCTCTGGTGTGCCAACATAGCCTAGGTCAACCGCCTCGGATTCATCACCATCCTTCCGGCGGTAATGCACAAGACGTTTCGCTTGTATCAAACGTCCATCGCGCCCAGAAATCCCTACAGCCAGCGCTCCAGCGTGGCTAATAAGGTCTGCAACCTGCTTATTTACCGTACCAGAAAGCACCATCTCAATTACATCGATCATCGCGCGATCTGTAATCCGCAACCCATCCACAAACTGAGATTCAATATTCAGCTTCGTAAGCATCTTATTGATCTGCGGGCCACCACCATGCACCACGATAGGATTCACCCCTACGAGCTTAAGCAGTGCAATATCCCTACCAAATGTTGCGGCAAGATTGTTTTCAGCCATCGCATGGCCACCATACTTTACAACAATGGTATCACCCGCATAACGGCGCAGATAAGGCAAAGCCCCTGCAAGAACTTCAGCCTGTTGCTGCTCGTTTAACGCACTCGCCGCCAGAAGCTCCTCTGGCCGAGGGGAAGAAGAATCAGAAGAGGACATATCATTCACTCTCAGAATAATGCTTTACGGGTGAGACGATGCAGGGGCCGCAAAACGGCCCATCATGCCGCGTAACTCCGCAATCCCTAATGAGGTTGTACTGCTTGTTGGTACCACACGTGGGAAAGCCGCAGCATGTTTAGCAACAATAGCCTCAACCTCTTTAACACGCGCTTCTAAAGCAGCAGCTGATAATGCATCACATTTTGTCAATACAATCTGAAACACAACAGCGGCTTTATCGAGCAAGTCGCATACTTCTTTATCAGAAGCCTTTGGCCCAACACGCCCATCAATGAGCAGCACGACACGGGCCAAATTAGGCCGCCCGCGCAGATACGCAAACATCGTCCGCTGCCAATCTTCTTTGACAGCTTTAGAGGCCTTCGCAAAACCATAGCCGGGCATATCCACCAAAGATAAACGCCCACCTAGGTTAAAAAAGTTAAGCTGCTTCGTACGCCCTGGTTCAGAGGATGCGCGTGCAAGTCCTCGCCGGCCAGTAAGAGCATTAATAATGCTCGACTTCCCCACATTAGAACGCCCTGCGAACGCAATCTCTGCCCGGTCAGGGGGAGGAAGTTGCTCCGTTGTCTGCGCTCCAAAGAAAAAGTCACACGGGCCAGCAAACAGCTTACGCCCGGTTTCTAATTCTGCCTCGGTGAGTACACCGGCTTGCTCTTGCATTAGCGTTTACCCCCCTTAGCGGGAGATTTACCCTTCTGCCCCGCCATAGGTACCGGCAAGCTAGTACGGCTCTCAATGTAACGCTGCTGCAAGAAAGTCAGCACGTTATTCCATGTGTAATAGACTAGCAGCCCCGCTGGGAAGCTCGACATCACAAACACATATACCACAGGCATAAACTGCATCACACGTGCCTGAGCCGGATCCATACTCACCATAGTGTTGCGCTGCAATAGCCAGAAGGTAATGCCCAGTGCTGCCCCCCAAATGCTCAAATGCAGGAAGGAGAACAGATGTGTCGGGTCAAACGGCAAGAGGCCGAATAGGTTAAACACATTAGTTGGATCTGGCACGGAAAGGTCACGGATCCAGCCAAAGAAAGGCGCATGACGTTCATCAATGCTAAGATTAAGCATCTTATACAAGCAGAAGAAGATAGGCGCTTGAATCAGCATTGGTAAGCAACCACCTGCTGGATTAATCTTCTCTTCCTTATACAGGGCCATAACCTTCTGGTTCATCACCATTGGGTCATTTTTATAACGCTCGCGTAACTCTGTAATCTTTGGTGCCACCATACGCATACGTGCAGCAGACTGTGCGGCTTTAGAGGCTAGCGGAAAGAGAATAATCTTCACTAGCAGGGTCATCACCATCAGGCCGAGACCAAAGTTACCAATATGCACATACAACCAGTGCAACAGATACAAAATGGGCTTCGTCAAGAAACTAAACCATCCGAAATCAATACTCTTATCGAAATCTGGCAGGCCTAGCTTCTGTCCATAATCACGCAAGAGATCAGGCTCTTTGGCCCCAGCAAACAGGTAACTGCCCTGCCCCAGCTGCGCACCATTCTGGATCACTTGCGGCTCTTGTGGGCTAAAGGTCACACGGTAAGACCCACGCCCCTCCGGCTCATAACTGTAGCGCGCATGCGTCAGCGTTGTTGCCTCTGCTCCAATAGCAGTAAGCCAGTATTTATCGGTAATACCACCCCAACCGCCATGGCCAGTTGCCTCCCATGAGACCTGCCCTGGATTATTTACACCCTGACGTAGAGCCTTATAGCCGTTGTCCGCCAAACGACCATTCATTACAGCGATCGGCCCCTCATAGGCTGTCATAGAGCCTGTATCTTCTGGTAGGTAATCACGCTGTACCCGCTGGAAAGGGTAAAGAGAAATTGTCTGACCAGAATGATTTTCCACCAGCTGCTGCACGGTTAGCATATAGTGCTTATCTTGTGCGAGCCGAATAACAAAGCGCACACCTGCACCGTTATCCCAATGCAGTGTCACAGGACGCTCTGGTGTTAACTCTGCTGCACCTGCCTTCCAAAGAGAGGCATCATCCGGCAAGCGTGTCGTAAAGCCTGCGGCATTCTCCCAACCAAGAACAAGGTAATTCGGCTTGGCGCTACCTACTTTGTCCAGCAAACGTACAAGCGGGCTATCCTTAGCAATCGTCTCGCGATAGCGGGTTAGCTCAAGCTCATCTAGCTTTGCCCCACGCAGATTGAAAGAACCTTGGACATCAGGCCCTGCCACCTTAAGGCGGTGCTCACTGTTATCCTGCACCTCTTCAACCTTCGCCATTGGCTTTGCCGCAGGGACTGGTTGTGCTGCCATAGCAGGGGCAGGCGCTGGAGAGTGCGTCTCAACAGCCTGTTTATGTTCAACCTTCGGTGCGAAGAAATTGAAACCAATTAAAACAAGGGCCGAGATTGCCACGGCCAAAATAATGCGTTTGCTACTTTCCATCGGGCTAGAGCCGCTCTTTCATCTATCTGGAAGGGTAGAATGCTCTTCTGTGGCTTAAAATTACACGTAAAACAATAGCCGAGCCTATTTTCCCTGATATGAACCACACAAAGCCATATCAGCATGACCTCTACAAAACGGTAAAAGAATCGCCTTTATCAGAGGATAAACTCCACCTCTGGCAGGCATAAATATACCTTAAAACGTATTGTGCATATGCCCCTCTTAATCGCATGTGGAAAACATCGCAGCGATTCTACAAAGAGGTCCCCCCCTCCCTAGCCCTCCTCCTCAGGCCCTTTATACAGAGCATATAAAAAGAGCGAGGCTGTATAATTAGCCCCGCTCTTTTCTCACTTACTTAGCGAAAGGATAATCCGTATAGCCTTTCTCACCATGCGGACCGTACCAGGTGGTCACATCATATTCTTGTAGAGGAAGGTCCTCTTGGAAGCGCCTTACAAGATCTGGATTAGCAATATATGCACGACCAAAGCTAATTGCATCCGCTTTCCCAGAAGAGACAGCCTCCATCGCTGTGTCACGTGTATACTCCTGATTCAACACCAACGAACCATGGAAAACCTTCCGAATTTCTGGTGAAAGTTTTGGTTGCTCGGTAGCGCCAGCAAAAGCTTGGTGACTATCAGGGTTAGCCTCACGCAGCTCCAACCAGGCAACACCTAGCTCATTCAGCATTTTCGCCGCTGGGATGAAAACAGCTTCTGGGTTACTATCTATTGTCCCCTGCGCATCTCCATTTGGAGAAAGACGCACACCCACATGCTCCGCACCGATAGCAGCGATAACAGCCTCCGTCACCTCACGCAGAAGACGTAATCTGTTCTCAACAGATCCACCGTAAGCATCTGTCCGATGGTTGGTCCCATCACGCAAAAATTCATCGAGCAAGTAGCCATTTGCTGAATGAATTTGCACACCATCAAACCCAGCACGCATCGCATTACGTGCGGCAACGACGTAACTCTCGATAATACCAGGAATCTCATCTAATCGCAGAGCACGTGCTTCCTCATACGGCACTTTGCCTTCATATGTATGAATATGCCCTGGCCCTGTGGAAGGTGACGGCGCAACAGGCTGCTCGCCCGTAATAGATGAATGGGCCATACGCCCCATGTGCCAGAGCTGGCAGACAATCTTGCCCCCCTTCTCATGCACAGCCTGCGTTACCTTCTTCCAGCCTTCTACCTGGGCATCATTCCAAATACCCGCTGTATACGCCCAGCCTAATCCTTGCCGGGAAATCCCCACAGCCTCTGAAATAATCAGACCGACACTCGCACGTTGTGCATAATATTCCGCCATAATCGGCGTTGGCACGCTATCTTTACCGGCGCGTGCACGCGTAACCGGAGCCATGACAACACGATTGGCAAGTTTAATAGCCCCAAAAGACGTCGGTTCAAAAAGCGTTGGCATGCTTGCCTCCTAAAAGACACAGTCATAGTGACTAGATAATGTAAGACGGCAATCGCCCTCTCACACTACGAGGTGTTAGCATATAGTTAATAATTCGATCAATATCGAACAATGAGCTTATTTTTAATATCACCAGCTTGTGACAGACCACTCCCTACCCACCAACAAATCTAATTATTTCGGGGCGTCAGATGCTAGGCGCAGTCAGTATCTTTTGAGATTTTAAGTCTATTAAAAAGGGCTGCGCCAACAGCAGGAAGCAACCCATCTCAAAGCCCACACTAGGGAGGCAAGTCCTCTCCACCAGGGTGAAAAGGATGGCATTTTAAAAGCCTACACAAAGCTAACCAGCCGCCTTTTAACGGCCCATGGCGTTTAATCGCTTCTTCAGCATAAACACTACATGTCGGCTGGAAGCGACAATCCCACCCTATCAGCGGGCTTAATGTAAGCCGATAAAGCTTTATCATCCCCAACATAATGGCTGAGAATAGATAAGAAGATAGTCTCACCGCTTTTTATTATCCAAAGCGCTGAGTACTTTTTGCACATCTTTTTTTAAAAGAGAAAAAGGCCTCTTACGCGTTGTAGCTCGCCCGATAAGGACGATATCCCCAAAAGATGAAAACTCTTCTGTTTCTTTAACAACTAAACGTAAGGCCTCTCGTAGACGACGGCGCGTCTTATTGCGGACAACAGAATTACCAACCTTTTTAGTTACGGTAAAACCTGCCCGCATTGTCGCCTCCCCCTGATCTGGCAGAACTTGTCCTATCAGACCGGGAGACACAACCTTGTGGCCATTACGAGCCACACGCAGAAACTGAGACCGCTTACGGAGGCGGTCAGGCTGTTTCATGCTTAGGCAGAAAGCTTCTTACGGCCTTTTGCGCGGCGGTTAGCCAGAACGCGACGCCCACCAACAGTAGCAGAACGTGTACGGAAACCGTGACGGCGCTTACGAACCAAACGGGAAGGCTGATATGTGCGCTTCATGTTTTCAATCCTCTAATCTCAAAAACATATCCTCTAAAAGGATACGTATCAGAACAGGACGCACCCAAAACGCCCCTCCACTTAGGGTGCAGCTTTTAAGGGGAGCGTCCTATCCTGTCAATCCTGCAAATCCACTTCATTTAAGAAGTCATCTGCAAATTTACAGATTGGGCTTTTCAATCAGCTCAACCTTATACCCATCAGGGTCTTGTACGAAAGCAATTACCACAGTGCCAAATTTCATTGGCCCTGCCTCACGGGTAACTTTTCCACCCCCCTGACGTACTTCCTCTACTGCTGCGGCAACATCGCGCACACCAATAGCGAAATGGCCAAAACCATTACCGATCTCATACTCTTCGGTCTGATCCCAATTGTAGGTCAGCTCGATTTCTGCTTGTCCATGTTCATTGTCATTAAAGCCGATATATACCAGCGTAAAGCGCCCTTCACGTACTTCCATGCGGCGCAACTCTTTCATCCCTAGCAGGCGATAAAATGCCAAGCTACGGTCTAAATCACGCACACGAATCATTGTATGCAGATAGGTGCTCATAAATATTTCAACCTTTCAGCAAAGCAACTCATCTGGTGTTAATCCATATAGAAACAACCCCAGACGGTCAGCCTCGGTTATACATTCTTTATAACCCATTACTAGGGTAGCCCCCTTAGGAAAAGCTAGCCCCCTTAGACCAGATTTCGCAGCCTCTCTTATTGTAATAGGTCCTATTGCGGGCATATCTACCCGTAATTCCTGCCCTTTTTTGGGCATTTTTACCAATACCCCCCCTGGGGCATCCTGCTTAAGAGCCGCACAACGCCGTAACATAGCATCCGTGCCCTCTAACGCTTCAACCGCCAATGTTAAGCCATTTTGTACGACACAACCTTGCCCAATATCCAACGCCCCCATAACCGTTAGATTCTGCACCGCCTGGCGAATATCTGCAAATGCCTGTTCATCCGGCTGCCAACGGCCATATGCCCCTGCATATTGAGCAACGATAGCATCATCACTTCCCACCAGATACTCATGCGCTCCTCGCACATGGAAACCTTCTTCTTCCAGAAGGTTTATAATCGCAGCAAGCAAGCCGTCATCACCTAAAAAAACAGCACGCCCTAACCGCCCTAACAAACGCACCCCTTCAGCATCGGGGCGCATATCCCGCCATGAAGGCCTCTTCACAGGGCCAATCAATACTAACTCAGAACATGACTGCTCACGTAAGGCGGCTAAAATCCCCCCTGCAGCAGCCAGGCGAAACATCTTATGGGGGAAAGGGGCAAGCAATGCCTCTTCAGCAAATCCTTTAAACCCAATAATAAATACATCTCGCCCCTCAGCTTGGAGGGAACGTGCAACGCAAGCAGGTAAAGGGCCTCCTCCGGCCAAAATACCCACCCGGGCTTTTATTTTCACTCTTGCGAGCCTTTTTCAGAGACGACACATCCAGGCCGTGTAAGCCCCCTGCGACTTGGAACTCTCATGAACGACAAAATCTCGGCAATGCGCTGAATATGCCCGTACCGTTCCTTCACAAGGGCCATACGCTGCTCTAAAGGCTGCATCCCCTCTGCGAAACGCGGATAAAGCATCCGGAACGCTCGACGCATCTCATGAACCTCAGCAGCCCCTACACCGGCTCGTTTTAGGCCAATCCAATTCAACCCAACAAGGCGGGCACGATTCCCCAAAACGCTCCCATAAGGGATGACATCCATCTCCACACCGCACACACCACCAACAACAGCCCCTCGGCCAATCCGTACAAATTGGTGCAGTGCAGCAGACCCCATGATACGGGCATAGTCCTCTACAACCACATGCCCGCCCATCACCACATTATTAACGATGATGACGCCCTCACCCACAACACAGTCATGGGCGATATGTGCATTTGCCATAATTAAGCAATCAGACCCAACGGAGGTTAAACCACTCCCTTGTGCCGTGCCTCTATGGATCGTAACACCTTCACGCACGACCGTCCGTGCACCGATCCGGCAACGTGTCGGCTCGCCTGCATATTTTAAATCTTGTGGAGGATACCCGATAGTCGTGAAAGGATAGACCTCTACCCCTTCACCCAAGGTGGTATGCCCCTCAACCATAACAGAGGCATGTAACCGGACATTATCTTCTAAACAAACGTCCGGCCCAACCAAACACCACGGCCCTATACAAACCCCCGCCCCAAGAGACGCCCGAGGGTCCACATGGGCCATCGGATGAATCTCAACGCTATCGGGCCATGGAGCCGGTTCTGACATTAGGTCAGTCCACAATCATGGCACTAAAAGACGCCTCAGCGACGACCTTGCCATCAACCTTTGCGGCACCACGGAAACGCCATACATTTCCACGGGCACGTTCTTTACTCACATGGATCCGCAGCTGATCCCCCGGACCAACCGGGCGGCGGAATTTCGCATTTTCCACCGTCATGAAGTAAACAAGCTTCCCCTCAAACTCTGCCCCCAAAGTCAGCACCACCAAAGTAGCCGCTGTCTGTGCCATTGCCTCAACAATAAGGACACCAGGCATAACAGGACGAGCAGGGAAATGACCTTGGAAGAAAGGCTCATTCATCGTGACATTTTTAATGCCAACCGCAGACTCCCCAGCCTGGATCTCTTCCATCTTATCAAGAAGGAGGAACGGGTAACGATGCGGAATCGCCTTCATAATCTGCAGTACATCAACGCTCTCAGGAACCTGATGTGTCTGCTCAGCAGCTGCTCCCACTTAATCTATCTCCCGGCTTATAAATTATAAACTGCAACATATCATCCCTTCCCGCAGAAAGGCACGCTTCATGTAGCACTTACTAGCAAAAAAAATTACAAAACACCATTTCTCTAAAGAGCTATTTTCTAGAAAGCTTTCTCAACGTAGCAATATTCCGGAAAAACTCGCGAAACGGCATCGCCGGACTGCCAATTACATCAGCGCCCGCATCCACATCGGACATAACACCACACTGAGCGCCAATGCGCGCTTTCGTGCCGATCCTCAAATGTCCAGCTAAACCTGCTTGAGCAGCGATGGTGACAAAATCTTCAACAATAGTTGAGCCAGACACTCCAGCCTGCGACACAACAATACAACACCGACCCAATTGAGCGTTATGGCCAATTTGCACCAGATTATCTATGCGCGTCCCCGCTCCGATGACTGTATCTCGCATGGAGCCACGATCAATCGTAGAATTCGCACCGACTTCGACACCGTCACCAATAATCACGCGCCCAAGCTGGGGAACACTTTCAAAGCCCTCGGGGCCAACAGCGAACCCAAAGCCATCCTGCCCAATCCGCGCACCTGGATAGAGGATAACTCGTTCCCCCAACAAAGCATGGCTTACAGTTACCTGCGAGCCAATAATACAACCAGCTCCCATCTCTACATGTTCACCAATCACGGCATGAGCACCAATGACGCAACCATCACCAATTTGGGCGCCTTGGCCAATAACTGCAAAAGGGCCAATCTCTACACAACGCCCAATAACGGCTCCTTCACCAATCACGGCACTAGGATGCTGTTTCCCCTCCAAAACAGGGCGAGGATGGAAAAGCCGAGCTACACGAGACCACGCTAAGTAAGGTTCTTTAACAACAAGAGCAATGCACCCCTCTGGCACCTTATCAGCGAAAGCGGAACCTACAATTACAGCCCCTGCTCGTGTTTTCTCTAAGAGAGGAAGATAACGACGGTTATCAAAAAAGGAGACATGCTCTGCATTTGCCTCATGCAAAGGAGCAACACCCACAAACATATCTTGCTGCGTATTGTCCCCTTGAACATCCGCCCCTGTGACCTCAACAAGACGGGACAAAGGGAACGGACCTTCCTTATAGAAGAAACGTGCGTCCCCCGGCAAAGATGCTCCGCTCTTATCTTCTGCGGTCACAGCGCCCTCCTCATTAGTGCCGACGTAGTACGGTATCAGAAACCTGTGGAGCCGCTGCTTGATTCATCAAACGTTCTTCATCTGCCGTTGTTGGCATCTTACCAGACTTTGCCAAGGCTTCTGGATCAACCCCATCATCCGGAATAAAAACATGCGGCAGAATTTTATTCAGACGGTCTGCCACCTCTTCAGTGATATCCTGCCCATCAATATGCAGAACAGCCTGCTCAGCATGCAGGACTAAATTCATGCCACGCGCAGCCGCCACTTTAGCAATAATGCCATCCCGCTGCTCTAACACACGCTCTATCTGATGGAAGGCAACCTGATAAGCCTCCTGAATAATACGTGCCTGATTGCTAAAGTCATGCTGATCTTTCGCACGACGTTCCTGCAAATGACGCACACTCAACTGAAGTTGATCTGCTGTTAAACTACGCGCCTGTACTTGCAGCTTTTGCTGCTCCGCCCGCCAAGCAGACTCTTCTTTCTGCACAAGGCGTGCCAAGCGATCACGTCGCTCTCCCAGAACCTGCTGCATTTCTTGCGCCGCTGTGGAAAGCTGCATCACCCCTTGTACACTAATCAGCCCAAGCACAACCGGTGGAGGCGCCACTTCTTTCGGCACCGCAGGAGATTGAGGCACTGGAGGCAATGGCAAAACTGGAGGAGCTTGCGGAACATCTCCCTCAGCGGCAGCGTCTGCACTCCCCTCATCCACCGCGCTTGTATCTTGCTCCACAGGAGCTGCAGAAGCGCCTTTATGATGAGCAGCCGGAGCAAGCTGAGCGGCCTTCGGCACAAACCACGCTCCATTTCCATTACTATCTCCAGCAAACGCATGCGCCACCGGCAGCAAAGATATGGCGCTCGCAGCCATGAGGGCTAAAGGAAAAGAAAAGCGCGGCATGAACAACCTCTTTAAAACAAAGAAGAACAAACTTGATATCACTGAGGGATAGGCCCTCTGCTTAGAGCTACACCCCGTAATAAAGGAATATAGCCTTTTTAGAACTGCTGCCCAAACCCAAACCGAACCGGATAGAGACGATCCCCCTTCTCCCGCCGAATTGGCAGTGCAGCATCAATATTAATCAGACCAAATGGGCTCTTCCACGAAATACCCAAACCGCCAGAAACACGTGGGGTCATCGTGCTACCTCCGATAGGAGTATAATACGGATCATTCATATTGTAATAATGTGATTTATCTTTCACACGGATGCCCGAGAGGCTACCGGCATCAATAAACCCACGCCCCGTGATCCCCATGCTATCCCCCATCGGCAGAGGGAAGTTTAACTGGAACGATGCTGTGTACATAAACGTACCCCCCAGCAAATCATCCTGCCCGGCACCTGGGCAATACCCATTACGAGACTGTGTCAGAGGATCAGACGTCGCATGCGGGCAGGAGCTTCCCGCATAATGGCCACTCCTTGGCCCCACACCCCCCTGCAAGAAGCCACGCAGATTCTGGCCACCAAGATAGAAGTTATCAATGATATTCCTATCTCCACTGGAGCTCCAATCATTCATGTAGCCCACGCCGCCTTTGAGTTGGATGACCCAGCTATGACTGCCCGTTAAGTCATCCAGCGGAATATAATACGCCCCATTCGCCTTTAAGCGGTAATATTTCTCATTACCCCCTAACCCTGCGAAATCACCTGATGCATTCACAACATACCCAGAATGTGGGCTCATCCGATTATCGCGACGATCATATGATAGGCTGGTGCCAATCTGCGACAATACCGACCAGCCTGCAGAATTCCGCACATAGATAGACGGCGTATCATCTTGCCAACCAGCATATTGATAACTTGGCACAGCATTTCCCACTTGGCGATCCACGATCGTATATGTCCAAGATTGCGACAAATACCGGTTGAACGAATATCCCAGACGGAAAGAGGCACCATACTGGCCCTCATTATAACTTTGATATGTCTGGTAATTATTCTGCACCATATAGATGTCAGCACCAGCCACAAAGTTCCGCCCAAAGAAATACGGATCTGTAAAGGAGAGGTCTGCTTGTTTCTGATAGTACGCCACCGTACCAGAGAAGCCTGTATCTATCCCCGTGCCCAGCAAGTTATGTTGCTTTAGACCCACATTCCCCATCACACCAACATCGGTTGAGTACCCGCCGCCCAGAGAGAACTCACCCGTTGGTTTCTCAACCACATTGGCACTGATATTCACCTTATCCGGCGCAGAGCCCTGTGATTGATCAACATTCGTACTGCTAAAATAACCCAAATCCTGAAGGGCCATTTTCGTATATTTACGGTTAAATGGCGTATATGCATCACCCTCAACCATAGGCAGATTACGACGTATCACATGGTCACGCGTAACCGTATTCCCGTTAATATCGATCCGCTCCACATACACATGTGGCCCCTCAACGATATCAAAAAGAAGATCCACAACTCTCTTCTCAGGATTACGTGCGATCTCTGGACGAACCATCGCAAAAGGATGTCCATTCGCCTGTAACCATTCCTGCATATTCGTTGCGTTATCTTGAACAGCCGTGCCGTCATAATATTGATGTTTGAAGACCTCAATCTGCTTCTTCATCATCTGCGGTGTGACATGATGCACATCCGAACGCACGCCAATTTTACCTAAACGATAACGTGGCCCTTCATTGAAGGTATATGTGATATAAAAGCTCTTATGGTCGGGCGACAATTCACCTGTCGCATCCACCATGTGAAAATCCACAAAACCATTGTGCAGATAAAAACGCCTTAAAAGCTCAGCGTCATATCGTACACGCTCTGGATTATATTCATCTGAAGAGGAGAAAAAGCGGTACCATGCACTCTCTTTAGATGAAACAACATGCGCCAGCGCACCCTCACTAAAGCTCTTATTGCCTACAAACGAGATCTTCTTAACCAATGTTTGCTGTGATTCATTAATATTAAAAATCACATCCACTCGGTTATGCGAAAGCCGGATCACTTGCGGGATAACAGCAGCACCATAGCGGGCACGCGCCGCATAAAGATTCAAAATTTTCTGACGATCTGCCGCAACTGTTTGAGCAGAGAACACTGCACGAGCCCTCAGGCTCAGCTCTTTAACAATATCTGTGTCTTTAAGAGCATGATTCCCCTCAAAGACAATACGATTTACTACTGGATTCTCTACTAACTTTACAAGCAGAGTACTGCCATCACGTCGTAATGTAACATCACGAAACAGACCTGTTGCATATAATGTCTTCAAAGAGCGATTTAACGCACTACGGTTGAAGCTATCCCCCGGCTGCACCACCATGTAAGATAAAACCGTACTCGTCTCGATACGAGTATTCCCCGTGACCTCGATAGAGCGAATAACGCCCTCTTCGCGCCCTAAAGAGCTACCCTCCTCCACGGCAGAAGGTCGCACATGACGCACTGGAGCGTGACGATGCCCCTTCGCCAAGGCATCCTCCACTCCTGCAGAAAAGAAAACCGGAGCCATACAGGCAGACGCCAGTAGAGCCAACCGAACAGCCACAGGCCGAGAGCTTTTCGTACGCAATCCTGACAAACCGGTCTTCCTCATCCAAATTCTTCCGAATACCCCACCCGCTGTATGATATCACAACGTTCCGAGGCATTCTCGCTCTCACAGACAGAGCAACACACAAGCATTACCTTTACCAAAAGCCAATACTTGTTTCAGTTATATACTCTACCTCACTGGCTCTTTTCCATCATTGCGGGGGGTAAGATCAACCCCCATGTGAGAACAACCGATGGAAAAAACCGAACCCACTAAGATCATTAAACGTCGAAAAAATAAAAAGAGCACCAACAAGCAGCAAACCTACCTGCAGAGCATAACCTTGTATTTTTTCAGAGAGCGGGCGACCACGCACAGCTTCACACGCGTAAAACAGCAAATGCCCACCATCAAGCATCGGTACAGGGAACAAATTAAACAGACCCAAGTTAGCCGATAGCATCGCAATAAATGCCAAGGAACTCGCCAGCCCATAATCCACTGCCTGGCCAGACATCTGCACAATACCAATAGTGCCAGAAAGCTGCCGCGCGCTTCTCTGCCCTGTAATGATCTGCCACAAGGTCTCAACGACCTGCTTACAAATTTGCCATGTTTTCGCAAAAGCAGCCGGAACAGCCTTATAAATAGGCAAAGGAGCAGCACGGGTAAGGGTAAAACCAACCCCTAAGCGCCCAACGGTATGCCCTGCCTGCTCAAAACGCTCCAAAGTTACAGGCACATCCTGAATCTGATCATGCCGAACAATCCCAAGATGCACAGTCTCACCTGGATGAGCGGCGATCTGCGCCTGCAAATCTCCCACATTAAGAATTTGGTGCCCATCAAGCTTCTGGATCTTATCTCCTAGCATAAGACCTGCTTTCTCAGCTGCCCCACCAGCCGCAAGCGTGCTGATATCTGAGCGTATCTCAGGCCGACCAAAGCAAGAAAAGAGAATAACAAACAGTAAAATTGTCAGGATAAAATTAAAAACAGGCCCCGCAACTGTAATAATTGCCCGGGATAAAACAGATTTGCGATTGAAGGCATTTTCGTCCCCTTCCTCTACTGGCGCATCGGAACGATTTTCAAAGCCACGCATCTTCACATAACCACCAAGAGGGAAAAGACTCAGCTGCCAGCTGGTACCTGCCTTATCCTTCCATGATGTTAAGGCGGGGCCAAAACCGATGGAGAACACATCTACCTGCACCCCGCGCCAACGTGCTGCAATATAATGCCCAAATTCATGCACAAACACGACAATACCGAACACCACAAGCCCGGCGAGAATAGTTTGTAAACTGTGCATTACTTCACCACCTTCAGCATCTGAGACCGGGCCAGCTCACGCCCCACATTATCCCAATGATAAATATCTTCGAGAGATGTGGGTTCTGGGTTCTCTGGCATAGCCTGCAAAGCAGCATCAATTAACTCGCCAATCCCTAAGAAACGTATCTTCTCAGCTAAGAACGCCTCCACAGCAATTTCATTTGCTGCTGAGAAGACCGTTGGTGCAACCCCGCCAGCACGCAATACTTGGCGCGCGAGACGCAACGGTACAAAGCGTTCTTCATCAACAGCTTCAAAGTCCATGCGTGCGAGCTTTGCAAAGTCTAGCCGCTCACACGCCGTATCCATCCGCGTTGGCCATGCAAGAGTATGTGAAATCGGAATACGCATATCTGGCGCTCCCATTTGCGCCACAAAGCTACCATCCCGGAAGCACACCATACCATGCACAACAGATTGCGGATGCACCAGCACATCAATTTGCTCTTCTGGCAAATTGAAAAGTCGTGCAGCCTCAATGACCTCGAGCCCTTTATTCGCCATAGAAGCCGAATCAATGGTAATCTTCGCTCCCATTGACCATGTCGGATGCTTCAACGCCTGGGCTGGAGTCGCCTTTGCCATCTCTTCTTTTGTAGAACAGCGGAATGGCCCACCAGATGCCGTAAGGACAATCTTCTCTACTAATGAGATATCAGCCCCGCCGAGGGACTGAGCAATGGCATTATGCTCGGAATCAACTGGAAGCAACTCTGCCCCAGCGTCACGAACAGCTTTCAACATGACATCGCCAGCACATACGAGAGCTTCTTTATTAGCAAGCGCAACCTTATGGCCGTTTTTTACCGCTTCAAGCGTTGGAGCAAGACCCGCAGCACCTGTAATAGCCGCCATCGTCCAATCGGCCTCTAATGCACCTGCATCAATTACAGCTTGCCGCCCAGCTGCAACCTTTACATTCGTACCGGCTAAACGCTCTTTAAGCTCTTCATAACATGTCTCATCATGCAAGACCGCCAGTTCAGCATTCAGCTCCCGCGCCTGTTCAGCTAAAAGAGCTGCATTTCGCCCACCAACAAGAGCGCGAACTTGGATGGAATCTGCCTGCGTCTTCAAAAGATCGACCGTGGATGTGCCGATGCTTCCCGTGCTTCCCAAAACACTAATCCGCCGACGTGTAGAACCTCCACCCATGACCTTATTCCCTTCTCTTTCTTCGTAAAATATCACTTATAAATACAAAGTGATATACATACCCCCATGGCTAACCAGCCACATCATTTGTCAATAAAGTGCCACAAAGGCACAGTTCCACTCAGCCATGCCAAGAGCGCTCCAACAGGCCCTGCCAGCAACAGAGCATCTAATCTATCTAAAAGACCACCATGCCCAGGGATCAACTGCCCTGAATCTTTCACACCCAATCGGCGCTTAAAGGCACTCTCTAGCAAATCACCAGCTTGCGCTGCGATGGCTAAAACTCCCCCAGCAATAAATGCCCAATAGGTCCATTCATGCTCAGCCCAGTATCCAATGAGACCACCAGCCACCATAGCCCCCAGCAAGCCTCCCACAGAGCCTGAAATCGTTTTCCCTGGTGAAATTGCTGGAGCGAGCTTTGGCCCACCTAGCAGTCGTCCCACTACATAGGCACAGCTATCACTCGCGATCACACTGAAAATAACGAAGAATGTCTCATACATCCCTTCTGACCGGCCACGCAGCCACAGAAGAGATATCCCTCCGATGATCGCAACTAAAACAGGCCCGGCTGCTCGCACACCAAACAGAAGCGCTCCGGCCGTCAGATACAACACAGCAAACCAATTGCCCTGTATACTGGCCACGGCAGCACAAACAGGCCACAGCAGAAACAACACACCCCGCAGGCTCTTCATCTTCTGCCCAAGAAGCGTTTCACCCTCCCAGACCAACCCTGCCATCACAAGAAGGATTAAAGCCTTATACGCCCAGCCTCCTAGCCACAAACAAGCGACAACAACAGGTACAATCACAAGGCTAGATAAAACACGCTTCTGCAACTCTGTAAGGCCACCATGCGAAGCTGAAGATGTTGTCACGCTGGGCGCCCTCCAAAGCGTCTATGACGCTGCATATAATCTTTTAAAACAGCTGCAAAATCTGCCTCTGAAAAATCCGGCCACAGGACATCCAGAAAGATCAACTCAGCATAAGCGGACTGCCATAGGAGAAAATTGGAAAGGCGACTTTCTCCGCTTGTCCTCACAATGATATCAGGGTCAGGAGCATCGCCCGTTTGTAAGGCAGACGAAAACACATCTTCGTTGATATCCTCTAGCCGCAACGCACCTTGCTGTACCTTACTTACCAGATCCCGGGCCGCACCTACAATCTCAGCCCGCGCACCGTACGATAACGCCAAAAACAGTGTCAGCCGTTTGTTATTACGTGTTTTCTCCTCAGCCTGACGAAGCTCCGCACATAGCTCTTCACCAAAACGCTCAGGCTCACCAATAATTCTCAGCCGCACCCCCTCACGGTCTAATGCGTCAAAACGATGGCGTAGATAGAACTGCAATAAAGATGTCAGCTCCTCAATTTCCTCTCCAGAACGACGCCAGTTTTCTAAAGAAAACGCATAAAGGGTTAAATACTCTACACCATGCTCCAGCGCCGCACTTACGCAGCGCTGCAAAGCTTCGCCCCCCTCATAATGCCCCTGTGCAATAGGGACACCACGCGCACGCGCCCAACGCCCGTTACCGTCCATAATAACGGCAACATGGCGCGGGGGCTGCTGAGAAGATGCCTCAGGAGAGGTAGAAGAAATATCTGACAACGTTCTAAAATCAGACCTGTTTAATATCACGCTCTTTATCAGCCAGCATGCTATCAACACGCCCGATATATTCGTCTGTCTGCTTCTGAATGGCAGCCGTCCAGACTTTCATATCATCTTGGCTGATATCGCTGTTTTTCTCTAATGCTTTAGTCTTATCCATTCCATCACGACGGACACCACGCACAGCCACACGAGCCCCCTCAGCGTAACGGGCAGCGGCTTTCGCCATTTCGTTACGACGCTCTTCCGTCAACTGTGGGATAGGCACGCGAATTGTCTGCCCCTCAGCCGCTGGATTAAGCCCTAACCCGCTATCACGAATGGCTTTTTCAACAGAAGACACAACGCTCGCATCCCATACAGAAACTGTGAGCATACGCGCCTCTGGCACAGCAACAGATCCCACCTGAGATAACGGGACAACAGAACCATAAGCCTCAACACGTACAGGCTCCAAAAGATTGGGGCTCGCACGGCCAGAACGCAAACCAGAAAGATCCCGGCGCAAGCTCTCCAATGCTCCTTCCATGCGACGTTTTAAATCAGCAAGAAGATCATTCAGTTCAGTGCTCATGATAAATTATTCCCTCAGTCATCCACATCGCACATACAGCCCTGTAGGGCTGCTGGCTTCATATATCAATTAATTCTCAACAATCCGAGTAAAGCGTCCTTCTCCACGCATAGCCGCCTCAAAGGCACCGTGAGCATGGATGTTAAAGACAATAATGGGCAAGGCGTTCTCACGAGCAAGACTAATCGCCGCCGCATCCATAACCTTCAAGTTACGAGCAAGAGCATCCATATAAGTTAGCTGCTCATAGCGTTCTGCATCTGGATTAAGGCGCGGATCAGCAGAGTAGACACCATCAACCTGCGTCCCCTTAAACAGAGCATCACACTCCATCTCATTCGCACGCAGGGCAGCCGCCGTATCTGTCGTGAAGAAAGGATTCCCCGTGCCAGCAGCGAAGATCACCACACGCCCCTTCTCCATGTGTCGAACAGCACGACGACGAATATAAGGCTCAGCAATAGAGGCCATATGGATAGCCGTCATAACCCGCGTCTCCACATCACGCTTCTCTAGCGCATTCTGGAGCATAAGAGCATTGATAACCGTTGCCAACATACCCGCATAATCGCCCTGCACACGGTCCATCCCTTTAGCGGCCGCAGCTAAACCTCGGAAGATATTTCCTCCGCCAACAACCAAGCAGACCTGCCCGCCCATTGCCGCAACTGCAGCAATATCAGCCGCAACCATATCGACCATTTCCGGATCAACACCGGAAGTTCCCTTACCCATAAGCGCCTCACCAGACACCTTGAGCAGAACTCGTTTATACGGAAATTTCGGCTGTTGTGGGGTAGTGCTCATATTCGCGCCGGCTCTCTAACTGGTGTATCCTGAATGTAATCTTCCCTCTCATACAGAGCCAACTCTGCATGAACAAGCGAAACTGCATGCTTAATTAGGCATAATCTGCCAAACCAAGCGCCCGCAGACGTGCTGTTTCTTTATCCCACGCAGCTCTTTCCTTAACATTCAGGAATAAATGACACTGCGTCTCAAGCAATCCTTCTAACTGTTTTCTCGCCCGCATACCGATCTCGCGAATACGCTGTCCACGTTCACCAATCAAAATAGCTTTATGCCCAGAACGTGACACATAAATCGTCACATCAATCCGCACAGAACCATCTTTCCGAGCCTTAAAAGACTCTGTTTCAACAGTTGCATGATAGGGAATCTCCTCATGCGTTTGAAGAAACACCTGCTCCCGCACAATTTCAGCCGCTAGCAACCGGTCTGGCAGGTCGGTTAGATCATCCTCAGGATAAAGGTAAGGCCCCTCCGGCAAACGACGCGCCAAAGCGTCTAGCACTTCATCCACGCCATCACCTGTTCGCGCACTGACCATATAAACCTCCTCTACTTCGAGCAGGCTGGTCACCTCTTGTGTTAACGGCAAAAGCTGATCTCGCGGGATAAGGTCTGTCTTATTTAAAACCAACCAAACCTTCGTTTTGCCTTCATTCAGCTTCGCGATGATCTCCTTGATTTCATCTGTCAAACCTATACGGCTATCTACCAGAAGCAATGTCAGGTCAGCATCCTGAGAGCCACTCCAAGCGGCATTGACCATCGCCCTATCTAAACGCCGCTTAGGTTTAAAAATGCCAGGCAGATCCACAAAGATAATCTGCGTCTGTTCACGCATGACAATTCCAAGAGTACGGAATCGTGTTGTCTGCGCTTTGGGACTCACAATCGAAAGTTTTGCCCCCGCCATGCGGTTCAACAATGTAGATTTACCCGCATTAGGCGCACCAACCAGCGCAACAAAACCACATTTCGTTTGCCCTAAAGGCATACCTTCTCTTGAAGGTGTGAGGTGATCAGGCACGTTTTATCTCCTGCCCTATTTTCTTTAACAAATCAGATGCCGCAGCACTTTCGGCCAGTCGCTTACTGCCAGCTTTTCCAAGCCCAACCTCGCCCAGGGCACGCACCTCAACACAAAAAACAGGCGCATGCGAAGGGCCATCGGCTGACACCAACTCATACCGAGGCAAGGCCTCTCCACGACCAAGAAGGAATTCTTGCAACAGAGTTTTGGGCTCCTTATGAGGCTGCCCACTTTTCTCAATATCGTGCCCCCATAAACGGCGCACGACGCGACGCGCAGGGTCTAGCCCAGCATCAAGATATAGAGCCCCTAATAAAGCCTCCATAGCATCGGCCAAAACACTCGCCAGAGAACGAATCCCTGCATTCTCTTCATGCTGAGCAATTTGGATTGCCCCAGCCAGCTCAACACGCTCAGCAATACGAGCCAAAACTGGTCGTGAAACAAGATGCGCATGCCGAGCGCCCAACGCCCCTTCCTGCTCCTCTGGATACCGCTCAAAAAGCCATTCTGCCATCAACAGCCCAAGAACCCTATCGCCTACAAACTCTAGACGCTCATTAGAGCCCTGCCCTCGTGGGGCCTTTTGCACGTTGCGCCCACGCTGGCGCCCTTTCCCCCGCCCTTGCCGGCGCGGCACAGCAGAACGATGAGTTAATGCCTCATGCAATAGCTCTAGCTTAGAAAAGCGATGCTCCAACTTGTCTTCTACAAGCCGAACGGCGTCATCTAATGTCATCATTTAGCGGATACCATGCAAGAAACGGCCCCAACGGATTTCAACCGGCCAATACCAGAACTGCCAAGCAGGATGGCGCATATCGACTGAAAAAAGCACCAACTTCGCTCGGCCCACCAGGTTATTGATCGGCACAAACCCAAGATCATGCCCGCTATTGTCCACCAAGAACTCATTCCCAGGCGGCGCAGCACAAGCGCCACTATCATGCCCACCTTGAAAGCGGCTATCAGAGCTATCATCTCGGTCATCCCCCATAGCGAAGAAACACCCCTGCGGCACAACATAATCTGGCGTATTATTCGCAAGATCATCATCCCGCATTTTCAAGATATCATGGGCCACCACTTTACCATCCTCACGAGGTAGCAATTCCCGATAACGTGTCCCTGAAAGCGTCTCCCCACGCTCATCCTGCACAGCGTAAGAGCCTTTATCCTCTACAGGAATGAGCTGGTCATTAATGACTAAGCGCCCATGCTCCATGCGGATATGGTCACCAGGCAAGCCAACAATACGTTTAATATAATCGATGGATGTATTCCGTGTGTATCGAAACACCGCAACATCACCACGGTGCGGCATACTCGCAAACACACGCCCCGAAAAAAATGATGGCGCCCCAGGGAAAGAATAACGGGAATAACCGTAACTCATCTTAGAGACAGCCACAAAATCCCCCACTTGGAGGGTTGGCACCATGGATGCTGACGGAATATTAAATGGCTCTACAACCAAAGACCGTACCGCAACAACCAAAACAATCCAGAGAATAATCTGCCTCAATGAATCAGTGAAACTTTCCTGCCTTACTGAATCCTTAGGTTGTATTGGTTCATTCATAATCTCTGTTTTCCCACCCCGGTGATCACGGTCCGTGTTCTTTTATCATTTTTCTCTGCTATCAGCACCACTAGTTTATGAGCCACTACGCTCACACCATCATAATGGGACCGCCTGCATCAGCACCTGCGCTATAGCAAAAGGAGGATCATCGCTCATGCTAACCAAAACATCAGCACGGCAGCCCTGAGGCACACGCTGCTTTAACACAGCCGCGGCCCCGCCAGACAAGCTTAATATCGGGGCGCCCAAAGCATTTCTTCCAACAGAAATATCTTGCAACTGCACACCATGAGCAAATCCGGTTCCTAAAGCCTTTGCGCACGCCTCTTTTGCAGCCCAGCGCTTTGCACACGCCCCCACACGCACAGCCCCCTGTAATGTCTGCACATAGTCACGTTCTTCTTGCGTAAATACACGCTGCAAAAACGCATCTTCATGGCGCAACAACATTCTCTCGATCCGCGCAATCACGCAGAGATCAATCCCCATTCCAATAATCATTTAAGGATTACCCCTTCGCTCGCTCGGCCTGTAGCACGCCCTTCTCGGAGCGGAAGCTGGCAAGAACTGTCGTCAAGTGCCCTCTGTTACGCACTTCCAGATCCACCAAAATCTCCATAAAATCAAGCTGGCGATTCACAATACGTAAATTTACCACACTCGCTTCATGGCGCGTTGCAAGATTAGTTAAAGACGCCAAGACTGCCGGGTCATTTCCCGCCACAACAGAGAGACGCGCTGTATAACGCGGCGCATCACGCCCCGTCATATTGGTCATCTCCTCATTCCAAGAAACTTCTAAGAAACGCTCAGGCCTATCTGCCAACATATTCAAATTGTGGCAGCCACGCCGATGTACCGTTACACCACGCCCTTGGGAAATAATCCCAACGATACGGTCCCCCGGCAACGGACGACAACACCCCGCAAAATTGATCTCGATGCCCCGACCAACACCTTCAATCAACCCACCTTCATAGCTCTTATTGCGGCGAACTGGCTTTTGATCGATCCGCGCCTCTAAACGCGGGGAAAGGCCCGGCACGATACGAGGCGCACGCCCCTGCCGAGATAACTCAGGGTAAGCCGCCCCCACAACATCCCTTGGGTCAATCTGACCAGACCCTACATTACCATACAAATCTGCCAGACTATTCTGTTTTAAAGTCGGCAGTACACCTTCCAACACCCTCTCGGAGCCATCAACACCTTTCTGCCGGAAGGCCCTTGCAATCGCACTACGGCCATTTTCAAGATTGTTTTGTCGTTGTTGCAACGCCACAAAACGCCGTACACGCGCGCGCGCTTTCCCCGTTACAACAAAACGCTCCCAAGAAGGAGACGGCGTCCCCCCTCGGGCGGTCATAATGTCAATCTGATCCCCATTTTGCAGAACATGTTTTAAAGGAACCAGCCGCCCATTCACCTTAGCGCCGACACAGCGATCTCCAATCTGACTATGCACAGCATAGGCAAAATCAACAGGAGTTGCCCCACGTGGCAAAGAGATTAATTGCCCCTTGGGGGTGAAGCAAAAAACTTGGTCCTGATACAACTCAAGCTTTGTGTTTTCTAAAAACTCATCAGGCCCTTGGCTATCTTCCAAAATATCCAACAGGTCCTGCACCCAACGCAATTTACGCGTATAGGCCCCAAAAGTTTCAGACAAAACAGCGGTTTCATTCTCGCTTAGGGTAGAGCCATCTTTATAACTCCAATGCGCCGCTACACCATTTTCAGCAAGATCATGCATTTCCGGTGTGCGGATCTGCACTTCAATCTTTTGACTATGAGGACGATATAACGTCACCCCTGTATGCAGGGATTGATAACCATTAGTTTTAGGCGTTGAGATATAATCCTTAAATCGCCCCACAATCATTGGGTAAGCACCATGCACCGCTCCCAAAGCAGCATAACAGGCCTCCCTTGTAGGGACGATAATACGAAACGCCATAATATCTGAAAGCTGTTCAAAAGCGACATTTCGCCGCTTCATCTTCTCCCAAATGGAATAAGGTGTCTTCTCTCGGCCAATAACTTCTACAGCATCCACACCCGCTTCACGGCAGAGAGTCAGCAATTCACAACGAATTTTCTCAATCATATCTGCGCCTTGGCCACGCAGATAATTTAGTCGTGCCCGAATCGTTGCGTCTGCATCCGGCTCCAAATTAGCGAAAGCAATATCTTGCAGCTCCGTTTTCACACGGTCCATACCAATGCGCTCGGCCAACGGCGCATAAATATCTAACGTCTCTCGTGCAATACGCTGCCGTCTATCTGTCCGCTGCACATAATGCAGTGTTCGCATATTATGCAGGCGGTCAGCCAATTTCACGATCAATACACGAATATCTCGCGACATGGCCAAGACAAGCTTACGAAAGTTTTCAGCCTGTTTTGTTCGGTCTGACTGCAGCTCTAGGCGCGTAAGCTTCGTGACACCATCTACAATTACAGCAACATCACGCCCAAAACGCTGCGTAAGCATCTCAAGCGTTACATGCGTATCCTCCACTGTGTCATGGAGAAAACCAACCATAATGGAGACAGGATCCATCCTGAAGCCTGCGAGAATATTCGCCACAGCAATAGGATGTGTAATATAGGGGTCGCCATTATCACGGCACTGCCCTTCATGCGCCTCAGAAGCGAGGCGGCAAGCCTCTTCAATTTTTTCTAGATTTGCATGCGGATCATAACTCTTAATCCGCGCGAGAAGCCCACTAATAGATGGGAAAAAATTCTTCTCAGGCCGTACCGTGTCGTCAACGGCCTTGTCTTCTTGCAGCATTGGAGGGGAGGATAACGGTCCACTTACCATTAATACCACCCCTCTTAATACTACGGCACCTAACCCACCTTATCCGGCCAAAAGCCCCAGCGGTAGGTCAGGCACTCTCATTACACAGAACGCAACGCTACTGAACTTAGCGGCGCCCCCGCCCCCGACCGGAGCCAACCTCACCAGAAGCCATATGTGCAGCCTCTTCCTCAGCGGAAACATCCTGCAGACCAAAAATGTTCTGATCTGTAGGGATGAGGTCCATAACTTCCTCATCTGTTGGCTCAACTTCAGGCTGATGCCCCATCGAACGGACAATACCATCCTGCAGGCCTTCTAGGCTGACATGGTCCTCAGCAATCTCACGCAGAGCCACAACAGTATTCTTATCATTATCGCGAGAGACCTGCATCTCTTCACCACGGGACAAACCGCGGGCGCGCTGGGCTGCCAGCAACACAAGATCAAAACGGTTCGAGACTTTCTCGATGCAGTCTTCGACGGTCACACGTGCCATAAAACTGGCTCTCCCCACACTCTCAACGCTGATAATGCGCTCTAGAAAATAAGGCAGATCGTACCTTTTTAGTACGTTTTTATGCCCATATCTCCATAGCTTGCGTCACAATTATCACAAAACTCTTTATCGACGCAACGCAAAGCTGTAAGAGGGGGTTGCGAACCCGTCTTAACTTCCTAGCTAGAGTATTATCTTGCCCACCGTCACAAAGCTAACAAATTCGACGGCTAGATGGGATGGACCCTTTTTTGAAACCCTTAAACACAGTTCATGTGAGTTATATGTCTAACCTTCTTCTACGCAAAAATGATCGTACTTCACTTTTTATAAATGGGGCCAGCCTTCACCACGCAGCTCGTAACCTTGGTTTTGAGGTCGACTTCCTTGCCCTGCGTGACTTATTTGAACAGCAAAGTGCTTTCCAGCGTGCTTTCTACTACGCAGCAATGCCGGAAACAGAAGACTACTCCCCTCTGCGTCCTCTAACAGATTGGCTCGCCTATAACGGCTACCATCTCGTTACGAAAACTGCGCGTGAATTTACAAACCAATCCGGCCAACGTCGCATTAAAGGCAATATGAATGTCGAGTTAGCCGTTGATCTGATCGAGCAAGCACCTCGCCTTGATCATATTGTTATTATCAGCGGCGACTCCGACTTACGTCGTGCTGTCGAAGCTGTACAGGCTCGTGGTGTCCGCGTTACGGTCATTTCTTCTGTGAAGACCACTCCCCCCATGATTGGCGATGACCTACGCCGCCAGACGGATCACTTCGTAGAGCTTGCCGACATTGCGCATCATTTTACCCGTCGCAACTCTGACAATCGCTCTCGCCCCCCTATTCGGCACCCTGCAGATGCAGAGGAATATGACGACGAAGAATAAGATATAATTTATGAGCCCCGCTCTGCGGGGCTTTTTTTATGGCCAATGTAAAATATTATTTATACAGCTTTTAAAGTGATTTGAAAGTTTTTCACACATCTTTGTGAAATTCCTCCTTTTATCCCACCTTGACGTTCCTCGCTCCACACCATAGCTAAATAGCATGACGAACAGGCAGGCTTCTGCCTCTTCTATCTTTTAAGGAAAATTCTCATGGCTTTTGAACTCCCGACCTTGCCTTACGCAGTCAACTCCATGGCTGATGCAGGCATGTGCCAGGAAACACTAGAACTGCACCACGGCAAGCATCACCAGACCTATGTTACGGCCCTGAACGGTTTTGTTGAGAGCAAACCGGAGCTTGCGGGCAAATCTCTTGAAGAAATTATCGCCCACTCCCGTGCAGATGCCTCTTTGACACCTGTCTTCAACAATGCTGGCCAACATTGGAACCACTCTCAGTTCTGGGAATCTCTTTCCCCTAAGGGCGGGGCTATCCCACCAGTCCTAGAGAAGAAGTTGATTGAAGACTTCGGTTCTGTTGATGCGTTTAAGACAGCTTTCCGTCAGGCTGCTGCAACACAATTTGGCTCTGGCTGGGCATGGCTCGTGCTGGATGCTGATGGCAAGCTACAAGTGACAAAGACCAGCAACGCTGCTAGCCCTCTTTCCGAAGGTCAGGGGCGCACTCTGCTGACACTCGATGTGTGGGAGCATTCCTACTATCTGGACTTCCGCAACCGTCGCCCAGATTACATCACTAACTTCATTGAAAATCTGGCAAACTTTGAGCGCGCTGAAGAGCTTCTCAAATCTGCCTAATCTATTTTTAGCCTAGGCTCCTAACAAAAAGGCCCTGCCATCCTTCATCGGTGGCAGGGCCTTTTTTCTTGAGCAACGGCTCGCTATCCTACGCCATAAAAAGCTTAAGAATCGTTAGCTGCTTTCTCTTCACGGGGCATAATCGTTGTGATTGTGCTACGGATGATCTTCACCTTCACACCCTGAGCAATCTCAACATCGACTTCCTGTGAATCATCCCGTGTAGCCTGCACCACACCGACAATTCCACCAGCTGTAACGATACGATCACCACGGCGTAGATTATTCTGCTCTTCACGCAGCTCACGCTGGCGCTTCTGCTGAGGGCGGATCAGCAAGAAGTAAAAAACCAAGAAAACGAGGACAATCGGCGCATACTGCATCAGAGCAGCAGAGCTAAAAGCACCGCCTGTGCCAGCGTCTGCGGCATAAGCCGAGGAAAAAAGAAGATTGTTCATTGGTACATTTAGTTCCATTTTAATGAGCTACGCCTCGAACCATATCGTGCCGAGACTTTGCGTCAACCTTTATCAAGGAAGATCATGCCATCTAATACCCTTCTCCCCGTGCTAACACGCATTGCTGAGAGTCTAGAACGCCTTGCCCCACCCCCACTAGATGCTTCTATTCTCAATGATACCTCCCAAGATGCCTTCCTCTGGCAGGGAGCCAACAATACTTTGCTTCCCATCTCTAATATTCATGCTGTGCCTCTCACCCTCTTAAAAGGGATAGACCACCAGGCAGAAAAACTCTTAAGCAACACTCGTTTTTTTGCCCGTGGCCTAGAAGCCAATAACGCCATGTTATGGGGCGCACGCGGCATGGGGAAATCCTCCCTCGTGAAAGCCTGCCTCATCAGCGTAAATGAGGAACAGCGCGCGCATAATGAGCCCCCTCTCGCCCTTATTGAAATCCCTCGTGATGACCTTAGTACGCTCCCCCGCCTGCTCGCTCTCCTCCGCCAAAGCAAACGGCGAGTGATCCTCTTTTGTGATGATCTATCTTTTGAAACACAGGATGCTGACTATAAATCTCTCAAATCTATCTTAGATGGCGGCATTGCTGGGAGGCCGGGTAATGTGGTTGTTTACGCAACCTCAAATCGTCGCCACCTCATGCCGCGCAATATTATTGAGAACGAAGCAGGCGATGCCATCAATCCCGGCGAAGCGATTGAAGAAAAAGTCTCTTTATCCGACCGTTTTGGACTATGGATTGGCCTTTATGGAGCCTCTCAAGACCATTATCTCTCCATTATTGAAGCTTACGCAAAAGATCGTCAGCTCGCCATTAATGAAGAAGAACTACGCCGTCGTGCCCTACAATGGGCCATGCAACGTGGTAGCCGCTCGGGCCGTGTTGCTGCTCAATTTATAACAGCCCTCACCGCAGAGCTTTCAGAACAATAAACAAAAACGGCTCATCCTACCCCAAGCAGGATGAGCCGTTCCTTTAAGGCTACTATGCCTTCTTACTTTTAGAAGTCCGCACTAACAGTGCCGAAGAACTCCCGTGTCGCCCCACGCTCGAGGGACTGATAATCCCCTGTTGGTGGGTTATCATTCTCACCCATCATGGCGATATATTTATTATTGAAGAGGTTATAGACGTTAAAGCTCACTGTGAGGTCTTTCACCCCTGCAAGCTTCTTAAACGTATAGCTCGCCCCGGCATTAGCCAGCCAATACCCCCCAACGGATGTATCATTCATAAAGCTATAATAGCGGCGCCCATAATAGTTTGCGTCAAAATGAGCATTCATCCCACGCCATGTATAAGCAATAGAGGTTTTATACATCCATGCAGGGTAATTCACGATATTCTTGCCCTTAAGCGCATAGTAGTTCCCTGCGCTAGAGACCACATTCCTACCGTAAGTGCCCTTATTATAGCTCAGCGTATTGGTAATGCTCAGCCCCTTGAAAGGACGGATCGTGATGCTGCCATTCGCCCCTGTCATGGAGATACGGCCGAAGTCGAACTCCTCAGAGATCGGATTGAACATCGTCCCCCGCGCCCCAGCAAGAAGCTCATGCATCAAGGTCGCATGATATACGGTCGCATCCAGCTGCAGCATGCGAGATGTAAATCGATACCCGCCTAGATACACCCAAGAGCGAGACGGCTTAGCTTGTGCTCTTTCTTGTAAGAATTGCTGCTGATTAGGAACCGAGTAAAGTGAGTTCGCTACCCCTGTGCCAGAAACCTCATAAGCACGCATATTCTTAGAGATATCAATATAGAACTCATTTTGCCTATTCATCTGCCAATCCAGATTGAAATGGGGCAAAAATGCTCCCGTCGCATTGAGCGAACCAGACGGTAAACCGCTATCTCCCGGATCTAATGCAGCCCATGAATTCGCATTAGCGTGCCCCGCACCAGATGTCTGTGCAATCATCGAGCGGAAGCCAGCCGCAAATGTCAGCCCTTTTTGTATCGTGAAAATATCTTGAATATGCGTCTGCACCACATTGGTGCGCCAGCCAAAATTATACACCCGGTCCCCCGGGCCATATTTTGTATATGGCCCCACTGCTTTTACCGGGGCTCCTTGGCCAAGAGCCGGCTCTAAATAATTATAAAGTCCCGCTGTTTGGTTATTATTTTCATACCAAATCCCGCCATCAATATGATGGCGCCCCAAGCGGTATTCTAAGCTACTATTAATGCCAAAACGCTGCTGACTATTTTGCCAAACTTCCTGATAGAGCGGCACACCGTTAGGTGTAGAGACCTGCAAATCCTGATCTGCCACAGAAGAAGCTGAAGCAGCCGTGTAGCTATAATTACCAGACTGCGCATGGCCATAAGCCGTTGTGTGCCATGTGAGATGATCTGTTAAGGCAAGGTCAAAATTAAGCCCGCCCATAAAGTTCGTCTCATGCTGCCCGCCATCATAATAAGGCATTTGGCACGCATTCACCTGTCCGTTAGACCCAGGGTAAGCAAAGAAATTATTCGGGCTACTATCACATTGCTGCGCCCAGCTATAAGCCTTGCTATAATTTGGATAGAGATGCGGCACACGCCAGCCGAGATTATTAATCATCCCTAATGAAAGATCAGGATAATTCTGCTGCTGTAAGTCCGTCCAGTTAAAGAAGGCGGTGATCTTACTATGCTGGCCGATAGGCTGAACCAGCTTGGCATCCACCTGCTGAACAAACTGGTTGCCCTGCCCTTCCCACATGCCTTCATCTGTCCGTGCGTAGGATGTGTAGAACTTCGTACCAGAATCATTCAGCCGCCCAGAATCAAAGCGAAGATATGTACGGTATGAGTTATAACTACCAAATGCTTGGCTAATCTTCCCACCCGTTTCATCTTTTGGGTCAGCCGACATAAAACGAATTGTCCCGCCGAGCGTATTGGTCGAAGGTACATTCAACCCGCCCCCACCTTGGGACATCACAACATTATCAATATCATCTGTAATAATCGCCGAGGCGAGGCTAAAACCGTTAACAGACTGATATGTTTGGTCGTTCAGCGGGACACCATCTACCGTCACGCCAAGCTGATTCATAAAGAATCCACGGACGTAAAGATTCGCGCCAAAACTATCGATACCGAACGGATCTGTGGAGGTAAAACTCACCCCTGGCATACGGTCTAACGCACGGTACGGACTCGTTCCGGGAACATATTGTTTCAAAATCGTCTTTGGAACGACTGCTTCTGATGACCGGCTAATATGCTGTGCTTGAATAAGGAGGCTTTCCTCCCCTGCAGGAACCGTTCCCTTTTTATGCTTCGCTGGCGCAACTGGTGGCACATGTGCCGCTTTATGCTCACCTACGACCTTATCAGATGGTACAGTAGGCTTATTCGTTACGGTTTGGGCACAAGCAACCCCACTGCCGATTCCAAACAAAAAGGCAGCAGAGGAGAGAAGAAAATGTCGGCGCAACGCGTCTGGCACTCCCATTCAAGCGGTCATAAAAGGAAACACAGCAGAAATCTCACCCTTCTGCCAGCGAAAAAGCATTATAGCATGCCCCTCCCTTCCTAACGCCCCTTCCCGATAGAGGCCAAGATCAAAACGTCTTTTTTGACTCTTCCCCTTTCCCCTGTGGCAGAAAAGGCGCATTTCTTATGTAGATAGTCCTTCTATGCCCCTAACCGGAGCCCTTCATGACGACACCTCTTCGCCCTCATACTTTACTCGTCTCTGCCGCTGTACTCATTAATAAAGACGGTAATATTCTATTAGCGCAACGGCCAGAGGGCAAAACATTAGCCGGATTATGGGAATTCCCCGGCGGAAAAGTGGAAGCCCTAGAATCTCCCGAAGCCGCTTTAATCCGTGAGCTCGATGAAGAACTCGGCGTAACTGTCCAACCAGATGCCTTAGAACCCTTCACTTTTGTGAGTGAAGACTGCGCAACCTTCCACCTCTTTATGCCACTCTATTTTGTACGCACATGGGAAGGCACCGCTGTCGGCCGAGAGGGCCAAGCACTCGCATGGGTACCTGTCTCAAAATTAGGAGATTATCCCATGCCAAAGGCCGATGCCCCACTTGTGCCACGCCTTCAAGAAGTTCTCGGCTGAACACCGCACTTAACAAGTATAAACTTCACAACTTAACCTTTAAAAAAGGGGCCTTTAAGGCCCCTTCCGTATCACCTCACGACCTCGTCTGGCTCTAACAAAAAACTATGTTGTGGGTTGCCAGCGATATCTGTCTTAAACGCAAATATACCGCCCGCCTGTGGCTGATCTTCTAACTCTTCTGGGGTGAGGCCTTTCCGCGCTGTTGTTACAAACACAGTTTTATAATCATCCCCCCCAAATGCCAGCTTCGTTACATTTGCGACCGGTAAAGAAATTGGCGGCATTTCCGTTCCATCAGGCCGGAAGCGTGTAATCTGCCCCCCGCCCCATGTTCCACACCACACATTCCCCTCACTATCTGTTACCACGCCATCGGGATAACCTTTCTTGAGGGTCGCAAAGATGCGTTTATTCGTGAGCTCACCTTGGGCACTAATATCAAATGCGTAAATCAATTTTTGTGGGCTATCACAAGCATATAATACTTTGCCGCAAGGCGAGACTGTCGGCCCATTTGAAACTGTATACCCACTATCCCAATGTGAGACAGACAACTCACCCTTTTTATGCTCAACACGATAAAGCGCACCACTATTGCGGCTTTCACCATCATCCATCGTGCCAAACCAAAGGCGACCTTTTTGGTCAATACAACCATCATTTAAACGGTTATCAGGCTCATCTGCTTCAATCACACAAGCAGATTCAAAATAGCCTGTTTTTACATTGAAGCGATGTAGCCCATCAGGCAGGCCTGCAAGGAATGTTCCATCGCTTACAGGCAGTAGAAAACCTGTCCGATTAGGAGCACGCCAACTATGTAATGCGCCATTCTCTACACAATAACGATGGATCCGCCGCCCAATGATATCAACAAAATAAAATGATTTTTCAGCCGCAATCCAAACTGGCCCTTCCCCTAATACTGCGCGAAAATCCGACAGGCAGATGGGGGTATGATGTTCCAGTTCCACAGATATCTCCTTATGTTTGAGACATTAATCTCTCACAAAATAATCATTCATACAATTTTCAACATTGCAAAATGCTGCATAAGAGATGCCTAAAACAACCCTTTCACTCCACTACAAGAGCGACTACCCTTTTATGAAAGGCACCACAAATGAGGTAACCAACGCTTCTATGTCTCCTCGCACTGCTTGCTTTCTCATCATCGGCAACGAAATTCTCTCTGGCCGCACACAAGATTCTAATCTCCATGTATTAGCTCAAGCCCTTAACCAACAAGGTATTCGCCTCTTAGAAGCCCGCGTTATCCCGGATATTCGCTCACATATCATCAACACCGTGAATGAATGCCGATCACGATTTGATTTTGTCTTCACCAGCGGAGGGATTGGCCCCACTCATGATGATATAACTGCGTCTGCTGTTGCGGAGGCCTTTAATGTTCCCCTTATCTGCCATGAAGAAAGCTTCAAAGCATTAGAAGCCCTATTCCCTCCTGGAGAATTTAACCAAGCACGGCAGCGCATGGCTTGGCTTCCACAAGCGGCTACACCTATTAAAAATAGCGTCTCTACAGCACCGGGATTTTCTCTTGGAAATGTCCACGTCATGGCAGGCGTGCCACATATTTTTCAAGCCATGGTAAAATGGCTCGTCCCACAATTAGAAGCCGGGATACCTCTTTCTAGCCAAAGCTGGTACAGCTACGATGTATATGAAGGTGACCTCGCAGCTCAACTAACCCAACTTCAAGAACGTTTTCCCACGCTAGACCTAGGCTCTTACCCCTTTGGCCGAGGGCAGAAACGTGGTGTTGCCCTTCTTGCTAAAGGATATGATAGCACTGCCGTTTCAAAAGCAGGGGCCGCCTTAAAAGCTCTTTTAGAAACACTCGGCTACCTTGCAATAGAAGGCGACCCACCTCGTAGTACATCCATATAAAACACAACAAAAAGGGCGACCCTAAAGTCGCCCTTTCTTTTAACATCTCAAACACGTCATAGGCTTAAGCTGTACGTGTCATCTCCAGATAACGCTCACGACGTTTCGTCACGAGATTTTCTGCTGGAATCGCTTTCACAATCGCCAATTCTTCTGCAATTGCCTCGCCGACGCGAGCAACAGCCTCCTCTGGCAGGCGCTGCGCACCACCGATAGGCTCTTCCACAATCCGATCAATCAGACCAAATTTCTTTAGATCCTGCGCCGTTAGCTTTAAAGCCTCGGCAGCTGCAGGAGCCATTTTAGGATCACGCCACAGAATAGACGCCGCCGCTTCTGGTGAAATCACAGAGTAAATTGCATGTTCAAGCATCAACACACGGTCACCCGCAGCAATCGCAATCGCCCCACCGGAACCACCTTCACCAATAACAGTGGAGATCAACGGAACTTTTACCTGCAAGCAGGTCTCGATTGAGCGAGCAATGGCTTCTGCTTGACCACGCGCCTCAGCATCGATCCCCGGCCACGCACCTGCTGTATCCACAAATGTGAGAATCGGCAGGCCGAACCGCTCAGCCATACGCATTAAACGCTGAGCCTTCCGATACCCTTCAGGCCGTGCCATGCCAAAATTATGGCGTAGGCGGCTTTCTGTGTCAGAGCCCCGCTCTGTTCCCAGAACGACAACAGCCTCACCACGGAAACGAGCAAGCCCACCAACAAGAGCTTCATCATCACCAAAGAGACGGTCACCAGCTAAGGGGGTAAACTCTGTGGTCAACGCCTTGATATAATCAAGAGCATGAGGCCGCTGTGCATGGCGAGCCACCTGTACCTTCTGAAGCGGCGTCAGCTTTTCATACAATGTACGAAGCTGCTTGTCAGCTTTCTCAGAAAGACGGGTAATTTCCTCGTCAATATTCAATCCATCCAGACCAGCGCCATCATCTTGGCGACCAACCTGACGAAGTTCACCGATCTTGGTTTCAAGCTCGGCAACCGATTTTTCAAAATCTAGGAACTGGCGCATACCCCGCCCGATAGCACGCCCAGGCACTATGAAACAGTCTTATTTTACGCTTTCTCTATAGAAAAATGATCTTCAGCTCTTTTCTCCCCACTCCCTAGGGGGTGATGCTGCCTCACGGCATCCTTCAAACGCTGTGTCATCACTTGCGTATAAATCTGTGTCGTTGCGATATCTGCATGCCCTAAAAGCATCTGCAAAGCACGCAAATCTGCCCCTCGGTCGAGCAAGTGCGTTGCAAAAGAATGCCGCAATACATGTGGGCTAACCCGCTGTGGGTCTATCCCAGCCTGTAAAGCGCACGCATGTAGAATTTTATCAAAGCCCTGACGTGTCAGGGGGCGCAGTGGATTCCGTCCCGGGAACAACCACGGGCTCCCAAGCGAGCTATCATACCCCAAAAGTTCTTCTGCTGCCTCACGTGCTGTGGATGAAAGAGGAACAAGCCGCTCCCTCCCCCCTTTTCCACGCACAAGAAGCATTCCTTGCCGATTCTGCACACATGATGCCGGCAAAGAAAGCAGCTCACTAATTCTCAACCCTGTTGTATAAAGGAGCTCCAACGCAACACGAGATAAAAGGTCACGCCGTTCATCTGCGTGGCCTTGCGTTCCTTTTTCTAACAAACGCTGAATATCTGTTTCACTTAAAGGATGAGGCAAGCCGCCAGAATAGCGTGGCATGGCCTGCCCAGCGGTAAGATCATCCTCTCGTATGCCCGTTTGTAACATAAAACGCGCAAACTGCCTTAAGCAGGAAAGGCGACGTGCTTGCGTTCGTGCTGCCAGCCCTTCCTGTCCAAGTGAAGCAAAATATGTCCGCACCTGCTCCGTACTTGCTTCGGCAAGTGATGTTGGTGCGCACCAACGTGCAAAATCTTCAAGGTCTGCACGATAAGCCTGCCGAGTCTTCAACGCTGCCCCTCTCTCTGCCGCCATGGCCTCGAGAAAAGAATCAATCAACGCATCAGATGTCGGCACGACTTCCTCAGCCCCGCCCTTTAATAGCTGGGAGTTCTGGCAAGCCACTATGCCCCTGTGGCAAGCTAACGCTTGGTGCTGCCTGTGGGGTTAGATCACGATGCACCATAACTGGAGCCGGGGGCTGTTCATCATCCCGTGTAATAAGATAGCCACCACCGACCAGTACACCAAGGACCAACAAAACCAGTATGAACCGGGCAAAAGACCTCATAAATATAGCTCCACACTCTTAGATGCTCTGCCGCTTATACCGACACTACGTCATTTACAAAACCATCATTTCAATCCCTCCTCACATATTCTCCTACAAACATCTTATAAAGCTCACTCTTTCTTATGCCCCTACCTCTAGGAGGGCAGAGCGACCCATGGTAGGAGAAGAATATGTCTTCATCTATCTCATTTGATATGCTTCCAAATACAGCTACAAAGCCACCTCGCTCTGTTATCGTCCTTATTGGACTTATGGGTGCAGGGAAAACCACCTTAGGCCGCCGCTTGGCCGAACATTACGGCATTCCTTTTATCGATACTGATGTAGAAATCGAAAAAGCGTGCCAGGAAACCATTCCTGATATTTTCGCCCGCCATGGTGAAGCTTATTTTCGTGCAGGCGAACATCGTGTCATCCGCCGCCTTCTTGAGGGGGGCCCGTGCGTTCTCGCAACAGGCGGCGGGGCTTGGATGCATGAACAGACACGCGCCCTTATTAATGACCGCCCTGATATCTGCACCGTCTGGCTACATACTCCTATGAATGTGCTGCTCAAACGTTTATCACACGCCCGCACACACCGCCCCCTCCTTGCACAAGGCAAAACAGAGGAGACCTTACGCTCCCTCGCCGCACAGCGTTATCCTCTTTATGCAACAGCAGATATTATCATTCATTGTGGAGATGAAAGCGTGGAACAAAGCGTACAAAACATAAGCAAAACACTCGCAAATACATCCCTCCCTCACCATGTCCCTGTTGCTTTAGCTGGGCATCAATACGATGTCACAATCGGGGCAGGTCTTCTGCAGGATGCAGCGTCTCGTATTATTCCGCATCTCTCCAACAAGCATGCCATTATCTTAACAGATGAAACAGTTGCCGCTCTGCATCTAGACAGCTTAACCCGCAGCTTCGAAACACACGATATCCGCCTTGATGTTCTTACCGTTCCAGCTGGAGAGGCCAGTAAATCCCTCTCTCGTTTTGAGCAAATTATGGAAGAAATGCTCGCTCGCGGTATTGAGCGTGGCACTACCCTTATTGCCCTTGGCGGCGGTGTCGTAGGAGATTTAGGCGGCTTTATCGCGGCAACAGCTCTTCGTGGAATTCCATTTATCCAAATTCCTACAACTCTATTAGCCCAGGTCGATAGCTCTGTTGGTGGAAAAACCGGTATTAATGCCCGTGCAGGAAAAAATCTCATCGGTGCCTTTTGGCAACCCCGCCTTGTTCTTGCTGATACAGGTACTCTAAGCACACTTCCCCAACGTCAGCTCGTGGCTGGATATGCCGAAATCATTAAATCAGGCTTAATTGCTGACCCTGAACTCTTCGCATGGTGTGAGCAAAACGGCCAAGCCTTACTCGCAGGAGACCCCGCAACATTAGGTGAAGCCGTCCGGCGTGCATGCAGCTTTAAAGCAGGTGTTGTCCGTGCAGATGAACGTGAAAACGCCAAGCAAGGGGGGCGAGCTCTCCTTAACCTTGGCCATACATTTGCACATGCTTTTGAAGCTGAATTTCATTATGATGGGCGACTTCTTCACGGCGAAGCTGTATCCATCGGATTACATATGGCGCTTGCCCTCTCTGTCAAAATGGGCCTTGCTCCTCAAGAAGACCTCCAGCGCCTAGACGCCCATCTTCATGCCTTAAAAATGCCTGCCAGCGTCAAGGACCTCCCCCACCCGCTCAGCAGCGCAACATTAATCAAGCATATGGGGCGTGATAAAAAACTAAGAGATGGTAAGGTAAGCTTCGTCCTCCTACGAGGCATCGGCCAAGCCTTTACATGCCGCGATGTCTCCATGGATGATGTACTTTCCTTACTGCAAGAAGAAGGCTTTCCTGCATAGTTATATTTAAATCCTATATAGTAAACTCACCCCTTACATTTGTTTACTATATAGGAGCGTTTATTTTTGAATTTTTCTTCAATATCAAAATAATAAACACAGACAATGACACATATATAAAACAAAATCCTATTACAGATATATAAGAAACTTATTATCACCAATTCCATTAACTAAAATATCGCCATCAAAAACTAAAAAGAATATTTTATTCATTTCGAATTGGAAACATAAATATCAAACATCACGAAGATGTTAAAAAGTAAATATTGTTCAAATTTACGTTACTTACTTATATCATTTTGTGTGTTCTATTTGACACACCTCAACAATTCTATTCGATATCAATAAAAAAACTCCTTAACCTTCTAATCTCCTTTCCTTATCCTCTCAATGGTCGGCCACGTTGCTTAGGCTATGCGCTTCCTTTCACATAATGCCTCATGTAATGTTCTGGCTGTTTGTATTCATTAAGTTAAAGATTGAGGAAGTAAATGCGTATCCGTAATGCACTTCTCGCCATGACATCAATGGTGGCGCTACCATCCCTTGCTATGGCCAGCACAATTACCGGCCCATATATTGAAGGCGCTGGCGGTTATAACCTTGTTCAGCATCAAAGCATTCGTACTGGCTCTGCTGGCGACACAAGCCGGGGCGCTAGCGACATTGGTAAGGCGCATTTCGGTAGCGGTTATAACGGATATTTCTCCGCTGGTTATGGTTTCGGTAACGGCCTCCGCGCTGAGCTGGAAGGCAACTATAACCAAACAAACATCACACGCCTTGGCGGTGCTTACACAGCAGACGGCAACAAAAAAGCCCATGGTAAAGACCAAGGCTACGGCATGTTCGCCAATGTGCTTTATGACATTGACCTCTCCAAATTTGGGATCAATGTTCCTGTAACCCCATTCGTCGGTCTGGGTGCTGGTTATATGTGGCAGAATTACCGCCACGTTCGTAACAGCAATGGCTATCCTGGCCTTAACGGCACAAAGGGCAGCTTTGCTGCACAAGGTATCCTTGGTGCCGCTTATGATATCCCTGGCGTACGCGGTCTTGCTCTTACGGCACAATATCGCTTCATCGGTCAGGTGGGTTCCAGCAGTGGCGTTTCCCTCGGTCGTATGCACGGAACAGATGGCGACCGTGTAGATGTTGGTACACGCTATACGCACCAGTTCCTCTTTGGGCTACGCTACGCTTTCAACAGCAAAGCAAAACAACAAGAAGCTGCTCCTGTCGCTCCTGTTGTAGCTCCGCCACCTGTGCAGGTTGCACGCACATATCTTGTCTTCTTCGACTGGGCACAAGCAAACCTCACGGAACGTGGGCGCGCAGTCGTTGCGCAGGCTGTTCAAGCCTCTGCTCATGTGCAGACAACACGCATCGAAGTTAACGGCTATGCTGATAACTCCGCAATTCGCCCTGGTGAATATGGTGCGAAATTCAATCACGCCCTCTCTGTTCGCCGCGCTAACAGTGTCAAAGCCGAGCTGATCCGCCTTGGCATCCCAGCAGCTGCTATTGATATCCATGGTTACGGCGTAAACAACCCATCCGTGCCAACGCCTCACAACACACGTGAGCCACAGAACCGTCGCGTGGAAATTATCCTGAAATAATTTCAGGCTCAGCCACCGTTGATTCAACAGAAAGGGCGCCCTTCACGGGTGCCCTTTCTTGTTTGTGCTCAAACACCCTAACAACATATTTTTCTCAAAAACACTCATTCTCTATTTAGACTGCATTAAACGAAATATTTTTATACAATCACAAAAATAAGATTATTTTGAAACTATACCCAGGTAATTACTTATAAAGAACATTACCGCTACGGTTTACCTAACAAGCCTCACCTTGAACTACTTTTAGGCATTGAAAAACCTTAACTTTCATTCTATTTTCTCATATAAATGTACCGTTAGCTGGCTCTATACGGCGGCCCTTAGGCTTCTTCCACCATGCTGGCTGTTTGCAATCACATAGAAAACAGAGGAAGTAGATGCGTATTCGTAATGCACTTCTCGCCATGACATCAATGGTGGCGCTGCCATCTCTCGCCATGGCCAGCACAATCACCGGCCCGTATATTGAAGGCGCTGGCGGTTATAACCTTGTTCAACATCAAAGCGTTCGCGTTGGGGATGGTGAAAATATTCACCGTTCTGCCGATGGCGCCTTTGGTAAAGCCCATTTCGGCAGCGGTTATAATGGCTACTTCTCTGCCGGTTATGGTTTCGGTAATGGCTTTCGTGCTGAGCTAGAAGGCAACTATAACCAAACAAACATCACGCGCCTTGGCGGTGCTTACACAACAGACGGCAACAAAAAAGCCCATGGCAAAGACCAAGGCTACGGCATGTTCGCCAATGTTCTGTATGATATTGACCTTGCCCAGTTTGGCATCAATGTTCCTGTAACCCCATTCGTTGGGCTGGGTGCTGGCTATATGTGGCAGCATTACGGCAAGGTTTATAATCGTGCTGCAGGTTCTAACCCTATGATCAATGGGACACAGGGTAGCTTCGCTGCGCAGGGTATCGCCGGTGCTGCTTATGATGTTCCAGGCGTTCCTGGCCTCGCACTCACAGCGCAATATCGCTTTATCGGCCAAGCTGGCTCATCAGGGGGTGTTACCAACGGGCGCATTTACACTAAAGGCTCCAACGGTGGCGATCGCGTTGGCTTTGGCACACGCTACACGCACCAATTTCTCTTTGGCCTACGTTATGCCTTCAATAACAATCCTCCTGCCCCCCCTGCTCCAGCAGCGGCCCCTATCGTTGCACCACCTCCTGCACAGGTTGCTCGTACATACCTCGTCTTCTTCGATTGGGGTAAAGCAGACTTAACCGGACGTGCTCGTGAGATCGTAGCACAAGCTGCTCAAGCATCTACCCATGTACAAACAACACGCATCGAAGTTAATGGCTACGCTGATAGCTCTGCAGCGCATCCTGGCCCACGTGGCGAGAGATACAACATGCACATCTCACTTCTACGTGCGAAGAGTGTTAAAGCTGAGCTGATCCGTATGGGAGTGCCTGGCACGGCTATTGATATTCGTGGATTTGGCGATTCTCATCCACTTGTGGCCACAGCGAAAGACACACGTGAACCACAAAACCGTCGCGTAGAAATTATTCTGAAGTAATATTTATAATAGAAAACATATTCTACGTCGCAGCTTCAAAGGGGCGTCCTGTGCGGGGCGCCTCTTTTTTATACCGTGCAATGAAATATTATTTCCCCACAGCCTCTTTCATATAAGAACTAAACTGACTACAAGGCTTGGCATATAAACCCTTTCATATTTTATGTGCCCGCGATGCTTTGCTTTTTTAAAAACAATATTCACCACCTACAACGTTTCATACGTTTTGGAATGGTCGGTGTAGCGGGCTTTTTGGTTGACTGGGCGAGCGTTTCTCTTCTTCGTCCTGTCATCGGCTTGCATATTGCAACACTGCTCGCTTACGTTATTGCTTCTAGCAACAATTGGCTTCTGAATCGTTACTTCACTTTCCATGATTGCTGCCGGAAGCATTTTACACTACGCCAGCAATGGATTCGTTTTACCCTCGCCAACTTACCCGGCTTCATCATTAACCGTGGTATTGTTCTGACACTTTTCCAAATATGGCCTATCACACGCCATTATCCCGTTATTGCCCTTCTTTGTGGTACGGCCGGTGGAATGTTTATTAACTTCACGCTCTGCCATCACTTTGTTTTTAAAAAGAAAAAAAACGAGCAACTCTCGAAAAAAACACAAGAAAGACCCCGCGCTTAAGCTACACACTTGCGCGTTCTTCCCCCTACATAGCTGCTTCTTTCATCGCTTCCCGTATCGAAACATTTCCAACGCATTGAAAATCGTCTAGAAATACGAAACATTTTCTGTCTCTGTCGGGAACCAGACGCGCAAACTTATGACCAGCACAAACGATATCCGCTCCACATTCCTTGAATATTTTGCCTCTCACGGGCATCAAATTCTGCCATCAGCCCCTCTGGTTCCTCAGAACGACCCTTCTCTGCTCTTTACTAATGCAGGAATGGTCCCGTTTAAGAACGTCTTTACCGGCCAAGAAACACGTCCCTACAAACGGGCAACAACAGCTCAAAAGGTTGTACGTGCAGGTGGCAAGCATAATGATCTTGATAATGTCGGCTATACCGCACGCCACCACACCTTCTTTGAAATGATGGGCAATTTCAGCTTTGGAGACTATTTCAAAGCTGAAGTTATCGAATTCGCCTGGACCCTTCTAACAAAAGGCTTTGGCATCTCTCCTGAGAAGCTACTCGTCACAGTTTATGCCGACGACACGGAAGCTGCGACCCTCTGGAAGAAAATAGCAGGCCTACCGGACGAGAAAATCATCCCTATCGCAACCTCGGATAACTTCTGGCGCATGGGGGACACTGGCCCTTGCGGCCCTTCATCCGAGATCTTCTACGACCACGGTCCTTCCGTCGCTGGTGGCCCTCCTGGCAGCCCAGATGAAGATGGGGATCGTTTTGTTGAGATTTGGAACCTCGTCTTCATGCAGTTCTTTGAAGAAGGTGAAGGCAAGCGTACAAATCTTCCTCACCCATCCATTGATACAGGTATGGGGCTGGAGCGTTTCGCTGCTGTCATGCAGGGGAAAAAAGATAATTACGACACAGATACTCTGCGTGCGCTAATTGAAGCCTCTGCCGACTTAATGAAACAAGATGCCGATGGCCAGTTCAAAACCAGCCATCGTGTCGTGGCCGATCACCTACGCTCCACAGCCTTCTTAATCTCCGATGGCGTTCTCCCTTCTCGTGAAGGGCGCGGCTATGTGCTGCGGCGTATTATGCGCCGTGCGATGCGTCACCTTCACCTCATGGGCGCAAAAGAGCCTGTATTCTACCGTCTGCTACCTGCACTCATCCAGCAGATGGGCCATGCTTATCCTGAACTTAACCAGCATAAAGCCCTCATTACTGAGACCATGAAAGGTGAAGAAGAACGCTTCGCAAGTCTCTTGGGGCGCGGAATGAATCTACTAGAAGATGAAATCACACGTATCTCTTCTAATGGCCTTCTCTCCGGTGATGTCGCCTTTAAGCTTTATGATACATTTGGCTTCCCGCTAGACCTCACACAGGATGTTTTACGCGAACGTGGTCATAAAGTAGATGAAGCAGGCTTTGAGGCTGCGATGGCTGAGCAGCGTCAACGTGCTCGTGCCTCTTGGGTAGGGTCTGGTGATAGCACAGTTGAGACTGTGTGGTTCGATGCTCGTGACCGCTTTGGCGCAACAGAATTCCTTGGGTATGTGACAGAACAAGCTGATGCTGAGGTCCAAGCTATCTTCCGTGGGAATGATGAGCTTGCCGAGGCCAAAGCTGGCGATGACGTTGCTATTCTTCTCAACCAATCTCCCTTCTACGGGGAAAGTGGCGGGCAGGTTGGCGACCACGGAACATTGACCGCTGCCGGTCTCAAAGTTGAGATTACAGATACCCAGAAAAAGAATGGTGATCTTATCGTTCATCTCGGTAAGGTTGTTGAAGGGAACCTCAAACCGGGGATGGAAGTCCACGCTGAGATTGATCATGAACGCCGCTCCGCTGTACGTGGGCACCATTCTGCAACACATCTGCTGCATGAAGCACTACGCCGCCATATTGGTGAGCATGTTACACAAAAAGGCAGCCTAAACTCACCTGACCGCCTGCGTTTTGATATCAGCCAGCCTCGCCCCCTAACGGATGATGAGCTGAGAGCTATTGAAGCCGACGTAAACGCACGCATTCGCCAGAATAGCCCTGTTGAGACACGCCTCATGACACAAGAACAGGCTATTGAGAGCGGTGCTATGGCCCTCTTTGGTGAGAAATATGGCGATGAGGTCCGTGTTGTTTTCATGGGCAATGAAGACGCCAACAACCGCCAAGCTTACTCTATTGAGCTTTGCGGCGGCACTCATGTAAACCGTTTAGGAGAGATTGGCCTCTTCCGTATTGTTTCCGAAACAGGTGTCTCCTCTGGCGTCCGCCGTATTGAGGCTGTTTGTGGTAAGGCAGCAGAACAAACTGTACAACAAACAGAAACACTCCTCTCTGATATTGCCGGCCTGCTTAAAGTTACTCCAAGCGAAACGCCTGCTCGCCTTGCCGCCCTACTAGAAGAACGTAAGTCCCTTAATGCTCAGATTTCCGCACTTCAACATAAGCTTGCCACGGGTGAAGGTACGGCATCTAGCGAAACAGTAAATGGCATCACACTCGCTGCACGCCTGCTAGAAGATGTAAACCCGAAAGACCTTAAGGGGCTTGCTGATGGGCTTCTTAAACAGATTTCCTCTGGTGTTGTTGCTCTCATCTCCAATGCAAATGAGCGCGGCAGTGTTGTTATTGCTGTCAGTAAAGACCTTACCGACCGCTTTAATGCAGTAGATCTCGCCCGCGCCGCCTCTGCTCTTATGGGTGGTAAAGGTGGTGGTGGACGCCCAGACATGGCCCAAGCTGGTGGCGCAGAGCCTGCTGCTGATGCCGTATTTGCAATGCTACGAGAGACACTTTCACAAGGCTGATAACCCTCTGTAAAAATCTACCTTACCGCCATAAGGGCCGTTGGGATGTTTCCTTCTGAAATATCCTGCGGCCCTTATTTTTATCTTCAATTGCAGCCCTATAAGACGCTTTGCTGATACATTAGCAGCATCATGCCAGTAACAATTAAGTTACAAATTACGTTATCATAATGCTTATTAACTACTCTTTTCCTTCTCTCATTGTCCTTCCCGAGAAGGGTATTTTCTCTCTAGACGAACATTAAAAATATTTTTAATGTTTACAGATGGGTAAGATTTATACTCTGCCCGTGTTTTATAACCGCAAGACGCAAACAGGCTGTTTTGTCGGAATACCTCTTTGACTCAGGAACACAACATATATGGCCTTCCATCGTAATACCCTTCTGGAACTACTCGATGGTGTCCGCACCTTTGAAGAAGATGTGTACCCCCAAAAGAAAGAGCTGTTTGAAAGCCTGGCTTACGACCAGACGCCTGCAACTCTTTTCATCACCTGTGCAGATAGCCGCATTAGCCCGAGCCTCATTACGCAGACTGAGCCAGGCGAGCTTTTTCTAATCCGCAATGTAGGTAATATTGTCCCTGCCTATGGGAATATGGTCGGATCTGTTGCTTCGGCGATTGAATATGCTGTAGCGGCTCTTAAAGTTAAAAACATCATCGTTTGTGGGCATTCAAATTGCGGGGCAATGTCTGCCCTCGTAAATTTGGCAACTGCTCCAGAAAAGCTCAAAAGCGTACCAACCGTTCGCCGCTGGTTGCACAATGCAGAAGCCGCTTACGCCGCTGTGGGGGATCTCCGCGCCGAAGATATGGGGCCAAAGGATGTACGCTGCTTAGCTGAGGCGAATGTACGCCTTCAAATCGCACATCTTAAAACACACCCAATTGTCGCAGGTGCCTTGGCCCGTGGGGAATTAAACGTACAAGGCTGGTACTACGATATTAAACAAGGGCGTATTTTTATACTCGATGAGCAAACAAAGACAGAGCATTCCGTCTCTGATGCTATGGCTGCCCTTAAGAAAGGCAGCACCAACACTCTTGCGGGCTAATCTGACCACACATAGCCTCTATTGCCGTCTGTCTATTCAGGCAGGCGGTTTTCTCTGTTCTATTGCCACTGCACTACTTCTTATCTGCAGTTTTAGCACCTCAGCTTATGCAAACAGCACATTAAAGCTCACAACATGGAACATGGATTGGCTTACTCTACGCCCTGTAGATGACCCAGCCTTACCACCAGATATTCCCTCCCGCACAGAGGCTGATTTTGATCAACTCCGCCACTATGCAGAGAAACTCCATAGTGACCTTATTGCCTTCCAAGAAGTTGATGGCCTAGAGGCTATAGATAAAATATTTCCCTCAAGCTCTTATCAAATTTTCATCACGCCGGATCCCATTATCCAGCGCGTGGGCCTCGCCATACGGCGTAATAGCTACATCACCGCCCACGAAAATACTGAGCTAACCAGCCTAAATGTTGTCCAGCCCGGTGCACATCACCCTCTCCGTGGCGGGCTAGACATCACTATCCAAAAAGGTGCAGCTCAACTACGTCTACTCATTGTGCATCTCAAAACAGGTTGCTGGGCACAACCGTTGATCACGAAAAAGCGTGCCTGCTCTCTGCTATTCCAACAATTTCACATCATTGATGAGTGGATATTAGACCGTATAGATGACCACATACCCTTTGCCATCTTAGGGGATTTTAACCGCCGCCTCACCCCCCATGACCCTCTCATGAAAGAATGGGCAAGCGATGCCCCCCTTACCCTCACTACAGAAGGCCATAGCAGCCCATGTGGAAGTGGTGAGCAATTCATTGATCATATCATCCTTGGCAATGCCGCTCGCCAATGGCTTGTGCCAGATAGCCTAAGAGTAATGACCTTCCGGCATGCCGTACCTTCACAACATCTTTCTGACCACTGCCCCGTCTCTATCCAACTTACCCTTCCATAAACGTACCTGTCCCTTTCATGAGACATAAAAAAACACGGAGGCATTTCCCTCCGTGTTTTCAAAAGCATTTACCGCATAGCACGAAGACTACTTAGCAGGCTCTGCCATGCCGATCTGCTTAATATCATGGAACTTAAGGGCTTCATTCATCTCAATGGCACGGTTCATCATAAAACCAGAGCTAGCCAAGAAGACTGGATCCCCATCTAGATCATCAGCCATGGCACTCCGGTTCACCGCTGCAAATTGTTCCTGTGCAGCTTTGTCACCTGTGACCCAACGTGCCAGCGTAAATGGTGTACTCTCAAACCCGACAGGCACTTTATATTCAGCCTGCAAACGGGACTGAAGCACATCAAGCTGCAACGTACCCACAACACCTACAATAGGTGGTGCACCATCTTGCGGGCGAAAAAGCTGCACAACACCTTCCTCAGCTAACTCCACAAGTGCCTGACGCAATTTTTTAGCCTTCATAGCGTCATCAAGCCGCACACGGCGCAAAATTTCTGGGGCAAAATGAGGTACGCCTGTAAAGCGCAAATCTTCCCCATCCGTGAGTGTATCGCCAATCCTCAATGTGCCATGGTTAGGAATACCAACAACATCACCTGCAAAAGCTTCTTCAACAAGCTGACGATCCTGAGCGAAGAAGAACTGAGGTGTATGTAGTGCAAACTGCTTGCCAATACGTACATGCTTTAGGCGCATGCCCCGTGTTAACCGGCCAGAACAAACACGGGCAAACGCCATACGATCACGATGATTCGGGTCCATATTCGCTTGGATCTTAAACACAAGCGCTGTGACATTTTCTTCAGTTGCTTTAACTTCACGTGTTTCAGAAGCCTGCGCCCGTGGTGGGGGGCCATACTCTACCAACGCATCCAGCAGGTCTGTAACGCCAATCTCCTTCATGGCTGAGCCAAAGAAGACAGGTGTTAAGTGCCCCTCATCAAAGAATTCCTTTTCAAAAGCAGGTAAAGCAGCTTCTGCGAGCTCAACTTCCTCCCGCATGAGCGCCAAACGCTCATCATTTTCAGGAAGCTCATCTTTTAAGTGGAGGCTTTTTGTACGGAGGTCATAAATACCCGCAAATTTAGCAGCCCGCCCTACAGGCCATGTCGCTGGAGATACATCCAAGGCCAGAGCATTGGAAATTTCATCTAGCAACTCAAAACAATCCTGCGCTTCACGGTCCATCTTATTGATGAAGGTGACAATAGGAATATCCCGCAGGCGACAAATTTCAAAAAGCTTGCGTGTACGTGCCTCAATACCTTTTGCCGCATCGATCACCATCACAGCACAATCAACTGCTGTAAGAGTACGGTATGTATCTTCAGAGAAGTCTTCATGGCCCGGGGTATCGAGAAGATTAAAAACGCACCCACCATAATTGAAGGTCATCACCGAGGTCACAACCGAAATACCACGGTCACGCTCGATATTCATCCAGTCAGACCGTGTGCGCCGGCGTTCACCTTTCGCACGCACATTCCCTGCCATCTGAATCGCCCCACCAGCACGCAAGATACGCTCTGTTAACGTGGTCTTACCAGCATCCGGATGGGAAATAATCGCAAATGTACGCCGCCGTGGAATCTCAGCAGCAATATCACCAGCTTTAGTAGAAACAGACATAGGGACAGCCTACCAAAAAGAAAGAGCGTAAAAACGGCAAACGCCGGACGGATAACCGCCCGGCGCTCCAACAAACGGAAAAAACCGTTCTTAGCGGGAGTAGAACTCGACCACGAGGTTTGGTTCCATCTGCACAGGATAAGGCACATCAGAAAGCTGAGGCACGCGGATGAAGGAACCCTTCATCTGGCGGTGGTCAACTTCCATATATTCTGGCACGTCACGCTCTGCGCTCTGAACAGCATCCAGAACAACTGCAAGCTGCTTGGACTTCTCGCGCACCTCAACCACATCGCCTTCCTTGACGAGGTAGGACGGAATATTCACGCGCTTACCATTAACCAGAACGTGGCCGTGGTTAATGAACTGACGAGCCGCAAACGGTGTCATAGCGAATTTCAGACGGTAGATAACCGCATCCAGGCGGCGCTCCAGCAGGCCGATCAGGTTCTCAGATGTATCACCTTTGCGGCGCACAGCTTCATCATAATAACGACGGAACTGCTTCTCGCTGATGTTACCGTAGTAACCTTTAAGCTTCTGCTTTGCCATCAACTGAATGGAGTAGTCAGAAGGTTTCTGACGGCGACGCTGACCATGCTGACCAGGACCGTACTCACGACGGTTGACCGGAGACTTAGCGCGACCCCACAGGTTCACACCAAGGCGGCGGTTAATTTTGTACTTGCTCTCAAGACGTTTTGACATCGGTTAAACCCGTATTCTCTATCAGACCCACCTATTTCTGCGAGGCGGACCATTTGTTGCACCGGTAGGCTCTCCCTAAAATAAGAAGAACGGGATATCCCCAGAACCGATAAAAATGCCATGCCACAGCGCATAGACATCCCGGCCAGAACATCCAACATTCCCGGCAATGCACACGCAGCTACACGAGCTTAGGTCAGCTGTCAAGAAATTCGCCCTTTAAAGCGACTTTTAGACTCTTCCTTCTTGGCAGAAGAACCAACGATCATATATCGGTAAAGCCATCATAGAGATTACTTTTATAATTTCTATTTTCTCACCTTTCACTGGCTATCATATTACTGCCCTATTGGAGCGCCCTTTCCCATGTCACAGACCGAAACGGCTTCGGTAAAACTTATACGCCCCCCTCATGGCGTTTACCCTGCCATTATCGCCCTTATGCTCGGCACATTTACCATCGGCACGGGCGAATTTGGGATGATGGGCATCCTCCCTGCCTTTGCCCACGCTCTAAATATTTCTCTTGGACAAGCGAGCGAAGTTATCTCAGCCTATGCTCTCGGGGTGGTTGTGGGGGCGCCCATCATGGCAATTGCAGGGGCACATTTACCCCGCCGCACTGTTCTTTTGCTATTACTTCTCCTCTTCTGTATCGGCAATATTGGAACTATTACCTGCTCCTCTCTCATATCTATTGAGGTCATGCGCTTTATCACCGGCCTGCCTCATGGGGCTTATTTCGGCATTGCCGCTCTCACCGGGGCCTCTATGGTCGAGCGGGCACGCCGCGGGCGCACTGTAGGGATGGTGCTCTCCGGGATTATGATCTCTACTGTGATTGGTTCGCCTTTGAGCACATTCATGGTGCAATATGTCTCTTGGGAGGTGATCTATGGAGCGCTTACGGTTCTTGGCCTGCTCTGCATTCTTGGGGTTGCTCTCTTCATCCCTGCGGACCGGCCCGAGAAACACGTCAATGCTCTTTCTGAGCTTACCGCTTTTAAAAATCCTCAAGTCCTCCTAACTCTCTTTACAGGAGCCATTGGCTTTGGGGGACTCTTTGGCGTGTATACCTTCCTCACCTCCGGGTTGAGTGAGGTCACTCATCTCTCAGCATGGATGGTCACGCTTTACCAAATTGTGTGGGGATGCGGCATGGTCGCAGGCAATGCCTTTGGTGGTGCAATGATCGACCGCAACTTGGATCGCACAACCATTCTCGGGCTTATTGCAAGCTGCATTTTCATGCTCGCTTTCTGGCTACTCCTTCCCTTTAAAGAAGCAATCCTCCTTGTATGTTTTCTACTGCCTGCAGCAACAATCATCTTAAGCCCGGCGATGCAAACACGCCTTATGGATGTTGCCGGTGATGCCCAAACTCTTGCAGCCTCACTCAACCATTCGGCCTTTAACATCGCTAATGCGCTCGGGGCATGGTTTGCCGCCTTGTTGGTCGACCATAATCTAGGCTTACATGCTGTCGGTTGGGGCGGAGCATTACTTTCAGCTGGCGGGCTGGTGATTTATCTCATTACCATAGGGCTGGCACGCCTCCACAAGGCGGCATAGCCCTCCTACCCTACAACCTTTTAAGCCATTAAGGGGTGTGCTCATATAAAGATGCACCAACATCTGTTAGCACATCCCCACCACTTAATGTCCCCGCCGAAAATGCAAGAGACGCCGCAGCAACCAGCATCGCATAGTAGCTGTCAGATGCTGTAAGACGTGCATTCAGCAGGGCATTTTGTAGCTCTAACATCCGTGTCATAGAGCCATCACCCGCACGATAAGCCGTCAACGCCGCATCAAACCCGATCTGGCTCGCTGTTTGTAGTTTTTCTGCGGCATGATACGCCACAATACCTGCATGCAGCGTATTTTCTGCACTTACAATTGTTCTGACCGCATTATCTTGCACATCTTGCATCTGTGCCCGAGCGCTATCCTCTTGGTTATGTGCCTGCTTTAAGCGGTTACGCCGCAGCCCCCCATCGAAAATAGGAACAGAGATTCCCCCCGTAATGCCACCCGTAAACATATTACTAGTACCATTAAGAGGAAGCCCACCACCGATAGGCAAACCTTTTAGGCTGAATTGTGTATAGCCATAACCAACATTACCGCTCACAAATATCTGCGGTAAGAAACTCGCCCGTGCACCTTGCACCGCATTATGGGCTGCGTGCAAACGTGTATATGCTGCAAGAACATCTGGCCGCCGCGAAACAGCATCACGCACCATTGCATCACTAAGGCGAATATCTTCTACACTAATATGCCTATCTTTATCACGCTGCACATTGATACGAAGAGCTGGATCTAAACCCATCGCGGTGAGAAGGTCGAGCCGTTTATTTTCAACATCCCCACGCACATGCGCCATAACAAGCTCTGCCTCTGCTACGGCCTGCTCTGCTTGGGCTGTATCAATGCGTGTCCCTTGCCCGTGCCTTAAATTAGCTCTAGCTGCACGTTCAATTTCATAGGCATTTTCAAGAGATTTCGTAACAAGATCAACATGGCTCAGCGCTGCAACATACTGATAATATGCTGTTGCAACCTCATAAACGACCTTCTGATGCGCCCCTGTAAATAGAATATTCTGAGCCAGATTATTCTGCCGTGCTTCTTCCATAACAGCGTGGCGCTTACCAAAGTCAAATAACAGCCATTGCAACCCTACCTGCTCTGTCTCTTTAGTGATGTTCAAATGAATATTAGTTGGCCCATTTAACAGGCCACTTAAATTCGTACGGGGTTGCAGTGTTGTATAGCCCCCAACAACACTCGCGGTAAGCTGCGGCAAATAGCTTGACCGCGCGATCCCCACAGCAGCCGCACTTGCCCGTGCCGCATCCCACGCCATACGTGTTTGGGGGTTGTGCGACTGAGCAAGATCAATCAACTCAGCCAAACCATATGAATGATCTGCCTGTATCTTCACCGCTCCAAGAGGTTGCTGTGGCAAGCTATGATCTACCGGCAGACGAAAGCCTTCAGGCAAACGCAGGCCGTGCTTCGCCGCACGCATCTCACCATCAGACGCCTGCCCAGCTGAGAGTAAATGCCCTTTCGCATCTACCGCTCCCTGCCAAGGTTGGCTTAGATCATGAGGGGCATAACGCATCGTGTCAGATTCACACCCGACAAGCCAAAGAGCGCTACTGAACAGTAACGTGAAACCTATCCCAGTCCGCACCATAGACCCACGCAACTCTCGTGATGCTTTTTTCACTTATTTTCTCCCCCACGAGATGCAGCTTCATGCGCTGGAACATTTAAAATACGCTCTAAACCTATCAAGCCCTCTATTCCTCCAGCATCCCCAGCTAGAAGCTTCAGCCCTGCACGGCGCCTAGCTTGCCGCAACCACAAGTGATAATGCAGCAATATGCGGCGTGGTGGACGAATATAAGACGGCTCTATCATAGCGTAACGTAATGATTGCAATGCCCCCGCCACGGCCTCTTGTACCTGAGCAACCTGCAAAATAGATCTCTCAACCCCCACAGCATCCACTTCACGCTTTAAGAGGCCATCTACCTGCTTTAATTTCTCGGGCAAGCCGGCAGCTGCACTGCGCGGCCAGAATAATGTGTGAACAGCAAAGCTAATTGAAAGACCAATCAAAATACCAATCACACGGTCCCGCGGCACAGTAAGGTCTGTCACCGGGGCAGGCTGCGTGAGGTCACATAGCAAAAACCCGACCATAATTTGCAAGCCGATATAGGAGATACGCACATCTCCCGCCTTAACCCATGCCCCACAGAACACCACCGCACCGACAGACAGAAGAAGCTGCGCGACATTAGTCATATGCGGCATAAGAAATGTAATAATGAACATGGATAAGCTACAACCTAGCAAGGAGCCGCCAATACGTAATATCTGCTTATCCATTACTGCTCCCATTGTCGGCATAGAGACAATAAAGCAGGTGATCATGCAAGTATGTACGCCCGGCCAGTTGAGCATTTTGTAAGTCACAATGGCAAAGAAAACAGATACCGTGCCCTTAATCGCCTGCCTTATATGCTCAGCATTCGTAAATGCATCGGGCTTGAAGAAACCAGGTTTCTTAGGCTTAGGCGCCTCCTCACCCTCTTTAACGGGAGGAGCAAGCTCTGAAGCTGCCAATGGCTCTGTAAAATTCTCTAACAGCGCCAACATTTTAAGTAATGTTGGGTCTGTCAGGCCATGAATTGTACCGATCTCACAAGGGAGCCTATCGAGGTCGAAACAAGCTGTCATCTCCTCAATCAGCTCTGCCATAATCTTACGCTCAGGCCATGGCCCATCTGTTTGACCACGGCAGAAACGTTGTTCGGCAAGTTGCAGCACAGCGAAACTATGCAGCGCGGCCCGACGTAATTTATTAATATCTTCCTCAGCCCAGCGCCCTTCTTGCCCCATAAGCGCAAGGCTCACCATCATACCGCTAACACCTTCTTTAACGGTATCCATCACTGCTTCTGTCAGCCCGCGCTGCCTTTTGCCATTGCGCAATTCAGGAGACAGAAACTGCGCAGTAAGAGAAAGACGCTCAGCAATTTGCTTCATCAACACACGCCGGGGCGATGGCGCTAATACACTCCCCACAACTGCTAACAACCCGCCAATAAGCAGAAACACCAACCATGCGTACAAAATAAACCGCATGACCGTATCGCCATCATGGATCGTATCAAGGGTAAGCAACAGGTAAGACAGCACCAACCCAGCAACAACCGCTATCAACCCTAATGAACTTGCTGTGCCAAGATAGAAAAAAACAAAGCTAAACAGCAAATTCACAGCCAAAGTGGCAAAGAAGTTATTTACTGTGAGTACAGCACCAATATAAAGCGCCCCAATTACCAGGGTGAAGAAGACAAGGAATGTCACTGCGATTTTCATATTCGCAAGACGGTTCGCCTGCCACAGCGCCCCTACCGTAATAGGGATCAGGCTGAGTATGGGAAGCTGCCAAATCTCCCCAAGGAGGACAGCTATCATGCTCACAATGCTAATTTGCAGAGAGATCGCTGTGCGTCCGCGTGTTGAGCGGGTAACTAACCGCCACAGCACGCCCAACTCATCTAACAATCCCTTACGATGGGCAAGCAGCGCCATGAAGAATCTCCACACTAGCTGTTGCGCCCAGCCTCAATAACTCAATTGGAGCATCCTTAATCCGAATACGCACAGGGAAACGCTGTGCAACATGCACCCAATCCATCTGGCGTTCTATGTAAGGAACACCATGTGGATTTTCCCGCATGTTATCGTTCATCACACCCCAGCCAATACTTTCCACAACACCATGGAGCGGTTTCCGACGGTCGATCATAGAATAAACCGTTGCACATGCCCCCTCATGGATAGGCTTAAGGTTAATTTCACGGATATTAGCGATCGCATACCAAACATCACGAGACACAAGCGTGAACAAAACTTGGTTTGGCGAAAGCACCTCCCCTTCACGCACATTTAGGCTCGTTACATATCCATCTACACTGGCGTATACTTTTGTTTGCTTGAGCTCATAACGCGCATGTTCTACCGCAACGGTAGCTTCCTGCTTTATAGCCTGTGCGTGTTTTAAATCACCTATAGCAACATGGCTGGCCCGTTCTTGATGCTGTGCTTCTGCCAACGCATCATTGGCGGAGTTCAAATGCGTCAATGCCTGATCATAACTCTGCCATGAGATATAATGATGCTCAGCTAATGGTTTCAATCGTTCCACCGTGCGTGCTGCAAGCGCACGCTCATCCTCAGCCTGGTGCTGCCGCCGCTCACTAGAGGCCGCTGCCGCCATTCTTACAGCTAATTGGCGTTCTGCTTCCTCAAGATCTGCTTGCGCTTGGGCTGCGCTGGCTTCAGCCTTATGCAGAGCAATCTCATACGGTTCAGGGTCAATTTCATAAAGGAGATCACCCTTTTGTACAGGTTGATTAATCCTCACCCCAAGCGACAATAACCGCCCGCCAACAAGTGCAGCCACATGCACGTTATCACTATAAAGGGTGGCACTATCACTCTCTGGATGGCGACCAGATTCATAATTAACATAAAAAGCAGCGCCTACAGCCCCTAAAAGACATAGCAAAGCGATGAGACTTCCCATCGGTAGGCGACCTTTAATACGTTCCATCTTCATGCTGCGCTTACCACCCAAATAAAAGAAGCCAGCCTAGCAGCCCAATCAAACTACCAAGCGATAGATATGTCACAAGATGAAAGCGCAGCTTTGCATCTACCCCTAATGTTATGAATACAACCCGTAAAACAGCAGCCCCTACCCCCCCGAAAAACACACAAATCAACCAATCGGGGAAATAAGCACCAACGAGAGGAAAACTAGGAGCACCAATAGAGCTGCACCCTGTCATCCCCAGCAAACTGAATAACACTGCCCCTCGACGCCATAATTTATTGCTGCGATGGGAATGTTTTACACAAGACGCATTCATGCGGCCTCTTAATTAAACGGGTCATTACAAACAACATATCTAGGAAGCTTATAGACATTATTTTTGGTAATGGAAGCGACGCCTAGACCATATTTCCCTCACATGATACATCTATTTTTATGATTTTCTACGCTTATTTTTAGGGTTTATTTATCTAAATATTAGATAATTGGAGAGCTTATGCGATTACCACGCTCGACCATTGAGCAATGGGCCATCATTCATACTATTGTCGAAGAAGGAAGCTTCACAGCGGCGGCAAAAACACTCAATCGTAGCCAATCTTCCATCAGTTATGCTGTCACACGCTTACAAGATGCCCTAGGTATTCAACTCTTCATACCAGAAGGGCGACGCGCTGTTTTAACCCATACGGGCTCGCTCCTTCTGGCAGAAATACTCCCCATTCTTACAGAGTTTGAGCGTATCGAACGACGAGCGCAGAACCTCAGCAAAGGAGCCCCAAGTACTATCCGTCTCCTTGTAAATGCTCTCTTTCCTAAAGATCGGCTTTTTACCGCGTTACAAGCTTTTAAAGAACAGTTCCCTGATACAGATATTCATCTCATTGAAACCATTCGCCGCACGATTCATGATGTTTCAGAAGAAGAATACGATCTCGCAATTTTGATCGCTACAGCCCACCAAACAACAGAGATCATCACGACAGAGCGTGTCATTGCCGTTGCGCATAGAGATCACCCCCTCGCCCAGAGCAAGCACTCCCTCAGCGGTCCCACTCTAGCTCAATATCCCTGTGCTGAAGTCCGCGGCTTAGATGACCCTAAAACACACTTAATGACATCAGGGCGTGTGTGGCGAGTCAACACGATAGAAACCGCTATTAACGCCGTGCATCACGGACTTTGCTACGGTTATTTACCTGAAGAAACAGTGGAAGATGATATTAAAGAAGGCACCTTATGCCCTCTCTCCATAGAAGCTGGCAGCGCAAGAATCATCCCCCTTGGGCTCTATCGCCGCCATCTTTCTTCACTCGAAAGCCCAGCTATTTTAGCATTATGGGAGCTTCTCAAAAACGAATAACTCCCCGTAACACGTCCTACGGTAAGAAGGCCTTACAAACAGGCCTTCTCTCGTTCTTTCTTTGTTTCACGCTGTAATAAACGGAACAAACGCGCGCCCAATGCAAAAGCTGTAAAACCCAGCCCACCAGCAAGGCCAATCCATAGCCCCTCAACGCCATAGCCTTGATAAAAGGCCAACCATGCTCCCAACCCAATACCAACAACACCATAGCTGCAAATACTGATAAGCATAGGCACAACAGTGTCTCCACAGCCACGCAAGGCACCATTACACACTGCCTGTACGCCATCCACTACTTGGAATATCCCTGCAATCTTCAGCAGTAACACAGTCGTAGCAAATGTTTCGGCATCTGGTGGTGTGCCTGTGTAATAAAGATGGGCGACCCAATGAGGGGCGATCATAAGCAGTGACCCGGTGGCGACTGTCCACCCCACAACAAGAAGCAAAGCACCATTTGCTGCACGACGTGCTTGGTCCCACCGACGGGCCCCACGCCAATATGCCACACGTACATTCGCCGCCTGCCCAATGGCAAGGCACACCATAAATAGCAGCGAGATTGTGTTAAATGCCACTTGGTGCGCCGCAAGACTATGTGTCCCCAATCGCCCTGCATTTAATGTCGTAATTTGAAAGAGCAACAGCTCAGATGCCGCCGTTAGCATCATGGGCAAACCAAGGCGAAGTAATTCTTTTAAAATCTCCCATTGCACACGTACCGGCTTCATAATCTGCCGCAGAGAAGGCCGTCTTAAGCACAAACCCAACATGGCAAGGCTCATAGCCCATCCTGTCAGCATCGTCGCATGGGCTGAGCCAAATAACCCATAAGCTGGCAAGCCAAACCAACCATAAATAAGCGCAGCATTCATAATACCATTACAGACCGCCATCACAGGCATGATCCACAATAGCAAACTTTCCGCCCCCAAAGATGGCAACGCCACACGGCCAATGCCTAAAATTACCAAATTCGGCAAAAGCGAATAAAGCAGCACATTAATAAACGCACCACCCTGCGTAATCACCTCACCGGGCTCGCCCATCAACGCAAAAATATATTTCGAGCAAAGCAGCAAAATAAGGCACGGGATAAAAGCCAAAATGGCTAAGGCTGTCCCGGCACTAAGGATACTCCGCCCATCATGTCCATCTGCATGGCCATGCTCTGCTCCCCCACGAGAATGAGAGAGCAATACCCCTACCCCTCCAAGAATCGCTTGGAAGGAGATCATGGTGGTGAAAAAGAAGTTATTGGAGATCCCTCCAATCGCAACAGCTTCCACCCCAAGACTACCAAGGAGGACCGTATCTGTTACCCCCATAGCCATTTCAGATAGCTGAGAGAGGGCCAATGGCAGCCCAACGCGGATAAGCGCAACAATATGGGCGGATAAACCTGCCGATGGTGCGGAATTTTTCTTCTCTAGTGCGGACATGCCTCCTATTATCGCGTATAAGGCATAATGCAAAACCCAAAGAACGAAATCCCCGGTTGCATCCAATGCAGCTCTGCCTCTAGGCAAGGGGGAAAATGAGTATATAGCAGAGCTTTATGTCCCCTTCTTCACTCTCTCCATCCTTGAAGATCCACAATAGCCATCACCGTGGTGCTGAGCCCTTCACCCCCGAAGATGCTGAAAATGTCCGCATCTATTTCTGCGGCCCTACCGTGTATGACCGTGTACATCTAGGCAATCTCCGCTCAATGCTCAGTGCGGATATCTTAGTGCGTCTCTTAAAAACACTTTATCCCCGTGTGACCTATGTCCGTAACATTACGGATATCGATGATAAAATCATTCAGCGCGCTCGTGAAAATAACGAAGATATTGCTCAACTGACAAAACGCACCACGCAAGATTTCCATAGCGATCTTGAAGCTCTAAACATCCTCCCCCCAACTATCGAACCCCGCGCAACAGACCATATCTCTGCCATGCTAGAGATGATTAGTTCACTCATCTCACAAGGCCATGCTTATGAGGCAGAGGGGCATGTCCTATTTGATGTTCATTCTTTCAAAGGATACGGCGCCCTTTCTGGCCGCTCACTTGATGATATGCTCGCCGGGGCACGGGTAGATGTTGCCTCTTATAAGCGCAGCCCAGGTGATTTTGTTCTCTGGAAACCCTCCACACCTGATGAACCAGGCTGGGAGAGCCCCTATGGGCGGGGCCGCCCTGGCTGGCATATTGAATGTTCCGCTATGGCTGAAAAATATCTCGGCGAAACATTCGATATTCACGGCGGAGGGAATGACCTTCTCTTTCCCCATCATGAAAATGAACGTGCACAGTCACTCTGCTGCTATTCTGGCAGCCATTTTGCGCGTCATTGGGTGCATACAGGCATGCTCCTCTCAAATGGAGAGAAAATGTCTAAATCTCTAGGCAATTTCTATACCATCCATGAGGTGCTTGAACGCGCCCCGGCTGAGGCATTACGCCTCCTCTTCTTGGGATCACATTATCGCTCAACGCTTGATTTCACATGGGAAAAACTTGAAGACGCCCGTAAAATTATGGACCGCTTCTACCGTGCTCTTGAGAAAACACCACCACAAACTCAAGAGCCAGACCTCCCACAAGATGTACTCAGCGCCCTATGTGATGACCTCAACACCGCTCAAGCCGTAAGCGTTCTGCACCGTTATGCAGATGGCGCTTTAGAAGGTCAGCAAGATGCAGCAAATAACCTCTTTGCTAGCGGGCAACTGCTTGGCCTCTTTTGCCAATCTCCTGCAGAGTGGTTCCAAGGTGGAGCAGAACTAGACCCTGCTAAAATTGAATCCCTCATCGCTCAGCGGCTAGAAGCTCGCAAAACACGGAACTTCGCCCTCGCCGACCAAATACGAAACGACCTCGCCAGCCAAGGTATTCTCTTAGAGGATGGCCCCAATGGTACAAGCTGGCGCAAAGGATAATAAATTATGACAGGCCGTAATGGTGGGGCTGACATTGCCCCGCTCGACCCTTTTGACCCCGTTGTCATTCTTGTTCGCCCACAATTAGCTGAAAATATTGGGACAACCGCCCGTGCCATGGCCAATGGCGGATTATTCCATCTTCGCCTTGTCTCCCCACGAGATGGCTGGCCTCAAGCCCGCGCATGGTATGCCTCATCTGGAGCAGACCGTATCCTCGAAGCGGCAACTGTGTTTGACACGGTAGATGAAGCTGTAGCAGATCTTCACCGTGTCTTTGCCACCTGCCCACGCCCACGCCACATTATTAAACCTGTCATGACCGCCCGTGGCGCCGCAGCAGAATTGCGTGCTACGAGCTGCCGTAAATTAAAAAGTGGAATTCTCTTTGGGCCAGAACGCTCAGGGCTAGACAATGAAGATATGGCACGGGCTGATACGCTCATCCGTTACCCTCTCAACCCCAAATTTATGTCGCTCAACCTGGCGCAAGCTGTTCTTGTTATGGCCTATGAATGGTACCTGACAGAAGATACCGTGCCTGAGCAATATTTCATGACAAATGAAACTCACGTTGCAACCAAGGGGGAAGTGGAAAATTTCATGACCCACCTTCTGCATGATTTAGATGAATGCGGCTTCCTCCACCATGAGCAAAAACGCCCAGGGATGATCCGTAATCTGCGTCATTTATTCGCCCGTGGAGAAGTCACCGAGCAAGAACTCCGGACTCTTCATGGCGTTGTGAGTGAGCTAACACGCGCCCGCAAGCAGCGCCTCAAACCCGAAAAATAAAATACACTATTATACTAACAAAAAGGCCACTCCCCTCATTATGAAGGAAGCGGCCTTTTTTATCTCTCCCACATAAGAAGGGAGAAACACTTAATTACACAACGCATCTTTTAAACGCTGCTCCACCCGCGCACGCCCCATTAGTGGAAGCAATGCAGCAAGCTCTGGGCCTGCATCTTCCCCCGTAAGAGCTAAACGTAAAGGTAAGAAGAGTGCCTTCCCCTTACGCCCTGTCTCTGCCTTTAGAACATCAATCCAACGCTTCCACACCGTGTTATCCCACGGCTCTTCTGGTAATAGACGGAGCGCATCTTTTAAGAAATCATGATCATCACTCAAAGACGGTGCAACGATCGCCCCCTGCACCACTGCCCACCAGTGGGCAATCTCCACAGCCAGATCAATATTCCCACGAATAGCAAACCAAAAATCCTCACCAGCACCTTCAGGCAGATAAGGCCGAATATCCTCATAGCTCATGCCATGTAAAACACGGCGATTAAGTCCAAGGAGTTGCCGTACATCAAAACGTGCTGCCGAGCGTGATACATGGCTAATATCATAACCTTGGATGATCTCATCCATACTCGCAGCTTGCGGGTCATCAGATGTACCAAGGCGTGCCAAATACCCCACAAGTGCCCGTGGCTCGATGCCATCATGCCGTAATGTAGAGAGCGCCAACCCACCTAACCGCTTAGAAAGCTTACCACCATCTTGCCCCAGCAAGAGTGGCAAATGGCCAAATGTAAAGCGGTTCGGCTTTGCCCCAAGGGCCTCAGCAATATCAAGCTGCACCCCCGTATTGGTCATATGATCTTCACCACGCAGAATATGAGTAATGCCCATATCCATATCATCAATCACAGATGCCAATGTATAGAGAATGCTGCCATCAGCCCGTACCAAAACAGGATCAGACACCGCTGTAAGCTTCACCTTGCTATCGCCCATAACAAGATCATTCCAGCAGCGCGTTTCTCCGCTCAGCTTGAAACGCCAGTAAGGTACTTTACCGTTAGCTTCTGCCTTTTCACGCTGCTCTGCTGTCATCTTCAGCATTGCACGATCATAAATAGGCGGCTTCCCCGCACGCAGGCGTTGCTCACGCTTATACTTAAGCTCAACCTCACTCTCGAAGCAGGGGTAAAGACGCCCCTGCGCTTTGAGATGCTCAATAATCTCAGCATAACGCTCGAGGCGTTCACTCTGGCGAGCATATTCATCCCATGTCAGGCCGAGCCATGTCAGATCACGGCAGATACCCTCTTCATATTCCTTCTTCCCACGTTGGGTATCGGTATCATCCATGCGTAAGAGAAAGGTGCCGCCATGTTTACGGGCAAACAACCAGTTTGCCACGGCGAGACGAGCATTACCTACATGCAAAGACCCCGTAGGAGATGGCGCAAAGCGTACTTTCATACCGTAATCTGTTCTCACTTTTTTACAGGCAGTTCTCTGCCTTATAGCCTGTCATGGCTCCATTATAACCAACATATCAGCCATAATACCATCACATCATGTTTGGCGACGGCTCTATGCGTGCTTAGTCTTGTGCTTTTCCTTGCCGCCGGATGATCTCCGTTACAAAGGCTTCATCACTTTCATCTTCATCATCAGGGGGGCCTGCAATTTCATCTTCATCCACCAAGCGGCGCGGGTCTAAGGCACGCCAATCCCGCTCCATTGGTGTAGCCGGGTTAGAGGCAAAATCATCCAGCTCTGTGCTAGACTTCCAGCCATCATCACCCGCATCGACAACTTCGGCATTCTCACCAAAGGAGAACCAACTCTCCAACACCTCACGTCCCGCTGCCCCGGGCAGACGGCAGCGCTCAACACTATCACGCACATAAGCCCGAGCAAAAGCATTAGCATGCATAAGGTCTAAGAAGCCTTTTACCTCTTCGACCATGCCATCATCTGTAGCGCCAGATTGGTCCAAAATCCGTACAACCCAGCCTGTCTCAGCCTCTTTCTGAGCTTTTACAGTTTTTTCATCAGCCGCTGTCTTTGCAGCATCATGCTGGGTATCTTTGCCGAACTCGGCCATCAATGTTTCCTTTCTTGGAGCTTCTGCAACAGAAATTCACGCCCCACCTTCACACGGGGTTCACCATCATATGCAACAATATCCGAGGTTGCATAAGTTTCCGACCACCGGCTGGGGAGGAAAGAGCCTGTTCCCACGATATCAATTGGTGCAGATGCATCATACATAGCTGTACATTTTGCAATGCCAAAGCCTGAAGATACAACAATCTTCACCTTATCAAAACCTGCTTCGTCCAGAGCCTCTCTCATACGCCAGATAGCCGCTGCAGAAACCCCCGTACCAACAAGGTAACGCAATTCTTTTTCAGAACGATAACGCCGGATCGTCCCTGGAGTATGACGCTCTAATACATCATAAGAACGTTGGGGATCTAACCCCTCTAAAAACCGCCCCCCATGTGTATCAAGCCGCACGCTTATCTCACCCGCCGCTGCACGCTCAGGGAAACGCCGACACACCTCAAGAGCATCGCTGACCTCACGCCCAAAATAATCCACCAACACAGTCAGATGCTGATCAGGGAAACGCTCTGCATACATCTCCGCCGCCCGTAAGGTAGAGCCTGCATAGCCAACAAGCGCATGAGGCATAGTGCCCATCCCCGCTTCTCGCCCAAAAAAGGCGGCTGTTGCGTTATTGGCATTCCCCACAAACCCAACAGCCCCCTCCTTCTGCGCTGCAGACGAGCCAACAGACGCCGCATAAGCCATCAGCTCTTGCATCTCTGCCCCCGCACAATGGCGAGCATCCATTGCTAGGAAAGCCACATGCGGCAGAGCAAGAGCCATTTGATAGGCATTATGCGCAGCAACACAGCTTGCACCTACTTTTTGCAAGAGCATTGTCTCTAAAGGCGCCAGCTTGGCTAACGAGCCTGTTAGATAAAAGAGCGGATCCCCCGCTCCTACCCATGTCCCTTCGGCATGAACCTCTTGTATCTCAACCTCAAAAGCTTGGTGCTGAGCTACATTCCGTATCCACTGCAAAGCCAACCCACACGCCGCAACAACCGGCCTGCGGACAAACACAGCATAGGTTCCCTGCTTATCTCCAAATGTTTGGATAATATCCCTCATTCGAAGGAAATAAGCATCCGTACGCCCCTCAATATGAGGGGCATCCAGATCACCCTTCGGGCCTTGGGCCTGCTCTAAAGCACGCTGCTGTGTCGTCACACTATCTCTCCCTGACAAAGCCGCCACTAAGATCAGCCCATATGCCTCGTCTTAACGTGCCGTGCTTAACGCCGGTTAAAAATCCGCTTCAGCCTATCAGAAAGCTGGAACGCAATCTCCAGAGCTTGCTCTGCATTTAGGCGCGGATCACATAATGTCTCATAACACTTTGGCAGGTCTGCATCTGTCAAGCATTGTGGCCCACCTGTACACTCAGTGACATTATGACCCGTCATTTCTAGGTGAATACCACCCGGAACAGCCCCTGCCGCCTCGAACACATCCAAGAACCCAAGAATTTCACCAAGAACATGGTCAAATGCACGAGTCTTGTATTTATTGGAAGACGTTGTCGTATTGCCATGCATCGCATCGCAAACCCATGTCACTGTCCTGCCTGTCTTCTGCACAGCCTCTAAAAGAGGTGGCAACAGGTCACGCACTTTATCATGCCCCATACGGGAGATAAGTGTGATACGCCCTGCCTCATCCTCTGGGTTGAGAATTTCCAGAAGCTTTTTCAGATCGTCAATCTGCGTTGTCGGGCCAACCTTAATGCCAATAGGATTATCCACCCCACGCAAGAACTCAACATGCGCTTCATCTGGTTGGCGTGTACGATCACCAATCCAAACAAAGTGAGCAGAAAGATCGTAATAGCGCCCCGTCGTCTCATCTACACGGGTGAGAGCCTCCTCATATGGCAGCAAAAGTGCCTCATGAGAGGTGAAGAACTCCACTTCTTCATATTGTGGAGCATTATCTTCCAACCCGCATGCCTTCATGAACGCAAGCGTATCTTCTATTTGGGAGGCAAGCTCTTCATAACGCTCACCCTGCGGAGAGCGACGCACATAATCCAAGTTCCAACGATGCACTTCATGCAGGTTTGCATATCCCCCACGAGAGAACGCACGCAGCAAGTTCAACACACCTGCGGCTTGGAAATAGCCTGTCTCCATCCGTGCAGGGTCGGCCTTGCGGGATTCCGGCGTGAAGTCGAAGCCATTGATGATATCACCGCGATAGCATGGAAGCTCTACGCCATCACGCACCTCCACAGCGGAAGAACGTGGTTTGGCATATTGCCCTGCCATACGGCCAATTTTCACCACAGGCACCTTCGCAGAGAAGGTCAGCACAGCAGCCATCTGCAACAGAACACGAAACGTATCGCGGACAATATCCCCTGTAAATTCGCGGAAGCTTTCTGCACAAGGACCGCCCTGTAGCACAAAAGCCTCCCCACGAGAGGCCGCGGCTAAACGCTGTTTAAGACGCCGTGCTTCACCCCCAAAAACAAGAGGAGGATAGCTTTGCAAACGTGTTTCAACAGCGGCCAAAGCCTCACTATCTTCATAGATAGGGGTTTGCCGGATAGGGCGGGTCCGCCAGCTTGTAGGTGACCACATAGGCTGAGGCCCGTCTGTTACATGCATCTGCACTCTCCTATGGCTGCATCGGTGATACATTGAAAAGCACCACCATGTTCTTTCGTTAAAAGCATCGCTACTTCCGTTTTATGGCCGAAATGTCATAGCTTTGGTAGTCGTAGAAATGTAATTTCGTTTATTAATATAGAATTAATAACATTATTACCCTGATATCCTTACCCTATCTCCCTCTCATATTCCCTTCTCACTCAGGCCCTCATGGGAAAAGACTTGAATATAAGAGCCTCTGGGAGGATTATACCACACTAGAACTTATATTTTGTTAGGACGCTATCACACATGGCTTCGCGCTTTTCTTCCCGCTTCATGCGTCTCACCGCGATGACAGCACTAGGCCTAGCCCTTACGGCTCCGGCGTTTGTCTCGCGGGCAGAAGCGCAAACGATTCATTTTGCTCAACCTTATCAAGATGAACCTTCAACTCCATCGCAGCATACACCTGCGGCTACATCTCATGGCGGAGAGCATTTCCACTCCACTGGGCGCCGTCCGCCTCCAGGCTATCAGGACATTCCTGAGCCAGACTTCCAAAATGGCCCAGACCCAGACCACCAAGCTAAAATTCGCTCTAACCGTGACAGCGTAACAGGCGCTAACCTTGGTGCTTTTGGTAATGCATACCAAGATAGCAATCCTGCACAGAGCGGCCAAATGGGTGATGCTACCGGCAATGGCTGGGTTGCCCCACGCGGCAACGGATTCTAAGCGTGCCGTAAACCTTCTGCAAAAGTGAAGGTCTCTTTCAAAAACGCTTTGCTGGCATGATATTCAAACCGGATGATCCTCAAAGAACCCATCCCTGATGCAATATCATGCCGCAAAGAAACATCCTGCGTCTCTAGAAACGCTTTCTCTAACATATGCTGCTCCTGCCAAAAGCGCTCTTCTGAAACAGGATGATCAGATATCGTTTCTTCTGTCAGATGGATAATATCACGCGTAAGCTGCTCACCTTCTTGCAATGAGCTCATAGGAACACGCTGTGATGCTGCTAGGTCACGTAATGTCAGCAAGTTCCGGCCGACCGTCATAACAGCCAGCGTTCCCCGCACCATATCTTTTGTTTCATGTTCTGGAATCTGCCCCGCAAAGCGGATCACCTGTTCCATTCGCTGAGTTGTTTCATCGACCCACCGCTTTTGGGCCTGCCTGCGCCCATCTTCTGGCGTATCAAGCCGGTGCAGCCCCTCTATCAATTGGCGACGCAACTGCACCCATGCTTGCTTGGCTGAAAACGGCAGAACAGTGCGGAAAACCTGCACCCCGCTCCATAAAGCCAACAGCAACGCGATCGATTGATTCACCCACTCAATTTCATCCATACGGCCTTGATTATCTAGCCCCAACACCCACGGGAAGAAATTCACATAAGATGCCGCCATCCCTGCTGTTGCTGGCCAGCGTAGAGCTAACCCTCCGAGGAACATTAATACCCCATAAGGGAGTGCAAAAATGGCATAATCGGAACTCAACGGCATCACAATAAAAACAGGGATAATACTTGCTAGCACAGACCAAACAGCCCCGTAAAAGAAGCTACGGCTCACCAAGATCATATTATTCATGATAGCAAAACGTGCGCAGATCACACTTAGCAAGCTCAAATACGCCGCCCCATATGGCCAAGCTGTGACTTCCCAAATCAAAGCCCCAATCACCATAGCAGCGGCCGACCGCACCCCATTCATACACGCAAAACGCATATCAACAGACCGCTTTATACGGAACTCCTTCTGCACACGCCGCCCCTTCACACCGGCTGAATGGGATTGTACAGCAGAGAGGAAATCCTCCAGCATGATCTCCACCCCAATCCCGGCAATACTAGCCTGCACACCATCACGGCTATCTAAAGGAAGATAGCGGGCTAGAGCTTCACGATTTTCTGAGAGCATAGTTGTCAGCTGGGCTAAGCTAACATCAATTTTCTCAATATCTTTCAGACTTAAAGACAGCTCATCCAACTCTCGCGCAACACGCTCCAAACCTTCTAAAAGAGGCGGCGGCAAATGAGGAGATGACGCTAAACGGGAATGTAAGCCCACCCCACGGGACAACACAAAAGCCACACGCCCTAAAGTTACATAAGCACGTTCAGCATCTTCATGTGCGCCATGAGAATCAATACGGATAAATTCCAGCTGATCATTTAATGCCTGCAAGTTCCCCAAAAGCGTAGAAAGCTGAGCAACTCCGCCCTCCTCCCGGCGAGCAACACAAGCTAATGCAGCAGCAGACTGAGCAAACAAGCTCGCTAATTTTTCTTGTAATTCTTGTCGGGCCTTCCGGTCTGCCCCTGGGACAGCGACCATCCCCGCAACCATTTCGCAGACCACGCCAATAAAAATATATGAGCCACGAGCCATGGCGATATAAAACACATGGTCTGGCTGTTCTGCGGCACCAAGAGCAATGATCGCCCCCGTATATCCCGCTAGCACCATGGCATAACCACGGAAGCTCTCTACCAAACAAGCAAGCCCCGTACAGAGGCCTACCCATCCTGCTAATAACAGAAAGAAAACCCACGGATGCTGTGGCGCTAGCGCAATAAGGCCAATGCCCCCCACCATGCCAAGCACCGTCCCCGCAACACGCCAACGCCCTTTAGAAAGGCTCATTCCACGAGAGTTCTGGGCGACAATCCAAACTGTCATCCCCGCCCATTGTGGGGCGCCAAGCTCCATCCACAACGCAATAGCTACAGCTACTAAAGACGCAATCGTCGTCCTTAACGAGAAAAGGACGGCACTGAGATTAGTCGGCTGTAATTGCGGAAATTTCATGCCGTCTCTCTTTACCGTCCTTCTCTCAAAGGTTTGCTCCTAAATGAGATAACCCTATGGCTGTTTATCTACCGAGCGTGTTGGCATCCGCATTGTCACGAACTCCTCAGCAGAACTCGGATGTAAGGCCACTGTTTGATCGAGCTGCTTCTTTGTCAGACCAGCCGTCACGGCGATAGCCAGCATTTGAATAATCTCTGGGGCATCTGGTCCAACCATATGCGCTCCCAGCACCACATCACTATCACGGTCCACCACCAACTTCATAAGGATCTTCCCTGCCCGTTTTGGCAGGGCCTGACGCATAGGGGTAAACCGTGATGTATAAATGGTCACATTATGCTTACGTATAGCTTCCTCTTCACTCAGCCCCACTGTGCCAACTGGAGAAGAGAAGAAGACAGCTTTCGGCAATGTCTCAAACGACCAAGACCGCCCCTGCGGAGCAAAAAGACGCTCTGCCAGAAGGTGGCCTTCTGCAATAGCGGTTGGTGTAAGATTATATTGGTCGCGAATATCGCCAATCGCATAAATGGATGGCACATTCGTTTTTGCATCCACCCCGGCGGCAACATGGCCATTTTCAAGCTTTACACCTGCGGCATCCAACCCCAAGGAATCAACCGCAGCCCGGCGGCCTGTCGCCATAATGACAGCATCAACATCATATGTTGCGCCATCCTCCAACACGAGACGAACGCCCCCGCCCTCACCCAAGGCTTCCAGCCGTGCAGGTGATGTGCCCGGATGCTGCGTAATCCCGTATAGATCGATCAATTCCTGTACATGGGTGCGGACTTCTTCATCAAAGCCGCGCAATGGCAAAGGCTGGCGATAGAAAAGATCCACCTGCGAGCCCATCCCCGCCAGAATACCCGCAAATTCTACACCAATATAACCACTACCAATCACAGCGACCTTCTTAGGCTGCGTTGGCAAATGGAATAATTCATCTGACGTAATCGCCAGTTCAGCCCCTGGAATACCCAACCGTACAGGCGTTGAACCTGTAGCAAGAACAATCTTCTTCGCACGTACACGCTGCACGGGTTCATCAGGCGCTAAAGGCGAAGGAGAAATCTCGATTGTATTCGCATCAATAAGGCGAGCATCCCCCGTGAAAAGGTCAATCCCCGCTTTTTGCAACATAGAGATATAAATGCCGTTTAATCGGTCAATCTCACGGTCTTTACCAGCGATAAACTCTGCCCAGTTGAAGGTGGAGGGACGTTTTACATCCCAGCCAAAAGCAGGCGCATCCTCAATTAAACGACCGGTCTCAGCTGCATAAACCATAAGTTTCTTAGGTACACAGCCTAAATGTACGCAGGTACCTCCCCAATGGCGGCGCTCGGCAATACCAACACGCGCTCCATTCTGTGCGGCAATACGTGCGCAACGCACCCCACCAGAACCAGCACCAATTACGAAGAGATCAAATTCCTGCATTACATTCGTCCTCGCCTATTACGCCCTTTGTAGAAGAGCAATCTCCCCTACAATTACTTATAGGCCTAGCTATATCCTAGCCTTTGGGCATCCTCGCAGGGGAGGATGCCCAAAGAAAACATGCTGTGCTTAACGCTCAGCAAATGCCTTCTCGACAACATAAGACCCCTGGCGGCTCATATTGCCTTCTTCAAAGCCGCGCTCTTCGAGCAGCTTTTGTGTATCTGCCAGCATTTCTGGCGAACCGCAGATCATGACACGATCATGCTCTGGATCGAGCTCATCAATGTTCAGATCACGGAAGATACGGCCATTATTGATCAGCGCGGTGATACGTTCCTGCACAGGGAACTCCTCACGCGTCACAGCTGGGTAATATTTCAACTTAGCGGCAACATCTTCACCAAGGAACTCATGCTTCGGCAGAATGTTCTCGATGTAATCCTTATATGCCAGCTCACCGCGCTCACGCACCGTATGGGTGAGAATAACATTCTCATAACGGTCATAAGCATCTGGATCCTTAATCAGGCTCATGAATGGTGCAAGACCTGTTCCTGTGGAGAGGAAATACAGGTTGCGGCCTGGTTTAAGATTATCCAGCAGCAATGTACCAACAGGTTTACGGCCGATCAGCACTGTATCGCCCACCTTCACATGGCGCAGACGAGAGGTCAGAGGGCCATTTTCCACAGCAATGGAGAGGAACTCCATCTGCTCTTCATAGTTGGCAGATGCCAAAGAATAAGCACGCAGCAGAGGCTTACCCTCTACTTCAATCCCGATCATCGCAAACTGACCGTTAGAGAAGCGGAGCCCTGGGTCACGAGTCGTGGTGAAGCTGAATAGACGGTTTGTCCAATGGTGAACCTGCTGCACCTTTGCTGGGTACAAATGACCATATTCCTGCGTTGGGTCTTGCAAACGATACTGGCCTTCATGCCCTTCAAAAGGGACCAGACCTGTTAGCGGCTCATCAATCACAGGTGTAGGGGCGGCTTCAGAAGGGTAAGGCGTGGTCATGGTCCGTCTTTGTCTCCAAATTACAAGTTCAACGATCTTATAAGATCAACCCGTCCTACGGGTTTATTAGCAGCGTGGTACCGCGACAATCATCCACAAAGCACGCTATATAGCCGCGTGTCCATACTAAAAGATGTATCATCTATACCGCTCAATAGCCTTACCTTTTAACCTATTATTATCCAAAACGAAAAGTCGCCGTTGCCTTTTCTCTTGACTTATTCCCCTTCTCCCTTCTGAAACACCTATTATGACAAACCCTTCTCTGCCTCATGACCCCGCAGCCGACTCTTCGCAGTCCCCCGCTGAACGTGCACTCCAATACGCCGAGAATGCTTTTGGAGCGTCTCTTGGCATTACCCCGCGTGAGCGCACGGCCCTACTCCGACAAGTCGCACGCCGCCTAAATGCCGAGAAAGAAGACATCAACGAGGCAGAACTCCTTCACGCACTGTGCCAGGTCCGCCGCAGGAGCTGGGCAAATGGTCTCATGAATATGGCGCACCGTGCTGGAGATGTTTGGGTCCGCAAAGCAGATGTCCTCCTTGCGGCTGAACGCATTAATGACCCGCTCATCAGCCAAGAAGGGCTAAAAGCTGTTCTTGATAGCGTGATGGAAGAACGCTGGCGGGACATGGCAGAAACGCCACTACGCGTGCTGGATGATATGCGAGCTGATCTAGCAGACGTTGGCACCTTTCTCTCGGGCGCACAGATTGAACGCCTCTCCCATAGCATTGCTCAAGCATTTGGCGGGGTTGATCTTGGCTTTGAAGATGAGCTCATTCTTGAAGAAGAGCGCCGCGCACGAGAGCAAGAAGATATTCGCGCACGCGCAGAAGCCCGCCGTGCACGCGAGCTACAAAAAATAAAAGACTGGGAAGAAACACTCATCGGCTTTGAACAAGTACCGGGTATTTTACATTGCTCCCGCCGTGAAGCCCTACGCTGGATTGCTGAAAATCGCCTCCCCATCGCCCGGCGTGACACCCAGCCAGATGGGCTGGAACTCTTTTATTTCGACCCTGCTGAGCTTAAAAAATGCCGCGCCCACCTCAATAGCTGGCGCAGAGGCTCCACTCATAGCCCTAAAGATGATGGTTATGATGACAGCCCCCAAGCGCGCAAAGGCAATGCCGCTATCGCCCGCGTTGCAGCGCTCGACCGCTTTGCAGCACATTTCCGCACCGCCCGCGCATTAAAACGCCGCATCACCCTCGTCACCGGCCCCACAAACTCCGGCAAATCTCACACGGCGCTAGAAGCTCTTGCTCAAGCAGAAAGTGGCCTCGCTCTCGCCCCGCTCCGGCTACTTGCTCATGAGTTCCGTGAAGCTATGTTGAGCCGTGGGGTTGCAGCCTCTCTCACCACGGGAGAAGAACGCATTATCGACCCCACGGCACGTCATCTTGCCGCAACTGTAGAGATGTGCCCTTTCCATAACCCGGTTGATGTCGCCATTATTGATGAAGCCCAAATGCTCAGCGACCCCGACCGTGGAGCAGCGTGGACAGCCGCCATTATGGGGGTGCCTGCTCGGCATGTCTTCATCCTTGGGGCACCAGATTGTATCCCGCTCGTCAAACGTATTGCCGAGCTCTGCAATGACCCTGTTGATGAGATCCACCTGGAACGTAAAAGCCCTCTCCGTCCCGCTGGCTCCATCGCCCTGACAGATCTCGGCAAGGGCGATGCCCTCATTGCCTTCTCCCGTCGTGACGTGCTGGATCTCCGCGCAGAACTTATGGCGCATAACCGCCGCGTTGCCGTTATTTACGGCGCTCTCAGCCCAGAAGTCCGCCGGGCGGAAGCTGCTCGGTTTAATAATGGCGATGCAGATATCCTTATTGCAACAGATGCCATCGGTATGGGGCTGAACCTCTCTATTCGCCGAGTAATATTCAGCACATTACGCAAATATGATGGCCGGCAAACACGTAATCTTGTTTCGCAAGAGGTAAAACAAATTGGTGGACGCGCAGGGCGTTTTGGGAAGCATGAAGAAGGGCTTGTATGTGTTTTAGATGGAGCAGGCCGCCCCAGCTTCATCCGCCATATGCTTGATGCCCCACCCGAGCCAACATTAGAGCTCCGCCCTCTTGTGCAGCCAGATGCAGATATTGTCCAAGCAGTTGCTCAAGAAATGGGGACAGACAGCCTCTACGGTGTGCTTACCCGCATCAAACGAGCTGTTCTACGACCAGATGACCCCAATTACCGCCTGGCCGATATGGAGCAAGCCTTAGAGATCGCCGCCGCTTTAGAAGGTGTGGATGGTTTAGACCTCTCCACCCGGTGGACATACGCTATGTGCCCCATCAATACGCGTGATAACGGCATCCCCCGCCTTGTGGAATGGGCATCCTACCATGCGCGGGGCCAACATATTTACCCACCGGGCACAGGCCGTCTTCCCACGGCTGCCACCGCAGGGCGTGAGGAGCTAGAACGCGCTGAAAAGCGTCACCGTCGCCTTGTTACATGGCGTTGGCTGGCCATGCGCTTCCCCGAAAATTATCCAGACATCACTGCCGCAGAGCGCAATGCAACAATCTTAGATGAATGGATTGAGCAAGTTCTGCGCACACAAAGCCGCATGCGTGAAACCTCACGTCGTCAGCAAAGCCACCGTAAAGGAGGCCCGCGCGGCGCAACGGGAGCAAACTGGGGTAAAAAACCTCACAAGAAAGGCAAGGCCGCCCCAGCTTCTCGCAGCGGCCATATCTCACGCAACAAAAAATCCCACCGCAAACAGCGCTCCTCCTCATAGGGGGATATATTTGCTCAACACATTAAAAAAGGCAGGCCCTAAAAAGGCCTGCCTTTTAAATATTTCTGCCTCTACCAAGCCTTATCGGCCACCAGCAGGGATTGTCACCAACGCCCCTTTAGTCGTCGCTGTTTCTGCTAAAGCATGGATAAATTGCAACATAGAAAATGCGAGTTTACTGGGAAGGTCATCCTTCGCAATCCAATACCAATAACCATCATACTCCACCTGCGTATATGCCACATCCAAACCCGGCCGAGTGACACTGCAATGGATGATAATAGGTGGACGCGGTTCTTTCGCTGAGCGAATGATCGTAGGAGAAGTGACCCCTTTATCTACCATCTTCTGCGGCACTTCCATCGTGCTCGCAACATCTTCCCAAATCGAGAGCATAGAACGCGTTACAAGCGCCACCTGCCCCGGCTTATCTGCCACGCGCCCATATACGACCTCAGCTTGCTCGCTTCCTGCTGGAATTTGCAAAGCTTGACGCACTTGGTCTTGCAGATCACTAATTGCCTGAGTGTTTGTCTTCGGCAACAAGATAAAGGTACGCTCTGGCTCTGCAGGCTTATCTTGCGTTGCCTCAACTGGCGCAACATTACGAATGCTCAACGCATTACCCTGTTGCAGGGCACGTAATGCTCTTAACAGGTAAGTAAAACGTACAGAAGCTTGCTGCCCTTCTGTTCCGGCTATTGTCCCTGTTGTATTACTCGCCGCCCCAATAGATTGCATGGTGAGCTGCATTAGAATATCAACCGGTAACCCACTCACAATCAAAGGCAAGAGAGTTTGTGGAGTAATAGGGCGGAGAATATTTACAGAAAACTGCACACCCGAGACAGGTTGATATGTTACTGTTGGGCTGTCGGAATATGAATAGCCAACACTCCCCCCAATAGCCCCACCGCCTGAACTATTCCACGGCGTTCCATTGATATTTGCACTTGAATTCCGTCCTACAGAGTAAGCGGAAATAATTTGTGTGGTATCTAGCAATGTTGGCGAGAATGAATACCGAAGCTGCACAATATTAAACAGCATTTCCTGGTTCTGCTCACGACTGATCTCTTTTTCATAATCCAGCCGATCCCTACGCATGTTATGCGGCCCGATAGACGAAGCGCAGGATGTCAAAGCCAGCATACTTACAGCAGCCATACACCCTAAAGAGCGAAGCAGTTTCATATGTTATCCTGAATATACGGCACAAATATGAAGTAAACATATAGTGCAAAAATAATTAATAAATTATATCAAACCCACATAAACTTGCCTAGACATTCACTACAAATGTAAACAATACTTGATCAAAATATACGCTACAAATAAAAAAGGGACGCATCTTTCAGCGCCCCCTTACCTCCCTTTAAAACAGGCTTTCTTAGCGTTTAATTACGCTTACCCCGCCCATATAAGGCTGCAACACCTCTGGCACTGCAATACTCCCATCAGCCTGCTGATACACTTCCATCAAAGCAATCATCACACGGCCAACAGCCAAACCAGAGCCATTAAGCGTATGCACGAAGGCTGTTGTTTTCTCTTTACGCATACGCGCATTCATCCGCCGAGCTTGGAAATCCCGCGTGTTGGAACAAGACGACACTTCACGCCATGCTTTTTGACCGGGAAGCCACGCTTCAAGGTCAAACGTCTTTGCCGCACCAAACCCCGTATCCCCTGCACAGAGCAGCACACGACGGAAAGGCAGTCCCAGGCGTTTTAGCACTGTCTCTGCCGCACTCGTCATACGCTCATGCTCGGCCTCACTCTTCTCCGGCGCAACGATGGAGACAAGCTCACATTTAGTAAATTGATGCTGGCGCAGCATACCACGCACATCACGTCCCGCAGAGCCCGCCTCAGAACGGAAGCAAGTTGAAAGCGTTGTTAAACGCCGCGGCAGGCTATCTGCTGAGAGGATCTCACCCATAACAGATGCTGTCAGCGGGACTTCTCCTGTAGGGATCAGCCACCGGCCATCATCTGTATGAAAAGAATCTTCAGCAAATTTCGGCAACTTATCCGTGCCATACATCGCCGCATCATTCACCAAGAGCGGAACAGTGGTCTCCTCATACCCGAACTCACCTGTATGAGTATCAAGCATAAATTGTCCCAAAGCACGTTCCAAACGCGCCAAAGCGCCACGCAGCATGACAAACCGAGAGCCTGCGATTTTCCCCGCATTAGGGAAATCCATCAACCCTAAAGCCTCACCCAGCTCAAAATGCTGTTTTGCTTCAAAGGCAAAGCTCGGCACATCTCCGCACTGATGCACCACAACATTATCAGACTCATCACGCCCTGGAGGAACAGAAGCATCAAGCTGGTTGGGTAGAGATTGAAGAACGTCATCAATCCGCTTTTGTATCTCAGCTGCGCGGCTTTCTAGCGTAGCAATTTCATCCCGCAAAGCCGCACCACGAGCCTCAATCTCTGAGGTATCTTCACCATTACGCTTGGCTTGCCCAATCTCCTTTGCCAAGCCTTTCCGTTGCCCCTGTGCCTCTTGCAAGGCCGCTAAAGCCGCACGGCGCTGTTCATCCTCTTTTACCAGAGCATCTGCTACAGCAGGCAACCCACGCCGGGCCAAAGCATCATCAAAAGCAGCGGGGTCTGCACGTAGGGCTTTAAGGTCATGCATAGGTTTAAAATACTCCACTCATCATGTCATACAGCTCACTTTAGGAAGCTGACATATTATCCTCATTCTGAGGTTTACTCACAGAAGGAAGTGGCGGTAAGGCACTCTCCTCTTGCGCATCCTCAAGCGTTTCATCCTCTTTAGCTGGGCGAGGTTCTACCAAACGTGCAGCAAGAATAGAAATCTCATAAAGTCCGACCAAAGGTATAGCGAGCCCCAGCATGGTAATCGCATCCGGCGGGGCGAGAACAGCTGCCACAGCAAAAGCCGCAACATACGCATAACGCCGCACACGCCGCAAAAGGGACGTCCCAACCAAGCCGGCCCTTACGAGTAGTGTAAGCACCACAGGCAACTCAAAACACACCCCAAAGGCAAGGATCATCTTTGTTACGAGATTAAGGTACTCCGATACTCTCGCCTGTAGCTCGATACCCATTTGGGTTTCACCACCTAATTGCTGGAAAGAGAGAAAAAACTTCCATGCAAAAGGGAAAACCAAATAATAAGCAAGCGCCGCACCGCCTACAAACAAAATAGGCGTTGCCACTAGAAAAGGTGCAAAAGCCTTTTTCTCATTTTTATACAAACCCGGCGCAATAAAAATCCATGCTTGGATAGCGATCATCGGGAAAGACAAAAAAAACGCCCCGAAGACTGACACCCGCACATAAGTAAAAAAAGCTTCATACAAAGCTGTATAAATAAGATGCGGCTGCTCCCCCTTATGGCGCATGATATCTGCCAACGGAGCCGCCAAAAAGCGATAAATCTCACCTGAGAAGTGATAACATACCAAAAACGCCAGTACGAATGTCGCCAGCGACCAAATAAGCCGCCGCCTTAACTCCACCAAATGCTCAACCAAGGGCATAGGGGTATCAGCATTATGCTCACCCGCTGCATCATGCGAGATAGGAGATGATATCTCATGCTTGGCCATGCTGGGGCTTCCCTTTTTCAGACTGCGTTTCGCTCAAAATTAAGGTACGCTTCCCATTATGTAAGGCAACTTCTGGTGGTAAAAAAGCCGGACGATGCCAATAAGGAGATTCTTCAATAAGACGCATAGCCGTACTTGGCGGCAGAATAACTGGCGCACCTTCCAGAGCCTCTGCTCGCGCCTTCATCCGTGCATTATATGGCTGCGCTTCCTCTCCTGGAGCAGAGGGCTCACTTCCTTGCAAGGGCGCTGGAGGCGGTGGTGGTGCGACGGGCAAACCATGTTGCGGGTTAGTCGGTAATGACAGGTCTCTTTCCAAAGAGCTATCAGGGTCAATGGCACGGCGTATCTGCTCACGCGGGCTAAATTGGCGTAATTCTCGCAATTGGTCCCGTGCTTCACTCAGATCAGCCTCTTGAACCATATCATCAATATGGCGTTGAAACTCCGCCCCCATACGGCGGATTGCCTTTATCGCTTTAGATAGCGTACGCATCGCAACGGGAAGGTCTTTCGGGCCAATACAAACTAAGGCCACAACCACCAGTAGGGCGATTTCAGTCCAGCTTAGATCAAACATCGCCATCCCTCCCTTTTACGATGGTTGTATGACCTCTTCTAACTCACTCTCCGCCTCATCGGAAGATGGCTCAAACAAGAGCTCTTCACGCCGTGGTAAATCTCCCAGACTATTTAAACCAAATATCTGCAGAAATTGCGGTGTTGTGCCCCATAAAACAGGTCGACCGGGCACTTCTTTCCGCCCTTTCGGTGCAATCAAACCTTCCTCAAGCAAGGTATCTAGAATACTCTGCCCAAGCCCCACACCACGAATGGTCTCAATTTCTACACGCGTGCATGGCTGATGATATGCCACAATTGCGAGTGTCTCCATCGTCCCTTTGCTGAGCCGCCGTGGCCGCTCAATAACACGGGCCAATGCGGGGCCAAATTCCTCCCGCGTGCGGAACTGCCACCCACCAGAAACGGCATAAAGTTCAACCGTATGCCCCTCATACCGCTTAGCAACTTCATCTAACACGGCCCCGAGCGTACCAGCTTGTTCATCCAACCCTTGAGAGCGCAACATCTCCGCAATACTGGAAGCCCGCACTGGCCCAGCACTCGCAAAAATAAGAGCTTCAGCAAGGTCTACCGCCTTTTTAAAGGAAACAGGCTCCATTACACATCACCTCTTTTACGCCACTCAATTGCCCCAAAAGAAGCATCTTGCCTAAGCTCTACCTGTCCACCTTTAGCCATCTCTAGGCCTGCCATTAAAGCTCCAGCAACAGCCGCCCTCCGCCCTAAGACACCACCTTCTGTAAGCTCTGGCAAAACGGAAACCAAAGAACTCCACCCCGCAACATGCCTCTGACCAAGCAAGCGTGCTAAAGCGGAGCGAGCTTGCTGGGTGCTCCAATAACGCGTGACCCTAGGCGTATAAACACGCTTATGCCCCCCGCGTCGCCGCGCAGATAAATAAGCAAGCACCAAGGAAGGCAGATCCCCCTTGAGAGGAGCCATCTCAATTCTTGTATGATTTTCAGGTTCTTGGCGCGCAAAGACATCACGCTTTAACCGAGGACGTTCCTCTAACCACGCCCCCGCACGATGCATTTGCTCAAGGTCAAGGAGACGCTCATGCAACTGACCTGCGGCATCTTCGGCTTCATCATCACCCTCAACCGAAGGTAATAATAAGCGAGATTTCAACCATGCCAGCCACGCCGCCATCACCAGCCAATCTGCTGCAATCTCAAGCCTTAATGTCTCAGCTCCTTCACGAGCTTTTTCTACAACCTCCAGATATTGCTCTGTTAACTGCAAAATAGAGATTTGCCTCAAATCCACTTTTTGCATTCGAGCAAGGTCAAGCAGAAGATCCAGCGGACCTTCAAACCCTTCCAGAACAAGATGTAGCGCGTCACTCACAAATAATACTCAGAATGTCGCAACAGAACACGCTTGTGACTGGGCATGTAAACGCACACAAAACAACCTTGCGGCCTGACGGTCCGCAAACCCTCCAAGGCGCAAACGGATCAATTGCCGTCCATTCCGCTCAACAGCCTCAAAAAGCGGCTCACGCTGCCCTAACAAGTTCGGTAATTTTTGCTTTAACTCCTGCCACTCATCCCGTGCCTCATCTTCACTACCTAAAGCAGCGAGCTGCACCTCATAGCCTCCCGCAGCATGTCCTTTTGCCTGCTGCGCCGCTTCTTTGTGCACAGCAACAACATTATGGGGCCCCACTTCTGGTGCATGCGCCCCTTCTGGAGATGGCGGAGGAGGAAGAGTGATAGACACCACCGGATGAGTACTCGGCACAGGAACATCCGAATCAGCTTGCTTTTCTGGAGGCTTCGGCGCTGATTTTGCCACATTATTAGAAGCAACATGCGCAGATGGCGCCACACTCGCTACAGTTTGTTCACTGCGTGCAACAGTGCTTGCCCCCTCATTAGGCACAGCCTTTGGCTGGGTCTGAGCCGGGAAATCCCGTCTCTGGGTAACATCCCAACTTGGTGGATTGGCGACACGCCCTGCTAGAATGCGTGCATCTGGTAGCTCCGGCGGCGGCGCAAGATGCACAGCCCCACGCCCCGTAATATCGCTTTTAGCCGTATCATCCCCCATGACCATCATCCCCCCTGGGTCGGCGGGACGATCTTTTACCGCATAAGGCGGTGGACCAATAACGGGAACACCCTGCGGTGTACGCCCAACCCATGCAGATACCCCAGCGATAACAAGCAAGAGAGCAAAAACACTCCCCCCAATCGCTGCCATCGCACGAATAGACAAACCACGCTGGAACACACCAGAAAGCCAATGGCGCAGAAACATCATCCCACCCATCGGTGGGGTATGATATGAACGCCGGCGGCGTGTTGCACCACCATCTAAGCGGTCCTTCCGCCGAGGTGGCACAACATTATCCTTCTGTGTGTGATCCGCCTTTGTCATGGCCTAGCGTAGCTCCTCTACCGCCTCAACGCCCAAAATGCCCAAGCCAATCTTCAACGTTGCAGCAATCGCCGCAACAAGTGCCAAGCGTGCCTGGCTTGCTTGAGGGGCATCATCCTGAATAAAGCGCAAACTTGCTTCATCCCGTCCACGATTCCACAGAGCGTGGAAGTCTGATGCAAGGTCAATACAGTAGGTCGCAATACGATGTGGCTCACGTGCAAGCGCTGCCGCCTCTATTTGACGAGGCAACCCAGCAATACGCCGTAAAATTGCTAGTTCTTCATCAGCTTTCAAAAGAGACAAATCAAGCTGCGCTAAAGCCTCATGGCTTACAGCGGCCGCACCGTATTTTTCTTCTCCAAGACGTAGAACAGAGCGGCAGCGTGCATGGGCGTAGTTTACATAGAAGACAGGGTTATCACGTGTTTGAGCCACCACTGCGTTGAGGTCGAACTCCATCTGCGCATCAGCTTTACGGGTCAACATCGTAAAGCGGACCGCATCCCGACCGACTTCATCAATCAAATCACGCAAGGTTACAAAGGTACCTGCACGTTTGGACATACGCACTGGCTCGCCATCTTTAACAACGCGTACAATCTGGCACATCACCACTTCAAAAGCGGTTTTCCCTTCTGTCAGGGCAGAAACAGCTGCACGCATACGTGAGACATACCCGCCGTGATCAGCCCCCAGAACATCAATCAACATATCCGAGCGGCTCGCCTTACGAGCGTGGTAGCCGACGTCATTTGCAAAATAGGTGTTTGAGCCATCAGACTTCCGCAACGCACGATCTTGATCATCCCCAAAATCAGTCGAGCGGAACAAGGTTTGTGGACGTGCTTCCCAATCCTCTAATTTTTTACCTTTAGGTGGCTCCAACACACCTTCATATAGCAGGCCACGTTGCTCTAGGTGAGCAATAGCGGCATCTACTTCACCGCTTTTAAGCACTTCAGCTTCACTGCTAAAGATCTCATGATGAATGCCCAAAGCGGCAAGATCATCACGGATCATCCCCATCATATGCTCCAAGGCCTCTGCACGGACGATATCAAACCACACGTCCTGAGAAGCAACACCACCATCTTCCGTAGCAAGGGACCGGCCATGCTTTTCGGCCAGAACTTTCCCTACAGCAATGAGATATTCACCCCGATACTGCAAACCAGATGGAGCCAATTTACCAAAATCATCTGCTGGGATATCTGTGCCAATGGCCTGTAAATACCGCCAATAAACAGCCCATGTCAGCGCAATCACCTGTGCGCCAGCATCATTCACATAATATTCACGTGTGACGCGAAAACCCGCGGCTTCCATGAGGTTCGCCAAAGCGTCCCCCACCACCGCGCCACGGCAATGCCCCACATGCATCGGACCTGTTGGGTTAGCAGAGACATATTCCACATTCACACGAGCCTCTTGCCCCAGGGTGGAACGCCCAAAACTTGCCCCACGTTCTAGAACTGTCTTGGCAATATTCTGCAACATAGAGGGTTGCAGCGTCATATTCACAAAACCAGGCCCTGCCATCTCAACCTTTGCAAGGTCTGGCAGCTCTGCCAACTTTGCGACAAGGTCTTTAGCAATCTCAAAAGGTTTACGCTTTGCTGGCTTAGAGGCAAGCAAAGCTGCATTCGTTGCCATATCACCATGGGCAGCATCCCGTGGAGGCGTCACCTCTACACGTGCCGCAACATCATCCGGCAAGTCTGGGACAACAGCCTTTAAAGCTGCAACCACCTTCTCTCGCATAAGAGAGAAGGGACAATCCGGAGAAGATGCTGTCGGGGCAATGCCTGCCATGTTTCTAAAACTTTCTTTTCAAACCTGCCAAAACGCCTCAAGCAACAATAAAGCCCTTCATTTAGAAGGAAGACTCCATCGCCACATAAAGCCTATATTCCCCAAAACTACATGTCGTCTGCTATCTTTTTAGCAGTGGGAATATCGCCCTCTTATAAAAGGGGCTACACTGTTTATGCAATCGCTAGCCGAGTATGGAAAGATCCATCAAGCGGCGATGTTCTTCCATTGCGAAACGATCAGTCATACCAGCGATATAATCCGCTACCACACGACGTGCAGCAGCCTCATTATCTTGCGCCTTATGCTCCAGTGCCTTTTCACGCCATGGCGGTGGCAACAACGTCGGCTCATTGCCTAAAATGGTACAAATTTCAGCCAAGGCAATCCGTGCTTTGCGTGTCATGCGCTGCACACGCCAATGCCGATACATGCGTGCATAAAGAAACTTGCGTATTTCCTTATTGCGCTTTGCCATTTCAGGCGAAAACGCCACAACCGCATAAGGTGCCTGACGTACATCATCAGCTGTTTGGGGAGCCAACGCCTCAAGATTGCGACGACTTTGTTCAATCAAATCACTCACCAAACGATTGATCACACGGCGCACCGTTTCATGCCGGATACGTTGATCTCTATCCAACGTACCATGGCCTGACCAATCCAACGCTTTGGCTTCCTCCAAGCAACTAGCCAGCAATGGAACGGATTGAATATCCTCAAAGCTTAGCAACCCTGCCCGCAAGCCGTCATCAAGGTCATGCCCATGATAGGCAACATCATCACAAATGGCCGCAATTTGCGCTTCAACAGACGCGTAAAGATGCAGCTGGAAGGGGTAGCGTTTATCAAAAGATTCCAACCACGGTGCTGCTCGCTTCACAGGACCATGATGTTTGGCGAGTCCTTCAAGCGTCTCCCACGTTAGGTTCAAGCCATCAAAGTCATGATAACGTGCTTCAATTTCTGTCACCTGACGAAGGGACTGAATGTTATGGTCAAACCCGCCCCAAGGCTTCATCGCCTCTTGCAAAGCATCCTCACCGGCATGGCCAAAAGGTGTGTGACCGAGATCATGTGCAAGGGCGATCACCTCGGTGAGGTCTTCATTCACACCTAAATTACGCGCAATAGAACGTGAGATCTGCGCTACTTCGAGCGAATGTGTCAGCCTTGTGCGAAAAAAATCACCTTCATGGTTTAGAAAAACCTGCGTTTTATACTGTAACTGCCGAAACCCTGCCGAATGTAAAACGCGGTCTCTATCACGCTGCCACGGGCTACGCATGCCATTTTCTGCTTCTGGGTATAGTCGCCCACGTGCATTCTGACGATTTACAGCATATATGGCCGTCATAACCTGACACCTTTCTCACATTCTATGCCGCATGCTCCATACAGCCTTTCATCTTCCGATTTGTGGCAGGTCATTCTATAGTGTCAACATCTCTCAACCATTTCTGCCGTAATGGTGCGATCTTTTTCGAATATGGAGATTTCTCTCATGGCCTCTTTTGGCATCTCCCCTGCTGCGGCGGCGCGTATTGCAGATATTATTAGCCAAAAACCCAACCCCGAAAGCCTCGCTCTGCGCGTATCTGTTCTAGCGGGCGGCTGTAATGGGTTCCAATACCAATTTAAGCTCGTGTCAGACCGTAATGAGGAAGACCACCTCATTGAGCGCGAGGGGGCACGTGTGCTGATAGACCCCGATAGCTTCGAACTCCTTGATGGAGCCGAGCTGGACTTCATCGATAAACTCATGGGCGCACATTTTACCGTTAACAACCCCAATGCCGCCTCTGCTTGCGGCTGCGGCAGCAGCTTCTCGCTCGTTTAACTCCCCCTCTTATCTGTACTATTAGCGGAGCCCACGTTTCTTCATGTCTCTCACCTTTGCCAGCTGGAACATTAATTCAATCCGCACTCGTGCCCATCTGGTAAAAGATTGGCTAGATCGCCACCCAGAATGTGCCTTACTCGGGCTTCAAGAGATCAAATGCGAAGAGCATCAATTCCCTACCTTATTTGAAGAGGCTGGGCTGCATGTCGCTGTTTGCGGGCAAAAAGCTTATAATGGGGTCGCTTTTATTAGCCGCTACCCGCTAAAAATTACCAATGACCACCTCCCCGGCTTTAAAGATAGCTCAGCACGTTATATCGAAGCCGAAATTGACGATGTTATTATCGGAAATTTATACCTGCCTAATGGAAACTCCGGTGGAGACGCAGGCTTCGCAAAAAAGCTCAACTTCTTTGAAGCTCTGCATCAACGCTCTCTTACCTTACAAAAGGAAGGGCGTGCCTTTGCATTTATCGGCGACTACAATGTGTGCCCGGATGATAAAGATTACGCACCCAAAGCTCTTTCCCCTTCCGATGCCCTCCTCCGCCCTGAAAGCCGTGCTGGCTTCCACACCCTGCTATGGTCTGGGCTAACAGACGCTCTACGCAGCATCCATCCCATAGGACAATATTACACCTTTTGGGATTACCAAGCCGGGGCATACCAACGTAACTCTGGCCTACGCATCGACCATGCTCTGCTTTCACCTAAGCTCGCCGACAGACTACAGAGCTTCACCATTGATAAGGACGAACGCGGACGAGAAAAACCCTCCGACCATGTGCCAATTATCGTCACGTTAGATTAAATTTATCTCCCATAAGGAATTCATAACCCACAAAAAGAATGTTCAGATTAATTTCTGAACATTCTTTTTTTATGTTCTTCCGTCTCATTCCCCCTAAAAATATGGCGTCCTAAAGGCTCTAAAACTTGAGCTATACCCTCAAAAACTATCTCCTTCGCCCCATATCTTTTCTCCTCTCCTGCTTGTTTTAGAAGCAAGACGTGAACACCCTATTTTTCTTCTTCGTCACAAAAATGCCTTGAAATTAAAAATTATTTTAATATTAAAATTGATTTTAATAATCATTCCCAAATTATGAGGCGTCATGCGTCCCTCCCTTTCCCTCTTGCTGACATGTTCCAACCTCGCCCTCCTTCCCCCTCTTACGAGCTGGCCTTCCACTGCTACGGCCCAGCCAACGCCGAACACCACTCCACAGGACTTATCCCCTCACGGCACAGCCTTCCCAAACGCAGCTTCTCACCCAACGGATAAGAAGCCCCATAAAAAAGAAAAAACGCACAAAAAATGGGAAGAGCGCATCCACGTATATGGGGATGGCCATAACAGCTACAGTGCAGATGAAAGCAGCATCGGAGACAAAACCGGTGTCTCCTTTCTCCAACAAACACAAACAACTCATGTCATTACGCACCAGACCATCGAGGACCTTGCGCCACAGACAATGGAAGATGTTGCCAAATATGTCCCGGGTATAACGATTGGCAATAGCTTTGGTGGTACGCAAGATAGTCTTCTAAAACGCGGTTTTGGTGGGCCTGATGATGGCTCCGTACTGCGTGACGGCGTGCGTATGCCAATTGGCCGCAATTTTGACCCCGCCACAACAGAGCGTGTCGAAGTCCTCAAAGGACCCGCTTCTCTCTTTTACGGGATGCAAGAACCGGGTGGGGTGATTAACATCATCACCAAACAACCCCGCAAAAAATGGGGGGCTGCGATCAATACCTCTTGGGCCTCTCTTGGTGGGGGCTCCGGTAATATCGATTTAGGTGGCCCTCTTCTACAAAATAAAGAACTCACCTTCCGCCTGATTGCTGGATACAAAAACGAGAATTACTGGCGCAATTTTGGGGCAAATAAACAAAAGCTCATTGCTCCGACCTTCCAGTATGAACATAACCGCCTCAAAATGGACCTCTCATACCAATGGGAGGATTACCGCAACGTGCTCGACCGCGGGGCCTTCTTTTATAACGGGCAGAATATTAGCTCCCGTAAATATCGCCTTGATGAACATTGGGCTTCAGATTACGGCACACGCAACTTGCTTACCGGAGCTGTGCAATATCGCCTCACCCAACATGATAAATTGCGCCTCTCCAGCGGTTGGACAGAAGATAACTACCATGACCTCCAAGCAGACCCGAACTCATATGACCCCAAAACAGGTATTCTAAAACGGCGCTTCCGTAGCAATACCGGCACATTACGAACCAATAGCTATGTTGCTTTAGATTATCTGGCAGAACATAGATGGCTTGGGATGATGCATAAAGTCGCCCTTGGAGGTGATTATGAAAACCGCCGTATCACTCAAGGCACCTTCCTCACCGGGGCGACCGTTGGCGGCTTTAGTCCTGCCGCTCCTGTCTATGGCCAGCTTGCGATAAATGGTATGGATGACAAATCGCTCGGCTATTTCCGCACACGCATTAATAGCGCTTCTTTCTATGTAAAAGACAATATCCAGCTTGGTCATGGCATCACTATCTCTCCCGGTGTGCGCTACCAATGGTTCCACTATTCTTACGGTGGGAAAGAACCTTTTGTAAAAACGACGGATTCCTCTTACTCCAAGCCGCTGCCTTTTATTGGCATTGTTTACCAGCCCACAAAACATCTCTCCCTCTTTGGGGATTATTCACAGTCCTACAACCCCAACCAGCTCTCTCCGGGGACCGTCCTTGGCGGGGGGTATAAACCCACAAGTGGACGGCAATTTGAGGTGGGCGCACGCTACCAAAAAGGCTTCCTCACCGCAGATGTCGCCCTCTATAATATTCATAAGAAGAATGTGCAGCAGACAGACGGCCAAACTACGACAGGTGCGCTCATCCAGCGTCTTTCCGGCCTTGTTGGGTCCAAAGGTGTGGAAGCTGAAATCAATGGCCGCCTCTCCAAACATTGGAACATCATCACCAATTACGCTTACACCTACGCTCGCACCATCAAAGACCAACCTTCCACGGCTGGTAAACAACTCGCCAATGTGGCCCGCCATACGGGTGGTGGCTATCTCACCTACCAAAAAGGCTTTCACTGGCATGAATCCACCCTACGTCTTGGAGTAGGGGCACGTTATGTAGGCCGCCGCGCCGGTGATGCACGCAATAGCTTCTGGCTCCCCGGCTATGCCACAGTAGATCTTTTCGCAGCATGGAAGATGAAAAAATTCTACGGCCATGCCACCACCTTGCAGGTAAATGCCGAGAACATTGCTAATAAAGCTTATTTCATCTCCAGCTCTGGAGCCAATACACGTGTCTCTTGGGGGCAAGGGCGGACCATTCGTGTCAATATCGGGGTCGCACTCTAACGGCCCAGCTATGCGCCCCTTCTCGGCTTACCCCCAAAAAAGATGAACATAAAAAAGGCCGGGTCCTCTCAGACCCGGCCTTTTTAAAACTCTTAAACCTCTATGCTCAGCTTTTCGCTGTGGAAGAAGAAGGCTTTGGTTTTGGTAGATCCAGCTTCAAGGAAAGCTCCTTAAGACGAGCTGGCTCCACAGGTGCTGGGGCTTCCATCATCAAATCTTCACCACTCTGATTGAGTGGGAAAAGAATCACTTCACGAATATTCGGCTCATCAGCCAACAGCATGACGATACGGTCCACACCTGGAGCCGCACCACCATGTGGCGGCGCACCGTAACGGAAGGCATTCAACATCCCACCAAAACGAGCTTCAACCACCTCAGGGCCGTAGCCTGCAATCTCAAACGCACGCAGCATCACATCTGGAAGATGGTTACGCACCGCACCAGAAGACAGCTCCACACCATTACACACGATATCATACTGATACGCTTTAATGGTCAGCGGGTCTTGCGTGTTAAGAGCCTCTAGCCCGCCCTGCGGCATAGAGAATGGGTTATGTGAGAAGTCAATCTCACCTGTTTCCTCATTCCGCTCATACATGGGGAAATCCACCACCCAGCAGAAGCGGAAGGCATTTTGCTCAATCAACTCCAGCTCGGTTGCAACCTTGGTGCGGACAACACCAGAGAATTTCACAACCTCATCGCCCTTGCCTGCCGCAAAGAAGACAGCATCCCCAGCCTTCAAGCCGCAAATCTCACGGATCTTCTCGACACGGTCGGCTTCCAGATTCTTCGCAATCGGGCCTTTACCACCTTCTTCTTCGAAGATGATGTAACCTAGGCCACCAGCGCCTTGGTCACGGGCCCAATTATTCAACTTATCAAAGAAGCCACGAGGACGGTCCCCCGCACCCGGTGCTGGGATAGCACGCACTTGCCCGCCAGATGCTGCAATACGTGCAAACAAGCCAAAGCCAGAATCTGCAAACTGCTCGGTAACATCTTTAATAATCAATGGGTTCCGCAGATCAGGCTTATCAGAACCATAATCCCGCATAGCATCTGCATACGCAATGCGTGGGAACGCCCCATCAGTAATCTTCCACCCTTCTGGAGTGAATTCATTAAACACGCCAGCCAGAACAGGCTCTAGCACGCCAAAGATATCTTCCTGTGTGGCAAAAGACATCTCAAAATCAAGCTGGTAGAACTCACCTGGGCTACGGTCCGCACGAGATGCTTCATCACGGAAGCAAGGCGCAATCTGGAAGTAACGGTCAAATCCCGCCACCATCGCGAGCTGTTTAAATTGCTGCGGCGCCTGTGGCAAAGCGTAGAACTTACCTGGATGTAGACGTGCAGGCACAAGGAAGTCACGCGCACCTTCTGGGGAAGACGCTGTAAGAATTGGCGTTTGGAACTCCGTAAAGCCCTGCTCCACCATGCGGCGGCGTAAGCTAGTGATCACTTGGCTCCGCAGCAGAATATTGCGGTGCATCTTCTCACGGCGCAGATCGATATAACGATATTTCAGGCGGAGATCCTCAGGATAGTTCTCCTGCCCTGCCACTTGGAAAGGCAGAACCTCTGCGCTTGACTGCACAATAATCTCTGCGGCACGCAGTTCAATATCGCCTGTCGGTAAGTTGGGATTGCGTTGGCCATCTTCACGCACCACAACCTCACCACTAACGGTAATAACGCTCTCCACGCGCAGGCGCTCTGCCTTCGCAAGAAGTTCACCACCGGCAGGCACAACCACCTGTGTTACACCATAGCTGTCGCGTAGGTCGATAAAGAGCAAGCCACCGTGGTCACGCTTACTATGAATCCACCCAGATAACCGTACGGTCTTGCCCGCATCATCAGCGCGCAGGGCGTCACAAGTATGGGTACGGTACTGGTGCATGAAACTCAAACCTCATTCATTCTACGCGGCTTTTGCAGCCTATACGCAACACAGCCCCTCTGGGCCACGAAAAATCTTTAAGAGGGGTTCTATCTTAAAAGGTCTTTTCGCCCAAGCTTCTATTCCCCTCTTATTCTCCTACCCTAAATTCACAGGAGAAATGAATTGATCTCTTTTGCCACAAAGGTATCAAAATCTACAGCAGCCCGCGCCATATCTGCAGCGCGCCCTGCCGATACAAGGGCAACCACTTTAGAGCCTTTAAGATACACAGCCATAAAGTCGAAATTGCTCAACGTACCTTCAATAAAGACCCGATCAAAAGAATCGCCCCAGCCAAGATACTCAATCTTTTTGCCAAACTGCTGAGTCCAATACCACGGCATCGGCATGGCTTGTTTGGGCAGACCTAAAATACTCCGTGCTGCAAGGCGCCCTTGGGTCTGGGCCGGCCGCCAATGTTCAACACGGCAACTCACACCACCACGACGGATAACCGCAACATCGCCTGCAGCGTAAACCCCTGCTTGAACTTTCATGTCCTCATCAACGGCAATGCCCTTAATTTCAGCATTCTTATCAAGCCGCATGAAATCACAATTTGCTTCATTCCCTACAGAGACCAACACATGAGAACATGGCAGTTTCATGCCATCGCTAAGCTCTACCCCTTCAACACTCTCTGTGCCGTAAATCTCTTTCACAGAAGCATCATTAATGAAGGCGACGCCGTTATCTGTATGCAACTTTAAGAGCGTCTGTCCGACTTCACGCCCCCATTGGTCTTCCAACGGAACAGGAATATCTGGCATAATCACTGTCACGCCAGCACCTTTTTGCCGCAGAGCAGACGCTGTCTCTAATGTTGTCAGCCCATTTCCAATAAGAATAACAGCCTGATCACCCGTAATCTCACGCGCAATACGCTGTGCATCTTGCTGTGTGTGCAGCGTTAAAACACCTTCAAGCTGCACACCAGGAATCTCCGGCAAAATAGGACGACTACCCGTCGCAATGAGGAGATTCTCTGCACTAAAGCTACGCCCATCTTCTAGCAGAACACTCCGGGCCCGCTTATTTAGCGACTTAACAGAACCATTAATGCGTACAACATCATGCTCTGCATAAAAATTTTCGTTTAACAGCAATGACGCCTGTACTTTTTCTGGATCACCCAGAAAAATTCCCTTGCTCAATGCTGTACGATCATATGGTGGAATACCCTCATCCCCAATGAGAGTAATCTTACCCGCAAAACCTTCATCTCTCAGAGTATAAAGGGCACTTGCCGCTGCGGCACCACCGCCAATGACAAGAACAGATGAATCCTCCATCTTCGCCGTTGGTGCTTTCCGCGTGAAAGGTGTAACCCCTACCAGAACACGCCCTTCGACCACACGCACAGGGAACACAGGCAAAGGCGCAAAAGAGACAGGCTCTTTCACCCGGCCGTCATTTACACCAAAAACACCCTTGTGCCAGGGGCAAACGATAACATCGCCATGCACAGGGCTTTTGCAATGCACACGCCCCCGGAATTTTGCCCCTTTATGTGGACAACGCCCTCCCAGAGCATGCACCTCTCCCCCACGACGAACCAACGCAATTGGCTGACCTTTCAACGTTACAGGGAGGACTTCTCCTTCGATAATATCCTCAAGAGCAGCTACGTCATACAGTGTATGATCGGGCAGTTCTTGGCCAGACTCTTTGGCATCAAGCTCGGCGGAAACTTCCATAAAACGGGTACCTAACTACTCTGAGGATCAATCATCTAAAAAGCATTCATAAAGAACGCAGCGCAAACCGCAAAGATGGCGAAGAAGATTTTCCCACCATCTCTACCATTTTATATCAGAAAAACTCATCATCCATAGCGCCATCATCGCTGCCGAAGCGCTCGCCAAAATCACTTTCATCAGCCTGTGGCAATGGTTCTTGAGGGCCAAAATCCTGCGGCATAAAACCGCCACTTTCCGTCCCGGCTCCTGTAAAAGGATCGTTCCCTCCCCCTTCAAAGCCAGAAAATCCACCATCACCATAATTATTGATGATAGTCGTATCACCTCCAGAAAAATCTCCGCTCGCTCCCTCATGACCAAAGCCACTTTCGTGGCCATGCCCACCTGAGAACAGACTTTCCAGAGCATTGGCGGCCATCATCCCACCTGCGACCCCCGCCGCCGTAGAAAGGGCAGACCCCAAAAAGCCAGACCCCGAACGTGGGAACATGCCCGGCTGATAACCTGAAGGCTGAGCATAAAAACCGCGACTAGCATCCGGTGCAGCAACTCCCGAGGCTGGCCCCCAGCCCGGTGGCAAAGACGCACCACGCGGTGGCGGACCAGAAGCCTGTCCACGCCCGAACAAACCTGAGAAAAAACCACCAGAAGATTGATTGCCTTGCGCCCCTTGTTGTGCCTGCTGCTGTAATTGAGCAACCTGCCCACGCGCCTGCTGAAGCTGGAACTCCAAATCCCGAATACGATTCTGTGCCTGTGCTAACGCTGCCTCTTGCACCACAGCAAGCTGGGTCACACGATATCGTGCTTCTGGGAAACGCTGAAAATTCTCCGCAATAAAACTGTCAGCTTCCCGATCAATCGGCGGCAACGAAGCCAAGTTTTGCCCATTCGGCAAGCCTTGCCCCCCACCAACACGAGCAATAAACCGGCTGATTAGCTCACGTTCTTCGGAATTCATAATGCTGCTGCCCTTTACAACTATTGCCCAGCGCCTGGCTTATTCATCTCATCTACTAGCCTGACGCCTAGCACAAGGAGGGCTTCCCCTCTCTTTACAGAGAAATATGATACAGCTCCCCCACCCCTGCAAGACCTCCGTTGATGAAGAGATGGTTAGATTTTAGAATATCTTTTGAGGCATTATAGCCCTTCACACATAAACTTCTTCGCCAAGCATAGATGTGCCGTCTAGAGATTAGCGTTATCATCCTGTAAGATAAATCTATCATTACGTTAATGGAGCCTAGTGAATTGTCCGCATCCCGGCCCCCCTGCTTTCAGGATCTGATCCTGCGCCTTCATCAATTCTGGTCACAGAAGGGCTGTGCCATTCTCCAGCCTTACGATACTGAGCTCGGGGCAGGCACGCTTTCACCGCACACAACATTACGTGCTTTGGGCCGCAAACCATGGGCTGCTGCTTATGTGCAGCCTTGCCGCCGCCCATCTGATGGCCGCTATGGGGAAAACCCCAACCGCCTGCAGCATTATTACCAATATCAGGTTCTCCTCAAACCAACCCCACAGGAGAGCCAAGCACTCCTGCTAGAGAGCTACCGTGCCATTGGCATTGACCCCGACAAACACGATATTCGTTTTGTTGAAGATGACTGGGAAAATCCCACCATCGGCGCATGGGGACTTGGTTGGGAGGTATGGTGTGACGGAATGGAAGTCACACAATTTACCTATTTCCAACAAGTAGGTGGCATTCCAACGGTCGTTCCCTCAACGGAACTCACCTACGGGCTAGAGCGCCTCGCGATGTATGTGCAGGGCGTTGAAAATGTTTATGACCTCGACTTTAACGGTCGTGGCCTCACCTATGGTGATGTCTTCCTTCGTGCGGAAAAAGACTATTCCCGCTATAATTTCGAGCTTGCAGACACATCTATGCTGCTCACTCAATTTAGCGCAGCAGAAGCTGAATCCATCCGCCTTTCAGAAGCAGGGGTGGCTCAACCAGCTTATGACCAATGCTTAAAAGCATCTCATTTATTTAACCTGCTTGATGCCCGCGGGGTGATCTCCGTTTCCGAACGTGCATCTTATATTGGGCGTGTGCGCACCTTAGCACGCGCCGCCTGTGAAGCATGGCTCGCCGGTGATGAGGAGGAAAACACCAATGGCTGAACTACTCCTTGATCTCTTTTGTGAAGAGATCCCCTCCGGCATGCAATCCCGTGCGGCAGATGACCTCGCACGCCTTGTCGCACAAGCTGCAGAGGGGCTAAATCCTCGCGCTATTCGCCGTTTTTACGGAGCCCGTCGCATCGCCCTTATCATGGAAGTCGATGCCAGCATCCCTGCACGCCAAGTTTCCGAGCGAGGCCCACGTGAAAATGCACCTGAGAAAGCCCTCGCTGGCTTCTCCCGTAAACATGGCGTCACAGCGGATGAACTCACAAAAGAAAATGGCTTTTGGGTTCTGAACCGTGAGCTTCCCCCTGTAGAGGCAAAAGAACTCATCGCACAGGCTCTGCCAGAGCTACTATGGAAGTTCCCGTGGCCTAAAGCTATGCGTTGGGGGAATGGATCACTCTTCACATGGGTACGCCCACTCCATCACATCACCTGTCTTCTAGATGGCGAAACAATTCCTTTCACCTTGGCACGCCAAGATGATGATGCACACGGGCTCGTGGCCTCAAACATTACGGAAGGGCATCGCTTCCTCTCCCCTGGCAGCTTTACCGTCACAAGCGCAGCCCAATGGCTAGATGAGCTTAAAAAGCGTCATGTTATTCTCAATGCAGAAGAACGTGCCGATCTCATCAGCTCAGGCGTACGCCAACAAGCTGAGCAAAAAGGGCTTCAACTTGTTGAAGATGCTGGCCTTGTCACCGAGATTAGCGGACTTGTGGAATATCCCGTCCCTCTCCTCGGCCGCATTGATGACTACTTTATGGACCTCCCTCCCGAGGTGATGCAGGTCTCCATGCGTGTTAACCAGCGTTACTTTGCTCTACGCACACCTGAAGGCAAAGCAGCACCTTGGTTCGCTTTTGTCGCCAACCGCACCTTTAACGATGGTGGTACGCTCTGCATCGCAGGGAATGAACGCGTCCTGCGTGCCCGCTTTGCTGATGCACGGCATTTCTGGGACCTTGATCGCAAGACCAAGCTCGCAGAGCGTGTAGATGCACTAGGAGCTGTAACCTTCCATGCCAAGCTCGGCACACAAAAAGAACGTGCAGAACGCATCAGCGCATTAGCAGGTCATATTGCCAAAGCTATGGGGCTTACAACAGAACAAGCCGCAGAAGCAGAACGTGCTGGTCTCCTTGCTAAGGCTGATCTTACAACAGGTATGGTTGGTGAGTTCCCAGAACTTCAAGGCGTTATGGGCGGTTATTACGCTGCACATGACAATGAAACACCTGCCATTGCCCAAGCCATTGCTGAGCATTACATGCCACGCGGACAGAATGATGAGACTGCACGCGCTCCTATCTCCGTTGCTGTCGCATTAGCAGACCGCATCGATATGCTAGCAGGCTTCTTCAGTATTGGAGAAACACCAAGTGGCTCTGGCGACCCTTACGGCCTCCGCCGTGCTGCCCTAGGTATATTGCGGACCATCCGCGATAATGCCCTCCGCTTTGATCTCGGCGCTCTGTTGGCCACAGCTGCAGCAGCTTATACCTCCATCTCACATGAAGCCTCTGCACTTGGAGAGCTTGAAAACTTCTTTACCGACCGGTTGAAAGTCCAACTGCGTAATGAAGGACGCCGCCATGATGTGTTAGATGCCACACTCGCTGTGACACGCGCACAAGAGGGCAATACACTCTTTACGCAACATTTAGATGGCGACCTTGTCCGCCTTCTCAACCGTGTGGAAGCTCTGTCCGAGATGATTGGCACTGAAGACGGCAAAAACCTCCTCGCTGCTTATCGACGTGCAACGAACATCCTACGCATTGAAGAGAAAAAGGACGGTCCTCACCAGCAAACGCCGGACAACTCTCTTTATGTCCAGGATGAAGAGCGCGCCTTAGATGCTGCCCTAACTGAGGTAGGCCCTCAAATTACAGAGAGCCTCAAGCAGGACAATTTCACAGCGGCTATGCAACAGCTTGCTGTGCTCCGCCCTGTAATGGACCGCTTCTTTGAAGCTGTCACCGTCAACGCAGATGATCCCGCCCAACGGCTTAACCGCCTAAGGCTCCTTGCTGCCTTTAACCGGCAAGGTCGCCTTATTGCGGAATTCAGCCGTATTGAGGCTTAACAACAAAAAGGCCGGTGGGTTTCCCCCCGGCCTCTCTCATTCTTAATGAGGCGGCTCTTGCGTCAATAATATCTTGGCCCCAAAAACAATAAATACGAGACCGGTCAATCTATCCAACCGCCTTACAATCACAGGACGATTAAAAAACTGAGCCAAAGGCACAGTCAGAGCCACAAGCAATAACAGCCAGATAACTGACAATAAGACCTGTATCACCGTCTGCCACAGCGTAAACACCACGACATCAGCATCTGGTGGAATGAATTGTGGATAGAACGTAATCACAAAAATGCCAGCTTTAGGGTTTAGAAGGTCCGTCAGCACACCGCGGCGGAAGCCTGTCCAATAAGGATTTCCCCCCTTGGAGGTGTGGCCTAACCTTTGCCCCGTTGCTGTCAAAGCTGTACGCGGGCGCAGCAGGAGCCCGATACCCATCCATGCTAGATAAACCGCCCCCAAGCATTTCACAACCAAGAACGCCGTCTCGGAAGCTGCAAGCAATGCTGTAAGCCCAAAGGCTGCTGCGATGCCCCATAGGCTCAGCCCAACGGCGATACCTGCGACAGCTCCAAGCCCCGCCTTACGCCCCTCCGCAGCAGCTGTTCGCAAAACCATGACGGAGTCTAGCCCCGGGGTGATTGTAAAAAGCGCCGCAGCCGCAGCAAAGGCAGATAAAGGCAGAATAAAATGATGCATGAGGCAGCTTGCCCTTCAGCAACTGAGTGAAATATTGTCGGTTTAGCCTACATGCCCACAGCTTAACTTCGCACAAATACCCGCATGAGAGTCTAGAAAGCCCCCTAACGGCGTAGCAAAGGAGATCACGATCAATCGTCCGGGTCGTTACGATGCACCCAGCTAGATAGCAGCAGCCCAAAGCCAAACATCATCGTCAGCATGGCCGACCCACCGTAAGAAATCAATGGCAATGGCACCCCGCCCACAGGGATCACCCCCATCACCATAGAGAGATTCACAACACAATAGAGGAAGAAATCTACTGAAATTCCTAAGCCGACAAGACGCCCAAAACGGTTACGGCAACGCAACGCAATTAACATACCACTCATAGTAATCAGAAATAAAAGGCAAATCACCGCAACGCCACCAGCGTAACCCCACTCCTCGCCAATCATTGTAAAAATAAAATCTGTTTGTTTCTCTGGGAGAAAACTAAGCTGCCCTTGCGTTCCATGAAGGTAGCCTTGCCCCCAACTTCCTCCAGCACCTAACGCAATACGTGACTGTAAAATATTATACCCCGCGCCCAACGGGTCATGCTCTGGATGCAAAAATGTATCAATCCGAGCTTTCTGGTAATCATGCAGATGGTTGTAAATAAAATTCCCTAGGAAAGGGATAGGGCCTACCAACACAATAATCATCCACCAGCGCATACCGGCAGCAAAAAATAGAGAGGCCCCGATAACTCCCACAATCGTCGCTGTTCCAAGGTTAGGTTCCTTTAAAACCAGCACGACCGGTAGAAGAGTTAATAAAGCAGGGATAATGAGCCGAACAGGGTTACCCATATCCTCCCGCTCAATACGGCAAAACCATGTAGAGAGCATCAATACAAGGGCGATTTTGGAAAACTCAGACGGCTGGAACTGCAACCCACCAAGGTTAATCCACCGCTCAGCCCCTTTACCAACGTGCCCCATCTTCAGCACCATCGCCAAAAGCGTGACTGAAAACATATAGATAGGCACAGAAACAAGCCGCAATAGACGTGGGCTCGCCAGTGCAACACCCAACATCATCAACAACCCAAAACCAAAACGTATCGCCTGCGGCTGTGCAAATGGTGCCGCACGCCCACCACCAGCGGAGTAGAGAGCCGTATACCCCACCCCTGCTAGACAGCAGATCAATAAAACAAAAAACCAATTAATCTGCCACAAACGGGAGAACATCCGCAGATTCGGCTCATCACGTACAAGCCGCCGCGTCGTCCGAGGAACCGTAAAATCCTTCACGCGCAGCCTCCTCCCTCTTTAAAGCACTCTACACCCTTAGGGCCTCATAACATATATGGCTCTCATGACCATAACATAACGCTCGGCAGCGCTTCAGTCATCTAACCAATCAGCACGGGCTACCACTCCGCGCGACAGAGGTGTACGGCTTGCGGGATCACGCACAAGCGTATCTGTCATAATTTGCGCAGCTAACGGCGCTGCCTCTGTGGCCCCTGCATTCCCGTGCTCAATTACAACAGACACAGCATAGCGTGGTTTGTCATAAGGGGCGAAACAGATAAAGAGCGCATGGGGGCGATACTCCCATGGCAGATTCATAGAGTTAAAATGCCCACTCTCACGTAGCGCACGCGGCACATTCCGCACCTGCGCGGAACCTGTCTTACCTGCCATTTGCACACCGGGAAGATCCAACTTCGCCGCTGGTGCCGTGCCCTGCGGCTCATTCACAACAGCGAACATGCCACTCCGCACAGCCGCAAGCACTGAATGATCAAACGGCAAATCGCCCGCTACAGGCAACTGAGGAGCAGGACGATCATCAATCGTTTTTACAAGATGAGGTTCAATCATTCGGCCTGTAGCCAAACGAGATGTATATGTCGCCAAAGCAAGAGGCGTCGTCTGCACTTGCCCTTGCCCAATACCCGCATTCACCGTGTCACCACCATTCCAATGATGCCCATGTTTGCGACGCATCTCAGGCGTGGGAATAGAACCCGCACGCATGTGCGGAAGCTCAATCCCCAACGGACCACCAACACCTAATGTCATCGCTGCATCATGTATCGCTTCAATCCCACAGCGACGAGCAACTTGGTAAAAATACACATCGCATGAGTATTTCAATGCTTGATGCAGATTGATCGACCCATGGCCATAACGGCTCCAACAATGGAAGCGCACTCCCCCCATGTCATAATAGCCAGGGCAGGTAAAACGATCTTCTGGAGTAATTGACTTGGAACTCAGAGCAGCAATAGCCACAGCAGGCTTAAAAGTAGAACCCGGTGGATAGAGCCCTGATACAGCCTTATCCACCAACGGCGTGCGTTGGTCTGCCATGAGAGCATCCCACTGTGCATGACTAATCCCCCCGTTAAAGAGGGTCGGGTCAAAAGATGGGGTGCTCACAAGCCCCATAACCTCACCATTGCGGCAATCCATCACCACCGCACTAGCAACACGATCGCCAATACGTTCCTGAATCTGAGATTGTAAGGCAGTATCTAGCGTCAACCCAAGCTGCGAGCCTGCCTGCCCATCAACACGATTAAGCTCGCCGACAATACGACCTCGAGCGTTGACTTCCATCTCCACAGAGCCAGGTTGCCCACGCAATGTACGTTCTAATGTCTGCTCAATCCCCGCACGACCAACCTTCATCCCCGGCAGTGCCATAACGCCATCCCGCTGGACGTCTCTCTCATTCGGCGGTGCGACATACCCCACAATATGAGCCATGAGGTCTTTAAATGGATATTCTCGCGTTGTCCCGATATCTACAAGAACCCCTGGCAAACTCGGTGCATTCAGCCCTAACCGAGCCACTTCATCCCATGTAAGGAATTCTTTTAATGTTAATGGGACATAGCGACGTACATGCTTACGTGCCCGCGCAATCCGTTCCCGGTCGTGGTCATCAATATGAATAATACTGGCAAAACGATCAATCACCGCTTGGAGGTCAGTTGTCTCCTCCACCATAATAAGCGCACGCCAGTTCGGCCTATTTCCAGCGACTAAGACACCGCAACGGTCATAAATCTCACCACGAGCAGGAGAAATTTGCCGACGATTGGTACGATTACGGCGTGCTTGTTCCTTAAGCTCATCTCCCTGTACAACCTGCAGCTCGTAAAGATGATGGGCTAACACACCCATAACGCCAGCTTGTGTTGCCAATACAAGTAAAGCACGACGCGTGAACAGCCCTCCCCCTACCGACCGGCCCTTTGAGAAGCGCAAGTCGGCAGTGGCCCCACTTCGTTTCCGAAATGGAAAACGGGATCCATCACGCCGTAAGAACATTCGTTAATAAACGCTTAAAAAATTAAAACTTCCAGCATCGAACATCTCTGCCAATACAACCCTTCTTATATTAAAACTTATCGTGCTTTTCCATAACATATAACCCCCATAGGTAAAGAACATGTAAAAAAGGATAGCTTCCAATCGCTAAAGCCTCTTGGAAGAAAATAGGATAGATAGATAAAAAGCCACGAACACGTATCGACATCAGCAGCCAGTCCGTTCCGGCAATCCCCAAAACCATGGTTCCATAAAGACACCAAGCGCGCCAAAAACCACCACGAGCCAAGCCAAGGCGACACCCATGTGCCACCCCGAATGTCACCAACATCCAAAATAACAAAACACCCGGCGGGTTCGCACTAAACAGTTCAATGACAAGCCCACTACAAAACAAACCAAAAACAGGCATAAAATCTGGCCTGTAAAGCGACCAGAACCATACTGTTCCTAGAACTAATGCCGTTTGCAGCTCTTGCTGACCCAACACACCATACGGAGCCGATAAAATAATGGCTAAAAGAGCCATAGAGATACAGGGGAAAAGCTTACGACGGACGCGTATCATGAGCTTGCGTTTCTGTTCGACCACCAGGGCTTCATGATCAAGCCCTGTCTGCCCAAACCCTAACGCCATAAAATAGCTCCATCCTAAAAAATTCCGTCCCCTCTCACATTCTGCGTGAACAGCTAAGGGATTTTCTCACTCTTCCGATAAAGCTCTTTCTACAAGAAAGCAAACAATAGCACATTTTCTGCGCCTCTTTTCTTGCAGACTGCATCACTAAAATAGCAACTGCTCTTCGACCACACCCTCAAACCTGGAGCTTCTTAAGGCGTATCAGCCGCTTTGTGTTGAAGAAAACGGTAGGAGGCGACGCAACTTTTTCCAGCTAGATGATCCACTATCTTCATCTGCTGGCAATAGAGGCGCTTTCTCACCCACACGGTCAGAAGCAGGCGGCGCATCAACCCCTGTTTCACCATCAAAAATACGCACAAGATTCAAACGGCTCAAATCCGCATCCGGCACAACAACTGGTCGGCCAGAAGGTAAATAATGCACATGCCCCACGGGCACCCCACCAACGAGCCCCATCTGCCCCCGCGTTTCAACATGCTCCCCTTCTTGAGGGTGTGCATTTTGCGTAAATGAAACAAGGCGTGGATACGGCGTATTATCGCCTATCATCATCGCATCACCACCAGAGCTCTGCAATGTAACAGGGATCCGACTTGCCGCATCTTCAATCAACAAGACACGCACAACATGAGGCCCTACCTCACTCACCCGGCCCGCCAAGCCGACAGCATCTACCGCCAGATTACCCACATGCACAGTGCTATGCGTTCCCACATCCAGCAATACTGCACGCAAATACGGCCCGCTCTCATCACGGACAACCCAGCCACTTACATAATCCTGGCGCGGCTCACTCCCCCAATGCAAGAGAGATTTTAACCGCCGATTTTCAAACTGAAAGGACTGGACCATCCCATACCAATGGGCTAGCTGGCGATTCTCTTCTCGCAAACGTGCATTCTCTGCCAGAAGATCACCAACACCCTGCAACATAATCTGCCACTTATGGAACTGCCGGGGACCAAAGGTGAGAACATTATAAACAGGCGTCATCTCGCGCGCTGTCATCATACGAATCTGCGCCACTTTACCGGACCAAATCTGCCCAGCCAAAATCATCCCAACCGATAAGAATACCAAGAATGGCAAAACCAGCCCAGCAAGAAGCTGTCGCTGTTGGATGGAGATCATAAAATGCGCCCTTCCCCGTATGGTAAGCCACTCATGTGACCTACCTTACTCGGGATACCTGTGAACAGGCTTAATACATCGTTGTTAAAACACCACGGAGCTGCTGCATTTGCTCCAATGTGCGACCTGTACCGATTGCCACACAGGAGAGAGCATTCTCTGCCACAAACACAGGTAAACCTGTTGCATGACGCAAAACATCATCCAAGCGGCGTAACAACGCACCACCACCAGAAAGGACAATGCCTTTCTCTACAATATCAGCCGCAAGCTCTGGTGGCGTATGCTCAAGCACAGTCGCCACGGCATCAATGATATGGCTCACAGGCTCTTCAAGAGCTTCAGCAATCTGAGATTCACTTACTGTAATCTCACATGGCACACCATTGAGCAGGTCACGCCCCTTAAGGGACATCATTTTCTCTTCAGTATCAGAGAATTTATCAGATGCTGCAGCCCCTAGCTCAATTTTAATACGCTCCGCTGAACTCTCACCAATCATCAGGTTATAATTACGGCGGATATAAGACATGATGGCTTCATCCATCTGGTCACCACCGACACGTACTGAGCGTGCATAAACAATGCCACCCAAAGAGACCACAGCAACCTCTGTTGTTCCGCCCCCAATATCAACAATCATGCTACCAGAAGGCTCTGTCACCGCAAGGCCCGCACCAATAGCGGCTGCCATGGGCTCCTCAATCAAGAAGACCTTCCGCGCACCAGCACTCTCAGCACTCTCCTGAATCGCACGCCGCTCCACAGCGGTAGAACCAGAAGGCACACAGATAACAATCTGCGAGCTGAAGAACGAACGACGATTATGCACCTTACGAATAAAGTGCTTTATCATCTCTTCTGCGCTCTCAAAATCAGCGATCACACCATCCCGAAGGGGGCGAATAGCTGTGATATTGCCAGGGGTACGGCCCACCATCAACTTGGCTTCATCACCAACTGCCAAGACCTGTCTCCGCCCGCGCACTTCTGTAACAGCAACGACAGAAGGCTCACTCAACACCACACCACGCCCTTTTACGTAAACAAGGGTATTAGCAGTGCCAAGATCGATCGCCATATCGGCAGAAATGAGCCCCAATAGACGAGAGAACATCCAAAACTCCTGGCAGGATAACCCCGCTCACGCGGGGGAAGAAAAAACGCACAAACGTCACGCATGACATTTCGTGCAAATTATAGAGACACAGGGGAGTTCAGCAAGGCCATAATCTCATCAAAGTGATATTTATACACTAATTTTAAGATTAACGGCCCTATTTCACTCCCCTTCTCTTAATTTTATCAGCCTTCCAGCTCTTCTGGCTCGCCTCGTTGACGTTTTACCAGCAGCTTATTCAGCGCATGAATATAAGCCCGAGCCGCAGAGACAACCGTATCGGCATCACTGCCTTGTCCATCAACTAAACGGCCACCTTCCTGCAAACGAACCGTCGTGCGGGCTTGAGCGTCTGTTCCTTCCGTGACATTTGCAACAGAAAACAGTGCCAATGTCGCCTCATGAGGGAAAGCCTCCCCAATAGCACGGAACGCAGCATCTACTGGCCCATTCCCTACAGCAGAAGCTTCACATGGTACGCCATTAACTTCCAGTCCCAACACGACGCGAGCCGCATCGCGTGTGCCACCGTGCAATTCTAACGTTGTTAGAGAAATATGCGCATGGTCACGTGTTTCATCATCAACCAGCGCGCGCACATCGTCGTCATACACGCTCTTCTTCTGGTCAGCCAATGCCTTAAAACGCTGGAATGCTGTATTGATAGTCTCCTCATCCAGGTCCTCATAACCCAGAGCCTTCAATTTATCACGGAAGGCAGCACGACCAGAGTGTTTCCCCAGAATAAGAGAGGTCTTTGTCCAACCTACACTTTCTGGTGTCATGATCTCATAAGTGCCAGCGTGTTTTAGAATACCATCTTGGTGGATACCGCTTTCATGGGCAAAAGCATTCCTCCCCACAATGGCTTTGTTCGGCTGTACATCAAACCCAGTAATCGTCGCCAACAAACGTGAGACACTCAACAAACGTGGCGTTTCAATTCCTGTCGTTTTACCGTAGCGATCATGCCGCGTACGCAGCGCCATCACAACTTCCTCTAACGCCGCATTACCAGCACGCTCACCAATACCATTAATGGTACATTCAATCTGCCGTGCGCCCCCTTCTAGAGCAGCCAGCGTATTCCCAACAGCCAAGCCCAGGTCATTATGATTATGCGTTGAGAAAATAACCTTCTCAGCCCCCGGCACACGCTCTTTCAGCATAGTGAACAGCGCTTTCATTTCATCCGGCGTCGCAAAACCAACGGTATCGGGAATATTAATTGTTGTTGCGCCATTTGCGATAGCCGCTTCCACACAGCGGCACAGGAACTCAGGTTCCGTCCGAGAGCCATCCTCAGCAGACCACTCAACATCATCTGTATAACGGCGAGATTCTTTATTCCCAAAGGCGATCAACTCCAGAACCCGCTCTGGCTCCATCTTCAATTTATATTTCATATGAAGTGGAGACGTCGAAATAAAGTTATGGATACGCCCACGTTTCGCTTGTTTAATCGCTTTCCCCGCAGCTTCAATGTCACGCGGAGCACTACGCGCCAAACCGCAAATAACAGGCTCATGGACATGCTCTGCTATTTGACGAACACTCTCAAAGTCCCCTTCAGAAGCGGCGGGGAAGCCAGCTTCAATGACATCTACCCCCAAGGCTGCCAAAGCACGCGCCATACGCAGCTTTTCATCCAAATTCATAGAAAAGCCTGGAGACTGTTCTCCATCACGCAGTGTCGTATCAAAGATAATGACACGATCGTCAGAAATTTGGCCAAATGAAGGATGATTAAAAGACATAACTATTACCCTGTTCTAACTTCTTACAGACTTAAATCGTTTTAAATTCCCCTGAACATGGCAAAGCGTCTGCTCGCCCGTATGGCGTTCAGGGGTTCATAAGTCGTAGAAGGAGGGCGTTAAATAATGTCATTACAGAGGCGACGTTACTGACATTTATGAAGTAGTGCAATAGCAACTAATATCTATTCTTACGATAATCTCAATAATTTTAAATTATCTTACACTCTCGACCGCTGTACGAAATAATGTTCGATCGCAAAATGCATGGCCTGGGCAACCCGTGTTCTATGCGCAGCACGTCGCAAAGCCTGCTCATCAAGATGGTTCGACATGAAACCCATCTCCACCAGAACCGACGGAATATCTGCCGCCTTCAACACAGCAAAAGCGGCATGCCGAGAAGGATGCTTTAGCAAATGAATATGCCGTTGAAACGACTGAATAACACTCGCCGCCATACGCGCCGAGTTTCTTCTTGTTTCCTCATGTACCAAGCTATCAAGAATCTGCTCAACATCAGGGGCCAACCCTTCCATACCAGAGCCGCCATAGCGATCAGCACTATTTTCGCGCTCTGCTAAAAAAGCCGTCTGTTGATCTGAGGCATTCCCCGCCCGTGTATATACGCTCGCCCCTCGCACATTAGATTGCTGCAACGCATCAGCATGCATAGAGATAAAGAGCTGAGCTTTATGCTTGTGCGCTAACTCTACACGCCCCGCTAGAGGGATAAACTCATCCTCAGAGCGACTCAACACAACCTCATACCGCCCTGTCGCCATGAGCATACGCTGCAACTCAAACGCAGCGGCTTCTGTGATGTGTTTTTCATATGTCCCCGAAACTCCAATAGCTCCAGGATCTTTCCCACCATGGCCAGGATCCAACATGATCACAGGCTTAGGCGGGGGCACACGCCGCAAAACAGCAGGGTGATGCAGCTTCCTATGGGGGTGACCTTTGCTAAAATGCACCGGTGCAGGAGGCGCCACTCCCAGCGCAGCCTCTAACGACTGACCCTTTGCAGAACCATTTACAGGCAGCAAAAAACCACTCATTGCTGAGCACATCAGCCTACGCCGCGTCAGCACTGCTTGTTCTCCCCCTCATCTTCCTCACCTCACGCAAAGAAGGTTACGATAGTTCATCACCTTTATGCGATCTTTTTCTAAACTAGAACGGATATTTTCTTCATCACTCTAAAGCTTAATAAAAAAGAACCGCCTCTAATAATATTAAGCTGCCTCCCCCTTGCCATTAGAGGTCATTTACGCCATTCTTGCCCACGCAGAAACCTATAATAAAACGGTTAGACCCTGCCGGCGTTGGTGTTTTGTCCCAACAATAACACTGTCTTGGTCCCGTTCCTTATTATAGGTCGCCCATGCTGTGCTGTTTCACACCGTTTGGTGCAGGATGCCCCGCTCTAAAAATAAGCAGGGGCACTCACCCTGGTGGAAAAGCCGCATCCGTCATTTGATTTGCTACGTGGGACACCCATACGAGCAGGTCGCCCAAATAACCCTTAGTGGCAGGCCCTGCCACTTTATCGTGTTTCCAGAGGCTTCATGCTCTTCTGTGTCATTCCTGCGAGCCATTCTTTTTATGGCCTTGCTTGCCAGAGTACAGACATGTCGCCTTCTGTTGGCCAAGACAATCCGCGCATGTATGGCAATGGCCCATGCGCCCCGGAGTCCAGTCCTTCATGACAAAGCAAATGCTCATTGACGCCACACACGCAGAAGAAACACGCGTTGTGGTCATGAACGGCAAGCGTGTTGAAGATTATGATGTCGAGACATCTGCGCGCCGTCAGCTCAAAGGCAATATTTACCTTGCTAAGGTAATTCGTGTTGAGCCCAGCCTACAAGCTGCCTTTGTAGATTATGGTGGCAATCGCCACGGCTTTCTCGCTTTTAGCGAGATCCATCCAGACTACTTCCAAATTCCTGTCGCTGATCGTGAGAAACTCCTTGCTCTGCAGGAGGAAGAATACGCAGCAGAACAGCGCGCTAAAGAACTAGCCAACTCTGAAGACGAACTTGAAAATGAGTCGTTTGAAGAGAGCGAAGCTGAAGAAGAAGTCGGCCCTGAGATCGTCAGCGGTGAGCATGATACAGGCGATGAACAAAGCGCCAGCCGCCGTACAGCACGCTTCTTACGTAACTACCGTATTCAAGAAGTGATCCGCCGCCGCCAAGTTATCCTAGTCCAAGTTGTTAAAGAGGAACGTGGCAATAAGGGTGCTGCTTTAACCACTTACGTCTCTCTTGCAGGGCGTTATGGTGTGCTTATGCCAAACGCATTGCGGGGCGGTGGCGTCTCTCGTAAAATTACATCTGATACAGATCGCAAACGCCTACGTGACATCGTCAATAGCCTTGACCTACCACGCACCATGGCGATGATCATTCGTACAGCAGGCGCTGGCCGACCAGAGAGTGAAATTACACGTGACTGCGATTATCTCCTTCAATTATGGGATAATATCCGCTCTCACGCCCTCTCCTCTATCGCTCCTGCCTTAATTTACGAAGAAGCAAGCCTCATCAAACGCGCTATTCGTGATCTTTTCACACGTGACATCGAAACCGTCTTAGTAGATGGCGAAGCCGCATGGAAAAATGCGCGTGAATTCACACGCCTTCTCATGCCACGTAATACAAACCGCATTCGACTATGGCAGAATAGAGGGCAAAATCTTTTTGCTCACTTCCATGTTGAGAGCCACTTGGATGCAATGTTCTCTCCAACAGTTCGGTTAGAATCCGGCGGCTATCTCGTCATTAACCAAACTGAAGCCCTTGTTGCTATTGACGTAAACTCCGGCAAATCCACTTCACAGCGTAATATCGAAGAAACAGCTCTTCGCACCAATCTCGAAGCCGCTGAGGAAGTTGCCCGCCAGCTACGCTTACGCGATCTCGCTGGACTTGTGGTCATTGACTTTATCGATATGGAAAGTCGTCGCCATAACGGGCAAGTAGAAAAACGCCTTAAAGATGCTCTACGTGTGGACCGCGCACGTATTCAACTTGGCCGTATTTCACATTTTGGCCTCTTAGAGATGTCTCGCCAGCGGCTACGCCCCTCTATTGCAGAGAGCATGCTCAGCCCCTGCCCTCATTGCCAAGGCACAGGCTCTATCCGTGGGGTAGAAAGCACAGCCCTGCAGGTTCTCCGCAACATTGAAGACGAAGCTAGCCGCCGCCGCGCATCTGAGATTGCCGTTCATGTTCACCCCAGCATTGCCCTCTACATGCTTAACAGCAAGCGGACAACGCTGAACGAGATTGAGCAACAGCATAATATCTCTATTCGCTTCGAAAGTAACGATAGCCTTCCTGTTGGCGAGCTAAAAATCGAACGTCTTGCACCACGCCATAAAAACAACCGTGATGAACAAGCCGCTCCAGCTCCACGTGCCATCGAGATTACCGAAGGTGCTGCACCCACAGCTCCTAAACCATCTTCTGAAGAAGACGAGCCTGAGGGTCCATCTGAAAGTAATTCTCGCCGTCGTCGTCGCCGTCGCGGACGCCGCCGTGATAATGATGAGCAAAATAATCTTAGCGATCAAACCGCCGACAACGCACAAGACAGCACAGAATCTACACAGCTCCCTGAAACAACTCGGAGTGAGGAGGATGATGCTGCTTTAATGCCAGGGCGTAAACGCACCAGAACACGACGTGTGACAACATCCGCTAAGACAGAGGCACAAGCTGCCCCTGTCGAAGAAGGCACAAACGAGCATCGCTCTCGTCACCGTGGCCGTCCAGCTCGCCGTCGTCCTTCTCAAAGCCATGCTGAAGCGCAACCAATGGTTGAGGCGCCAACCTATCAAGGTCCTACCCCTGCAAACCCTTTCCAAGGGCAAGGGTTTGATATCTTTGATATGATGGAACAACAAGAAGAGCAGCAGCTCTCAGCAGTGCCATCCTCTCATATCGCTGAGGACGACACAGCCGAGGCCGCCTCTACACCACGGCGCCGCCCTGCTCGCCGCAGGCCTACAAAACGTGATAATGGCGACAATCCAGAGGAAAACACTACGACAAGCGAGGAGAAGCCCGCTCGCCGTACACGTCCTCGTCGTACGCCCACAACACGTAGCCGCATCGTGGTTGACCAAGACCATAACGATGATGACAACCTGACGCATGTTGTCGCCAAAGCGGCACAGCCTGCACAGGTTGCCGAACAACCTGAGGAAGATACAGCAGAGAAACCGGTACGTCGCACACGCACACGCCGTCGCCCTGCCGCAAAAACTACAGCCGAAGCCTCTACTCCAGAAGCAGATAACGCAGCGGAAGAGGCTCCAGCAAAAGCAGCCCCCAAACGGCGGACTAAGAAAGCTGACACAGCTTCTGAGGAAGAATCTACTGAGAAACCAGCTCGGAAGCGCCGTGCTCCACGGCGTAAACAGGCTGATACAGCAGAAGCTGCACCCGCTGCGGTGGAAACAGCTGCGGTCGAAAATACTGTAGCGCCTCAGCCCATTAATATTGATGAGGCAAAACCGAAAAAACGCCGCATCGGTTGGTGGAAGCGCTAATTCATACTGCGCATATCGCACCTACTAAAAAGGGCGGTTGGGGAGTACTCCTCAACCGCCCTTTTTTACTTATCCCGCATTACTTACCGGCAGACATTATTCATCCCGCTCTGGGCAATATACGTCCCCGTTAACGGCTGGAAACACGCATTTTTTGTGCAGTTATTGCCTGATTTCAGCCCCTTATCAAACAGCGCTGCCCCTGTGGCTGCCTGTTCACGCAATGCAACACCACATAAAGCCGTGTCTAATGGTGCCGAGGGAGGATTCGCCTCAGCCTGCGCCGTGCCATCTGTTGGTACGGGAGTCGGCACCGGTGATATCTTCTGCCGCGCACAAGCTGCCAGCATACATAGCATCACTACCCCCATATACCGAGAAAAACGCCCGTGTTTCCTTGTATCGTCTCCCATCTTGCTTCTCCTTGAGCATAGAGGCTGTATTTTACAAACCTAACTCACCTTGCGGCAGCTCTGTTTTCTCGCTGCCACGCCCCTTCATCTTCTCCACCGCCTTTTTAGGTGGTCGCTGTCGTGATGAAGGTATCTTTTTAACTCTTCCACCTTCAGAAGAGTGAGGGTCTAGCTGTGCGTGGCGCACACCATCCGCAAAGGAGATTCGTACGCAACTACCTTCTGCGACCTCGGCAGAACGTGTTACGGCGCGTCCATCCTCCCTTTGCACCAGCACATAACCACGCTCTAAAATAGCCCGAGGAGACACAGCCAATAGATGACGACCTACCCCCTCCAAACGTGTCTTTTGCAATTGTAAACGAGATTGCACGGCCTCTACCCGCAAAGGCACACGCAATAAGTGCATTTGACAAGCCTGCCAAAAACGTTCCCACCCTGCTTGCAAACGTGCTGCTTCCGCTTCCACCATGCGACCACGCTGGCCTAAAACAACCTCGATAGCTGGCAAATGATACGCCTGACCTCCAAGCTGGGCACGTGCCCGCATCACAAAGGCAGGTAAGGCAAGCTCTAACCTCTGGCTACGATCATCTAAACGCATACGCGCAGTGTCCAAGAGCCCCGGCAAGTCAGGCAAACGTGCAACAAGATTCTGCAAGCGCAGACCATGCTGTTGCAGAATCCCAGACAAACCAGACGATAACCGCGCCGTACGATGAGCGAGGTCTGCTAACAACTCAGAGCGTAACGGCACCGCCATTTCTGCGGCAGCTGTAGGTGTCGGCGCCCGACGATCAGACGCATAATCGACCAAAGTTGTATCCGTTTCATGCCCTACAGCAGAAATCACCGGTAAAGGGCATTCCGCCACAGCACGAACAACTGCTTCATCATTAAAGGCCATCAAATCTTCAAGCGACCCGCCACCTCGCGCCACAATCAACACATCTGGTGGTTGGGGAAGATTCGCCATAGAGCGCACAGCATGGGCAATCTGCCGCGCAGCTCCCTCACCCTGCACAGCTACAGGCCATAATAAAATATCCCTTGGGAAACGCCGCGAGACAGTCGTGCAAATATCATGCAGCACTGCTCCCGAGCGTGATGTTACCACCCCAACAGAGCGGGGCAGAAACGGAATTTTCTTTTTACGCTGTGCATCAAACAAGCCTTCATCTCGCAAACGCACACGTAGCGCCTCAATACGTGCGAGCAAGGCCCCTTCACCAGCAAACTCCATTCTATCAATGATCAATTGATAGCTCGACCGCTCACCATAAGAAGAGATACGCCCTGTAGCGATCACCTCTGTACCATTCTCAGGGACCATGCCAAGACGAGAGACACTCCCGCGCCAAATCACCCCTGAGATCTTCCCGCCTTCATCCTTAAGGGAAAGGTAAATATGGCCTGACGCATAACGCTTCATCTCCGTGATCTCTCCACGGATACGCACCCGACCAAACGCCCCTTCTAATGTGCGTTTAATCGCCCCAGAAATATCGCTAACTGAATATTCGGGTATATTGCTACCCCCCTGCCCAGACATATTTGTAGAATCAGCAGGAGAAAAAAGGCGTTCTCTTTCCATCATGGGGCCATTCTATGCTAAGCGGAGGAACAAGCGAAGAGACAGTTTCAAAACATCACCATAAAAGGACCAAATCTCATGCGTGTTCTTCTTGTTGGGTCTGGTGGGCGAGAGCACGCCCTCGCAACAGCTATTGCCCGCTCCCCTCTTCTTGAGGCCCTGTTTGCAGCCCCCGGCAACCCCGGCATTGCCAATATCGCCACCTGCACACCTATCGCTGCAGATGACATCCCCGCCCTGGTCGCCTTTGCCCAAAAAGAGAAGATTGACCTTGTCGTTCCCGGGCCGGAAGTCTCCCTCGTTGCAGGCCTGACAGATGCCTGCCAAAAAGCAGGCATTGCTTGTGCTGGCCCTTCCCAAGCCGCAGCGGAGCTGGAAGGCAGCAAAGCCTTTACAAAAGAAGTCGCCGATGCTGCTGGCATTCCTACCGCACGCTGGCAGCGCTTTGATACAAACAGCACCAAAGAAGCCGCCAAAGCCTATGTGCAAGAACAAGGCGCACCAATTGTTATCAAAGCGGACGGCCTCGCCGCTGGCAAAGGCGTTGTTGTCGCCCAAACAGTGGACGAAGCCCTAGAAGCGATCGACCGCCTTGGCCTACCTATGGTGATTGAAGAATGCCTCACAGGCCGTGAAGTCTCTCTCTTTGCCTTCTGTGCAGATGGCAAAGCCAGCCTGATCGGCGCAGCACGTGACCATAAACGTGTTGGAGATGGTGATACAGGCCCGAACACAGGCGGCATGGGCGCTGTCTGCCCTCCGGGTGATTTCGATCGTGCCGCACAAGAACAAGCTCTTGATATTGCTGTGCGCCCTATGCTGGCTGAGATGGTACGCCGTGGGACGCCTTTCCGTGGTGTGATCTTTGCAGGACTTATGCTCACCTCTGAAGGCCCAAAGCTGATTGAATATAATGTCCGCTTTGGTGATCCTGAGGCACAGGCACTGCTTATCCGGCTAGAGAGTGACCTCCTCCCCGCCCTCAAAGCATTGGCAGAAGGCCAGCTTTCAGAAGATAGTATCCGCTTTTCTGATGAACCTTCCATCTCACTCGTTCTGGCTGCAAAAGGCTACCCAGATGCCCCCATTAAAGGCGGTGTCATCTCCGGGCTAGACCGCACAGAACAGCTCCCCGGTGTGTCTGTCTTCCATGCAGGAACAAAGCTTGAGAATGGGAAGCTCCTCGCCAATGGGGGCCGTGTACTGACCATCTGCGCCACAGCAAAAACCGCAGAGAAAGCCCGCGCTCGTGCTTATGAAGCCGCCGCCACCATCCAGTGGGATGACAAAATGCTACGCAGCGATATCGGCCTCTAAGCTTCCTGCTTCAGCATAACTATAAAAAAGGCTCCGGCTTTGAGAAAAGCACGGAGCCTTTTTTATGCGTCATTCACAAAGCACGCTTAACCTTCTGTAGAGGCCAGCACACCCAGCAATTCAGGTAAGGCATTAATACGGTATGTAGGATTCAGTGCCTCACATACATGGGGGGCACCATGGCCATAAGCGGCCCAGCACACATCCAACCCTGTATTCGCCGCAAAATTTAGATCTGCTGTTGTATCACCCACCATCAGAAAATGCTCTGGGGGAACAGCCGGGCATAAAGGTGCCACACGTTGAGTTAAGACCTCTTTTTGAGGTTTACGCGGAAGGTTATCTTCCGCACCCAAGGCGCCTTCAAAAAACTCTTCAAGCTGAAAACGTTTTAAACTCCGCAGCAAGGTCGGCCCATGCTTATTGCTTAACGCAATCAGCCGGTACCCCCTTTGGCGCAGCTCACGCAAAACTTCATGCGTCCCTTCATAAAGAAAGGTCTCTTCATCATCCGCTTGGATATAGCAACGGCGGTAAGCATCAACATAACGTTGTGCATCCTCAGCCGAACTCTGCTCCACCATGACCTTATAAAAGTCTTTTAGGGTACCACCCTTGCCGAGCTGCGTTCCCAAATATTCCTGTGATGGCGGCGTTACACCCAACTCTTTGAACGCTTCCTGCAAACTCCGTAAAATAGCAGGGCGTGTCTCAGCCAAGGTGCCGTCATAATCCAGCAAAAGAACGGGGTAACGCAGCATAAAAGGCGTTCCTTTCGTTATTCAAACCCAACAACACACCACTACATAGCTGGCATATCGCTACACATATATTCGGAGGAAACCTGATATTATGGCTGCTTAGATAGCCCCATAATGTGCTTCAACCCTTCTGTTAGACTGGCACTATCACCCGTAATAGGCAACATGCCTGCATAACGCCCATCAGGTGTCATCACTACAAAGGACGGTGCGGGAATGAAATATCCCCCCTCTTGCTGTAATGGAGCATGATATAATGTCGTCATCGCCTTGATCATATTCTCAGTCGTAAAAACCGGGAAGATATGAGGTGCTACGCCCATCACATAATCTTTGAGATCATCCGTATCTTCTGCTTTTACATCTAGCGATACCACAAGCGGTAAAATCTTTACCCCTTGCTTCTGCAAAACCACCAAGCTCTGGTCCAATGCTTTAAGCGGGGGCTGACACCGCTCTTTAGGGCAATGTGGATCCACAAACCATGTGACCATCCATGACCCACGAAAGTCACCCTCCGTTACCATGCCCCCACCGAGAGAAAACACACGGAACGTCCCGCCAATCTCATTACCTTGCGTATGCAGCCGTGCGCCTTCATTCGCACCAGAAGCAAGGCGGAACCCCACATAGCCCAACCCTGCTGGGACAAAAAATAGCCCCATAATTAAAACAGCCCAAAGCCAACGCTTACGTCTCTGTGGGGTCATGCTCTCTCTCCTTTGATGCCTCTATGCACCATCTTATTCCGTATCTTCTGCCGCACTAGAAACTTAGTGCGCTTCTGCCCAATTTTGGCCAATTCCAGTCTCAACAGACAAAGCAACATCCAACGTTGCGACTTGCTCCATCTCCTGTTTTACACGGGTTGCAAGCGCTTCAGCTTCATCATCTGGGACTTCAAATAACAACTCATCATGCACTTGCAGAACCATACGTGCTTTAGGGAACTCCTGCTCCAAAACAGGAGCCAACCGCACCATCGCTTTTTTGATGATATCTGCCGCACCGCCCTGCAAAGGCGCATTAATAGCCTGCCGCTCTGCATAAGAACGTCGCGCAGCTTGCTTCTCTTTAATCCCCGGCACATAGCAACGCCGCCCAAAGGGGGTAAGCACATAACCTTTCTCACGCGCTTCTTCCTTCATGGCCTCCATAAAAGCCAAGATGCCGGGATATTGCTTAAAGTAAGCCTCAATATAGCGTTTGGCCTCACCCTGCGGCACCTGTAGCTGGCGAGCGAGACCAAAGGCAGAAATACCGTAAATAATCCCAAAGTTAATCGCCTTCGCCCGGCGCCGGGTAAGTGCATCCATCCCTTCTAAAGGAATACCAAACACTTCTGAGGCTGTTCGTGCGTGGATATCTTGCCCATGCTTAAACGCATCCAACAAAGGTTCAATCTGCGCCACATGCGCCAAAAGCCGCAGCTCAATCTGGCTATAATCGGCAGACAGCAACTTATATCCCGGTGCAGCCACAAAAGCTTGGCGAATACGCGCTCCTTCTTCTGTTCGAATAGGAATATTCTGCAAGTTAGGCTCGTTGGATGAAAGGCGCCCGGTCGTTGTCGTTGTCATCTGGAAGGTTGTATGAACACGCTGCGTTTTGGGGTCCATCAACTTCACCAGGGCATCAGCATAGGTGGATTTCAGCTTAGCTAAACGCCGCCAATTCAGAATCTGCGTTGGCAGCTCATGCCCCTTCTCGGCCAGCTCTTCCAACACACGGGAATCTGTTCCCCATGCGCCTGTTTTCGTCCGTTTCCCACCGGGTAAGCCCATCTCATCAAAGAGAATCTCACCCAGTTGCTTCGGCGAACCAATATTAAAGGGCCGCCCTGCACGGTCATGAATCTCTTGCTCCATCTCTGTCATACGGGTCGCAAAATCTTCCGACATACGACGCAGCTCTTCTGCATCCACCCGCACACCCGTAGCTTCCATCCCTTCTAGGACTGTAATCAATGGGCGTTCTAGCTCTTCATAAAGGGCTGTCGCTTTCTGGCGTGGCAGTGTCGTGCGTAATATCTGCCATAGCCGCAAGGTTACATCAGCATCCTCAGCGGCATATTCTGTCGCCCTATCTAGAGACACCTGCGTAAAGGCAATGCGATTTCGTCCTTTGCCTGTGACCTCATCATATGTAATGGGAGTATGACCGAGATGAAGACGAGAAAGTTCATCCATCCCTTGCCCATGCGCCCCAGCCGACTGTGCGTAAGAGAGCAACATGGTGTCATCAATCGGAGTAATGACTTCACAGCCCGCATTCTGCAAAATTGTTATGTCATATTTTGCATTTTGGAAGATTTTCAACACACTTGCATCCGCCATGAGCGGCGCCAAACAGGCCAAAGCCTCTTTAACATCAAGCTGCACACCAACTGGGGCTTCTAGCGTCCCTTCATGGCGAAATGGCACGTAACACGCTTTCCCCGGCGCAACGGCAAGAGATAACCCAACAATCTCAGCCTGCCGCGCATTTAAACCTGTTGTTTCTGTATCAACAGCCACACGGCCTGCTTTGTACGCCGCATTAACCCACGCCTGTAACGTCTCACGATCTGTTACAGTCTCATACGGGCCGAAAGCGGCATCACTTTTCGGCACCTCACCTGTCTCTGCCATGGTAGAGACAGGACTTTCCTCAATCTTACTCCCCGCTGGGTGGCGTGCTTTACCACCAAAACCCATTCGCTGAAGGATGGACGAAAAGCCCATACTCTCTAGCCAGTTCCGCAGAGCTTCTGCATCTGGCTCACGCATACGTAGCTCATCTACAGGGCACGGCACCTCGACCTGATCCGCAAGCAACACCAACTGTCGCGAAATACGTGCAGCCTCTGCATGGTCGATCAAATTTTGTCGTCTTTTGGAAGGCTTCATAGAAGGTGCCGCTTCAAGCACTGCCTCAAGAGAGCCATATTCATTAATCAGCTGCGAGGCACCTTTAGGCCCAATCCCCGGCACACCAGGCACATTATCAGTGGAATCCCCCATAAGGGCTTGCACATCCACCACCTTGTCCGGCGAGACACCGAACTTCGCAAGCACTTCATCCGGCCCTATGGCCTTCTGCTTCATCGGATCCTTTAACGAAACACCATCCCGCACAAGCTGCATCAAATCTTTATCAGACGAAATAATGGTACAGCTTCCACCCTGCTCTACCGTTAAACGAGCATAAGTTGCCAACAGGTCATCTGCCTCCCAACCAGGAAGCTCTACCGCAGGCACACCAAAAACTTCTGTTGCTTGGCGAATCAAATCAAATTGCGGGCGTAAATCTTCCGGCGGCTCAGGACGATGCGCCTTGTATTCAGGATAAATATCATTCCGAAATGTCTTACGGCCAGCGTCAAAAATAACCGCCATAGGCTGGCCTTCATGCTCTCGGATAAGGCGTGAGAGCATGTTCGTAAAACCATAAACAGCATTAACAGGCACACCATCAGGGCTGCTCATCGAAGGGATGGCAAAAAAGGCTCTAAAGATAAATCCTGAGCCATCTACCAAAACCAGATGTGTCTTCTCTGACGCCACGCCTATTCTCCCTCCTGCCCCAATTCCGGCAGAATATTACTTTAATTTCTCCCCTGCTTAGCCGATTTCCCTGCATTTCAAAACGGCTGACGATCATTAAACTGTATGATTTTTCCTTCGCCCCATCATCCTCCACTCCCACTCACCTTCCAAGCAACGCAACATGCGGAAAGCCATATCATCTCCCTTATTCTGCAAACATGCAGAACCTTCTCCCCCATAGCCTCTTTCTAAAAAAGAACAGAAAAAGGACTGGTCATTCTAACTTGATATCGGTAAAAGAGCGCACAGGGACCCGTAGCTCAGCTGGATAGAGCGTTGCCCTCCGAAGGCAAAGGCCGCGCGTTCGAATCGCGCCGGGTCCACCATCCAGAATTCCTAAAATCAGCCGAATTTGGGCCCTGACCTTGAAAAGAGCCCCAGCCCTTCTTCACGCTTAAATGTAAGAAAATTCTTTAAAAATTCTATACCGAAGCGATTGCAATCGTCTGAAGGATTGTGACTTTCGAGCAATTGCAACTCGAGATACGACCATCCAACTCTCCTCCTCATCCTAGAAATGTTTATAAAAATAAGCTTCCAGCACCCCTGATGTTCCATGTATGGGGGGCACACTCATCGCGCTAGGCACACCAGACCTTGCAAGGGCTTTCCCTGCCCTATCGGCAAAGGCAACTCCGCCAGCAATGGCACCAAATGTATCTGCATCGAACTTATATTCTGTTGAAAAATCAACCTCATCTGACATATGCCGCCCTACCGTGGACGGGAGCCCGGCCCCTGTCGCATAGATGAAGGAAAGATCATAAAAATGGACACCTAGTTTGACTTCATCATCCTTACGCAAAAGGTGCCAAGGCGGTATAGCCGTTAGGTTTGCTTGATGTATTTCCATATTCGACAGAGGCGACAGATACAAACCTGTAATCTCTCCGGGCCAATATCCGCCATAAACATAACGTCGACCATCATATAAAAAATACGTATCGTAATTATGCTTCGTACGGCTATGCGGGTTCTTACCTCCGCTAAAGCGCGTGTACCGATAAAAAATACTCGGTTTCCATGGTAACGAAGTAAACGTATATCCTGGCTCTATATAAGTCGCATAAGCACTAACTCCCCTATAGCCATTCCCCGCATGACTATTTTGCTCTGAGACAAATGTCCCATAGAGAGAGAAATTATGGGCTGTTTTGAACCGCTGAGGGAATGGCCTCCCTCCCCAGCTGAGGGATGTTACATTCATCCCCTGGCGGTCTCCCCTACTGGCATAATCATAAGCTGTTCCAATATTGGCTTGCCGGACGTGAAAATAAGTTAGCGTGATATAAGCATCTCTATCTTCATACGCCCCCCCATTAGCTGCGCCGTCTTTCTTACGAAATAACGTCACATCAAATCCTACGAACTTTGTCTCAGGCCTATCATAATTACGGTTCTGAACATTGTTGGTATTATTCTCCAACATAAACACATCCGCACGGAGAGAGCGTCCTTCATACTTCACCACCCCTGGGCCAGCAAAAGCAGCCCGCGGTGCATACCACCACGCTCCTCGATTACCCGAGCTATAACTTCCCTTCCCGACTAAAAAACCATCATCAATCTGAAAACGCTGCCGCCCTCCAGTGAGCAAAATCCTCTGTTGATGGTTAAGAGCTATCTCCACCCCTAAGTTCGCATCCTCTAAAGTTACAGCACGTGGCGTACCAGACGTCTGGGACAAACTTTCCGCATCCCCATCCCCCAACGTGGCAGAACCAATAAGAGACGCTTGCCCCAATACCGAAAAGCCCCACGGTGTTTTCCACTGCCCCGAAAGAGATGGCTTACCGTACAACTCACTATAAACAGTATTCGAATTACGACTGTACCGGCCAGAAGGATGCTTTACATAAGATCCTTCACCAAAATTAGTATTTGGTAAATAAAAAGCATCTCCTCCTACCTCTAATCCACAAGAGATTGATACTTGATGATTAGAGTAAAGAGTCTGATCAGCATATGCATGTGAAAATATATAAACTGGGCTCACGATAGCTAACGAAGCCAGTGCTTTCCAAGACGTTTTAGATGACATGGCAAAACATTCCATATATTATAATATTTAAGTATTATATGAAACGTGATAACCACTAATTAATTTCGAAATAGAAATAAATTTATCTTAATCCTTATTTATAAAAAGAAAACTATCCACCTCCTCACTTCTTAAGTGTTTTGTATATTTTCCATGAAAAAATAATCAATAAAGCACTTTTAAATATACACAGCTCATCTAGCCACTTTACAGCTTTTACACATCTAAAACACAAGCATATCATAATAAATAACCAGCACCTTCTTCCGGTGCTGGCTATAATATGTGAGGCTATAGCACAGCCTTCACTCTCCCAATCTTGTGCTTATTTTATACCCAAGGCTTGAGCCATTGGCGGCATGTCATATCGTGGAGCTATCACCTCCAAATATGCTCCTTTTTCAGGCTGTTCTGTTACAACCTTTAATGCTTTTTGCAAGGCGTACGGTGTGCTTACACGGTGGCAATACCAATCCCGGCAACCAAATACACGAGCCAACATAGTATAGTCCCACTCTGCAATGTCATTATAATACCGCTCACCATCATCACAAATGATGCGTTCAATCAGATACCCCTCATTATTTAAAACAACAACAAGAGGCTTACAGCCAAACCGCGCGAAATCTCCCATCGCTTGAACCGTTAATTGATGTGAACCTTCACCTGTTAACAGGATAACACGACGCTCCGGAGCTGCCATCGCCATTCCAAATGCCGCTGGCGTTGCCCAACCGATAGAGCCCCACAAACTTTGCACTTCAAAATGAACATCTTTTGGCACACGGACAAATCCCATCCCCATAGAGATAGTGCCCGTCTCCGCTACGATAATGTCCCCCGGCCTAAATATCTGCTGTAATGATTCATACAGCGAATAAGTATGGATCACATCACTATCCACACTCGTGCACCCTATATGTTCATCATCACCTAAATAACCTGGCGCCGTTTCATAAGAGAATGTAGCCGCTTGCTCAGCTAATGCCGCCATCACATCCCCTAATGAGACCTCTATCAAAGGCTCCGTACCAAAATAGACCCCTTCTGGAGAGACACGAATCATGTTCTTTTCCTGAAGAGAGCTTGTAAACAGACCCGTTGTGAAATCGCTCTTTTCTACTCCCAAACTCAATACACAATCAGCCGTTTCAATGAAGTTAGCTACCCGCTTTTGCAAAATCTGGCCAAAATACATGCCTAGATAGCCTGGTAGATCTTCCCCCACGACACTTTTATCCATAAATGTTGTCGCATATGGCAAACCAGACCTCTCTAAGAACACCCTAACGGCATCCCTACAACCAAAACGAGCTGTCAGCATCCCAGGCAGCACACATGCTGTTTTACTGTTACTTATGGTCGTAATAATGCGCTCAGCCACAACCTGAGCAATGTCTTTCTTTAACTCAGATGCCTGTTTATTTTCTGGAGACGTCTGCACAATAGTCTCATGCGCTACATCAGCAGGGATCCCAATATAAATAGGCCTACGTTCTTTATGCATAGTCGTAAAGACGCGATCGATCTCTGCAATACAATTCTGCGCACTCAGGATCGTCCGATCACACGCGATATGACCTGCTGCTTTGTAAAAAGACTCTGTATCACCATTACCCAGCATGTGATGCACCAGCGCACCACTTTCCATCACGGAACGCTTTGGCATGCCTACAATATGCACAACCATAACATGTTCAGCATAAGCTCCAGCAACACCATTAAGCGCACTTAATTCACCTACACCATAGGTTGTACTTACCACACCCAGGCCGCGTATCCGTGCATACCCATCTGCTGCATAAGCGGCGTTCAATTCATTTGAACAGCCCACCCACTTCATATCGTTGCGACACACAACGCCATCATTAATTGGAAAAGCATAATCCCCAGGTACACCAAACACATGGCCTACCCCCATCTGAGATAGCTTATCCAATACGTAATTAACGACTGTCGTCATGGGATAATCTCCTTATCATATCGCACGTTCTCGTGCTCCTGATAAGAAATTTGCCTCATCCCCATTTATTAAGATAATATTATATAACTATACAAAACATAGGTTTTTACTGATGCAATTCCCTCAACTTACTTTCCGAGAGCTTCACTATTTTATGGCCGTCGCAACGCAAGGCAGCTTCAGCCATGCGAGTGAATTGCTCCATATCAGTCAGCCCTCACTCAGCATGGGAATTCGCTCCCTAGAAAACAAATTGGATGTGCGCCTCTTTGAACGCTCGCGCAAAACCATCACCCTGACCGAAAAAGGAGAAATTCTTCTTCGTTATGCAGAACGATTATTACAGGATGAGCAAAACCTTTACCGTGCCATGACGGATGAAACCGGCCCCTTAAAAGGAACAGTAAAAATCTCTCTCCCTCCAGCTATAGGCTCAATCTATTTCCGGTCCATTATACGAGAGTTTTGTCAGCTACATCCCAATGTGGCTCTCAATATCGAAGAACATCCATCCGACATACTAGAAACCCAGTTACTAGGGCGTCATACAAATATTGTCGCCATCGTTCCCCCTGTACATGACAGAGAAATACACATCATTCCTTTTGCTAAAGAAGAAATGTACCTCCTCATGGCGCAAAGCCATCCTCTTGCACAAAAGACTTCTTGCTCATTTGCAGATATTACAGAAGAGAGGCTTATCCTGCTGAGTGAAGACTTCAAAATAAATAAATTTATTAACGAAGCCTTCGCTCGCCACGGAGCCTCTCCCCTCATCACAGGGCGCACAAGTGACATCACCCTGCTCCTAGCGATGGTTCAAACAGGGGTAGGCCTTACGATTATTCCAGCCTCTCTCTACACCCCAACAAAGGACGATGGATTATGCCGTAAGCCTCTAACAGACCCTACAATCTACCTTTCCATCGCCCTTGCTACGCGGCGCAATAGCGCGCTTAGTAAAGCTGAAGAAGCCTGGTTGCAAACAGCTCTTCACGCACATCCTCAGCAAAACTTGGCATAACTCTCGCGCTAGTACTCCTATCCATTCTTAGATGGCAAACGGCTCGCAAAAATCCATGCCATTATGTAACAGACAAGAGCAGTGCCCAATGAGGCTAACGCTGTCATCCGTTCTTCCGGATTCACAAGCATAGCGACAAACACCAATACAATCCCTAACAGAGCAGCGATACTGCCATAGGGAAAGAAGAGCATCGTAAAATGCTTGCTCGTGCCTTCCTTATGAGAACGACCACGCAATGCAATATAAGACGTTGCGATGAGGGCATATGTCAGCAGGATCAATGCCCCGCTACAATTCAACAAAAAGGCAAAAATCGTATCAGGCGACAGAATAGACGAAAATGCGACAAGAAGTCCTGTAATAGAGCTAATGGTAATCGCCATACGTGGTGCACGATCCATAGATGAACGCACGAGAAACTTAGGAGCATCTCCCTGTGCAGCCAGCTCTGTCAAAATACGTGACGTAATATACATGCTGGAATTCAAGCACGATAAAACAGCGCTTAAAATCGCAATACGCATAATAAATGCCGCACCCGGAACCCCCATGAGCTGCAATGCAGCCACAAAGGGAGAGCGGCCTGCATGCATGTTTGTCCATGGGATGACCATCATCATCAAACAAACAGATGTCACATAAAAGAGTGTAATACGCAGGCCTAAGCTACGTGTCACACGCGCAACATTCTCACTCGGGTCAGATGATTCAGCCGCAGCAACAGTCGAAATCTCAGAGCCCATCATCGTAAAGAGAACCGTCGGTACTAGAGAGAGAAGTGTTGTTGCGCCTTTAGGTAAGAAACCACCGTGCCCCAACAAATTCTTCATCCCATCAATGCCAGGGCCAAATGCATGGAACACATACAAAGCACTCAAGACAATGAAGGCAACAATCGTAAAGACTTTAATACTTGAGAGCCAAAACTCACATTCACCAAAGACCTTTGGCGCACAGAAGTTCACGATTTTCATAATAATGATCACCGCAACAGCCAGCACCCAAATTGGTAAATTGATCCAGTCCTGTAGGATCATTGCCCCAGCAATCGCCTCTGAACCAATGACAACAACCCAAAAGAACCAATATAACCACCCCGCAGAGAAACCTATCCGGTCCCCATGAGCAAGGCGAATATATTCCACAAAAGACCCCCGTCCGGGGTTACTAATCACCATTTCGCCTAGCATACGCATGATCGCCATGATCAAGCAGCCAACCCCCACGAAGATAAGAGCAATGCCCGGCCCCGTCTTGGCGATGGCTGAACTAACCCCTACAAAGAGGCCAGCTCCAATTACCCCCCCTAAAGCAATCATAGCTATATGGCGGCTTGTCAGCCCCTTTCCTGCGGACGGCGGTGCATTCCCGTTAAATTTCTTCATGGAAAGGTCCTTCATCAGTTAGCACTATGCTAGGCGGCCATTCATGGGTGAACGTCCACCTAATTATTTTTATTCTGTAATGAATGAAGGAAAAATGAAATAGCAAACGAGAAAAAATACTTTTATTCCCGAAAAAACCAGCAGAAACCTCATAAAAAATAGAAGATTCTATCAAGGAAAATGTAACAATATAGCGCAACCCTCAGCACATATGAGTTTTTACATTCATAATGCGATCATTATTTTAATGGATTCATAGAAAAATAATTATTTAGTTGATATTTAACCATTATAACATTTATGTTATAATAAGATACTTTATTTACACATCTCATTCTTCACACAACACTTATCACATTTTACTCTCCTATATATTTGCCAAAAGCTATCGCCAGCCATGTATGAAGCTGATAATCTTTAAATAAGATCTACCTGCCCTCTAGTTGCCGTATATTATGACGAATAATATCTTTTCTTTTTCATGGTTTTTCTGGGCACTGCTCTCAGCGGGTTTTGCCGCCTTAACGGCTCTTTTTGCAAAAGTCGGGGTTAATAATATTGATTCTGATATTGCAACATTTATTCGTACATTTGTTATTCTTGGGGTCATTGCCACACTTCTACTTGTCAGGGGAAAATTTCACCTTTCCACACCTCTTCATGCACATTCTCTTCTCTTTCTCATCCTCTCCGGCATCAGCACAGGTGCATCTTGGCTCTGCTATTTCCGAGCCTTAAAATTAGGCAGCGCTGCACGCGTAGCCCCTATTGATAAATTAAGTGTTGTTTTCATCGCCATCTTAGGCGTCACCCTCTTAGGGGAGCAGCTCTCATTCAAAGCGTGGCTTGGCATTATATGTATCGGTTTAGGAGCCATATTAGTCGCAATCGGCTAACGCTTCTCCCCCTATTACAAAGGCAGCGTTCTATCTCTCACGAGATCCTTCATAATGAGAGTTGATGTTAACCGCTGCACACCAGGCAATGCCGTTAAACGCTCATCATATAACCGCTGAAACGCTGGTAAATCCCGTGTCATTACCTCCAACATAAAATCTGGATCACCAAAAAGACGCCGCGCCTCAACAACTTCATCTATTTCAATCACCGCTTTTTCAAATTCTTGAAGAATCATTTGAGTGATATCTTTCATCGTCACAAACACCAAAGACGAAAACTCTAACCCCACACTCACTGGGTCTATTTGCGCTCTATATGCTCTAATCGCTCCGCTTTGTTCCAACTTTTTCACCCGCCTGTGGCAAGGCGAAAGACTTAGCCCCACACGCTCAGCAATCTCTGTAACGCTTAACCGACCATCTGCTTGCAGCTCAGCAAGGATCTTCTTATCAAGCATATCCATTCCAAATTTCCTTCTAATTTTTGATAATTATAAACAAAATTCGCAAATTATTCCCTTTAAAAAAACAATATATTTCTTTTATCAACTTCCTAAATGAGCCCCTTTATGACACTGAGCCTCCTCACCAGCTTTTGGCTTATTTCTTTCCTATTTATTATCTCGCCAGGAATGGATTGGGCCTATGCCATCTCTGCTGGCACCACAAAACGATACGTTTTGCCTGCCGTTAGCGGAATGGTAGTGGGGCATTTACTTATTATTCTGCTAATCGCTGGCGGAATGGGCTCTCTCATCCAGAAACTCCCCTTATCCCTCCCTATAATTACCAGTTTAGGGGCACTTTATCTTTTATGGCAGGGCATCAGTCGTTTACGCACACCGGCAAACCCGCTCGATACTCTAACGAGTACCTCATACTCTCCGATCCAATGGTTTCGCAAAGGCATCACTATTAGCCTCCTCAACCCCAAAGTCATTATGTTGATTATTGCTATTCTGCCCCAATTTATTCATCCGCAATCATCATGGGGAGTGCCCCTACAAATCACCGTTTTAGGGGGGATCCATTGTGCCACCTGCTTGGTCATCTACCTTACAGTAGGATATGGCATGCAATATCTTCTCTCAATATATCCGCAGGCCACAAATTATGTGAATTACCTTTCTGGTTTTGCCATGGCGAGTATAGGACTCTTATTACTTGTTGATATTTTAACAAAACAATTCACACACTATGTGAATATTTAAAAAATATCAAAATAAACCACATTTACCCTAATATAAATAAATATACTTATATTCGTATCATATTCTCTGCGATCAATTGACTTGTTGTAAATATGATACACAAAATCAAAAACCTATATTTTAGAGCATATAAAGCCTACCTCTCCAGCAAAACCAACTTGCACTAACCAGATGTAATATCTATTATAATATTATATTTAATAGATATTATCTATTAAATTTTAAATTCCGTTTGAGTGGTTTCCAATGCCCTTCCCTTCTGAAGACAACCTACCTATTTTCCATCAAAAATGGTGGCTTTCTATTTCCACCAACAACCATTTTCACATAAAAGAAGTTAAAGACTCACGTGGCAATTTACTTGCTTATTTCCCTTATTATATCAAAAAGACATACGGCCTATCTGTTCTACGCATGCCCAAATATACGCGTTTTTTAGGCCCTGTTTTATATCTCCCCCCCTCAAAGCCCTTCCGTAAAGAGCAGCGTATCCGCCATATTGTAGAGAAGATCCTCTCAGATCTTCCACGCCATGATGGTATGCGTTTTTACCTTCCTCCTGATCATCCTGGGACATTTGCTTTTTCACTATGCGGGCTAAAAATTGAGCACGACTACACATTTCAAATTCCCGTATCACTGCCACTAGAGAATGTGTGGGATGAATGTGATCATAAAACACGGAATCTGATTCGTACGGCCCAAAAACGAGTAACAGTGGAGCGTAGCTCATCTCTAGATGAATTTATCCAGCTCTCTAAAAAAGAGCGCTCCCGCAATACACACAACTTCCCTCTGCTAAAACGATTAGTTACAGAAGGCGTAAAACGGGAACAAATACGCCTACTCCACGCCTACACTGAAGATAGAATGCTCGTAGCTTCCTGCATTCTTATCTGGGACAAAACAACATTATATTACTGGCAAGCCGCCCGTGACCATCACGTAAATGTCGCCGGAAGCAACATGTTACTGATATGGGAAGCGATGAAACTTGCCAAAGAACTCGGCCTCATTTTCGACTTTGACGGCTACTCAACGCCCGCAACAGCTAAAATGCAAGCAAGCTTTGGACAATTACCAACAATTCGTCCTTACATAAATCACGGCAACATCGCATACCGACTAGAACGTTTCGCCCATGAAACCCTTAGGCCCAAAATAGCGGCTCTGTTTAATCGATAAAGCTCTTTCATTCGCATATAGTAATGATTTAGCAGAGATGTCTCACACACTCCTTCACAAGAGCTTATGAGACACCGCCCTGCATATACCTTCTCTAAAAATGTCCTATCAGAGCCATCAGAGGCGTAGGATATAATCCCACAACCCATGTTATAAGCGTAATAACAATACCGCATAACAATGCAGCACTAGTCACCCCGCCTCCGGTTAAGGCAGGGGGAGCTGGTAACATCGCCACTGGGCTATGCCGAGCTGGTAAGAACATCACCACCATGACCCGTAAATAATAATAAAGCCCAATAGCACTACCTAAAACCAATGATGCCATCATGACCCATAAATGAGCATCCATAGCAACAGACGCCACATAGAGCTTACCGACAAATCCCGCTGTTAACGGTACTCCCGCCATGGAAATCATCATCAAACTCAAACTTGCAGCCTGATATGGATGAGACCAAAACAAACCACGGTAATCATCCAGCCGTGCCGCATCACGTTCATGCCAAGGGCTACTCACCTGCGTCATAACACAAAAAGTACCCAAAGCAGTCAGCATGTAAACGCCTAGATAGAGCGCGATAGACTCCCCAATATCAACCATTCCCCCTTGGTTCATTCCCCCAGCAGCCACTAATGTGATCATCAAATAACCCAAATGCGCAATGGAAGAATATCCCAAAATTCGTTTAATATTCTTCTGAAAGAGTGCCAGTAAGTTTCCCCCCAACATAGAGAAAACAGCCAATACACTCAGCAATGTAAAAAAGCGTGGCTCTATAAAAGGAATATCCAACACTACACGCAAAAGCACAGAAAAAACGGCTAGTTTACTCACTGTCGCAAGAAAGGCCGTCACGGGCATGGGAGCTCCCTCATAGACATCCGGTGTCCAAAAATGGAACGGCACTATCGACAGTTTAAACCCAAGACCAATAACCATCATCGCGATTGCCAGCAGCACCCACGACACAGCAGGATGCTCTCCCACATGCCCCAAGATCGTCCATCCCAACATGCTCCGTGCCATAGTTGAGTGTACCAACTCATTCAGAGAGAGCGTCCCTGACGCAGCATAAAGTACCGCCATGCCAAAGAGTAAAAAACACGTCGCCATAGCAGACAGGACTAAATATTTAATCCCAGCTTCCATAGAGAGACGGTTAAAAAACAAATACGCTGCTAACCCATAAAGTGGCACCGACATAAGCTCTAACCCGACAAAAAGGGATGCCATATGCACACTAAACGCCAACAACACTGCTCCCATAGTGGAGCAGCCAATCAGCATAAAAAATTCGTCACCTTGCTCAGGCAACTTAGCCAAATATGTTAACCCCAGCCAATTACACACAAACCCACCAATGAGGGCCATGCCCGCAAAAACAAGCCCATAGCGATCTATTTGTAAAAGAGCGCCAACATGTAAATGATGCCCTACAGCACTAGGCAACACCCACCCGGCAAGCCACACCACACATGCCATGGCGGCAAGATACCCCATGCCCATAGCCCATGCACTTTGGGAAACGCCACGCGCACGCGCTGTCAAAAGCATAGTTACAAGTACAGCCACACTTAAGGCTAATAATGGCGAAATCGCCGTTAAAAAATCTAATGTCATCATGGCATCACCCGTGTGTGAGAAAACCAATGGGAGACCTCCGCCATCGGTTGGGAGGACAACTCCATCACCGTGTGCGGATACAGCCCGACAAGAAATAAGAGCATGACAAGAAGCAGCAACATCCCTCCTTCCCGTGGCGAAAGACGCCGTAAGGGGGCATTGCTCACTGGTTTTCCAAAGTAAATTCTTTGCAGAATAATCAATGAGTAAATGGCCGAGAAAAGAAGTCCACCTGCCGCACAAATCACAATCCAAGGCGCCTCAGAGAAGCTACCAAAAAGGATCATAAACTCACCGACAAAATTCCCCGTACCCGGCACCCCGCATGATGCCATGAGTAAAATCAGAGAATAACCAGACATAGACCCCACACGCCCAAATAAACCACTCATCTGGCGCATGTCGCGCGTATGCGTCCGCTCATAAATCTGCCCGCACACAATAAATAAACCGGCCGCAGAAAAAGCATGAGCAACCATCATCACCACAACCCCTTGCAGGGCGAGGTGGCTCCCGGCGTAAATACCCACCAAGCCAAACCCCATATGTGAGATGCTGGAACACGCAACTAGTCTCTTAATATCCGTCTGAGAGAAAGCAATAATTGCACCGTAATAGATGCTCACCACACCAAATATCATGGCAATAGGTGCAAACTGAGCCGAAGCCGCCGGAAATAATGGCAGCGCAAAACGCAGCAAACCATAAGCTGCCGTTTTGATCAAAATCCCCGCAAGATCGACCGACCCTGCCGTAGGCGCCTGCCCATGTGCATCTGGTAGCCAACCATGCAATGGCACCACAGGCAATTTCACCGCAAAAGCGACAAAGAAACCTAGCATCAGGATCATGCTTAATGCAGGGCTCATCTCCGTGCCCCACAACTGCATGTAGTTAAATGTTATCTCATGCGTTTGGGTATAATGCACATATACCAGCCCCAAAATGGCCAACAGCATGAGTAACCCACTGGCCTGCGTATAGATGAAGAATTTAGTCGCAGCCTGCACACGAGTTTTATACGGGCTATCATGCCCCCACAGTGCGATGAGAAAAAACATCGGCACCAACATAACTTCCCAAAATGAGAAGAAAAGAAACAAATCAACAGCTAAGAAAACGCCACAAACAGCTCCAATGATCCACATTAGATTAAGGTGGAAGAACCCCACTCTCTGTGTCACTTCTCGCCACGAACATAATACAGCAAACACACCTACAAAGCCGGTTAGACCAACCATCAATAAAGATAAGCCATCTACCGCAAGGCTGAAGGTAATTCCCAAACGAGGAACCCAAGGCAAAGTAACAGCCATTGCCCAGCGAGGATAATCCCCAATGGTTTGTAAATGATAATGCCCCCGCACAAACAAAAGAATGGACACACAAAACACAAGTGAAGTCGTAATAAGAGCAATAAACCGCGGGATTGCGGGGCCTAAACGCTCAGCACACCAACATAACAATCCGCCAATAAAAGGTATGATAAGAAGCCAGAGTAGCAGCATGATTTTATCCCAATGTCAGAATAAGCAGAATGCAGGCCGCCCCAGCAAGGAAGAAGACTGCGTAATGACGAAGGAGACCATTTTGCGTGCGAGATAATGTCCTACTCCCTAAGCGCGTCACCGCTGGGAGGAAGTCCATAGCAAGGTCGATCCAATCCGCCCTGTGGCCTCTATGAGGCCAGGCCAGCGCTCCACCACGCCACTTAGCCAGCCAATCCTTAAACCACTGCGGACAATGCGGTAGGGTGATAAAGAGAAAACTACGAACAAAGAGCCTGTCATATAGGGCATCAAACCCACAGGCATGGCTCAGAAACGTCCACACTGCCCTGCCGGGGCGTGTCCTCACAACAGCCTTAATAAGACGCCGCTCCCCACTAAAGAGCAGCAGTGCCACGCCTATTCCAGCAAGCCCTACACATGATGCAACAACCATATGCAAAAGCTCTACCGCCTCTGGCCAACTTTGCAGAATAACAGCGGGCAATACCTTTTCTACCGGAGGGTGAATGAGCGCACCGATGCCCGTTGCCAAGATACATAAACACACAAGCGGGAAATGATGCATCCATCCCGAAGGAACCTCCACCGGATGAGATGAATGAGCCGGACGACCATAAAACACAAGAATGATAAGACGAGCCGTATAAAGCCCGGTTAAAAACGCTCCGACTAGCCCCGCTGCCCATAACCCATAATGCCCAGACGCAAAGCTCTGCCACAAAATCGCATCTTTAGAATAAAAGCCCGCCGTAACAACTGGTAATGCCGCTAATGACGCTCCACCAATCATAAAGCTCGCCCATGGAAGACGTAACCTTTTCGCCAGCCCTCCCATCTGGGTAATATCCTGCTCATGATGGCACGCCACAATCACCGATCCAGATGCCAAGAAGAGCAACGCTTTGAAGAAAGCATGCGTCATGAGATGGAACAAAGCTGCTCGCCATGCCCCACAACCCAATGCAACAAACATGTAGCCTAACTGGCTCATCGTTGAATAAGCCAGTATTCTCTTAATATCCCGCTGGGCAAGGGCAATAAACCCGGCCATAACAAGCGTCACCGCCCCAACAACGCCCACCATATTCAACGCAAATGGGGCCAATAAATATAGCCCATGCAGCCGTGCAATAAGATACACACCCGCTGTGACCATTGTTGCAGCATGTATCAAAGCAGAAACAGGCGTTGGCCCGGCCATAGCGTCGGCTAACCATGTTTGCAGAGGTAATTGAGCGGACTTCCCTACAGCTCCCCCCAATATCAACAGAGCTATCACTTCCACCATGACATCATGCTTATGCCAGACTTCTGCTGCTCGAAGGGGGATTTCCCCCATATCTAACGTTCCCAGCGCACAGAAGATCATAAACATCGCCACAGCGAGGAAGATGTCTCCCAAACGGGTCATGATAAAAGCTTTAAACGCCGCCCATGTTTTCATGGCGTCTCGATGGTAATAGCCAATCAACAAATAACTACATACACCAACACCTTCCCACCCGAAGAACATCACCAACATATTGCCGCCTAGCACCAGCAGCAGCATGGCAAAGACGAACAAATTCATGCAGGCAAAAAAGCGTGTGAAGAGATAACCAGGGTTCGCTTTACGGTCCTCTAGCATGTACCACGCTGCAAATAGGTGGATAAGCGCCCCCACACCCGTAATAACGCTCACCATCGTCAAGGAGAGACCATCTAACCTCAAAACAAATGGGATGAAGAAAGACGCCCCCTTCCCACCTATTAAAGGCATGGTATCTGCCATCCATGTCCATAATGTCTGGCTCCACCCAGCACCTTGACTATGGAATAGCCAACACACATCCACCACAGCGACCATCACGGCCGCCAAGGTTACCGACCCAACACCAATAACCCCCGCCAATGCACGCGGCATATGGCGAAAGATCATCAATAACAACGCCCCAACCAGTGGGAAGAGCAGAATAAAGGCTAACATGATCGTCTATCCTTTCATCCGGCTCAGCGCATCAATATTAAGCGTACGGCAGCGTTTATGAAGCTGGATCAGAAGGGCGAGACCAATGGTCGTCTCAGCTGCAGCAAGAGTAATGATAAACACATACATCACCTGCCCTTCTGCCTGATGCCATGCCGAACCTGCGATGATAAATGCCAGAGCAACCGCATTCAGCATGACCTCTAAACAAATCAACATAAACAACATGTTCCGCCGTATCACGAGCCCAACAGCACCAATGAGAAATAGAAGAAATGCCAGCACCAATCCGTGATCTACCGTTACAGCACTCATGAGCTTGCCTCCTCTTTCATCTCGCATCTCGCAGCCGAATGCACCTCTTCCGCCTCTGACTGCCCCTGCGATACAATCTCATTTATGAAACTTGGTTCCCTCAAAATCGGGGAGGCAGCGATATCGTCACTTCGTTTGCCAATATGCGAGGCCACAATAAGCGCCGCTAACAAAAGAAATGCGGCTAACTCCACCAACAAAATATAAGGACCAAACAATAAAAGCCCGACCTGTTCCGGAGCCTGCTGCCCATTGCCTAAAAGAAGGCCTACATGCCCTCTCTCCAAAAGGAGGTCACTTAAACAAACAAACAACATGACCGCCAAACACAGCGGGAAACCCCATATGATAGGCGACTTCCAAGAGCGCTTTCCGCTGTGTTCATGGGGAAGATTAAGCATCATCACCACAAAGACGAACAGCACCATCACCGCACCGGCATAAACAATAACCTCCAACGCAGCAGCAAAAGGTGCCCCTAAACCATAAAACACCACGGCTATCGCCAACAAAGACGCCACAAGATTAAGTAAAGCCCGCACTGGCCGGTGCTCCAACACCGCACCTAATGCCCCAGCCAAAGCAACCAGTGCGGGTATGTAGAAAGAAAACAGCATCACAACATCCCCCTCACGGCAGCAACGAACGTGTATCGACAGGGCTTTGCGGGGCATCATCCCCTTCTGCCCATTGCGCCCCAAACTCAGCTGAGGCACGGCCAATATGCGTGCGGAAACTGTAACTATGATCTTTGCCCGTCCCGGAAATCAGGAGATCTTCCTTCTCTAAGACAAGATCTTCCCGCCGATATTCCCCAAGTTCAAAATCTGGCGTTAGCTGAATGGCTGATGTCGGACAGGCTTCTTCACATAACCCGCAAAACACACAACGAGACATGTTGAGACGAAAGAATTTAGCAAACCATTGCCCACTCTCACGCTCTTCTTGTTGCAAGGCGATGCAATCCACCGGGCACACCACAGCGCAAAGGCCACAACCTACACACCGCTCCACCCCATTGGGGTCTCGTGTTAAAACAGGCCGCCCACGATAACGTGGTGCAAGATCTGGCTTTTCTTCCGGATACAACAATGTCTGCCGCTTACGTGCAGCATGAAGAAAGACCATGCCGATCGTCCGCACTTGCGTCACTGCGCCAACACACAGCCCCTTAAGGTTGACACAATATTGCACTAATGCTCTCATGCTGCCCCTCCTACCCAGAGCAATACGGCACCGGTAATTATTAAATTTACCAAGGTAAGCGGCAGGAGATATTGCCAGCTTAAGATCATCACTTGGTCATAGCGTGGCCGCGGAACAGAAGCCCGAATAAGAATGAAGAACAACATGAAAGCCCCTGTTTTCAATGCAAACCATACAAATGGAGGCACAACTGAAAACGGCCCTAACCAGCCACCAAAGAATAAGGTAACAATCATGGCGGAGATCAAAATAATACCGACATACTCTCCGACAAAGAACATGCCCCACTTCATGCCGCCATATTCAATATGATACCCATCAGCGAGCTCTTGCTCTGCTTCTGGCTGATCAAACGGATGCCTATGCACAACAGCAATCCCCGCAATAAGGAAAGCTATAAACCCAAAAAATTGCGGGATAATATTCCACAACCCCTGCTGTGAAAGCACAATCGTTCGTAAGTCGAACGAGCCAGCCCTTGCGACAACTCCCATCATAGAAAGCCCAAGGAATACCTCGTAAGACAAGCTCTGCGCTGCGCTGCGAGCTACGCCAAGTAGCGCGTATTTATTGCCACTGGCATACCCCCCCAGCAGCACGGCATACACAGCTAACCCCGCCATCGCCATAAAGAACAATACGCCGATATTCAGGTCCGCTACACCAAGGTCTGGCGTAACGGGGATCACCATAAAAGCTAAGATCATCGTGCCCATCGCTACAAGCGGAGCAAGGACAAAAAGAAACTTATCTGCAAATGGAGGGATCCAATCTTCTTTAAAGAAGATCTTCAGCATATCCGCCACAAGCTGAAACAGCCCAAACGGCCCCACGCGGTTCGGGCCATAGCGGTCTTGCCACAACCCTAAAACCCGGCGTTCTACAAGGCTCATATACGCCCCGCAAATCACCACCCCAAAGAGGACGATCAAAGCCTTACCGATCCCCCATGCAATGCTCATAAGCTGCGGTAAAATGGCCTGCACGGCAGGAAGAGAGAACACGCTCATGGCCGCCCCTCCTCACATAAAGGCGCAGCAACACGCTCTAATGAGACCCTCTGCCGCCCCCAAAAACGTGGCACCCCGCCTAAACCAACAGGCAAACCAACCTGCCCGCGGCCTAATGTCTCACTAAAACGGCATGGAAGAATAAGAGACTGTGTTCCACAGCTTAAGCAAAGAGACGCCCCTTCTGCTAAATCATCCCCAAAACGCTCATGTGCCTCTTGCTCATTAAGCAGCACATAAGGGCTCTCACAGCGTTGCGCAAAAAGAGGGGAACGTGCGCTCAGCTCCTCACTCCCAAAGAGATGATAAAGCGGCACAACTTCAAGCCCTTCACCCTCATCTTTATCAGCAAAAGCGGCATGGTCCACACTACCGGCCACCCCACCCTCAGAAAGACTATCCTTTAACAGTTCATCCTCATCACACCCGCAGAGCAAAACATTCTTAGGGCGCTTAGCAAACAGGCGTACACCAAGTTCACCTCCTTTTAAGGGCCCTCCAGGTGTTGTTTGATACGCAATCCACGCTTGGGGAGAATTCCACCCCGGTTGCCATGCAAAAGGATGCACAGCTCCCCCTTCGGTCCCGCTATAGCCCTCCATTGTGGCACTTAACCCGCTCCCAGATTTCTGGTGGTAACCTTTATCCCATACTGAAAGATTGGCCCGCTCTGCCGTGCGCCCACTCGCCCGAGGGGATTGCCTTGCTAACCGCTCACCCGCAACAGGAGCGTAACATTGTTTACTCAGCCCTCGCCCTGCGGCAAAAATAGGATGGTCCACCACCAATTCATTATAAAGGGCTTCTTCATCACACGCCGTATCACAGCCTTGCGGCATATCCGCTTGGCGGGCTCTGATATCTGCAGCCCATTTATAGAATGGACGGATCTCATCTTCTCCCGCCATCGCTGTAGGATCAAACACAGCATAAGAGCGCTGCACTCGTCCCTCATAGTTCACATAACTACCATCTTCTTCGGCAAAGCTCGCCGTTGGTAAAACGAGATCCGCCTGTTGCGCAAAAGAAGTAAACTGATGATCCGCAACAATACACACCTCAAGCTGAGCTAAGCCCTGCTTAAGCTGCACAGGAGAAAATGCTCTTGTCAGGTCATTTTCCAACACGAGGAGTGCATCAACTTCACCACGCTGTACGCGCTTCCACGCAGCATCCAGCGACATCCTTCCCATCATAGCGACCCCCATGCCGTTGGCCTCTCGTGGTAATAACGCAAGGCGTCCCTGTTGTTTCCCCTGTTGGTGCAAAGCAGCGGCACATGCAGCAACTGCTTCTAACAAGGGAAGCGACATCATCGCCTCACCGCTGATGAGCACTGGCCGCTCTGCCTTAAGCAAAACCCGTACAGCACAAGCTACCCACGGTTCATCTTCCTCTAGGTCAGACAGTACTGCTTCAGCCGCATCGCTCTTACTACTCCCCACTGCCACAAGAACCTGTGCAAGCCTCTGAGCCAAAGCAACCAAGTTAGAAGGAGATACATGCGCAGTGTGCAATGCAACATCATCCAGGCGTGTTGCCGCAGGGGATGCAATCATCACGGGGTTTTTTGCTCCCTGCCCAATGCCGGATACCGCCCGTGCCTGCCAGGCAGCCACCCCCCGCTCTTGCGCTAAAGCAACCTCCCTCTGGCGGGCTGCCTGTCTTACAGCGAGTGCCATACGTGCTGCTGTTTGGGTAAGGTCTTCACCAAATATGATGACGGCATCACTTTGCTCGACCTCTTCAATCGTTGGGCTAGGCAAAGGAGCAACCTGCAACATACGCGCCATAAATCTCAGGCGTTTAAGCTCCTCCTCTGGCACACCAGATGAAAAATGCTCCTCACCTACAAGACGCTCTAGCGCATGGTTATTTTCTAAACTTGCACGAGGGGACCCAATCGCAATGACACGCTCTGCTGCAATTTTCTCAGCTAATTTGGTTGAGAGGTCCGCTAATACAGCTTCACTACCATTCCTCTCTTGCAACGAATGCCACTCGCTCCCATGTGCCGCATATATCTTACGCGGGCGATCTTTCCGGTTTACATAGCCTGTGCCGAAGCGGCCTCTATCACACAAAAAATAACCATTTATGGTGCTATTATAGCGGTTTTCCACCCGCCGCAGCGTGCCATAACGCTCCCCTGCGCTAATAGCACAACCAACCGCACAGCCTTGGCAAATCCCCGGCCCATAGCGAAGGTCCCATTTACGAGTGAACTGCCCCTCATAAGCCTTATCAGTAAAAACACCTGTTGGGCATATTTCAGTTAAGTTACCCGCAAACTCACTCTCCAAAACGCCATCTGTCTCACGACCAAAGAACAACCGGTCCCGAGAACCAAAAACACCGAGATCTGTGCCTCCGGCATAGTCCTGATAATAACGCACACAACGGTAACAGCCGATACAGCGATTCATCTCATGAGCTACAAAAGGGCCAAGATTCTGGCTTGTATAATACCGCTTGCCAAAACGATAAGCCCGCTGCCCGTGGCCCGTCATCATAATCATATCTTGCAGCTGGCACTGCCCCCCTTCCGAGCAAACAGGACAATCATGCGGGTGGTTTGCCATCAACCATTCCGCTACCTGCTTACGAAAGGCCGTAGCGTCTTCATCTTCAATCGAAATCCACGCTTTATGCTCTGGCCCGTGACGCAACGCTGCTTTGGCATCTGTCATACAGGCCATAACCAGCATGCCACGTTTATCAGACTCATCTTTATGCAATTTCACCGCACATTGGCGGCATGAGCCAACACTCCCTAAAGCCGGGTGCCAGCAAAAATAAGGGATATCCAACCCAAGAGAGAGACAGGCCTCTAGCAAATTGCCAGCCCCATCTACTTCATAGGTTTTCCCATCTATATGGATACTTGCCATAATGCGCTGTTCCCCGCCTTACACCGCTATTTTTCAAGCTATTTTGCCCGATATCTTCCCTTCTCATGCGGGTAAGGGCGGGCTACGCGCCAAAGTGGCTTCAAACTCATCCCTAAAAAGGGCCAAAGCACTTCGCAGCGGCTCTGAGGCTCCCGGGGCCAAACCACAAAAACTCATTCCCGGCTGCAAATGCCCCACAAGTTTCTCAAGCTGTTGGATATCTTCTGCTCTTCCACGGCCATCCTTCAGGGCGCTCAGCAGCTTTACAGCCCATGCCAACCCCTCACGACATGGCGTGCACCATCCGCAAGATTCACGTGAAAAGAAACTCTCAATATTATGTAGCAATGCAACCATACTGACACGGTCATCCACTGCTAATGCAAGGGCCGTCCCAAGGCGCAGCCCCTTACGGGCCATACCCGCACTACTCATAGGCAGATCAAGGTCTTCCGGCAGCAAAAATCCTGTACTCGCCCCACCCGGTTGCCACGCTTTAAGGCGATAACCAGGCCGCATGCCTCCCGCATAATCCTCAAATAATTCACGTGCGGATATGCCAAAAGGCACTTCCCAAATGCCAGGGCGGCGTACAGCGCCTGCAAACCCCATCAACTTTGTGCCGCTCTCGCCACTTTCTGGCCGAGCCAGGGCCTGATACCACTCCGGACCATGCTCCAAAACAACAGGCACATTACAAAGAGTTTCTACGTTATTTACTACCGTTGGCCGGCCCCATGCCCCCGCTTGCCCAGGAAAAGGCGGCTTCGCCCTAGGGTTGGCACGTCGGCCTTCTAACGCATTAAGAAGAGCGGTTTCCTCCCCGCAAATATAGCGCCCAGCGCCCACATGAAGCTGAAGGTCAAAACTATAATCTGTCCCAGCAATATGAGCGCCAAGGAGGCCCGCCTCACGTGCTTCACCTATGGCACGCTCCACGACGCGAGCCGCATGCACATATTCCCCACGCAAGAAAATAAACCCTCGCACGGCTTGGTTGGCATATCCAGCAAGGATCATCCCCTCAATCAATAGATGGGGGAGCTGCTCTAGCAACATCCTGTCTTTAAAAGTATTAGGCTCCATCTCATCTGCATTGCAGACAAGATATGCAGCTGGGATGCCCTCGCCCCGGGCAGTGAGTGACCACTTAATACCCGCTAAAAATCCTGCACCCCCCCGCCCTTTTAATCCTGCCTCTTTTACGCAACGGCAAATATCCTCGGGCGTTTTATGCGCAAGCTGCGTCTCAGCAACACGATACCCACCTTTTTGGCGATATTCATCTAACCAAACGGTTTGGCCGTCATCACGTAACCGCCATGTTAATGGGTGTGTTTCTGCCGTACGAGGCACCTGATTCACCCGCCCAAAAGACGGCATGCGTTGAGAAAAGACTGCCGGTTTCATACATATTCCTCCAGCAAACGCATCAAGGCGACTTTGACATCACGCACTCCATGCTCTGCACCGCCATCTCCATCACGTAACGGACCACCACCATCGCCTTCTGGAAACAAAGAAGAGACACCATGAATGTCATCATCAATCATAAAAGCAGGCCCCTTATCGCAATGGCCAAGACAGCACACAGGCAAAAGGGTAAAGCGGCCATCAGGCGTTGTTTGCCCTGCATCTATGCCTAGAATTTCCTGAAGTTGAGCAAGCAATGTCTCATGGCCATTAATAAAGCAGGACATGCTGTCACACAGGCGGATCACATGTCGTCCCACCTGTTGGCGAAATATTTGGCTATAAAATGTTGCTACACCCTCTACATCTACACTGCTGATCTCCAACAGAGCCGCAATAGCGGGAATAGCCTCATCCGGCACCCAACCACGGTGGCTTTGCACAATCTTCAGTGCATCAATTGAAGCCGCACGGGGAGAATCATAATGAGCTATTTCAGCCCGAATGGCCTGCTGCTCCGCCTCACTTAAAAAAGCAATCGCCATTACGCCCTCCTTTACCGGTCCACATCGGCCATGACGAAGTCAATACTGGCGATATGCGCCACCATATCGGGCACAAAACCACCTCTCATCACTTCTGGAATTTGCTGAAGATGGGCAAAGCTCGGGGTTCGGATACGAGTACGATAGCTCATCGTCCCCCCATCAGAGATGATGTAATAACTATTGAGTCCCTTGGTCGCCTCGATCATCTGCATACTCTCACCCACAGGCATGCGTGCGCCCCATGAGATCTGCTGGAAATGACGGATCAATGTTTCAATATCCGTCTTCATCCGCTCGCGTGCTGGAGGAGTAGATAGAGGGTGATCTGCCCGAATAGCACCGCTGGGCATATGTTTAAGGCATTGAGCTATGATACGCAGGCTCTGACGCATTTCCTCAAGGCGCATCATACCCCGATCAAACACATCCCCATTTTTCCCTAGCGGCACCTCAAAGCTAAAATTCTCATAACCGCTATATGGTCTGTCTCGCCGTGCATCGAAATCAAAACCCGTTGCCCGCAAATTAGGCCCCGTTACGCCCCACTCCAATGCTTGCTCTGATGTATATGCGGCCACATGTTGCGCTCTTTCACGCAAGGTCGCATTTTCCATCATAGTCTTTTGATATTCATCTAACCGCTTAGGCATCCATGCGAGGAAATCTTCCACCAACGCATCCCAACCTTTCGGCAGGTCTGCCGCTACACCACCGATGCGGAACCATGCAGGGTGCATTCGAAAGCCAGTGATTGCCTCAATGATTCCGTAAGCCTTTTGCCGATCCGTAAATGTGAAGAATACCGGCGTCATCGCCCCGAGATCCTGCACATATGTTCCAAAAAACAGAAGATGGCTGGTAATACGGAACAACTCTGTGAGCATCACACGAATAGTCTGTGCTCTTTGAGGAACCGGAATATCCCCCAATGCTTCTAACGCAAGAAGATAGGGCAGGTTATTTACAACACCCCCTGTGTAATCAATGCGATCTGTATAGGGGATATAGCTGTGCCATGACTGCCGCTCAGCCATTTTTTCAGCCCCACGGTGGTGGTATCCAATATCCGGCACACAATCGAGCACCTCCTCCCCGTCAAGCTGCAATACAAGACGGAATGCCCCATGGGCTGAGGGATGGTTCGGCCCGAAATTAAGGAACATATAGTCACGCTGCCCATTCCCACGGGCAAGCCCCCATTCCTCTGGGACAAAACGCAATTGCGCCTGCTGCTCATCTTGCTTTCGAGGGGTAAGAATATAGGGGCCATGCTCCGTAGCACGTGCCGCATAATCCTTCCTTAGAGGATGCCCCTGCCATCCCGGCGGCATGAGCAACCGTTTAAGGCAGGGATGCCCCTCAAACACGATACCAAACATGTCGTAAACTTCACGTTCATACCAGTTTGCGGCAGGCCAGATCGCTGTAATAGATGGTAACTTAGGCGCAGCCTCATCTACCCCCACTTTTATCATCAAGTCTCGCCCTGTACGGAGTGATACAAGCTGATAAAAAACACTAAAACCAACCTGCCCCAGCCCTGTAGGACGATGTCTCCGCAAGCGTTCATCTACCGCATGCAGGTCAAACAGCATGTCAAACCCATGCTCTGACCGCCGTAAAAAACGCATCACATCCAGCAACTTCCCTTGCGGAAGCCACAGCGTTTCCATCGATGTTCCAGCGGGCTCGTGATGGAATATTTCTTTTCCAAAATAACTAAAAACTGCATCCACTGCGGGGCTAACACTCACAGCCTCTAAAGGCTTCTCAACACATATATCAGAGCGCATCTGGGCCTCTCAGCGTCGTAATAGCTTGCCGTTCTTGGGCATGCTTTGCCTTTTCAGACGGCATCTCACGGCGGTAAATTCCCTGGTCTCCCACCACCCATGAGAGAGGCCGCCGCTCCTGCCCAACAGATTCCTGCAGAAGCTGCAGCCCCTGTAAAAACGCCTCAGGCCGTGGCGGACAGCCAGGGATGTACACATCCACCGGCAAGAAACTATCGACCCCCTGCACGACAGAATAACTGTCATACATCCCGCCAGAATTCGCACAGGACCCCATAGAAATGACCCATTTAGGTGCGAGCATCTGGTCGTAGAGTTCCTGAATGATGGGGGCCATTTTGATAAAACATGTCCCCGCAATCACCATAAAATCAGCCTGACGTGGTGACGCACGCAGCACCTCTGACCCAAACCGGGCTACATCATGTGGTGATGTAAATGCGGTTGTCATTTCGACATAACAACAAGAAAGGCCAAAATTGTACGGCCAGAGAGAGTTCTTTCTTCCCCAACGCACGGCCGAAGCAAGAACATCTGCAACACGACCAGTGAAGATCCCTCTCCCTGCTTGCTCTGCCGGAGGTGTAGCCGCCCCTTGGCGCCCATGAGGGTATGCCTCATCTAACGGTGCGTCTGGCTCAATTCTCGTAAGATTATACACCACGGCCAGCCCCCCTTTCTTCAGCAATGCGGGAGGTTCTCTGCGACAAAGTAATGCCTTTTTTATGGCAGTCTAACTCTCTAAAACCCGTATTTGTGGCCTGGAGACGGGCCTCACCATTCTTTGAGTTTTTATGACGAGAAACCGGGGCCCAATCCAACACACCAAGCCGCACATCATAAATTAGACCCACCAACAGAATGACAATAAAGCTTGCAGCCCCCACCCAGCCGGACCACCCAACTTTTCGCAAAACAGCGGCCCACCCATATAGGTAAAGCGCCTCCACATCGAACACCACAAACAGCATGGCCACGAGATAAAAGCGCATATCAAACCGCATACGGCCAGAACCAGCACCAACAATGCCAGACTCAAACGGCCTATTCTTAGCATGCCCCGCGGAGCCTTCTCCTAAAAGAGAGGACGCCCCCACCATGAAAAGAAGCAAACATATCGCAACCAGAATAAACGCACCGATTGACCAACTCTGCATTTAAGGCCCTCCCGCACATATCAGGCTCCGGCGCTCATGCCGGCTTATCTCACAGCCGCGCGCCTCCTTCACCCACCTATCCGCAAGGAAGTCAGCACAACTAACTATACTTTATTATCGTATCACTACATTTAATTTGCACAAAGAATATTAGACAATAACTCTAAAATTATCCCATTTTTATAAGTAGTTTTGTTATTGTTTAAATGGTTATTTATTAATTTATTTATTTTTCATTAATAAATATGATTGAAATTATAAAAAATTCTCAATTTATCCCAAATATCTGCGATTTATATTTTGTTAATATATGCGATTCTTTATCCTCCCAAAAAGGAGCTTTTCTCATCACTAAAAAGGGGGCTGACATCACTGTCACCCCCCATAAATGAAACCTCGCCTATGCAGGTATATTACCCTGCATCAGTTGCAATTCTATTAAGCACATAAGGTAGAATACCTCCTTGCTCTATATAGGCAATTTCTGCCTCTGTTTCTAATTGAACCGTGGCAATAATTGTCTGCCGCGCACCATCTGGTGTGGTAAATGTTACCTCAACAGGCATACGTGGAAATAGCTTATCAGACAAAGCAATATCCACCTGCTCTTGGCCAGTTAGCCCCAATGTTTTGCGAGTAACCCCTTGCGGAAAGATAATGGGCAATATCCCCATTCCTGCGAGATTAGAACGATGTATCCGCTCAAAATCTTCCGCAATTACAGCCTTTACACCAAGCAACCGCGGCCCCTTTGCCGCCCAATCACGCGATGACCCCATGCCATAGTTGCGCCCAGCGACAACCACCAAAGGTGTAGCTTCTTTCTGATACCGCTCTGCAATATCAAAAATACTCCCTTGGGTGCCCTCAGGCCAATGGCATGTCACCCCACCTTCGCTCCCCGGTAACATTTCATTATGTATACGAATATTGGCAAATGTCCCTCGTGCCATCACCAGGTCATTCCCTCGCCGACTACCATAAGAATTAAACTGGGCAGGCGAAACGCCATGGCTTTGTAAATAACGTGCCGCAGGAGAATCTATAGCAATACTCCCAGCGGGGGAGATATGATCTGTTGTAATATTATCGCCCAATAATGCCAGAATACGTGCCTGCTTAATCGGCCCAACTTGGCTAGCCGCTGCCCGCTCCAACCATGGTGGGGAATGAATGTAAGTTGAACTTTCATCCCATGTGAATGTTGCTTCTGCCGCATCATCCCCCAAAGCCTGCCATTGCGCAGGCCCTCGCTCTACACACGCATAACCTTGTGCGAACGCATCTGCGACAACCGAACTCGCCATAAGCTCATTAAGCTCTTCATGATCTGGCCATAAATCAGCCAACATCACAGGCTCGCCTGCACTATCATAGCCAATGGGCTCGCAAGAAAGATCCTTCAGCACCGTTCCCGCTAGCGCATAAGCCACAACCAGAGGCGGGCTTGCAATGTAATTCAACTTCGTATGAGGAGACACACGCCCTTCAAAATTACGGTTGCCAGATAACACAGCCGCTACATTGAGATCATTCTCAGAGATTGTCCGTACAATATCATCCTGTAAGGGGCCACTATTACCGATACATGTCGTACATCCATAACCGACAATATCGAAACCAAGAGCCTTCAAGTCTTCTAATACGCCCGCACGCTGCAAATAACGTGTAACAGCTTGGCTCCCCGGTGCGAGAGACGTTTTCACACGTTTCGAGACCTTCAACCCACACTGTCGAGCCTTACGCGCTACTAATCCTGCTGTAAGCATAACTGCTGGGTTAGATGTATTCGTACAAGATGTAATAGCCGCCAACACAACATCCCCTGCCCCCAGACTTTCCCCTGCAAGTGCAAGATCAGCTGTCTGAATCGGCAGGCGCTCACTCGTTTGCCCCTCTTTTGCTAAAATCTCACGGCTCACAATCTCTACACCTGCAAGGTCCCGCCTCTGCGAGGGCGTTTTAGGCCCCGCAATTGATGGCACAACTTCGGCTAAATTCTGTTTCAGAACCGTTGTGAAAAGAGGCTCTTCCCCTTCCTGATACGCGGTACGGAACAAATCCTGCCGGCGTAAATATGTCTCTACAAGCGCAATATGCTCCTTCTTGCGTCCTGTTAGTGCCAGATATTCCATTGTTAATGCATCAGGAGGGAAATAGCCGCATGTTGCCCCATATTCCGGTGCCATATTGGCAATCGTTGCACGGTCTGCAACCGGTAAATAATCCAACGCAGGGCCAAAAAACTCTACAAACTTGCCAACCACCCCTTCTGCCCGAAGTTTTTCTGTTAGCGTCAGAACTAGATCTGTTGCAGTCACCCCAGGGGCAAGACGACCATCTAAATACACCCCCACAACATCAGGCAAACGCATAGCAATAGGCTCACCAAGTGCAGCGGCTTCAGCCTCAATCCCACCGACGCCCCAGCCTAAAACCCCTAAGCCGTTAATCATCGTGGTATGACTATCTGTTCCAAACACCGTATCAGGAAAAAGCGTTACAGCACCATCTTCCTCTTTCTGCCCTATAAGCGGAGCAATATATTCCAAATTCACCTGATGGCAGATACCGGCCTCTGGAGGAATAACACGAAAATTCTTAAAAGCCTTTTGTCCCCAGCGTAAAAAGCTATAACGCTCTCGATTACGCTCAAATTCATACGCCACATTCTGAGCCAACGCATCCGACTGGCCTGCAACATCTACCGTGACAGAATGGTCAATAACGAGATCAACCGGAATGAATGGGTTCACCAGCTCTGGCTTTCCCCCCATCGCCTTCATCCCATCCCGCAAAACAGCAAGATCCACCACCGCAGGCACACCTGTAAAATCCTGCATTAAGATCCGGCTAGGACAAAAAGGCACCTCTGCATCTACATGGCCAGCCTTCACCCAATCTATGACAGATTCAACAGCCTCTTGCTCTTGCCGTCGCAGCACATTTTCTAAGACGACCTTTAAAGAATATGGCAAACGTTTTGCATCTTCGCCACGCTGCCCCAACCGAGTGAATAGCCCCGGTAAAGACGCATAACGATATCTCCGCCCCTCATGAGTAAAATGGCTCCAAATTGAGGACACATCTATTCTTCGCTCTGTCATGACTGCTTCTCCTTCTCAGGAACATCACGAAAAGCAGGGCCCGTATAAAGCGCCCTTGGGCGGCTAATACCCACTTTACTTTCCAGCATTTCTTTCCATTGTGCGACCCACCCTGCTGTACGTGCCACTGCAAAGAATACAGTGAACATAGAGGACGGAATCCCCATAGCCCTCAAAATGATACCTGAATAAAAATCGACATTGGGATAAAGCCTGCGTGAAATAAAATAACCATTATTTAACGCAGTCTCTTCCAACTTTAATGCAAGCTCTAATCTTGGGTCATGTTTAATGCCCAATTCATTTAAAACTTCATAACAAATATTACGCATTAACTTTGCTCTTGGGTCACAGTTTTTGTAAACACGATGCCCAAAGCCCATCAACCTCGTCTTATCTTCTTTATTACGAACACGCTTCATAAAAGCAGGAATATTTTCTGGCGTGCCAATCTCATCAAGCATATCCAGCACGGCCTCATTCGCCCCGCCATGAGCAGGTCCCCATAAAGCCGCTACACCAGCTGCAATACATACAAAAGGGTTCACCCCTGTAGACCCAACCATACGTACCGTTGCAGTCGATACATTCTGCCCATGGTCAGCATGTAACATTAAAATCTTATCAAATGCCTTTGCGAGAACAGGGTTTACCTCCCACGGGGCTTCCGGCATGGAAAAAAGCATATGAAGGCAATTTTCGGCGTAACTTAACCCTGGCCTTGGGTAAATAAGCGGCAACCCACGGCTATAACGATACACCCATGCCGCCAGAGTAGGCATTTTAGCGACTAGCCGTAGGGTTGATTCTTCTCGTTCCTCTGGAGTGATTTTATGCCGCTGATCAGCCCCCTGATTTCCATAAAAGCTCGAAAGCCCCGCCAATGTGCCGCACAGCATTGCCATTGGATGAGAATCCCGCCGGAACCCATTAAAAAAATTGCGGATCTGCTCATGCAAATGAGCCTCACGCATTAATCCCTTCTCAAACTGCGCTTTTTCATCTGCTGTGGGAAGCTCCCCATGGGAGAGTAGCCACGCTACTTCGGGGAAACTCGCCGTCTCACATAATTGCTCAATCGAGTACCCCCGATGAAGCAACACTCCTTTTTCGCCATCAATATAGGTGATGTCACTCTCGCATGAGGCCGTATTGGCAAAACCAGGGTCGTAAGAAAATACCCCCGCCTGACGATATAAGCTCCGCATATCAACCCCTTGAGGGCCAATATTCGCACCTACTTCCGACATTCTTACACGACGAGACGTCTCAGATAATGAGTACAATTCCCAATCATTAGAGGGGGTTATATCTTCTGTAATATTCTTAATAACCACGTTACGCTCCCTTAAAATAGAGAACTGAACTAAAATAGTCCCGTTTATTTCGTTATCGTTATATTGAAGTAACGCATATCATTTATATATCCACAAGGTGCATAATTTATTAAATAAGTTCACATATCTTCATATTGCGCATTAAACTCAAAACATGCTCAACTTCGATAATTCCTAATTAACCCAATATACCCCATAAACGACTCTATTATTTAGAGTATTCATTTAAAGGAGGGCCATATGGCGCATTCCCCCTCATTTATGGCGACAGCCCCTATTCCCGTCACGTTAATAGCCGGTGATGGTATTGGCCCTGAAATTACTCAGGCAACAAAAGCTGTCCTAAGCGCATTAAAAGCTCCTTTTGCATGGGATGAACAACACGCAGGGGCAGAAATATGCGAAAAGACCGGCACCCCCTTGCCGGAAGAAACCCTCAAAAGTCTTGAAACAACACGGCTCGCTCTTAAGGCGCCTCTCGCCACTCCTAGCGGAACGGGCTTTCGATCTATCAACGTCACTCTCCGCCAGAAATTTGATCTTTACGCCAATATTCGCCCAGCGCGTACGCTCATCCCGCAAGCCGATCTAGCCCGCTATAATGATATCGATATTGTGCTCATCCGCGAGAATATTGAGGGATATTACGCTGCACGTGAATATTACCTTCCGCACGGAGGAGACCCACAAGGCATGGCACTCTCTGCAGGCTATACCACCCGTGAAGAATGCCGCCGCATTGTCACCCATGCTTTTGAATATGCCCTCGCACATGGGCGTAAAAAGGTCACTTTGGTACATAAAGCGAATATTCTAAAATATCTAAGCGGGTTATTTTTAGAAGTCGGCCAAGACGTTGCCGCTTCCTATGCGGGGCGCGTTGCATATGACGAACGCATTGTTGATGCATGCGCTATGCAGCTCTGCCTTAACCCTTCACAATTTGATGTTATCGTCACCACCAACCTCTTTGGTGATATTCTCTCCGACCAAATCTCCGGCCTCACTGGCGGGCTAGGCCTCGCTCCTGGTGCGAATATTGGGGAAAATATGGCTATTTTTGAAGCCGTACACGGCTCTGCTCCGAATCTTGCCGGACAAAATAAAGCCAACCCAACAGCACTTATCCTCGCCAGCGCCCTTATGCTTGATCATGTTGGTCAAACCGCCCTTGCCACAAGATTACGCACAGCCATCCAAGAGACACTCCTCTCTGGCCCACGCACGGCAGACATCGGCGGCACGGCCACAACAGAGGAATTCACCCAAGCGGTCATCAGCCGCCTTACATCATAAAACACCCCCTTGCAGAGCCTGAAAAAATCACGCAGGCTCTGCAGGATAAAGAGCTTTCCTCTTTACCTGGAGGTCATCACAACCATGACAAAGCTGGTTCTCATGCGGCATGGCCAGAGCCTGGGCAACCAGGCAAATCTCTTTACTGGTTGGTATGACCTCGACCTCTCCTCCAAAGGGCATAAAAGCGCACAAGCTGCAGGAGAGCGCCTACGTCAGCACGGCTTTCGCTTTGATATTGCCTATTCTTCCATGCTTCAACGCACCATCCATACCCTGCAACATTGCCTCGATGCGCTCGACCAAGCATGGATCCCTACATATGCAAGCTGGCAGCTTAATGAGCGCCATTACGGTGCGCTACAAGGGCTAAATAAGACCGACACCCTTAAAAAATACGGAGCAGAACAAGTGCAACTCTGGCGCCGTGGCTTTCACACCACACCACCCCCTGTGGAACGTCATAGCCCGCATTTCCCCGGTAATGACCCTCGCTACCACGCTCTTGCGCCCACAAATCTCCCCACAACAGAAAGCCCCGCTATGACAACACGCCGTGTTATGGCTTTCTGGCACAGCACAATCCTCCCTTGCCTAAAGAAAGGCCAAAACACACTTATCGTTACCCATGGGAGCCCAATCCGCGCCTTGCTAGGGCACCTCAATCAGCTCAGTGAGGAAGACACTCAACGCCTCTCAATCTCTACCGGCGCACCCTTCGTCTATGAGTTAGATGAGGCCGCACAGCCCCTACGCCATTACAGCCTCTAGAAACGCTTTCATTTTTACACCCTATACAACTCAGCTACTCCACAACACGGGGATGTAGGTTTGAATTCCATTCCCTCCGCCAATATCTACAGGCACCCCGCACGCGGCCACCTACGCAGCATTATACCTTAAAAGCGATAACCTCTCCTCCTTCAGAAAAAGGCAGCCTAATTTCTAATTTTAGAAAATTAGGCAATTTTTCTGCAAAATCGTTCTACCGACATCTCCCGCTACAACTTTATAAAACACACATAGAGCAATTGGATTTACAGGCATTACAGAATGACCTGGGAGAAAAACTTTTGCTAACGCCACGAAACCCAAAATAGCCTTTGCTATTCCTGGAGGAATAAATGACAAGTTTAGACAACCGGTCTTCCACTACGAGACACACCCCCTCTACGGAAATACTCCTCAACGCTTACCGGCGCATGAGAACCATCCGCAGCTTTGAGGACCGCCTGCATGTAGATTACAAAACAGGTATCATCCCAGGGTTTGCACATCTTTATGCCGGGCAAGAAGCTACCGCTGTTGGCATTTGTTCACACCTGAGCGATGCTGACCAAATTGCGAGTACACATCGTGGCCATGGGCATTGTATCGCCAAAGGCGTTGATGTTGTCGCCATGATGAAAGAAATCTACGGCAAACAGGGCGGCATTTGCGATGGTAAAGGCGGCTCCATGCATATTGCTGAACTCAGCAAAGGCATGATGGGCGCCAACGGTATCCTTGGTGCAGGTGCTCCCCTCGCATGCGGTGCAGCACTAGCCGACAAAGTAAATGGCAACGGCCATGTTGCTGTCGTCTTTGGCGGCGATGGTGGCGTGAATGAAGGCGCTGTGCTGGAAAGCATGAATCTCGCTACAGTATGGCAGCTGCCTTTACTCTTTGTTGTAGAGAATAACGACTACGCTCAATCCACTCCACAACAACGCACTACCTCCGTCAAAAGCTATGAAGACCGCGCCAAGGGCTTTGGCATGCCAAGCGTTACCGTAAATGGCCTAGACTTCTTTGAAGTGTACCAAACCGCTGGCGAGCTTATCTCCAAAATGCGCCAAGGCGGTGGCCCTGTGCTGATGGAATGCAAAACTGTCCGCTTCTATGGGCATTTCGAAGGAGATGAACAGCCATATCGCCCCACTGGCGAAGTCGATTCTGCACGGCAGAATAAAGACTGCCTAAAGCTCTTCTCCGCCCGTGCGCCAGAGTTCGGCATTCATCCAGAGCAGCTAGAAGCCATCGACAATGAGGTAAACGCCCTCATCGATCATGCCGTAGCAGAGGCACAAAAAGCTCCTCACCCAGAGCTCAATGAACTCTTTAACGGCGTTTACGTCACATACTAAAATCACGCAGTAAGAGACTTATAAAATGACACGCAAACTTACCCTTAAAATGGCCATTAACGAAGCCATCGACCAAGAAATGGCCCGCGATCCTAAGCTTATGCTCTTCGGACAAGATACCGCAGGCGGTGTTGATGCTGGCGGCGAAGTAGACTGCTGGGGCGGCGTTCTTGGTGTAACAAAAGGCCTTTATACAAAATATGGCGACCGCGTTATTGATGCCCCGCCAACAGAAATGGCCTATGTTGGTGCTGCAATTGGCGCCGCCGTTTCTGGCGTGCCTGTCATTGCCGAAGTCCCGTTTATTGACTTTATGGGCGTCTGCTTTGACCAGCTCCTCAACCAAGCTGCAAAAATGCGCTATATGTTTGGCGGCAAAGCTGAGACACCTGTTGTCATCCGCACCATGGTCGGTGCAGGCATTAACGGGGCGGCACAGCATTCGCAAATGCTAACATCCATCTTTACACATATCCCCGGCCTCAAAGTTGTCTGCCCAAGCACCCCTTATGATGCTAAAGGCCTGTTGATCGAAGCTATTCGTGACAAAGACCCGGTCATCTTCTGCGAGCCTAAAAACCTATACGAAACAACAGGTGATGTGCCCAAAGATGCCTATACGATCCCTATGGGCAAAGCGAATGTCATCCGCACTGGACGTGATGTCTCCATCATCACTTACGGGCCAATGGTACAGCGTTCCCTCTCTGCGGCTGAACAACTAGCCGAAAAGGGTATTAATGTAGAAGTGGTCGACCTCCGCTCACTCTCCCCGTTGGACCTCGACACTGTTCTTTCATCCGTGCAGAAAACAGGCCGTCTCGTTGCAGTGGATGAAGCCTATCCACGCTGCAATATCGCCACAGATATTGTCGCACAGGTGACAGAGCGCCAATTCGGCCTCTTAAAAGCAGCACCGCAAATGGTCAGCGCGCCGCATACGCCTGTTCCATTCTCCCCTGTATTGGAGGAGTTCTACATCCCTAGCGTAGAGCGGATCATCCAAGCTGTAGAAGCCACAACCAAATAACCCACAAAATAGGCCGATAAGGGCGCAATATTCTAAGTCTTCCCCAACAATATTGCGCCCTTATCAGTCCCCCTTGCACATAACTCCCCAAAGAGACCTCTTATCATGAGCACTGAGCGTTATACCCATACTGCCACAATCAACTACGGCACCGCAGAAACACTCATCCAAAACGTTCTAAAAGAAGGCCAGCGACGTGGTATCCATTTTTCCGTTGCCGTGACAGATGCCAGCGGGCACCTCTGCGCTTTTGCTCGGGCCGACCATACGCCCTTTTTAACAATTGACATTGCCATCAACAAAGCATGGACAGCCGCCTCTTTTGGAGTGCCCACGCACTCTTGGAACCAACTCATCCAAGACCCTAAACTCGCCCCCATCACTGAAACGAAACGCCTTGTTGCTGTCGGTGGTGGCTATCCCCTTATCATAGACGGCCAGCTCATCGGTGCTATCGGCATCTCTGGCGGCACCTATACAGAAGACCAAGAAACCGCCGAACACGCCCTCGCTCCTCTTGGATTTAAACTCTTCTAAAACACGCGGATACCGACACCACACAATTATCCCCACGCAAGTGGGGAACGCCAATTGAGCTTGTCAATTTTAGTGAAATCGACACTTGCTTTTTTCTCTTCTTTTGATCTAATTGCCTCAGATGCAGCGTGACACGGTGATATTCTGCAGGCCGTAGCTGTGGTTCAAGCCACTTGGCGCATTGCGGGGTTCATTGCAGGCCCCGTCGCTGCATCGTCAATTCTCCACATCATCGCCCGTCCGGTTCAGGAATACCTGAGCACCTTCCCGCTGCAATAGCGTTTTAATCTCGCTATCCCTGGCCCGTCTGAAGGATTGATAAAAATTGGTCGCTCCAGAACGACTTCTTTTCACGACAATACGATACAACAATTCATCCCCACATGGGGGGGGGGGAGAGAACACTACCATACTAGACGCACCAATCACCCACAATAGGCAACAGAACGCACACAGACATGTTTAACGGTGTTTAATTGCTGTTTAAAAAATCAGTGTGGGGATGGAAATCACATTACCCGCCCAGGCACCGCCTGAAAAATGTCTCCAAGGTGTCTATCGCGACCTGTCTATCTTCGTTGTTAAATCCTAGATAAGGACGGGCCGGAATGGTGCGCCCTTTGATAACAGCCCCAAACTGATGAACCGCAGCATATGGCAGGTTGGAACCCCATATAAGAGTGTTTCCATCAAGTCGTGTGGTAAGTCTACTGAATAACGCCTGACTTTCACGAAGAATGCCAGGACCCTTTTTCCGCACAGCATAGAACGGGTCCAATGGGTGGAACGGCTCGCCCGTTGGGGTGACGCCTTGCTCAATCCTGTGCTGTGTATGCTGGATCATCTCGTCACCTATGGCGGCGAGAAATCCTGCCGGGTTGCGGCCCAAATTTTCAAGATTGGAGAGAGCCTTACCAATTCTGTCTGTATTGCCAGTGATCTTGATTATCGCCACAGGACCTCCTATTTATTGAGGCGCAGCGCATGGTGATCAGGTGATATTCTGCCTGCCTGGGCCGCCCGTGTGGTAGTTGCTTTATTGTGGGGTTTTCGGCAGGCCCCACCCGTGCGCTGCATCATTTCTCATCATCTTGCTGTTTTTTCCGATAGAGCACCTTCCTCCGGCGCAGCATCCGTTCAGCCTTTTTGCTGTCCTGATACAGAAGGCCAAGCCAGTAATTCTCACTGCCATCCTGTGTCCGCTTCAGCGACACACGGTCATAATAGCCATCTGCCAATTTGTTCAGCAGGATGACACGGCCTGCCGTATTGTCCTCAACAACATAATCAGGGTCTGCAATAATGTCTGGAATGCGCTGATAATCCTGAGCCGTGAATTCAGGATGATGAGGACGGTTTTTATACAGGTTATCATCAGACATGGTAACCACAGCAGTACAGCTCCCCAGAATAGCCTGTATTGCGGGGTGTAATGTGCCGACCTCGATATTGCCAACTGAACGAGGCTTCATGCCATAAAATTTGGCGATTTGCTCTTTCTGCAATAACCTGCGAACACTGACTGGCAGCTCATCGACAGGCCTCTCATTCACATGCGTAATAGGACGCATCGCCACACGGGCACGTTCTTTCTCAGCCTTAGCCCATTCCAATCCCTGATTACTCTGGAATCCCGGATCAATGCCCACTGGCACCTGTTCCACATTTCCGGTGGCAGGGTTGCGCCATGGATGTGTCTCAATAGATGGAGATTCCTCTACCTTCCACCCGTTACGCTCCATCCGTCCTTCTGAGGCCACGGTTCATCCCCACACGGGTGGGGAACAC
>CAMKWS010000003.1 GCA_946476985.1 uncultured Acetobacteraceae bacterium
ACGCTCCATCCGTCCTTCTGAGGCCACGGTTCATCCCCACACGGGTGGGGAACACCCCATAAACCCCAGCCCGTCTGCTAACCACGACGGTTCATCCCCACACGGGTGGGGAACACGCGCTCCAAATTAAAGATGATGGCACTATATGCGGTTCATCCCCACACGGGTGGGGAACACTGATGTGGAAGGACAGGAAACCGTCACAACCGCGGTTCATCCCCACACGGGTGGGGAACACAAATGGCACCAAATGCCGGTCCACATAACCACCGGTTCATCCCCACACGAGTGGGGAACACGAGTTCTGCAACGCGTCAGTGCCGTATTCATCCGGTTCATCCCCACACGAGTGGGGAACACTCTTCGAATAACCATCTATAATATAAAGCTTATTTTATTATCAAAGATCCTACCAACTTAAATAAAAATTTAAGATCTATCTTCACCCTAAAGCTTTACCAGCTTTCTGGACCACTCCCAAGCATTCCTCTTGTCCGTACATTATCCCTTAGGTGGCCCTCCCGTTAGAACATAATAATGAGGCCTTCCTTTAAGAGGATAATTATATCCACCTAATTGGAGCCATTATCCACATTGTTATCACCTAATCGTCCACTGTTTCATCCGCCAAAACTGTGGGTAACCTGTTAACCCTCATCACCTTCTAACACTTCAGAAAATTCAAATGTAAACATTATGCTTATAAAATATTAGTATTTATAATATTTTTGATTTCAAAAACAATAAACACTAAATTCTATTTAAAATGGATGAGATTATTTCGTTAATTCATCTACGTTCAACTTCCAATACAAAAAATAAACCTTATTAAAGAAGAATGATAACAATACCTCATTGGGGATATCATGAAAGAATCTTCTAATAATATTCATTCATTACAAACAACCATACATAACAATGATTCTTTAGAATCACGATTACAATTCCTCCAATTGGGTGAAAAAGATCGTCAAGCTATAAGCCGCATACGTAAATATATTACGAAAGAACTTTCACCATCCCTAGATTACTTTTACGATATCGTTCGTAATACCGAGACAACAAAGGCATTCTTTACAAATGAAGACGCCATACGGCAGGCTAAAAAAGCCCAAGAAGCACATTGGCAAAGTATTTCTTCCGCTACATTTGATGAGCACTACGCAGCACGTGTCCGCCAAGTAGGCGCAGCACATGCCAGCATCGGCTTAGACCCTCGCTGGTATATTGATGGCTACGCTATTATTCTTAGCCAGCTCATAAGCCGCATTATCAAAGCTATTTCTCCCAAAACACCACTTATTCCATCCAAACTTTCCTCAAGCCGCGTCATCCACTCCCTAACTAGCCTCTGTAAAGCAGTCATGCTGGATATGGATTTGACTATCTCGGTCTATTTAGACGAACAAAAGAAGGCTACAGCTCAATCTCAAGAAAAAATGAGCCAACTAGATGACGCTATCCAAAAAGAGCGTCATTTTGTCACGAACAGTTTTGGTAAAATGCTCAGCACAATTGCGAGCCAAAATCTCTCGCATCAGATGCATGGGGACTTCCCTACTGCATATGTGCCGATGTTGGACAACCTTAACCAGGCAATTACGTCTTTACGCACAACATTACGCTCTGTCAGCCAAGCAACAAACAGCATTGATAACACTGCCGATGAGATTAGCAGCGCAACACAGGACCTCGCCCAACGCACAGAACAGCAGGCGGCCTCTGTTGAGAAAACCGCTGCAGCCGTTGAAGAAATCACAGCCGCGGTGTCCTCAACCGAAGCCCGAGTAACAGAAGCCAACAAGTTTGTTGATGAATGCCAAGCTATTACAGAACAATTTGGCACAATGATCCGCCGTGCCGCCATAGCGATGAATGAAATTGAGCGCTCAGCTGAGGCTGTAAATAAAATCACGAATGTCATTTCCAACATCGCCACACAAACCAACCTTCTCGCTCTCAATACTGGAGTTGAGGCCGCTCATGCAGGCGAAGCTGGAAGTGGTTTTCGTGTACTGGCCCAAGAAATACGCAAGCTTGCCAACCGCGTTGGCGATGCCTCAGATGAAGTGAAAGAATTAATCAGTACATCTCAAAGCCATGTCGATGCAGGCTCCACTATTATGAAAGATGCCAGCGAAGCAATTGATACAATCATCTCTAGCGTGGCAAATATCAGTACTCACTTAAAGGCCATCTCACGTGCAACATCCGAACAAGCTTCAGCACTGCGCGATGTTAATAATGCTGTCGTCACAATCGACCGCGGCACACGTGAAAACGCCGCTATGGTAGAAGAAACATCTGCCGCAACTTCTAATATGGCCAAGCTAACCCGCCAACTGAAGAACCTATTAGGAAAGTTCAAATTGGATGAATAGGCTTATATCAACCATATATCCATCTACTCAGGCCGCTGTAACAGACCTACACCATGCGGCCCCATCACTTTAAATATATAGCCGCTTTGTTTTAGCCAGGTCGTAAAGGCATCATACGGGATAATATAATCTTCTTTACGACCAATAAACGCTATATAATTAAACCTCTTTTCCCGTATTAAATCTCTAATACGATAATCTTGATCGTTCTTTTTAAACGCTTCACCTAAATTAAAAACATCTACGGATAAAGGCTGCCCTGCCCAATGGCACAATATCATATCTGTGCATAAGACAGTCCCTGTCTGTTTTTGTACAAAAGCAATACGTTCCGCCCACACCTGTTTTTGATGGGGTAAAACCGCTAATTCTTTATCTAGTTGTACAAACCGCACTGGCACTAAAAAAAACAACGGCAGAGATACAATCACGCAGGCTTTGACATAAAGAAGCTGTCCTCTTCGCCCTCCTCCCAGAGTGTCATATTTTGCAAGAACATCTCCACATAGAAGGCTGGCTGCAATTAATGCATCAAACATGCAATTATAATCGACGCCTTTCCCTAACCCAGATAGGCTTCCTACGATGATAGACAGCACCAAAAAGATACAAAATAATCCCGTTCGGCGTTGTGCATACCCTCTCCACGCACGACGCAAAACATACGCTCCTCCCACATATAAAAGCCCTATCATCCACACAAGCTCCCGCGGGCCATGAAAGAAGCGCCCCAAACGAATTTCTCGCTCATGATGAAATATATCTTCTAAAAACCAGTGCCCATAAATTGTGTAAAAACATAAGCCCACCGCTAAAAATACGATGGCACATGCAGCACTCCACACAGGAAAAAATCTTCTATGAAAGAATAAAAGCCAAAGCGATACAGCACATGGCAGTGCTACTAAATTGTGCTTAATAAATAAGCCGCATACCATAAGGCATGCAGCGCTACATACAGACCAACTAGAAAGCGCTTGCCCCCTCCTCCCCAGAAGTACCCACAACCCTGACAACATAACCAGTTGCGCCAACCACTGTGGGTCATCCATTCCAAAATAATTATGGAATGCTGTAATAGAAGTTAGTAAAAAAATGATCGGTATGTAGATCAAAGCACGTGTTTTGCCGTTAAAATTATGAATGATCCGTCCGATTAATATCGCAACAAAAATAATAGAGAGAAAAGCTATTCCTCTCCCAACAAAAACAACATCACAACCCAGTATGTTCGCTATCATACCAATCAAAATGAAGGATAACGGTGGGTAATTATTAAAGATAAAACCATCGCGTGCAGGATAAAGACTATACGAGCCAGCAAAAACTCTACGCGCTAACGTGGCATTCCAGCCTTCATTATAATCTAACGGAATATAGGCCAATAATTCCGGGATACTTAAGGATATCAGGATGAGTAGAAGGATACCCCAAAGATATACGCTATATTTTGAGACATAGATCGAAAAGCTTTTAATTTTTATAAATGAAAAACAAATCATTCTATTCTCATTATATAAATTTACGTACTACAATTTATCTCCCTCAAAAAAATATCACATATTCTTTTTGTTAAAAATTAATTTAATAATCTATCCTCAATAATCCTCTCTAAAAATAAAACCCAGCGCCATAGCACTGGGTTTTATTTTTTACCTAATATTACTCAGCTATTACTGAGCAGCGCGATAACGCTCACCCAGTGCATTTGCTGCAACCATAGCATCGTACAGATCATCAGGTGTAACTTTGAAAGGCATATTGCCCATCGTATCATTCTTATCGCATGCGATTTCAGCCACTTTGCGCCATTCCGCCTCGACAAATGTTTTCACACCGAGTTCTTTCAGTGTCAGAGGCAAGCCAGCAGCTTTAACGATACGGACAACTTCCTCAATTTCTTCATCTGGTGCATTTTCAAGCACAAGCTGTGTTAACAAGCCGAAGACCACTTTCTCGCCATGCTGAGCGTGATGTAGGTCTTCCACCGCTGTCATACCATTATGCACAGCATGTGCCGCAGCTAGACCACCTGTCTCTGCACCAATACCACTGAGGTAAATAGTTGCTTCAACCATATCTTCCACAGCACGGGTAGAAACCTTGTTGCGTACAGCATCCATTGCTTTTTCAACATTAGCGCTGACAACGTCAAAGCACATCTCAGCAAGCCCCAGGCCTGTACGAGATGGTGTTTTACCCACAAGATTAACACCATCAGCCTTTTGGCAAGCACGTGCTTCAAAGTATGTGGAAAGAGCATCACCCACACCAGCGGCAAAGAAGCGTGCAGGTGCTGCTGCGATGATGCTTGTATCGGCAATCACTGCATCTGGGTTCTGCGGTAAGAAGAGGTAGCGATCAAACTCGCCCTTTTCTGTATAGATCACTGCCAGAGCGATACATGGAGCATCAGTCGATGCAATGGTTGGGTACAGGATCAGAGGCAGTTTGTAGTAATGCGCCACAGCCTTTGTTGTATCGAGCGTCTTACCACCCCCAATACCAACAACAACATTCGCACCCTGCTTCTGAGCTAGCTCGCCAAGACGTTTAATCTCAGAATCTGTACATTCACGATTAAATTTCTCTGCCGAGCCTTTAAGACCAGCTTTTTCCAAGCCCGCAATGGATTCCGTTTTAACACGATCAACAATGAACTCATCGCTGATAATAAAGGCGTTATCACCAAAGTCTTTTACAAAGTCATGCATCTGAGCCAATAGGCCCGTGCCAACAATAAATTTTTTAGGGGAGGTAACAGTGCGAGGGGTTTTCTCAACCATGCCTAAGAACTCCTTAAAGCATATTCAAATACTTAGTACCCTTTCACGTTACGCTCCTGCACAGTCATTGGCTAGTCATCGACACTATTTTTAAAACATGCCAGCATGTATTAAAGCGCATAGGTGCCTTAGAAAATTGAAAACATGAGAAACGATCTCATCTTCACGAAATGAGAATATTTAAAACAACAAATAAATAAAAAATGATTTATTTTAGAAAATATTATAAAAATAAATCTATGAAAAAATATTCCCATTTTTATTTGAAGACCATTTTAATCCCAATTCAAAAAAGCCCTCCTCTCTGAAAGGAGGGCCCCCTCTTCATGGTAAAAGGGGTAGATTATCAATCAACCGGACAGCCCCTAAATGCACAGCCAAAAGGGCAAGAGCGTTGCCTGTAATCTGCTCTTCGGGCTCAAATGTTTCTGGATTTACGATTGTTGCGTAGTCAATCTCGCTTAGCCCGGCCTCAAGCAACACTTGCTTCATAGCTGCTTCCAACACCGCACGGGACCGCTCCCCTCCATGCACTAAGGTCTGAGCTACACATAACGCCTTATAAAGAGCAGGTGCTTTTGCCCGTTCCGCCGCAGTTAAGCGTGCATTTCGGCTGGAGTAAGCAAGCCCATCCTCTTCTCGCCATGTCGGCATGGTCTTGATCTCAACGGAGATATCCAAATCCTGCACAAAGCGCTTAATAACAGCGCATTGTTGAGCATCTTTTTGCCCAAAATATGCTTTCTGAGGGGCGATGATATTAAAAAATTTTGTTAAAACTGTCGCCACACCAGCAAAATGCCCAGGGCGGGATGCCCCTTCCATCTTCAGGGCCACATCTTTAACTTCAACTGAGGTCGCAAATCCTGAGGGATAAAGCTCAGATACCTCAGGAATAAACACCATATCCACACCCTCGCGAGCAAGTAAGGCTTTATCTTGCTCTATTGCGCGAGGATAATTGGCTAAATCATCTGGCGAGCCAAATTGTATAGGGTTCACAAAAAGACTGACAATAACAGCATCATTCTCAGCCTTCGCCTTCCGTACCAGTGAGAGATGCCCCTCATGAAGAAAGCCCATTGTCGGCACAAATCCCACCGTACCAAATGCCGCACGCACCTTCCGCATCTCTTGAACTGTCGTGCATACCTTCATAACAAAACATCCCTTTGTGGTAAGGTGTGTTGAATGCCCCCACCCTACTTTTCACGAACAACCTCAACCCATATACGCATAGGCTATCTTTGCACTACCAGATTCTATTCTCGTTAGAAAACTCTCCTATATTTTCTGGGAATAGACCGTAAAAAACCATCCCCTCCCCGCTGACAAAACCTCACGATCATGGCAATGAACACTCCATGACACACGCCGCTTCTTCCTCCCTACACATTGCCATTATAGGTGCTGGCCCTGCTGGCTTATTCGCAGCCGAGCAATTAGGGAAGCAGGGCCATCAAGTTCATATCTACGACCATATGGCACGCCCAGGGCGTAAATTCCTTATGGCAGGCCGCAGCGGTCTAAATCTGACACATAACGAACCCTTTAAGGGTTTCATCTCCCGCTATGCAGCCGCAAGCACATGGCTAGAACCCGCCCTCACCGCCTTTCCCCCTACGGCTCTACGCCACTGGGCTGAAGAACTAGGGCATGAGTGCTTTGTTGGCAGCTCTGGAAAAGTCTTTCTTAAAGACTATAAAGCTTCCCCCCTCCTGCGTAGCTGGCTCCAGCGCTTACAGGGATTATCTGTCCAATTTCATCCCCGCCATAGGCTAAAGGCTCTAAACGGTTTAGAGCTCACCTTCCAAACGCCACGCGGCGAACAAACCCATAAAGCCGTAGCCATTATCCTCGCACTTGGAGGAAGCAGCTGGGCACGACTAGGGAGTGACGGGCAATGGGCGCAGCTTCTCTCAGAACATTGTGCATCTTTTGCACCATCTAATTGCGGCTTCATGCCAGATTGGCCAATGGAATTTCTTACACGTCATGAAGGTGCAACACTGCGTGGTGTTTCCCTCACCTATGCAGGGCAAACTAAAAGAGGCGATCTCATCATCACGCCTCGTGGGATTGAAGGCGCACCTCTTTACGCTCTATCCCCTCTTCTGCGAGAGAAACTGACCACAGAGCACGCAACCCTCACGCTAAATCTACGCCCCACCCTTTCTATAGAGCAGATCACCGCACGCCTTGCCCAACAACGCCTGCGCGAGAGCCGTAGCAATAAACTCCGCAAAGCATTCAAGCTTGATAAACCCGCACGAGAGCTTCTCAATCTTCTTGCGCCAGAAGCCCGTACAGTATCTGAGCTAACTTCCGCCATTACGGCATTACCCCTTACTCTTACCGCACCCGCAGCACTGGACCGTGCTATTTCCACCGCTGGGGGCGTGCGCCAGACAAGCCTTAATGACGCCTATATGTTCCACCACCAGCCCGGCCTTTTTGCTTGCGGCGAAATGCTTGATTGGGAAGCCCCAACGGGGGGATATCTCCTACAAGGGTGTTTTTCTACGGCTTATGTATGTGCAAAAGGCGTTCATCACTGGCTCTCTGCGTCATTGCCAGGTAAAATAGAATCATGACGTCATCAACTTTTGGACCCATTCTCCTCGGCACGACACCTCGTGGCGAAAATGCGTATATTGACCTCCCAGAACTTCTGGCCACCCGTTTATTGGTGCAGGGGAATTCTGGCTCAGGAAAATCTCACCTTTTGCGCCGCTTGTTGGAGCAGAGTGCGAATCTTGTCCAACAAGTTATCATCGACCCAGAAGGCGATTTCGTCACTCTGGCCGAGAAATATGACCACCTCGTTATTGAGACAGATACACAATCAGAAGCGAGCTTACGTGCTGCGGGAGAACGCGTGCGCACACATCGTGCTTCCGTTGTGCTAAATTTGGAACAAAGCGAACCGGAAGGGCAGCTGCGCTCTGTCGGCGCATTTCTCTCTGGTATGTTTGAAGCCCCACGGGCTTATTGGTATCCTGTCCTGATCGTTGTGGATGAAGCACAGCTTTTTGCCCCTATTGCTGGGGGCGATACGTCTGACGAAGCACGACGTCTCTCTCTTAATGCGATGACAAACCTTATGTGCCGTGGGCGCAAACGTGGCATGGCAGGCATTATCGCCACACAACGTTTGGCAAAACTGGCGAAGAATGTCGCGGCAGAGGCTTCCAATTTTCTTATGGGGCGTACCTTCCTCGATATCGACATGACCCGTGCCGCCGATCTCCTTGGTATGGAACGTAGAGCAGCCGAGAGCTTTCGAGACCTCTCCCGCGGGCAATTTATGTCTCTTGGACCAGCTCTCTCTCGGCGGCCACAACGTGTTACCATCGGCCCAGTAGAAACAGCGAGCCATGCTGGCGGCCCTGCCCTTATGCCGCTGGAACAACCTAATGTTCCAGTTGAAGAATTACGTGACCTCATTCTTCAACCCGTTGCAGAACCCACACCACGTATCCGCAAAGAACCTCCACCACCCAAGCCGGACCTTCTCGCCCAACTAGATGCCTTCGGGGCAAGCCGTGCTGCAGAAGAACAACAGCAAGCGGCCCAAACTAATGAAGCCAACCCAGAACAAATATGGGACCTTGTGGCGCAAATAGGTCAAGATAAAGAAGCCGCCTATCGCCCTCTCGCGACATTATATCAAGACTTCCAAATGAGGGCGCGCCTCGCTGGCTTTTCTCGCCATGTATTAGATATGGCCAGCTTCCAAACCATGCTGAGTACCATTCGTTGTGGTATAGACCGTGAGCGAGCAGAAAGTGACGATTGGCAAGATATTCAACAACGTGCGGGAAACTTGCCAGAGGATATTCAACCGGTTTACTTCCTCCTCGCCCGTGCCGCGATGGACAACCAACCTTGCCCAGATGATGCAGCACTTGCCCAAGCTTATGGAACGCACTCACTCGGTAGAGCCCGCCGCCAACTTACATATTTGGAAGAATGTGAGGCTATTATTTTACAAGGCACCGGCGCTAACCGCCGTGTAGCCATCATTGGCCCTGGCTGGCAAACAGCCTGATCCCCTTATCTTTACGCTCCTAGGGCGAGATTACCCTCATCCCACGCGTAAAATATGATGATCTGCACGACCCAAAAAATGGCGGGGGAAGCCCCCGCCATTAAAATGCTCATAATGAGCGCCTTCACGGCAGAGTTTTATCAAAACTCTTTGGGTGGAGGTACAACACGCAAACGAGCAATCACACGTTCTGCCAGCTCTTCAGGTGTTGCATCTCCAGGCACGCGAATAACGGGCTCATCATCGGTTGGCTCTTCCAATGTTGCCAACTGACTTGGAAGAAGAGTTGGGGGCATGTAATGGCCTGTACGTGCCTTGAGGCGTGCCTCAATCACTTTTGGGTCCACTTGTAAATAAACAAACTGAACCGGGATATGTTTTGCAAGCGCTTCACGATATTTCCGCTTCAAGGCAGAGCATGTCAGCACAGCACCAGTACCTGCCTCGGCACGTTCTGCTAGCCAATCGTGACACAGCTCCAACCATGGGGCACGATCTTCATCGTTTAATGGCTGACCAGAGCGCATCTTCTCGACATTGGCTTTCGGATGCAGGGAGTCACCTTCCTGAAAAGGCCAATCCAATTTCTCTGCCAGAAGCTCTGCTACCGTGGTCTTCCCCGTACCAGAAACACCCATAACTACAATATAATGTGGGGCAATATCAGATAGGGTTCCAGGAGCCTTTTTACTCTTCGTCATGGCGTCCATCGTTCAACCTCCCGTTCAGTTGCAACCAATACATCGGTTGCCATATTGGGAAACAATCCATGCTCCACTACGCCCACTGTCCCATCAATTTGTGCGGCTAGCGCTTGCACGTCCTGAATCGGGCCAAATACGCAATCAAGTATCATGTTTCCATTATCTGTGGTGAGCAGCTCACCGGCGAGTGTCCGCCGGGGGCGAATGACTCCCGCCCCCATTTTTTCCAAACGATTGGCCGTAGCCTCATAACCGAATGGAATTACTTCCACAGGCACGGGAGCTCTTTCCCCAAGCTGATTAACCGGCTTGGTCGCATCCACTATCACGACAAAACGCCGCGATGCCTGGGCAACAATCTTTTCACGTAACAGAGCCGCACCAAGGCCCTTAATGAGATGCAGCGTGCCACGCTCCACCTCATCGGCACCATCTATGGCGATATCCAGCACCTGATGATCTGCAAAGCTCGTGAGAGGGATGCCTGCCGCACGGGCCAACCTGCCAGATTCCTCTGAAGTTGGAATGGCTAGAATATCCAGCCCCTCTGCAACACGCTCACCTAGCCTCTCAATCATAAAAGCTGCCGTGCTACCTGTGCCCAAACCTACAACCATGCCAGGCTGAACAAAATCAGCGGCATTGTGGGCAGCAACACGTTTACAGTCATCAACGTTCATGAGGGCTCTCCAGCAGCAGCTCTGTCTGCCAGTATGAGGATTCTACCTTCAGAGACAATACGCCCAGATGGGATGCTGCCATCTCCCTGACGCAAACGGGCCAACATTGGTACTTTATTTTCACCCGTCACTAAGAAAACAACGAGACCACTAGATTCAATAGCCGGATATGTCAGTGTTAACCGCTCATGCGGGGCTGTGCTTGGGTCAGACACACCCACCCATGCTGTTTTTTCATCCAAAATTGGCTCGCCAGGGAAGAGAGATGCCGTATGACCATCTGTTCCTAGCCCCAACATAACAATATCAAATAAAGGGCGTCCCTTTTCTAAAGTGGTCGATCCATAGGTTTTTTCTAATGTTTCTTGGTAACGTCGTGCGTCCTCAAGGGCTGTCGTTTTTGTTGGCATGGGATGAATCTGCTCTGCAGGCAAAGGCACCTTAGACAACAAAAGTTCTTGCGCACTGGCATGATTGCTATCTGCGTGGCTATCATCCACATAGCGTTCATCCCCATAGAACACTTCTACACGTGCCCAATCGATACGATTTGCCATCTCTGGTTGTGCCAGAATTGCAAAAAGTCGCTTAGGGGTAGAACCACCCGATAACGCCACACGTACTTTGCCCTCAGGCTTTGCTCGTACGGTTTCGATCAATAATTCTGCCATTTTCATAGCAACAGAATCAGCATCCGCTAACACTTCAAAGTCAGCATGGCGCATATCTGTGGTCATTCTCGTGTTCTCCGTCATCAACATATCATCCCTGCGAAGCAGGCTTCTTAGTAGGCATAATGAACGTATCTACCGCATATGCCCATCCACCTTCATCAGGCGGTTTTGTAACACAACGCGCCTGTTTCTTAACAGAATCAGGAGCTTGCCCCATAGCAATACCCAACCCTGCCACGCTCAGCATGGGGATGTCATTAGGTGCATCACCCAACACAGCCACTTGGGCCGAGTCTACCCCATAAAAACCGGCCAACACACGAACGGCCTCGCCCTTTGTAGCCTGAAAAGGTGTAATATTTAGTTTATGCGGAGCCGATCTTAGTATGCTCGCACCATCACAAAAGCGCGCGCCAAGAACTTTTTCCAATCGGGCAATCAGATCTATATCTTCGGAACTAACAATCAAGCGATTGATGCTACCCGAATGAATGGGCAGTGCATCAACTTGCTGAGGGATAACACCCGTTACCTCATGTTCTCTTAAGGCCAAAGGGGTTTGCGTATCACATACGAACCAAGAGGCCTCATTTTGGAACCAAATTTCCACCTGCTCTGTTGCCAAAGCCACCATGATGGAATGCAATATTTCAACAGAAAAATGATGGCTAGAGAGGATCGTTCCATCTGGGGTAAAGAAAACCCCGCCATTAAACCCAGCACACGGGCCTTCAAGGCCTAATTTACGCACATAAGGCAACACCCCCGCTGGAGCGCGCGCACTGACTAAAGCAAGGGGGATGTGTGCTTGTCTCAGCCGTTCCACCGCGGCTAGTGTTCGCGCCGAAATATCTCTATCAGAATCAAGAATGGTGCCATCCATATCAGATAGCACCAACCTTATACCAAGGGGATGATCTACCATTCTTCCTTCCTCCCACTAGGGGGAAAAGAAGTAGGGAGCGGGCACCCCCACCGCGCCCCCTAGTCACGATAATTTATTTTTTACGCTCTACGTGCCCACCAAAACCAAAACGCATGGCAGACAGAGCTTTCTCTGCAAAGTTATTACCTGAGCGAGAACGGAAGCGCGTATACAGAGCTGCCGTCATTACTGGGGCAGGAACGTCTTCTTCGATCGCGGCTTCAATTGTCCAGCGCCCCTCACCAGAATCTTGCACTTCGCCACTAAATTCATTCAGATCGGAAGAACGCGCTAGAGCTTCGGCTGTTAGATCAAGCAACCAAGAGGAGACCACACTCCCACGGCGCCATACCTCAGCAATATCTGCCAAGTTCAGATCATAACGCTCACTTTCTGGCAACTTATCAGAGTTCTTACTAGCCAGAACATCAAACCCCTCAGCCAGAGCTTGCATCATGCCATATTCAATGCCGTTATGAATCATCTTCACAAAATGGCCAGATCCCGCCGGACCACAGTAAAGATAGCCCTGCTCCGCACGCGGATTATGACGGCCATCATCCTCACGGTCCGGTGTACGTGGCACATCACCCATCCCCGGCGCCAATGCTTGAAAGATAGGGTCAACATATTCAGCAGCATGGCGCTCACCGCCATACATCATGCAGTAGCCACGCTCGAGGCCCCACACACCACCGGATGTTCCAACATCAAGATAATCAATACCACGCTCAGCAAGCTCTTTCGCACGACGGATATCCTCTTTGTAGTAGGTATTCCCACCATCAATGATGATATCCCCTTTCCGCAAGAGAGGCGCTAAGCGCTGAATACAGGTCTCTGTGACCTCGCCAGCGGGGAGCATCACCCAAATAACTCGCCGCTCTTCTCCGGCCAGCAAATCTGCCAGTTTTTCGAAAGTAGGAGCCCCTTGCGCACGACCATCTTCGCAACGCTCAACCGTTTTCTCAATCACAGCCTGAGTGCGGTCAAAAGCAACCACATCATGACCTTTACGGGTTAGGCGGACTGCAATATTCCCGCCCATACGGCCTAGTCCGATAATTCCGATACGCATATCTTTCAGGCTCCTTTTACAACTTCCGTCAATACCTTGGCGAGACGGTCTAACCCCTCTGCCAACGGCCCAATAATATGTACACGCAACGCACGACGCCCGCGGGAAGCAATTACATCAAAATCCCCACGAGCCTGAGCCGCTTTCACAATACCAAAGCTGTATGTATGGCCCGGAATTGTCAGATCAGCAGAATCATCTGCCGTTACCTGTAGGAACACCCCACTATCAGGGCCCCCTTTATAAGCCTGCCCAGTTGAGTGAAGGAAGCGCGGCCCAAACTGGGCGGCGGTTGCCACATGTAGGCGGTCCCTCAACTCTGTCCTTACCTCTTGTTCCCAAGCGATATGAGCTGCGTTGCGCTCAATATAAGCTAGGAGGCCAATATAATCATTCTTACCCACGCGGTCAAAATGAGCCTTTAAGATTGCTTCAGCTGTTTCGCCTTTAAGAGCCTCTTGATTACGCTCATCAGCGTAAAAAGCAAGATTCCCATCAATCGCAAAAGGTGCCTCTGCTGGGAGCTTTCCAGTTTCTCCATAAGCTGCTGTCAACTTACGGGTCTCAACCTTACTAAACTCCACATCTGGTTGATCAAATGGATCAATCCCCAAAACAGAGCCTGCAATAGCTGTCGCAAATTCAAAGACGAAAAACGCCTGCACAATCTGCTCAACTGTTTCCAGATGCAGCGTCACGACAGGATGCCCTGCCTCGCGCAAAGCTTTTAAGCCCTGATCCACAGGCTCATGACCTAAACGCAGCTCCACGAATACACGGTCATCACCATAGAGATCAGGCGTGCCTAGAGGCTCACCATCAATGGGGATCAACCCTGTTCCCTGTTTGCCGGTACTCTCAGCAATAAGCTGCTCCAGCCAGGCCCCCAGAGAAGCAATCTCTTTAGACGCGACGAAGGTCACTTTATCCCGCTGGAATCCCGTTGCCGCAACGCCTAATGCAAGGCCGAGCATCGCACCAGGGTTTGTGGATGGCGGGACAGATGCATCACAAGCTTGCACCATCAAGCCTGCAGTTTCTAACAGCTTGCGCACATCATAGCCCGCAGCAGCAGCCGGTGTCAGACCAAAAGCTGAAAGAACAGAATAACGCCCACCAATCTCTGGATTGCCAAAGAAGATATGCGCAAAACCACGCTCTTTTGCGGCACGTTCCAGAGCAGAGCCAGGGTCTGTCACCGCAACAAAACGCCCACCCGGCTCTTGCCCAAGAGCCTCCTGCGCTTGAGCCCAGAAATAATCCAATAAGATATTCGGCTCTAACGTGGAGCCAGACTTACTAGAAACGATGAATAATGTGTTCTTCAGATCTACAGCATGCGCGAATGTTGCCACCTGCTGTGGATCAGTACTATCCAACACATGCAGCTTAGGCCCGCCTGGAACTTGACCAAATGTTTCAGCCAATACCTCTGGCCCAAGGCTAGAGCCCCCCATGCCGAGCAGTAGAACATCTTTATAACCACGCTCTTTGACCTCACGGCCTAAAGCTTCATAGCCAGCGAGTGCCGCCATGCCGTCATCAACGGCACTCAGCCACCCAAGCCATTTGCTTTCTGGTCCATTGGTCCAAACAGAGGCATCCCGCTCCCAGATGCGGCGTATCTTCCCGTCACGGCTCCAGCTCTTGCCAGCTGCTACAACGGCATTATCCAATTCATCTGATAGGGCTAAGGATACTCGCATAAGACGTTCTCCTAAAACTGCTTCCCGGCGAGCTGCGACCGCACCGAGCAATCCATCAAAAGCAACTTCGAACGCCGCAACCCCTTCCTCCAGCAAGGAAGCTGTTACTCCTGCAAGATCCAGCCCCAAACGCTCCGCTTGGTTAAGGATGCGGCTCGATGCCTCTACATCCTCAACCAAGCGTGCTTCAGGAACGCCATGATCCCTAAAAGCCTCTAAGGTACGAGGAGGCAGCGTGTTTACTGTCGCCTCACCTATCAGTTCTTCGACATAAAGAACATCCCTATAAGCTTTATCTTTTATGCTCGTACTAGCCCAAAGCAAACGCTGCGTCTGCGCTCCTCGGGCCTCTAGGGCTTTCCAGCGTTCTCCAGAGACAACACTGAGATAGTGCTGGTATGCAATACGCGCATTAGCAATGGCCACTTTACCACGCAGAGCTTTCAGCTCGTCTGTGTTGGTATCTCCTGCCGCCACACGACGGTCGATGATGCCATCAATCTTGCCATCAATTCGACTGATGAAGAAAGAAGCCACACTCGCCACATGGCCCAAAGGCTCACCCTTAGCTGCGCGTGCTTCTAAACCACGCAGATAAGCCTCAAGAACTTTTTTGTAGCTCTCAAGCGAGAACAACAATGTGACGTTGATATTAATCCCTTCAGCGATGGCCTGCTCAATAGCTGGGATCGATTCTTCAGTCGCTGGAATCTTGATCATCGCATTGGCGCAATTGACCGTCTTCCAAAGCCTACGAGCCTCTTCCAACGTGCCTTGGCCATCATAAGCAAGGTAAGGTGATACCTCGAGGCTCACATAACCATCCCGCCCTTGCGTCTCATCAAACACAGGCTTCAGCACGGTACATGCTTTGCGGATATCCTCTACGGCGATCGTCTCGTAAAGCTCACCTGCTGTAAGGGGATTCTTACGCAGCAAGGCCTGCACGGCCTCCTCATACTCCGCCCCATGCCCAATGGCTTGTTCAAAAATCGCGGGGTTGGAGGTCACCCCTTTCAGGGCGTCCTCCTTTACCAATTTGGCTAAAGATCCATCCTCGATAAAATCACGCCGGATGAAGTCGAGCCAGATTGACTGACCATGACCAGCTAAACGAGTTAGTGGTGTATCAGAAAAATGACTCCCCATAATCTTTCTCCGCCTTATGCGTTCAACAGACGCAGAGCCTGTTCGTAAACAGCCTCTACAGTGAAACCGAATTTCGCCATAAGCTCCGCCGCAGAACCTGCAGCTCCAAAGCTATTCATCGCCATGATAGTGCCATCCAGCCCCACATAACGATCCCAGCCGAAACTTGCTGCCATTTCTATACCGATACGCTTACGGACAGAAGGTGGCAGTACGGAATCACGATACGATTTGTCTTGTTTCTCAAATAGATCAAAGCTGGGCATCGAGACCACGCGCACACGCACGCGCTGTGCCCGCAACTTATTATAAGCGCCCATCGCCAAAGCGACTTCAGAGCCCGAAGCCATAAGAATAATCTCTGGTTCAGTCTCACAATCAACCAAGACATACGCCCCACGCGCCACACCATCGGCTGCCCCACATAGGGAGCGATCAAATGTCGGCAAATTCTGACGACTTAGCGCAAGAGCTACAGGCCCTTGTGTATGCTCCATCGCCACACGCCAGCTTTCAACAACCTCATTCGCATCGGCTGGACGCAATAAAGTTATGCCCGGCGTTGCACGCAATTGTGCAAATTGCTCAATCGGCTGGTGGGTCGGGCCATCCTCACCAACACCAATCGAATCATGTGTAAACACATAAATGACCGGCAGGTGCATCAACGCAGCGAGACGAATAGGCGCCTTCATATAATCTGAGAAGATCATAAAGCCCGAGCCAAAGGGACGCAGGCCGCTCAAAGCGAGTCCATTGCAAATCGCCCCCATGGCATGCTCTCGCACACCAAAATGGATATTCCGCCCATCATAACGACCAGGAGCCGCATCACCGTTGGATGGTGCCTGCAAAGAATCTGCCCCCTTAATGTGAGTCTTGGTTGAAGGTGCGAGATCAGCAGCACCACCAATCATCCAAGGGATATTCTTTGCAACAGCATTCAACACCTCACCAGAACTCTGGCGAGAGGCAATGCCTTTCTCATCAGCCGGATACACCGGCAGATCACAATCCCACCCTTCTGGCAGAGTACCCGCAAAGATATGCTTCAGCTCTTCACCTTCCTGCGGATATTCTACGCAATAAGCAGCGAATTGCTCTTCCCATTTCTTCTGCGCTTCTGCACCACGGCGACCAGAAAGCTCAGCAAAATGCTCCTTTACCCCTTTAGGAACGGTAAAGGCTTCAGCATCTTCCGGCCAACCATAGGCCTGCTTCGCTCCTATAATTTCATTTGCCCCTAGCGGTTCGCCATGGGCAGACGCCGTACCAGCTTTATTAGGCGCACCATAACCAATCACTGTTTTGAGGATGATTAATGTCGGCCGTGAAGTTTCCTCACGCCCTTTCTGTAAGGCATCACGAATAGCCTCAACATCATTTCCATCTTCAACCTCTAAAACATGCCAGCCATACGCTTTAAAGCGAAGGCCGACATCCTCTGTGAAGGCGACATTCGTAGATCCCTCAATAGAGATCTGATTGCTATCATACACCCATGTCAGATTACCGAGCTTGAGATGCCCCGCAACAGAAGCTGCCTCACCAGAGACTCCTTCCATCACATCACCATCTCCGCAGAAGGCCGTGACATGATAGCCAAATAGATCAAACCCTGGCCGGCCATATCGGCTCGCAAGCCAACGTTCTGCCATTGCCATACCAACAGCGCTGCTACAGCCCTGCCCTAGAGGGCCAGTGGTGATCTCCACTCCTGCCGTATGCCCATATTCTGGATGCCCAGGCGCCCGCGACCCAAGGCGGCGGAAATTCTTAATATCATCCAGCGTTAAAGCGGGACGATTCACCGCACGGCCATCCTCGACATCCTGCACATCTGCAAGAAACAATGTGGCGTAAAGCAGGATGGACGCATGTCCACCCGAGAGAATAAATCGATCACGCCCCGGCCAAAAGGGATCGGCCGGATTATAATACATTGTAAACTGCCAATAAGCATACATAGCTGGTGCTAGAGCCATTGCGGTACCCGGATGGCCGGATTTTGCGCGCTCCACACCATCCATCACTAATGTGCGAATAGTGTCTATGCTTAGTTTCGACAGCATGCTGTTCACTGATTTAACATCCTTAAGTAAAGCCATTGTCCGGTCACCTTTGGCTGGCTTAATGCCCCTTAACATGGCCCGCCTCAGCCCAGACCTCTCACAAGTGGCCTTATACAGCGGCGGACGCAATGCCAAAACTCACAGAAAACAGGAAAATCTGTTTATCTGACGTACTTTTCTTCCCCTAACAGACAAAAATAAAAAACTTCCTAACAGCTCCCTACCTATCTTCACCGTCCTATGAGTTCGTCGCATAGCGCCCCTGAAAAAAGCTCTTATGTCGGCTCAAGCAATAAAACTACGCCCCAACACCCTTGACCTGACCGCCCTCAGGCAGGAAGCTCAGGCACCTAATTTTTTGACCTGTCTCTCCACAGCAAAGGCAGCCGCACGCATGACAACCTCTAATATGTCTTTCACGCCAGAGCAGATTACCGCTCTCTTTATTGATGCGGCCCGCAATGGCGAAAATGACCTTGTCAAACAGTTCCTAGATGCAGGGATGCCGGCAGACTGCGCAGATACGCGCGGCTATACCCCCCTCATTGTCGCTACATATAACGAGCAACTCGAAACCGCTCGCCTTCTGCTCGAACATAAAGCAGACCCCAACGGTATTGACGCAAAAGGCGCCACAGCCCTCTCTGGCGTAGCCTTTAAGGGGTTTGAGGATATGGCCTTACTCCTCCTTGAGTTCGGTGCTGAGATTGATAAACCCAATCATGCAGGGCGTACGCCCCTCATGTTCGCCATTATGTTCGGGCGTAAAGCCATGGCTCAGCTGCTTCTTCAAAAAGGAGCAAACCCAGACTTACGCGATGCTGAAGGCCTATCCGCCCGTGAACTTGCGCACCGCCAAGGCCTTACTAGCCTCTTTAATGAAAGCACCTCCGCATGAGCCTTTTTTGGAATAAACACGTCCACGCCCTGCAGCCATATATTCCTGGTGAACAGCCCCGTATGACCAACTTGGTCAAGCTCAACACCAACGAATCCCCCTATGGCCCCAGCCCACGTGTTCTAGAGGCGATTGCAAAAAGTGCTGATGACACGCTGCGCCTTTATCCTGATCCAACCGCCCTCAGCCTACGCCAAGCTATTGGGGCAAGTTTTAACGTCCCCGTAGAATGTGTGTTTACAGGCAATGGCTCTGATGAAGTTCTAGCCCACGCCTTCCGTGCCCTCTTTAAAGATGATGCTCCTATCCTCTTTAGCGATGTCACTTACGGGTTCTATCCTATCTATTGCCAAATGTTCGGACTGGACTATCGCAGCATCGCATTGCGGGATGACTTCACCATCGCCCCAGCAGATTATGAAGGCCCTTCTGGCGGCGTCATCATTGCCAACCCCAACGCCAATACCGGCATCAGCCTCCCACTTTCTGCGATAGAATCGCTCCTGCAACGCTTTACAGAGCAAACGGTTATTATTGACGAAGCCTATGTTGACTTCGGCGGTGAAAGTGCCATTGCGCTAACGCAGCGTTATACGAATCTTCTAGTTGTGCGTACCTTCTCAAAATCCTCGGGATTAGCAGGGCTTCGTGTGGGTTATGCCATTGGCTCACCGGAGCTAATTGATGGCCTCACACGCGTAAAAGATAGCTTTAACTCCTATCCTCTTTCCCGCCCTGCCCTTGCCGGTGCCGAAGCCTCTATTAAAGATGAGGCATGGCTGCAACAAACCACCAAACGCATTATTGCAACACGCGAGCGTACAACCCAAGAACTGGCAAAGCGTGGCTTTGAAGTCCTTCCATCCTCAGCCAACTTTATTCTGGCGCACCATCCAACTCATGCAGCGCAAGAGCTTTTCACCTCCCTACGTGAACGTGCCGTCATCGTCCGCTACCAAGGTAGCAGCGCACGTATTAGTGATTGGCTCCGCATCACCATCGGCACAGATGAGGAAATGAACGCTCTCCTCACCGCGCTTGATGCAATCATGGCGGACTGACCACCTACATATACTTACCCGAATCACTGCCACGGCCTCTCATTTTCCTATAATGAGAGGCCGCAATATCGTTATATCTCGCCCTTGTTAGAGGATACTTCACTATGGCCACCTCATCCTTCACACATGAGCAACTATTAGACCGCTTAGCCGAGGTCGCCGTCCGCACCGGCGTAAACATCACCTCAGGCCAACAGCTCGTTATCACAGCAGGGCTGGAGGCTGTGCCCCTCATCCGCCGTATTACCGAGCATGCTTACAAAGCAGGGGCATCTTTAGTCACGACACTCTATCATGATGATGAAACAACTCTGGCTCGTTTCATCCATGGGCATGAAGAGAGTTTTGATACAGCCTCCACATGGCTCTCTAACGGTATGGCTGAAGCCTTCCGTAACGGGGCAGCTCGTATGGCTATTACGGGCGGCAACCCCACCTTACTTAAAAACCAAAACCCCAAACGAATCGCTCGCGCCAGCAAAGCCTCCGCAGCAGCAAGCCGCCCTGCGATGGAGCTCATTACCCAGTTCAGCATCAATTGGAACATCGTTGCCTGTGCCACGCCAGAATGGGCACAACAGATATTCCCCGACCTCTCCGCAGAGGATGCCCTCGCTGCGTTATGGAAAGGTATCTTCCAAGCCTCACGCGTTGACGTCGCAGACCCTGTCGCCGCATGGGCTGAGCATAACCGCACCCTTCATGCACGTGCCGCTATGCTCAACGAACAACGCTTTGACGCTCTCCATTTCACAGGCCCCGGCACCGACCTCACAGTCGGCCTAGCTGATGGGCATCTCTGGACAGGTGGCGCAGAAGAGGCTGGCAATGGTGTCGTCTGCAACCCCAATATTCCAACAGAAGAAGTCTTCACCACCCCGCATTGCGCACGGGTAGAAGGTACCGTCTCCAGCACAAAGCCACTCTTCCACCAGGGCTCTCTCATTGACGGCATCCAAGTACGATTTGAAAAAGGCCGCATTGTCGAGGCCCACGCTGAAAAGGGCGAAGATGTCCTACAGCGTATTCTGGAAAGCGATGAAGGGGCTCGCCGCATTGGAGAAGTCGCCCTTGTGCCACATTCATCCCCTATTTCACAAAGCGGAATTCTGTATCGCAATACCCTCTTTGATGAAAATGCTGCCTGCCATATCGCCCTTGGCCAAGCCTACACCAGCTGCATGACCGATATTGAAGGGCTGAGCGAAGAAGAGCTCATCGCACGCGGAGCAAATCATTCCATCATTCATATCGATTGGATGATTGGCTCTGATAAAATTGACATTGATGGCCTCAAAGACGGTGCCCGCCACCCCCTCATGCGTGCTGGCGAATGGGTAAAAGACTAATAGATATGGCAATCACGCTAAACCCTGAGCACCTTCCTAAACTAGATATCGTAGCACTTGCTCAGTCGGGACATATTGTCCGGGCTGAGCGAGACACCGCCGAAGGTGGAGTTCCTGTTTTTCTGACAAAAGAAGGCTGGGACGAGCTCGTACTACAGCATCGTAAGCAAAGTAACGAGCCGATAGAGCAAACAGCTAGCCACCTATTACCCGCCTTAGAGAAAATATCTGCTCGTATTCTAGCCGAAGCCGCTCGTGCTACTGAAACGCAAAAGCAAGAACATGCTGCGTTATTTACATTAGAGACAGATCTCTTCCCCAGCTCGCCCCAAACTCGCCTTGTACTCGTCGCAGATAAAACGCACCCTGTTGTATGCGCTCTGCTCGGCACTCTAGCTCAAATCACACTGCTACTGGCAAGCCACAACACCACAATGGGTGAAGCCTAACTGCTCATACGTCCTCCCCCGTTATCAGGGGAGGATCATATGCACTGACATACCTATCCACGCTTAAAATCTATATTTCTTCATATCTTCCTTTGCCCACGAAAAAGCCGCTGCCTCCGCTCAATCCTCCAAACTATACTTGGAAAGAGCATGACCTCTGAATGTTTAACTTCAGATAAAGGAATAAGGCGTCGCGCACCCTTCTCCCAAAAAAATTCTACGATTCGAGACAAGAGATATGAGCGTGAATGGTTAAAATCTAACAAAAACTTATCTTAAACTTAAAAAAGTGTTATCAAAATTTACGAAAATAGGCACATCACGTATAGATGATATTTAATAATATACGGTTCATTACCTTTATTAAGTATCACTTACACAACTATTTTTTATTAGTAACAAATTAATGATAAAATTAAATTAATTTTTACGTCAATTAATCAAAATAATGATTAAATATAAAAAAAATTAAATATAAACAAAAAAATTAATAATATCATAATTATTCAATATATGTTCAAAACATACAAAATAAACCCTAAGTATGACATAAAAAAAGCCACATAAAAACACAAAAGCGCCACAAAGTATCAAAAGAATATAACATACCTTTGGTTGTATAAATTACTCAAAAAACAATCACAGGTTGCATTTATCTGAAAGAAATTTTCTAATCATGCTCCGATTAAGGGAGTTGGAATTATGCGTATCCTCATCGCTGATAACGACAGCGCCACAACTGATTATCTCGTAAAAGTACTAACCAAGTACTCTTACACAGTGGACCACGTAAAAACGGCCAAAGATGCTGTCGATATGTTTAAGCACTATGAGTATGACCTATTCATTACTGAATTATCATTCCCTGATATGATGGGGGACGATGTCATTCGGCAAATCAGAAGAGCCCAAATTTCGACACCAATTATGGTCATCTCTCACAGGACAGATCCCCATACAAAGGTGGCGGCTTTTTCTGCTGGAGCAGATGATTACGTCACAAAACCATTCGACATCAATGAAGCTCAGGCACGTATCCAGGCTCTCACCCGCCGTGCCTATGGTATCTCTGAACCTCGCTTACGCGTTGGACCATTAGAGCTCGACCTAGAAAGCCGCATGGTTAGCATTAACGGGCACTTCCTCCAACTAACGAGTAAGGAATACTCTATCCTAGAGCTCCTTCTCCTTCGCAAAGGGGCTGTGCTTACAAAGGATATGTTCCTCAATCATCTCTATGGCGGCATTGACGAGCCTGAGATGAAAATCATTGATGTGTTCATTTGTAAACTACGCCGTAAATTACAACGCTACGGTGCAGACCAAATGATCACAACTGTATGGGGCCGTGGATATATTTTACAGGAGCCCGCAACAGTTAACAACAATACACCACTACCGGACAACCAACAGCCTCTTACGGTTCCCCCTACAGGGGCGCCAGCGCCTCTCCAGCAAGCCGGTTAAATATGTCTTGATCAAGATATCCCCTCAGCCCATGGACACATGGCTGAGGGGATATAAATTTAAAAGAACCACACTCTAATGAGCCATTTCACCAATGCGCTCACTTACATAATCCACAACCTCTTGAACAAGCTCTTCATCCTGCGCCTCAACCATGACACGGATCAAAGGTTCCGTACCACTTGCGCGCAAGACAAGTCGGCCTTTGTCGCCCAATCGTTCTTCTGCCCACTCTACAACCTCACTTAAAGCGGGGTTCTTCATGGGACTTTCACCCTTATAAGGCACATTCTTCAGGAGCTGTGGATATGGCTCAAACAAGGAAAAGAGCTGGCTTGCAGGCTGCTCAGCTTCTACTAAAGCTGCCAACACCTGCAACGCAGCTAACAGCCCATCGCCCGTAGTTGCATAGTCAGAAAGCACCATATGCCCTGACTGCTCGCCACCTAAGTTCCCCCCCGTCTCACGCATACGCTCGACAACGTAACGGTCTCCTACAGCGGTGCGATAAAGGCTTAACCCCTGCGTCTGCAAATATTTCTCTAGCCCAATGTTAGACATCACAGTTGCGACAACTTCGGTCCCGTGCAAGCGGCCAAGACGTTTCCACAAAGTTGCAATTAGGGCCAATATTTGATCCCCGTCTACAATACGCCCCGTTTCATCTACAATCAGCAAACGGTCCGCATCACCATCAAGGGCGATCCCACAATCAGCGCCATGCTGCTTTACAGCCTCCTGCAGCGCCTGTGGGTGCGTTGAGCCAACACCATCATTAATATTCAATCCATCTGGTGCGGTACCGATGCTCACCACATCTGCCCCTAGCTCCCACAAAGCCGCTGGAGCAACACGGTAGGCTGAGCCATGAGCACAATCGAGCACGATCTTCAGGCCATCCAACCGTAACCCTCTTGGAAAAGAGGATTTTACACTTTCAATATACCGTCCTGCAGCATCATTCAGTCGAGAAGCTCGACCAATTTTTTCCGGTGATGCTAAACGCCCTGTGAGATCTTCTCCCATCAGAGCCTCAATCTCCATTTCCACGGCATCAGAAAGCTTAAAGCCATCCGGCCCAAAAAGCTTAATACCATTATCCGTGAAAGGATTATGCGATGCTGAAATCATCACGCCGAGGTCAGCCCTCAAAGAATGTGTTAGCAAAGCAACCGCAGGCGTTGGCAATGGCCCCACCAGCACAACATCAACCCCTGCCGCCAAGAAACCAGAGACCAGCGCACACTCAATCATATAACCAGAAAGACGTGTATCTTTCCCCAAAACAACCGTATGACGATGTGTACGACCTGCATCATTTTGCTTACAGAAATATAATCCAGCCGCTTGGCCTAGCTTCTGAGCAATTTCAACGGTCATGGGTGCGGTATTCGCAGTGCCACGTATTCCATCAGTCCCGAAAAACATCCGTCTGCTGGCCATGGCTCTCTTCCTCATCCGTCCTCTACGCTATCCCAAATGCCATACAACCGACATCTTGGATCAACCTTACACATATTGGTGAGGTCTCTAATGTCAGTCCTCCCTCAAATACGCAAGTAAATCATAAAAAATGGGTGTATGTGACACTCCACATACACCCATTTTTCTGTGAGGAACTGAGATACTAACGGCTACCTAGCCTTATACAGGTTGCGGCATAGCTCCTTCAGTTTCAGCTAAACGCTGCTCTCCTCCTGATGAAGGTACAGAGGGACGTCGCCCATTAAAGGAGTGCTCCCCTTCATCTTGGCGGCCAAGTGGCTCACCACGAATCACACGCCCTACTTCCTCACCCGTCAGCGTCTCATACTCTAACAAAGCTTCTGCAAGACGATGGAGCTCATCTAAATGAGTAAGAGCAAGATGGCGACACGTTGCATAAGCTTCATCTACAAGCTTACGAATTTCCTGATCCACCTCACGGCATGTCTGGCCAGACATTTTCTCAGGGTCATCATACGCCACCATACCAAGGCGATCACTCATGCCCCAACGGGTAACCATATTACGTGCAAGATCTGTCGCTTGCTTAATATCCCCCGAAGCACCAGCACTAACTTCGTTATGACCGAAGATCACCTCTTCACCCACACGTCCCCCCATGGCGATGACTAAGCGAGCCAAACACCATTTGCGATTATAGGACATGTTATCCTTCTCTGGCAGGTTCATCACCATACCAAGAGCTTGCCCGCGTGGAATGATCGTCGCTTTATGAATAGGGTCTGAACCCGGCGTATAATAAGACGCCAGAGCATGACCGCCCTCATGATACGCTGTCATACGCTTTTCATCTTCACTCATCACGAGTGAACGACGCTCAGCACCCATCATGACCTTATCTTTGGCCTCTTCAAACTGTGCCATGGTCACAGTCCGCCCGCCTTGGCGAGCCGCAAAGAGCGCAGCTTCATTTACAAGATTAGCAAGATCAGCCCCAGAGAAACCCGGCGTGCCTCGTGCAATCACCCGTGGGTTTACATCAGATGAAAGAGGCAGCTTCTTCATATGTACCTGAAGAATCTTTTCACGCCCGCCAACATCTGGGTTGGGCACAACCACTTGGCGATCAAACCGACCAGGGCGCAGTAAAGCCGGGTCCAGTACGTCCGGACGGTTCGTTGCAGCAATGAGGATAACCCCCTCATTACTATCAAAACCATCCATTTCAACGAGCATCTGGTTAAGTGTTTGCTCACGCTCGTCATTACCACCGCCAAGGCCCATACCACGATGGCGGCCTACAGCATCGATCTCATCAATAAAGATAATGCAAGGGGCGTTCTTCTTGCCTTGCTCAAACATATCGCGCACGCGTGAAGCACCTACACCCACGAACATCTCAACGAAGTCAGAACCTGAGATGCTGAAGAAAGGCACATTAGCCTCACCCGCAACAGCCCGAGCAAGCAATGTCTTACCCGTACCCGGTGGGCCAACCAGCAAAACCCCCTTCGGAATTTTACCGCCCAAACGAGTGAATTTTTGAGGATCTTTTAGGAAGTCGACAATCTCTTCTAGCTCTTCTTTGGATTCATCAATCCCTGCAACATCAGCAAAAGTGACACGGCCTTTTTTCTCCGTCATCATCTTTGCACGAGACTTCCCAAAGCTCATCGCCCCACGGCCCGCGCCACCATTTTGCATCTGACGGAAGACCATAAAGCCGAGGCCCAACATCAGAACTATTGGCAAATAAGCTGCAATATAGCGCAGAATTGGATTATCATCATTCTGTGGTGGATGTGCTGTGACCTCTACCCCAGCAGATGTTAACCGCGGCACTAATGCAGGGTCAGACGGTGCATAAGTCTCGAAGGACGTGCCATTGGTTAACACGCCAGAGATATTCTGATCCCGGATCGTAACAGAACGCACTTCGTGCTTATCTACATCATGCACGAAATCAGAATAAGCAATCTGTTGGATAGCCTTATGGTTGCCCCCCGGCTGGAACGCCGTCAGCACTCCAATGGCCGCCAGAACTATGACCACCCAGATCGCAACATTACGGCCAATGTTGTTCATCTTTCTCAGAACCTCATGAAATCGGTCATGTGGAAAAGCTCCACACCACACATTTGTTCTCTGTAAGATAGGTATTTCTACTCATGTTCCTAGCCCCAACAGGACAGAAAGCTATAAAAAAACATCTTATGCCTAAAATTATTCCCCTAAACAGCGTCTACTTCCTAATATAAACGTCCCCCAACGGCAGGCTCTCCTGCATCCCAAACCAATGCACATCGAGTGATATCCTCTTTTACGCCACGCACGCCTTCTGGGACTGCCACCACCCTGCCCTCAACCCATAAAGCAGGCAAAGATGGCAACACACAGGCCGCAACAGAACGCCCTACCCGTATATGTCGAGCGTAATCTCCCAAAGCGGCAATTTTCGCATAGGAAGCGTCTTCGCCTAAATAACGCCACCGCCCATCCCAACGAACCCCATGATAAGCAGGCACCGCTGGTGAGAACGCTCGAGACTCTCTATAGAGCCGCCAACCAGCCTGCTTACCATGCAACGGCACCAAACAAGTACGCCCTAACGAGCCCCCCGCTGCCTCAAAGAGAGCTTCTAAAGCGCTCCTTGTTGGAAGATATTCATGACCTCCCACCAGACGCACCAACCGCCCTAATAGCTCTATCCGTATTTTTTTAGGCAGATCAGAAACACGCTTAACGCCTCTTCTCTCCTCGCCTCCTAGTAGAAATGCCTCTCTTTCCACCTCACCGAAGAAACCAGGCAATAATTTCACCCATCCTTCCGGTTGCCATTCTACATATGAGGACATCAGCCAGGCGAGCTGCTCCTCCTCCACCATTTGGGATTGCACAGCCTGCTGGCGCAAAACACGCATCTCCCGCCTTTGAAAAGGCTCTAAATCCTGCCGTACACGCACACGTTGGAAGCGACGATTCTGATTTGAAGGATCCTCACACCAGTTCACCCCCGCCTCCAGCAATGTTGCTCGCAGCCGCTGAGGAGGAATTGTCAATAAAGGCCGCATAACCGTGATACGCCCTCGCACAATTTTACGAGCGATACCGCACAATCCACGCTGCCCACTACCTCTCTCATGACGCATCCAGAGTGTTTCATCTTGGTCAGCCTGATGGTGCCCTACCAACAGGATTGAGCCCCCAGCCTTTACACTCGCAGCCTCTAAAATATCAAAACGAGCAACCCTCGCTTGCTCTTGCAGCCCTCCCGCTGCAAGAGGCCCCAATGTAAGAAGGCGAGACGCAATACCTAAATCTGCCAGACGCTGGCACGTTACCTGAGCCTCTTCCGCAGATTCTGCCCTCAAGGCATGATCTACTACCAAAGCAATAACATGCTGCCGCCATTGCCGTGCGAGAAAGGCCAATGCCATGGAATCAGCCCCCCCCGAAACCGCTATTAGAATAGGCTGAGTGGCACAATCTGGCCCAAGTGGTCCGAGCCCTTCCATAAGGGCGACAAACTCAGACCTTGTTACTGCAGAAGCCACCTCTATATCCGCGCTTCTTATCGGCAGGACGCCCGCTCACGAAAGATCTTCTCAGATGCTTTCACCCGAGATGAAGCTTTAGGAAATTCCTTCGTTAAACGCTGCAATGCCTCACAAGCTGCAGATTTATTCCCGAGAGCCAACATTGAGGCTGACACACCCAAAAGAGCTTCCGGCGCACGTGAAGATTCCGGATTACGGCTATAAACATCATAATAAGTTAACGCCGCATTCTTATACGCCTTCTGCCCCGCTAATGCCTGAGCTAGCAAAAACTGGGCTTCTATTTTGCTCCACGTGCCCTGCGCTATTTTAAGAGCCTTGTGGGCATATATATCTGCTTCTTTATAGCGTTGATTTTTCAACGCATTACGCCCTGCCTGTAAGGCTTCCTCTTGCTCATGCGTTGACGTAGATCGCGCTTTAGCGGGGGCAGATGGTACAGGTTTTGTTTCAGCCTTTGCCGCACTCGCCGCTGCCGCCTGGCGTGCGTTATTCTCCATCGTGAACTGCAAATCCGCCAGCTGCTTATTCATCGCCGCCATATTTTGCTGCATTTGGTTATTTAACAGATCAATCTGCCCATGCATCTCGCGCACTTGGCCTTCAAGCTCATTCACACGCAGCAACAACCGCGCTACCAGCCCCTTATCTGCTCCACTTTGCCCCGCCACAGCGGCAGAAGCCGGAGGAGCTAAAGATACAGCACCAGATGATGACGTATCATCCCCCTCATCCACAGCGTCTGTATCACTTCCCAAATCGGAAGAACGTAAATGCTTTTGAGCTAATGCTTGATGGCGCTGCATAATCTCTTCACGGGTAAACCCATCATCAGCACCTGCTACATGAGACCATAACAAACCAACAGGAAGCACCACACTGCCAAATATCGCTCCCATATGCAGAGATCTAAAGAGACACGAAAATTTAGCAGAACAAAGCATGACCTCACCCCTAATCGGATAAGCTAACAAAACAACAGAAAGCCGAGCTGAGAACCTCCCCAGCCCGACCTTCCTAAACAAAGGCAATTATATCAGCCTTCACAATATCCCCTCGCCATAAGGGGCTATGCGCTTTTAGCGAATAGATGTAATGGCATTACGGTTCTGTGCCCAAGCCTCTGGTGTATCTCCATCCGCTGTTGGACGATCTTTCCCGTAAGAAATCGTTTGGATTCGCTGCGCTGAGACACCTTTGGCCTCTAAATATTCACGCACAGCATTTGCACGACGCTGCCCCAGAGCAATGTTATATTCCTCTGTGCCACGATCATCACAATTCCCAGCAATCAGCACATTTACCTTTGGGTAACGTGCCAACCAAGTGGCCTGTTGGTCCAACGTAGCACGGCTGCTGACGCTCAACTCATTTTTATCCAGCTCAAAGAATACACGATCCCCAGCAGAGGCAATCAAATCATTCTGACTACCGGGCACCAACTTCGCCACAGGCTGCAAATTCTGTATCTCATCAGTATTCTGCGCACCACTACATGCCGCAAGAGCACAGACCATCCCTAGAGCACCCAAAACTTTTAGCTTCATAAAAACCACCTATCCCCACCAAACCCTCACGGGCAATTTATCTCTATATCCCTGCTCTACCAGGATGTTAGCATCTAACTGTGGCGAAACGGTATCATGCTAAAGTCCAGCTGTCTCGGTGAAAATAATATCCACCAGGATATATTTTTAACGTCGCAACGGCGACCATGCTGGGTCTGACGCGCCTGTCGCTGTAGGGATAAGATGCTCATTAAAGCCTGCAACATCTATCACCTCAATAGAGGACGTAAAACCAACCCCACCAGAACTCGCCGCATTCTGGCGACAAAATGCTAGAGCACGCCCATTTGGAGAAAAACTCGGGCTCTCTACCGTAAAGCCCTGAGTTAAAGTCCGCTCCCCCATACCATCTGGTGCCATAAGACCAAGAGAAAAACCTTCCTGTCCTAACCGGGTAAATGCAATCTCATCCCCCCGAGGTGACCACACGGGGGAACCGTAATGCCCCGCACCATACGAAATCCGCTTCGCATCCCCCCCAGAAACAGGCATAATATAAAGCTGCGGGGAGCCATCTCTATCCGAATTAAAGACAATATTCTGCCCATCAGGGCTAAAGCATGGGCTCGTATCAATCACACCCGGTAAAGAGGTCACACGACGGCGGCGTTGCGTATCGAGATCAATAATATACAGATTTGATCCCCCATCCCTCGTTGTGACGGAGAGAATAATCTGCTGCCCATCTGGAGAAAAACGTGGAGCAAAAGAGATGCCCTCAAACGCTCCTAAAATACTTTGTTGCCCCGTTTTGAGGTCATACACATACACGCGGGGGCGATTATTCGCATAAGACAAGAAAGCAATACGCTCTCCTGAAGGGCTAAAACGTGGCTCTAATGTCAACCAAGAACCACTTGTAAGCATATGAACATTTGCGCCATCTTGGTCCATGATAGCAAGACGGGTCTGTTGCAGCCGCCGTGGACCAGAACGTGCAATATACGCAATACGCGTATCAAAATACCCTTCTTCACCCAATAAGCGTTTATAAAGCTCATCAGCAATAATATGCGCAACGCGGCGCCAGTTCATCTGAGAAGCTGTGTAGGCGCGCCCTTCAAGCTGCTGCTCAGCAATCACATCCCACAAACGCACCTCTACCCGGACACTCTCCCCTTCAGAGACCGTAGCAGATACCGAAACATGTGCCCCTCTCTGCCTCAAGCTTTGGAAGTCCGGCTCCGCATTAGGCGAAAGCTCTCCTCCCATAACCTGGAAAAGGCCTGTACTAGAGAGGTCCGCAATAATTACATTCGAGATCTGACTCCCAAGGCCGCCCCCAAAATCTGGCACAATAATCGGGATCGAAGCCTGCCGCGCATGTGCGACGGTAATCTCCGGCGGCGCATCTTCTGCACGAGCAGAACTCACCGTCTCTCCCAACGGGCTTACGAGTACACTCCCCGCAGCAACACCACCTAATAAAGCACGGCGAGAGAGGTGCTTCTGTAAGAGCTCAGACTCAACATCAGAGAAAAACGACACAGTACACCTCAAAAGAAATTCAGCCCCAACTTAAGGCCTAAACAAAAAATGGAACTCGCGCACCTGCCCTAAAAGGCGCTTCGGCACTGGAAGGTGAGCACAAACAGGACTTAACACAGCATCACGAGCACGTTCAGCCTGCACACGATAAGCTGGATCTGCTGCCATACGCGCTTTAGTCTCTGGCAAGAATGAAACCATACGTGCCTCGCCATTCGCATCCACCGTTACAGATAACCGTGCAAAAAAGCTTCTGTAATTCCGCGCAAGGGTATCTTCCTGGTAGCAACGCTGCACAGAAGAACCAATGGCACTTTGCTCCCAACTGGTTAATGCAACAGCGTCTTCTTCCGCATGGCTAGCCACATGGGGGGCTCCTCCCTGTGCAGAATTAGGGCGTACTTTTGGCGGTTCTTCCTGTTTCTGCTGAGAACGAAAGCTATCTAGCGTTGCCAGAAGTGACTGGCTATTCGCTTGCATCTTCTTGGCCTCATGAGGCTGCTCTGTCCGTGACGCTATCGGTTTCTTAGGCAATTTAGGGACATCACGTGCGGGAGCTCTTACCTGCGCTTTCTGCTCTGCTGGGGCTTGTTTACGCTCTGCTGCTTCACTCACCTCACCTCGCTCTTTTACCGTAGCGTGCTGCTGCAAAGGCGCCTCCACAGCCGTATCAGACGCCTTAGGCAGCGCCTGTGCAGGCGGCGGAGGTGGAGGGGATGGCGGCGGCGTAACGGGCTGCAACTTAGGCGTATCATGCACAGGGGAAGCTTTTAGGGGTGTAGCAGCTAAATGAGCAGCCGCCTCCGCTGGTCTCTCCACAGGAGGAGCGTTTTGAGGAGACCCTGTATCTTCGTACAGCATGGAGATTGTCTGCTCAGGCTCAGGTTCAGGCAAATTTGGAGCTCGATTCCACAGCAAATAAGCGAACATCCCCCCATGTATCAGCAGTGAAAAAATCACACCGCTGACAACAAGCCCCCCTTGCCCACGTGGGCGGCGGTGAAAGTGCGACAGCTCATGACTCTGCGATGAAGGAGACGAGAGCGACAAAACTTACTCCTTACCGGCTGCCCTGCGGCTGCTGAGCAAGCAGCGCAACATGTGTAAAGCCACCTTCTGTAATCACACCCATCGTGCTCATCACCTTCCCATAATCAATATGGGCATCAGCACGTACAAAAACACGACGGCCAGAATCGTTACTCGCCACCTGTTTTAAGCGTGACACAAGGTCAGTTTCATTCACGGCCTCATCGCCCAAATATAAACTGCCATCACTCTTCAAAGAAACCGTAATTGGCTTGTTATCAGAATTTACAGGGCTCGCACTCGTTTGCGGCAGGTCAACATTCACACCACTCGTAAGCATTGGGGCTGTCACCATAAAAATGATCAACAACACCAGCATTACGTCAACTAAAGGTGTGACGTTGATTGCAGCCTCCGGACGGCGGCGGCGAGCACGCCTCTCGCGTGAGGAAAAAGCCATAATACTTAGCCCTTCTCGCTGCCACGCTCTTCTGACTGGCGTGAAAGAATTGCAGCAAACTCCGTACCGAACCCTTCCATCCGTTCAGAGAAATTGTCTACACCACGACTAATCAAATTGTAGGCAAAATAAGCAGGAATAGCTGTTAGCAAACCAATCGCCGTTGCAAACAACGCTTCAGAAATCCCCGGCGCAACAACAGAGAGGTTAGTATTATGCATAGACGCAATAGATGAGAAGGCATGCATAATACCCCACACCGTACCAAATAGCCCAACAAATGGAGCCACAGGGCCAACAGTTGCCAACAACACGAGATAACGGCTTAAACGATCCGTCTCACGTGTGATAGTTAGCCCAATCGCACGATCAATTCGCTCCTGCGTACCACCGCGGATGACATCAATCCCCACAATGCGGGTAGAGCGGCGCCACTCTCCCATAGCTGCCCCAAATACAGCAGCCATTGGGTGAACAGGACGTGCGCCTTCACTATCGTAAAGATCATCCAAAGACCCACCAGACCAAAAGCGATCCTCAAAGGAGCTGGCTTCACGGTTTACCCGGCGCAGAAGAAAAATCTTCTCCAAAATAATCGCCCAAACAAACACACTGCACAAAACCAGCCCAACCATGACGACTTGGACGACAATAGAAGCATTTAGGAATAAATGGAGAGGAGACAGCCCCCCTGCCCCAGCCGCACCCAGAGCACTCGAATTCACTAACTGGTCCACTCTATTCTCCCCACACTCTCGCCTCTCGGCCAAAATCATTCTGAGACTTGCCCTATCTGACAAAAGGGCGATCTGCCTCCAATGGCATAGCTATAAGAAACAAGAAAGCTACTTTCTATGTTAATCTTTTGCCAGCCCTTTTCCCAAAACGACTCTTACAGCCCGGTACTTACGCTCGTCCTCTTTGCAGCATCATATATCACAACACTGCATCCAGCAGCAGAATGCCCTGCATTACGAGATAATCTCTAACCCTGAGAGCTTCTCTAAATATGCACCGGGCACACGCAACGGCACCATATCTGTCAGCTTTAAACATGCCAACTCGACATCAATGGTGACAGATTTACGTCCCTCACAGGATAAATTTCTTATCACCTGCTGCAACTTCAAACGCGCACCCACAGCTTCCACCAAATGGGTTTGCACCTCGAGCAATTCATCAAGCCTCAAAGGACTATGATACCGAATAGACAGCTGACGAACGACAAAACCGATATCATCCTGAGCCGCCATTTCCCCAACAGCCAACCCCAAAGAACGCAATGCTTCTGCTCGGGCACGTTCTGCAAAGCCTAAATAGCGGGCGTGATAAACAATGCCGCCGGCATCTGTATCTTCATAATATACGCGGAATTGGCACGAATGAGCCGCCATATACCCTCACAGACTGAAATTACAAGAAACGTGGTTCATTCCCACTTGATGGCGGAGTTAGCCCTAAATAGCGCCACCCCGGCTCACCCAACATTCGCCCACGTGAGGTCCGCAATATTAAACCCTCCTGTATCAAATACGGCTCTACAACATCTTCTAAAGTGTCCCTCGCCTCCGCTAAAGCTGCGGCAAGGGTCTCAACCCCTACTGGGCCACCACGGTGATGTTCTGCAATACGCCGTAGATACCGCCGATCCATCGCATCCAACCCATGCCGATCCACTTCCAAGCGAGATAAAGCGGCGTCAGCCAGTGTGCGATCAATCACATCTTTTTTCGCTACAAGCGCAAAATCACGGACACGGCGTAACAAACGCCCAGCGATACGTGGTGTCCCACGGGAGCGACGGGCAATCTCTTCAGCCCCTTCGTCTGTGAGATTCATAGCAAGCTTCTTTGCTCCACGACTCACAATTTGTCGCAATTCATCTGGCGTATAGAAGACCAAACGAAGGGGAATTCCAAAGCGATCCCTCAAAGGCGTTGCCAACAAACCCGAACGTGTTGTCGCTGCAACAAGTGTAAAAGGTGCAAGATCAATCCTTACAGAGCGGGCTGCTGGTCCTTCCCCAATGACAAGGTCGAGCTGGAAGTCCTCCATAGCGGGATACAGCACTTCCTCAATGGCCGGTTGAAGACGATGAATTTCATCAATAAACAGCACATCACGTGGCTGGAGGTTAGTTAAAATGGCCGCTAAATCCCCCGCACGCTGGATCACCGGCCCTGATGTTGCCCGAAAACCAACCCCTAATTCTTTGGCAACAATTTGCGCTAATGTCGTCTTTCCCAAACCAGGTGGGCCATGAAGCAATACATGATCTAACGCATCGCTTCGTTTCCGTGCTGCTTCGATAAAGATGGAAAGATTCTCACGGCTTGCCTTTTGCCCCGTAAAATCTGCCAAGGATTGCGGACGCAGGCCAACATCTGCCATATCCTCTGGCTGCCGTGCAGCGTCTGTCTCAGGCGCACGCCCCACAGATGGATCCGGCATAAACTGGTTCATCTGCCCCGCCCTTTTTTCATTACATCCCCCACCGCTTTATCCATCTTTATACCCATCACGCTCTCAAGCATGCATACCTCAACGGGCCAGTTCCTGCAGTGCAAGACGGATAACATAATCTAGCTCAGCATTCTCTGCCTCACCAATGATACGGCGAACAACTGGCCAACTTTCAGCCCTACGAAACCCTAGCCCCTCTAAGGCGAGTAAAGCATCGGCTTCAACACCTTCATTCTGCGCTGGGGCAGCCACTATCGCATCCGTACCTACCACCCCCATAGAGGCTCCCCCACCAGGGACCGGCATTTTCGCCACTTTTGCTTTTAATTCCGTCAATAACCGTGTCGCCAAACGTGGCCCCACACCTGCGGCTTGCGTAAAAGGCAGCTTATCGCCCGCCTGCACAGCCTGCCACAGTAACGTAGGACGACTAACAGAAAGAATAGCAAGAGCCACACGCGCCCCGACACCTTGTACGGTCGTTAACAAACGAAACCACTCCTGCTCCTCAACATCGGCAAAGCCAAAGAGCTGAATGGCATCCTCCCGCACAATCGTCTCGATAAACACTCGAGCAACCTCTGGCGGACGCGATAAAAGACCTAAGGTATGAGCAGAAGCTGAGACGACATAACCAACGCCATTCACATCGACCAGGCAGCGGTCACCCTCAATATGAGAGACAAGGCCTGTCAACATCCCTATCATGCCATACGTACTCCCAGAGCCACTTGCTGTGCACTACCACGATGATGTGCGTGGCAGATTGCCACAGCCAAAGCATCCGAGGCATCCGCCTTTTTCACCTCCGCTCCCGGCAAGAGGCGCTGTACCATCATAGTTACTTGTTCTTTTGTAGCTGCGCCTGTGCCAACCACAGCGCGTTTTACACTCTTTGCACCATATTCATGCACGCTAAGCCCTGCCAAAGCAGGTACTAACAGCGCAACACCACGTGCATAACCAAGCTTCAATGTAGAGGAACCATTACGGTTTACGTATGTTTCCTCTACAGCGGCCTCCATAGGGCGGTAATGCTCGATGAGACGCTTCAACCCCTCATGCAAATCACATAACCGGCGCGGGACATCATCCCCACTATGCGTTGCCAGCACACCATTCGCCACATGCCGCAAGCGATTGCCTTCTACATCAACAATCCCCCAGCCCATAAAACGTAGGCCGGGGTCAATGCCGAGAAGACGTATCAAGCTGTTAGCGCCTGTGCCACCTCATCAGAGAGGTCGAAGTTTGCATAAACAGACTGTACGTCGTCATTTTCTTCAAGCGTATCAATCAGCTTCAGAACAGAGCGTGCCTGATCTTCATCCAGAGCCACTGTTGTCTGCGGACGCCAATCCAGCTTTGCAGAGCGAGGCTCACCGAAACGCCCCTCAAGCGCATCACGCACGCTCATCAACGCTTCCATCTCTGTCGTAATTTCGTGGCCATCTTCTGTGGTTTCCACGTTATCGGCTCCAGCTTCAATAGCCGCCTCCAGCATATCATCTTCTGATGCAGCATCCAGCGGATATAAAATCACCCCGATATGGTCAAAGCCAAAAGAAACAGAATTCGTTTCCCCCAAAGAACCACCATGCTTAGAAAATGCTGCACGCACTTCCGCCGCTGTACGGTTGCGGTTATCTGTTAGCCCTTCGATGATAAGAGCCACACCTGCAGGCCCATAACCCTCATAACGCACAGCTACGTAATCTTCACCACCCGCTGCACCGGAAGCCTTTTTAATAGCGCGCTCAACCGTATCTTTAGGCATATTCACTTCACGAGCCGCCAAAATAGCTGCACGCAAACGTGGGTTTTTGTCAGGCTCAGGCAGACCAGAACGTACAGCAACGGTAATCTCGCGAATAACCTTACCAAATTGCTTTGCACGCTTTGCATCCTGTGCACCTTTACGGTGCATGATGTTCTTAAATTGTGAATGTCCTGCCATGGACCTTACATCTCCCTAAAACCAGTTCAACCTTACATACTGCGCAAACTCGCGCATTGCCCCTTCCCTATAATCTATTGAAGGAGCTCTCTAACTCTAAAACATCTTACCATGACAATGCTTAAACTTCATACCTGAACCACAAGGGCACGGCGCATTACGTGGCACTTCATCTAACCAACGAGCCAATGTTGCGGCATCTAACGTGTCGCCTTCATCATGCGCACTACCCCCTGCCACAGCCTCAGGAGTTTCCGGCATAGTCGGGGCCTCACTCACAGCTTGCACATGGGCAACAGCCTGTACAACGCGCATACGCATGTCATCCAGCATGTAAGTAAACATCTGGAAAGCTTCTTGCTTATATTCGTTCAACGGGTCACGCTGACCATAAGCCCGCAGACCAATACCTTGCCGCATTTGGTCGAGCGCATGCAGATGTTCTTTCCATGCACTATCAAATGATGTCAGCAGAATATGCTTCTCAATCAAGCGCATCATCTCTGGCCCGACACTTGCTGCCCGGGCAGCGTGAGATTTCACAGCCTCTTCTTCAATACGCTCAATAACACCTTCAATATCCATGCCATCTTCTTGCGCCCAGTCAACGATAGGCAGCTCAAGGCCTAAGACACGCTTAACTTCTTGAGTCAGACCCTCTACATCCCATGCTTCTGCAAAAGAATTTTCAGGAATATGCGCATGAACAAGATCCTCAATTACATGCTCACGCATTTCTGCCACAACTGCAGATACATCTTCCGAAGCCATATATTCGCGGCGCTGTGCGTAAACCTCTTTACGCTGCGCATTCATGACATCGTCATATTTCAGCGTATTCTTACGCATATCGAAATTGCGTGCTTCAACCTTCTTTTGCGCTTTCTCAAGCGCCCGGTTCAACCACGGATGCACAATTGCTTCGCCACGCTTCAAACCCATCTTCTGCATCATCCCGCCCATACGGTCTGAGCCAAAAATACGGATTAAATCGTCTTGCAATGACAAGAAAAAGCGTGAGTTACCCGGATCACCTTGACGCCCTGAACGCCCACGCAACTGGTTATCTACTCGGCGGCTCTCATGCCGCTCTGTACCGATAACATAAAGACCGCCAAGCTGATGCACGCGATCATGGTCGGCAGCCACTTTTGCGCGGACCTCTTCAGCGACTTTCTCACGCTCAGCTTCATCTTCGATCCCGGCTGTCTTTTCAGCAACCAACATCTCGACATTTCCACCGAGCTTAATATCTGTCCCACGGCCCGCCATATTAGTTGCAATCGTAATCGCACCCGGCGCACCCGCTTGTGCAATAATACTCGCTTCACGCTCGTGATGGCGTGCATTAAGCACATTATGTGGAACATGATTTTTACGCAGCAAATGAGAGAGAATTTCACTCTGCTCAATAGATGCCGTACCCACAAGAATAGGCTGTCCTGTTTTGCGGATTTCCGCAATCAGACCCGCGACTGCCTCGTATTTTTCTTCTGCAGTAAGGTAAACTTCATCATCTGCATCTTGGCGACGCACAGGCAAATTCGTAGGGATCTCAACCACTTCTAGGTTATAAATCTCTGCGAACTCATCGGCTTCTGTCATCGCCGTACCCGTCATACCTGATAGCTTAGGATACAACCGGAAATAATTTTGGAAGGTAATCGAGGCCAGCGTCTGATTCTCTTGTTGAATCTCTACGCCCTCTTTTGCCTCCAATGCTTGATGAAGCCCATCAGAGAAACGGCGGCCATCCATCATACGGCCTGTAAATTCATCAATCAGAATGACTTTATCATCCCGCACGATGTAATCTACATCTCGTGTAAATAATGTCCGTGCGCGCAGGGACTGTTGGACATGATGCACGACAGAAACATTATGCAGATCATAAAGACCACCTTCTTTTAGAAGGCCTGCCTCCTGCAACATCTCTTCAACACGGTCAGAGCCCGCTTCTGTTAGGGTAACCGTGCGAAGCTTCTCATCTTTCTCGTAGGCATCAGGCTCTTTGACCAATACGGCAATAATCTCATCAACATGACGATATAGGTCTGAGCTATCATCCGCAGGACCAGAAATAATCAGAGGTGTCCGTGCTTCATCGATAAGGATACTATCAACTTCATCCACAATGGCGAAGTTAAACTCTCTTTGGACCATCTCCCCAAGAGAGTATTTCATATTATCACGAAGATAATCGAAGCCGAATTCGTTGTTAGTCCCGTATGTGATGTCCGAGCCATAAGCAGCACGGCGCTCATCATCTGTAAGATTTGGGACAATCACACCTGTTGTTAGCCCAAGGAACCCATACAACTTGGACATTTCTTCAGCATCACGGCTTGCTAAATAATCATTCACCGTAACAACATGTACACCTTTGCCGGCTAAGGCATTTAGGTACACAGCTAATGTCGCAACAAGGGTCTTACCCTCACCAGTGCGCATCTCCGCAATGCGGCCATCATGCAGCACCATTCCACCAATCAGCTGCACATCGAAATGGCGCATTCCCAGCACACGGCGGGACGCCTCACGGCACACCGCAAAGGCTTCACACAATAAAGCATCCAACGTTTCGCCATTTTGAAGGCGCTCACGAAATTGATCCGTTTTGGCGCGCAACTCCTCATCCGAAAGAGCCTGAATCTCCGGTTCAAGAGCATTAATCTCTGGCACTCGCCGTTGATATTTCTTCAAGGAGCGATCGTTAGAGAGGCCAAAAAGGGCGCGAGCAAGGCGTGAAAGCATAGGTTACCCTAAAAAATTCTCTACCTATGGTAAGAACGCCTCCTCCTTTTGCCACAAAGCCGAAAACGCCTACCACGGATAGTCATAACTCTTTCTATGTATGCTCGACATAAGGGCGACATGCAAACGGGTCAATGAAAAAGCCCATTATCTTACACATCAAACAAGCTCTTCTGCTTTTTCTCTCCCATAGGTCAGCACAATAACAGTCTCACAAAAGCGTTATATACTAAGAAACGACCCTCCTTTTGCCAAGAAAATGACAGAAAAGATAGGAAATACTTCCCTATTCACCCTCAAAGGCACTTGCGAGGAGGTGCTGGCTTTGTCATGGTGGCATCATCTTAGTTTAACGAACTTAATTGGTGAGGTACTCCATGCGGTTCTCCCGCTCTCTTCTCGTATGCACGGCCCTACTTGGGGGCCTCTCCTCTGTCACAGCTTTTCCGGCTCAAGCAGCTGACGCCCCACAGGCCGCTCCCGCACAAGTAGCGGCGGACCCCAACATGGTCCTCGCAAGCGTAAACGATCAGAAAATCACACTAGGTGATGTTCAGCGTGCGGCAGCAAACCTCCCTCCTGAGGCACGCCAGCTACAGCCGTCTGTTATCATTCCATTGCTGATTAATCAGTTAATTGACCAAAAAGCGATTCAGCTTCAGGCTGAAAAAGAAAAGCTTGGCGACAAACCTTCCGTCAAAGCTGCTATGGAAGCCGCTGCGAACAACATTCTGCAGAATGCTTACCTCGAAGAGCAGGTTTCTCCTAAACTGACAGACAACGCTCTGAAGGCTTATTACCAAGAGCATTACGCTTCTAAAAAACCTGAAGAAGAAGTCCACGCACGCCATATTCTGGTGGACAGTCAGGCAAAAGCGGAGTCCATCATTCGCCAGCTCAATAAAGGAGCTAACTTCGCGAAACTGGCCTCTAGCTTCTCTACAGATAAAGCCTCTGGCGGCACCAATGGGGGTGACCTCGGTTGGTTTAAACGTGGTGATATGATCCCAGACTTCTCCAATGTTGTCTTCACCATGAAACCAGGCAGCATCTCTCAAACACCGGTGCATACCCAATATGGCTGGCATGTCATTCAGGTTCTGGGCACACGCACAGCTCCAGTTCCAAGCTTTGAACAGCTGCACGACCAAATCCGCCGCGATATGATCCGTCAGGAAGTTCGTCAGGTTGTTGATGCTGCCGAGAAGCAGGCTCACATCGTTCATTACGATGCGAAAGGCCAGCCCATCACAACACCAGCACCTACAGCTGCTCAGCCTGCAGAAGGGGCTGCACACTAAGCCATGACTACACCACATGTCCGCTCCCCTTTGGCGCTGTCTCTACCTAAATTGACCTCCATCTCTGGGGTGCGGATGAGTGGTGTCGAGGCAAATATCCGCTATAGCGGTCGAACAGACCTTATGTTGGTCGAGTTCGCCCCAGGCACAACAGCGGCGGGCGTTTTTACACGCAATCTCTGCCCTGGCGCACCTATTCCCTGGTGCCGCCAGGCGTTAGAGAGTACTCCTCACGCCCGTGCTTTGCTTGTTAATTCAGGCAATGCAAATGTCTTTACAGGGCGCGCTGGAGAAGAGGCCGTTATTGCCTGTGCGACAGAAACGGCCGAAAAGCTCGGTTGCCCGGTAGAAGATGTCTTCCTCGCCTCTACAGGCGTTATCGGCGAGACGCTGCCTTACCAGAAAATTCTTACCGCCCTCCCCTCTGCCATTGAGGCATTGCGCGAAGATGGGTGGGAAGATGGGGCACGTGCCATCATGACAACGGACACCTTTCCTAAAGCTGTCCGCCGTGATGTTATGATTGGCGATATCCCTGTTCGCATTCAGGGCATCGCAAAAGGCTCCGGCATGATTGCCCCTGATATGGCAACCATGCTCGCTTATGTTGCAACAGATGCCACCCTTCCTCAAAACATACTGCAAGCTTTGCTAGAGGAAGGCGTTAAAACGAGCTTTAACGCAATCACTGTGGATTCAGATACATCCACATCAGATATGTTAATGCTCTTTGCGACTGGGCAAGCCGCACATGCAGAAATTACCAGCCTGGATGATTCTAATCTTGTAGAATTCCGCAAGGCTATGGGAGAGCTGCTACATGAGCTTGCTATGCTGGTTATTCGCGATGGCGAAGGCATTACCAAGCTTATCCGCGTGAATGTGCAAGGTGCGCATGATGATGAGTCCGCTCGTAAGATCGCTCTCTCCATCGCCAATTCACCGTTAGTTAAAACAGCTATTGCAGGTGAAGACGCAAACTGGGGACGTGTTGTGATGGCCGTCGGAAAAAGCGGTGAACCCGCCGATAGAGATCGCCTCTCTATCGCCATTGGGGATCACTGGGTTGCAAGTAAAGGCAGCGTGCAAGAACACGATGTAGAAGCACTTGATAACTATATGCGACAGCAGGAAATCACCATCACAGCCGATATGGGATTGGACTCCGGTTGCGCGACAATCTGGACCTGTGACCTGACACACGGCTATATTGATATCAACGGTTCTTACCGTAGCTGATTCTTCTATTGCTCACGCGATTATGATAGCAGCCCGTCTTCAAAAAGATGAAGGCGGGCTGCTTTTTTTATCTTAAAAATATGTCAAGAAAATTAACAAAAAACGGCTAAATTTAGCTAGAAACTAACAAAAAATTACCACTTTTACAGCATGACCATTTGTATGTAGGGCTGTAAAAAATGATGCCTATAACCATAACAGGGCTTGCCTAGCCTTTTCTAGCACGTTAGAGCCCAATTTCCTGCGCGTCCTGTTGCGCCTGTTGTGTCAGAAAAACGAGGAAAACGGTTCATGTCCGCGAAGAAGCATGTGGTAATTCTGGGGGGTGGTGTCGGAGGACTTGAAGCCGCAAACCTGCTAAGCCGCAACTCCCGCATCAAGGTCACACTTGTTGATCAAAACTCCGTTCATATTTGGAAACCAGCTCTACACGAATTTGCCTCAGGTACTATCGGACATAGAGGCAACTTGTTCGCTTTTACAGAACTCGCCAAACGCTTCGGGTTCGAGTTCATCCAAACTACGATGGAAAATATCGACCGTTCTACCAAAACGGTACAGCTGAAGAACGGTCTCACCTTACAGTATGACCAGCTCGTTGTTGCACTCGGCGCACGGGCGAATGACTTTGGCACACCTGGAGCAAAAGAAAACAGTCTATTCTTGAATTCTCTGGCCGATGCCACCGTTATTCATGATCGCTTTCGTGATCTCCTCATTCAAGCACAAAAAACCAACACTGCCGTCCAGATGAGCATCGTTGGTGGTGGCGCAACAGGCGTCCAACTTGCTGCTGAACTCTGCCAGGCAATCGACACGACACCTGGCCTTGGGGAAGCTGCACGCCGCCGCTTACTCAAACCAACATTGATCGAAGCCCTACCACGCCTTCTGGCAGCTTTCCCTGAGCGTGTTTCAGCCGAAGCCAAAGCAGAGCTAGAACGCCTTGGGTTTAATGTCATCACCAATGGCATGGTGAGTGAAGTAGGTACCGACCACATTGCCCTCAAAGATGGCCGCACCATTCCTGCGGACTTCCGCATCTGGGCAGCAGGTGTGCAGGCAAGTGCAGCTACAGCACTCTTTGGTGATCTTGAGCTTAGCCGTGGTGGGCAACTCATGGTTACACCAACACTGCAAACCACTCAGGATCCTGCCATCTTTGCTATCGGCGACTGTGCTCGCATGGATGAAAACCCGGTGGCCCCAACAGCTCAGGCAGCTCGGCAGCAAGGGCGTTACATCGGCCGTGTTGCTATCCCACGTTTAGTTGCTGGCAAAGCAGTGCCTCCATTTGTGTATAATGACCGTGGGTCTGTGGTCTCTCTCGCTCATTACAATGCTTGGGGGATGTGGCCCTCTAAGAAAGATTTCGGTGGTCATGGCCTAGGCGCACGTTTCGCACGTTTCATTCATGAAGGACTTTTCCGCCAACACCAAATGGGCCTCAGCGGGATCTTCCGTATGGTTTGCGCAACACTTAGTGAGCATCTCCGCCCCAACAATCCTGGCCTTATTGGCAAAATCACCGGTAAGGCAAAAAAAGAAGTCTAACTCTCTCTTCTTCTTTCAAGCTTGCTTCACCCCTAGGTCTTCGCCTAGGGGTGTTTTTCTATCAACACTCTAAAGACAGATACCTCACAAACACATATAATGGTCTCCATAGACACTTTCTGACTTCATGCCCCAGCCTTTATCGACTGGCATGCAGAACAGGACGACATGTTTTGCAATGTCTGTTCCAGCCTTTAGGGAGACACGCCACCATGACATCCCCTCTCTCCCCCAACGCAGCACATTCTCTGCCTCAAGCCATCACAGATCACTTAGAGCATGATGGGTTCACCTTCCTCCCCGCAAAGCAATCACGCGCATGGCTAGAAGCCTATGGTCTAAAAGACTGGGATAGTTTCGCCGCAAGCTGGAACCATCTAGGGGTAGACCGGTATATGGCAGATGGAGGACGCTATCGCCGTCGCCGTTATGGAACATTCTCCATCACCAATGAGACAATTACCCGCAAGCAACATCAGCCGCATTACCAAAGCCGAGACTACAACCTCCTCAATGGAGGTGTTGAGCGTTGGTTTAGCCCCATTACCGATGAAATCGGCCAACATTCTGCGCTGCTCGCCATCCTGCAAGCAAGCTCCCATATGGCTGATACCCTTACGCCTCATGAAGACACCCCAACCTCTTGGCATGTTGAGGTTCATCAATTCCGTATTGAAGCCGCCGCCGAAGGTACCGGGCACCCAACGCCAGAGGGAATGCATCGCGATGGTGTCGACTGGGTCTTTGTCTTCATGGTCAATCGCACGAATATTCGTGAAGGTGTGACCAGTATTCATGCATTAGATAAAACATCTGAGCTAGGGAGCTTCACACTAACCACGCCACTTGATACCGCAATTGTAAATGACCATCGTGTCTATCATGGCGTAACTCCCGTTGAACCAGAGACCCCAGGTAAGCCCGCTTATCGAGATGTTCTCGTCGTTACGTTACGTTATGAATAACTTCCGAACATAACACTGCTATCGATCAGCCATAGTCACTTTACTCTCTCCTATCCTCTGCTAGGCTTCATCCCACAATGTTCAAAAAAACACTCTTCTTGGCCGGCTTCTTAGGCCTTACATCCCTCAGCGGACTCCCCCAATCTGCAAATGCAGCCCCCACTACCGTCTCAAAGGTGCAAAACGCCAAGCCCGTCATTCTGCATGAACAACCCGGCAGCAAGCTTAATGAGCAAGCGCGCGCTCTTAATGCTGACGTCCTGCAAGATGCGGCACGCCACCATGACCATCCCATTATTCTAATTGGGACCGTCCCTCTTTCCTCTGCACCGCAAGATCAAGCCCTTTTCGTGCAGCTTCAATCTTACCGACTTTGCGGCTCCGCTGGATGCACAACATCCATTTACCGCCAAAAAGGTCAACAATGGGAAACCTTATTAGACGCCGTAAATGGAAGTATCAGCATCCTTCCCTCCAGCCATAATGGCCTCTCTGACCTCCTCATTGATGGAAAAGACTACTGGTTTTTTGACGGGAAAAGCTACCAAGATACGGAAAACACCCCCTAAACCCCTTCTTTTCATAAACCCATATTTACATATTTCTCATTTTTCAAAGGCAGTTTTGACGCCATTTAATGGCTAAAAACTGCCTTTCTATTATAAAAAAATATATTCTGAGGGCGCATACAGTCTCCTTGCCCCTTAAAAACAATTAATAATTAAAAGAAAAATATTTTTTTGACCAATATATAAACACATAAAACAATCCTTATATGTTTATAACTTCAAAATATTTAAATAATATAATAATTACAAATAATATATAATAAACGATAAAAATATACTTAGCATATAACGAAATACTTATATGCTTTACAGCTTGATATTGATAATAAATCAATATACGGAAAGCATCATCTTAAATTTTACAAATGGCCGGAAATACCCCTTCCTTTATGTTTGGTTTTTAGCATGGATCAGCTTTCTTCTCATTCTATTCCTACACATACATCTCCTCTTCTGCTTGATGGCGGCATGGGCCGTGAACTCCACCGGGTGGGAGCACCTTTTCGCCAACCGGAATGGTCTGCCCTTGCTTTAATGGAACGCCCTGACCTGGTGCAAAAAGTACATGAGACATTTCTTGCCGCAGGTGCCAACGTCATCACCACTAATAGCTATGCGATTGTCCCATTCCACATCGGAGCTGATCGCTTTACCAATATTGGAAAAGACCTCGCACACCTCGCAGGAACGCTAGGTCGCCAAGCTATTGATGCGTATCAGGCCTCCTCCCAAACACCAAACAGCTTTTCTGCCCTTGCAGGATCATTACCCCCTGTATGTGGTTCCTACCGACCTGACCTCTTTGACGCACATATCGCTGAAGATCTTTTCGCAACACTCGTAGAAGGCTTATCCCCTTCAGTAGATCTCTGGCTAGCAGAGACACAAAGCAGCATTGCCGAAATGACAACAGCCCGTCAGGCTATTTCTGCTGATGATACGCGACCATTTTGGGGGTCTTTCACACTGGATGATACCCAGCCAGAAATCCTCGCAACAGGGCAAAACACGCTGCACTTACGCTCCGGTGAACCACTTGAAGACGCCATCCAGGCTGCTATCGAACTTAACCTTGATGCTCTACTCTTTAATTGCAGCGACCCTCGCATTATGGCAACGGCTTTACACACAGCACAAAAGATCATCTCTCAACATACAAACAATACCCCCCTTAAACTTGGCGTCTACGCCAATGGCTTTGTGCATAATAATCACCATGTGGAGGGTGAAGGTGCCAATGAGGCCATAACTCCTATTGATACCGAATTAACACCAGAGCGTTACGCACGCTTTGCACATCAGTGGCACGAAGAGAGAGCACATATCATCGGCGGATGTTGTGGCATTGGGCCAGAACATATTTCCTATCTTGCGAAGAGTTTCTCTTAACCTGCTCTCCTCCGCATCCATTCCCTCTCTTTTCCCCTGCCCTTTGGGAGACCACCATGCCCCGCCCGCATGATCTTTTTATTCTGCCTGCAACCCTACTCACCCTCTCACAAGGTGTTGGCATCACACAGGCAGAAGCCTCCTCTACAGTTGATAACGACACACAACGCCATGTAGCCCACGCCACTACAGCCGAGGCCGCTCCTTCTAAAGCAGGGCATAAAAAACACGGACCTGTTGAAGCACAATCAGCAGAACGCGTACTGATCACCGGCGTTTACACCCCCCTTAAAAAGGCACGCGCAAGCACATCGCCGGTGGATGTTGTCTCAGCCAAGCAGCTCCATCGCACAGGGCAAATGAATCTGGCCGACGGGCTAGCCCGTGTAAATCCTTCTGTAACAATTGGGGCTGCTGGATATGATAGCGGGGCATTTACATCATCTATCCGCTTGCGTGGATTAAACCCTAACCACACCTTGGTTCTCATTAACGGCATTCGCCGCCATACGACAGCTAATCTTTATGCCGATAGCGGACCACAAGAAGGTTCCAGCCCGGTTGACCTAAACATGATCCCCGCTGAGGCTATCGACCATGTGGAAGTGCTCCGTGATGGTGCCGCCTCACGCTACGGAGCTGATGGCATTGCCGGGGTGATTAATATCGTCCTAAAAAAATCCGTCTCCAATTTTAATATAGACGCACAAACTGGCGCCAATGCCTATAATGGTGACGGATGGCAATATCAGTTCGGCTTCAATAAAGGTTTCTCCCTAGGAGAAAATGGCTATGCGAACCTTAGCGGGCAAATGTACCATACCGACCATTTCGTCGCCCCCGCTATTGATGTCCGTACCGGTAAAGATGACGACCCCGCTTTAAGCCTTGCTGAAGAAACACGCCAAACACTCAGCCTGAATTTTGGTAAGAAATTCACAGATTCATTAGAGGGCTACGGTTTTATCACCTATGCACACCGCCATGGCGAATCTTACCAAGATTACCGCACACCGGATGTCCTACCTCAATATTATCCCGATGGTTTCGTCCCCATTGAGGCGATGGAAGAGCAAGATTACGCTGCGACTTTAGGCTTAAAAGGCCGCCTACCCGCTGGGTTTAAATGGGATCTCAACACAACATATGGTGCTGATGAAGACCATATGACCCTTAAAAATACAGGGAACCCCGCCTATTATCAAAATTTCGGCTACACACCGACAAAAGTACACACAGAACAATTTCGCCATGCCCAGTGGAATAATACACTCGATATCAGCCGCCATTTTGCATTCGCCCCTAACCGCTCGCTCGACCTCTCCTTTGGTGCCCAACATAGGCTAGAGATGTATTCCATTGGCGCAGGTGAATATGCCTCATATTACCAGGGAGGCACACAAGGGTTTGCTGGTTTGATGCCCGAGAATGCCGGCTCCTGGAGCCGTGATGTATGGGCGGGCTACTTAGATGCAGACTTCCACCCTCTCCATCATCTTGATCTAGATATTGGTGGGCGCTACGAGCATTATACCGATGTCGGTAATGCACCAACGGGTAAAATCGCTGCACGCTATGATGTCTCTAAACATTTTGCACTCCGTGCGACCATCAATAGCGGCTATCGTGCTCCCACCCTATTAGAAGAACATTATAGCGTCCTCAGCGTGATCCCCAACGGGGCCTATGCTAGTCTTCCTGTCAGCTCAGAAGCAGCTAGATCTCTTGGTGCCCAGCGTCTAAAAGCAGAGCGCTCAACAAATATTAGCGGCGGCTTTGTAATGGAGCCATTAAAAGATTTCCATATCTCTGTTGATGCCTACCAAATTAATATTCGCGACCGCATTGTTCCTGGTGGGAGCTTCCAAGGCAGTGCAGCTGAAAACGCCATTATGCTCACAGGAGCCACACTCCCCAATGGCTTAGACCCCAATAACGTCACCGCCACATATTTTGCCAATGGGGCTAGTACACGCACCCAAGGCTTAGATATTATGGCCGACTATGACCTAAAACTGCACCGTTACGGGACATTAAACCTCAGCCTCGCTCTCAACCTTAACCGCTCCCGCATCCACCATATTGGCAGCGATGCAAACGGGAACCCGCTACTCAATGCACAAGAAGTCGGCTACATCACCACGGCCTCTCCACGTAGCAAGATCATCCTCAATGCTTACTGGAAAACAGGTAAATGGGATGTCAATTTGCGGCAAACACGCTATGGCGAGACAGTAAATAACGTCACATATCAAGACCAAGCACCAAGTGCCCTGCAATATTCACAAAGCCAATTCTACCGCTTTGTAAATACACCTGCATGGCTAACCGACCTAGAAGTTGGCTACCAAGCAACAAAACGCCTTCACCTTGCTATCGGTGGGAATAATCTCTTCAATGTCCGTCCCCGCCGCATGCCTTTAGAGACCTCCTATACGGGCACCCTGCATTACGATAACAACTCCGCAGGCGTCCCGATGACAGGTGGCTATTATTATGGACGCATTAATGTCAGCCTGTAGTCTCACCCGATAATCCTAAGGTCGGCCCCTCATGTTTTCAGGTATTGAACAACATACGATACATCCTATCCCTGAGCATGAGCGCCGGGGCCGCCCACGGGACCAATTCTCCATTTGGTTCAGCACGAATATGACATTGCTTACCGTTGTCACGGGAGCATTAGGGCCTATCGCCTGTCATATCTCTTTTTTATGGACAGCACTCGCCTTTCTCTTGGGCAGCTTAACCGGCGCTATTTTTATGGCACTCCACGCAGTGCAAGGCCCTGCGCTTGGCGTCCCACAAATGATCCAAAGTCGCGGACAATTTGGAGCATGGGGAGCTATCCCCGTCATCCTCATGGTTGTCATCATGTATGTCAGCTTCATCGCCTCCAACTGTGTTGTTGGCGGTGATGCTTTACATAATATCGTACCAGCCTTTAGCGCTCACTCTGCTATTATCATTATGGCCCTTCTGAGCTTTATCCCCTGCATTATTGGCTATCGTACCATTGAGGCATGGTCCCCTCTCGTATCCTGTCTTACTATGGCCGTTATTGCTCTTTGCTTTGCCCTTTGTGTGGTTAATGAGATACATTCAGCCCATATCTTGAAGGATTTACACGGCTCATTTGCGGGTTTTCTACAAGCCTTCTCAATTGCCGTATTATGGCAAGTTGCAACAGCACCCTATGTCTCTGATTCATCGCGCTATTTGCCTAATGATGCAAAAACATACCCGCATATTTTCCTCGCCTGCTATGGAGGAACAGTCTGCGGCACATTTTTAGCTATGGCCGTAGGTGCTTTTCTCAGTGCCGAAACTGGTCTCACCCCTGCATTAGCCATCAGCCATATTGCAGGAGCATGGGCAGGGCCGATCATCCTTATTCTCGGCCTCTCTATCGCCTTTGCCAATGCGATGGATATTTACTGCTGTACACTCTCATTCATCACATTATTGCACAGCTTTAAACCTGGTTGGCGCCCTAGGGGCCTCAGCCGTATCATCATCAGCTTACTCACCATACTCACCGCAACCAGCATGGCGCTGTTCATGTCACGCTCTTTCAGCGCAACTTATAATGCCTTGCTTGAAATCCTCATGACGGTAATGATTCCATGGACAGCCATTAACCTGGCTGATTTCTACCTTATTAAGAAAGGTGCCTACCACGTTCCCTCATTCTTTGAGAAAAATGGGGGCCTCTACGGACGTCTCAATATTCCAGCTATTTTGAGTTACCTCTTAGGCATTCTTGCGGAAATTCCTTTCCTCAAACTTTCGCTATATCAAGGCCCGCTACTTCCTTACTGCCATGATATAGATATTTCGTGGCTTATTGCCCTCGGCACAGCAACATTTAGCTACTTATTGCTCTATAAATGCGCATATCTCACCAAGCGCTCCTGCCACAAATCACACAGATAGAGCGTGGTAAGTCGTGGGAACGAACTTGCAAAAAGATATTTTTTATCGGGAAGCTACTGGAGCGGATGAGGGGAATCGAACCCCCGTATGCAGCTTGGGAAGCTGCCGTTCTACCATTGAACTACATCCGCCTTATGCGGCCCTTATACTGTCTGCCTTCCTATCGTGCAATCCCCATTTTACCCCTCTTATTCTTGTTTAAACGTATTTCTTTATCGCTTTTCTTGACGCCTCATACTGCAAAGCGCATAGTCACCTTGCATTTCTTTTAAAGAACTGCCCTCGTGATTTGACAGGCCGGCTTGCGGCGAGGTTAAAAAATAGCGCTAAAGAGGCCCTGTTTCTCCCGACAGAATCAGGACTTCCACGGCCTCCATCCTAATGGCAGGTTCTTTTAGTTCCTGCCGCAAAAGCTGGAGGAACCCATGCCCTCTTCACACGCCTCTTTTCTTTCATCCTGTAACGTTGCCACACGCCTATTACACGAGGCCCGCAACCGCACAGAACATGGTGAAACATCCGATGCTATCTTCCCAACATCAGGCTTTGTTTATGATAGTGCCGAACAAGCAGAAGCTACATTTGAAGGCAAGGTCGACCACCTCCAATATAGCCGCTATGGCAACCCAACAGTAGATACGCTGCAAGAACGCCTCGCCCTTCTAGAAGGAGCAGAAGCCTGCCAAACAACAGCCACCGGCATGGGCGCTGTGTCTTGCGCCCTACTCGCTCACCTTAGAGCTGGCGACCGTGTTGTTGCCTCCAGTGCACTTTTTGGTTCGACACACTGGCTTCTAACCTCACTTTTACCCGGCTACGGTATAGAAACCGAAATGCTCGACGGCACTGACCCTGCAGCATGGGAGAAGGCTTTATCTCGCCCAGCGCAAGCTGTGTTGATTGAAACCCCTTCCAACCCCATGTTAGACGTACTGGACATTCGCCATATCGCAGACCTCGCCCATAAAGCAGGGGCGATTTTTATGGTGGATAATGTCTTTGCCACCCCGATTGCACAACGCCCTCTAGAGCTTGGCGCAGACGTCATCATCTATTCATGCACCAAACATATTGATGGACAAGGCCGTGTCATGGGCGGGGCCATTTTAGGCACGAAAGAATGGATTACCGAAACACTCCAGCCTTTTGTACGCAATACCGGCAACACACTCTCCCCCTTCGATGCCTGGGTGCTGCTCAAAGGGCTTGAGACTCTCAAACTACGTGTCGAAGCAATGGCCCATAATGCCGCACTCATTGCAGATGCTCTAAGCAGCTTCCCCGGTGTGACACGTGTACTTTACCCAGGCCGAGACGATCACCCACACACTGCGATTGCACGCGCTCAAATGAGCAATGGTGGCTCGCTCATCGCCTTTGAAGTTGCCAATGGGAAACAAGGAGCATTTGCCTGCCTCAATGCACTCCGCCTCGTTTCTCTCTCTAATAATTTGGGGGATGCTCGTAGCATTGCGACACATCCTGCCACGACAACACATAAAAAGCTCTCTCAAGAAGATCGTAACAATCTTGGCATTACTGATGGCTCCATTCGTCTCTCTGTCGGGCTGGAAGATGCACAAGATCTGATTAACGACCTTAAACAAGGCGCCGAAGCGGCACGTAACGTCTCACTATAATCACCTCCCCTTACCCAAGCTTGCTATCTCTCCTAGCAAGTTTGGGTAACCCGTATGCTCTATCCTGTGTACGAAAAATGCACAGCATATGCAGAATGACCTGACAAAAGCCCTTAATGATTCTAGTAAGGGCTTCATGTCTGAAAATTCTCCTCCCCATAACGACCTCATGGTCGAGACAGAAATGGTTGAGCTAGAGCCAATCACCTCTCTTCCCGCCTTTACGGCGCAAACAGGTGATATCGTCGTAAATGTTCGACCTTTCTGGGTAGATGACCACTCCGCACCAGATGAACATCGTTATGTGTGGCTATATCACGTCATTATTGAAAATAACGGAGACGAAAATATCCAGCTTCTTTCACGAAGCTGGGTCATCACGGATGACCGAGGAGAACAAGAACGTGTGCATGGTGAGGGGGTCGTTGGTGAACAGCCCATTATTGCACCAAAAGCCAGCTACCAATATACATCCGGTGCTGAGCTCAAAACACCTAGCGGCTTTATGGAAGGGGTCTTTCATATGATTGCCCCTGCCAGCGAGTACCGTTTTGATGTCGCCGTGCCTGCATTTAGCCTAGATAGCCCCCACCATATGGGAATGGCACACTAAGCTAGCGCCATAAGTTATATATATCGCAACTAAGAGGACCCCGTCTTGACCGCCACGACCTCACGCTCAAAACCAAAACGCATCGCAGCACTTCTACTTGCTGCTGGGCGTGGGCGACGCTTTGCTGCCGGAGCTACAAACCAACAAGCTACCATCAGCAAACAATTTCACCTCTTAGCAGGCGAACCTGTTATTCGCCGGGCAGCTAAAGCGCTTCTTCCTCATGTGGATGTGCTCCAACCTGTTGGAGATGACCCCCTCCTTGCCGAAGCCCTCTCAGGTTTAGATATCCTCCCCCCAATCCCCGGTGGAGCAGAGCGCCATGATAGCGTTCGTGCAGGGCTCAATGCTCTCGCTAACCTGCCAGAGCCTCCCGATATCGTCTTAGTCCATGATGGCGCCCGCCCTTGTGTGCCACCCGCTGTTATTAACCGCACAATTGACGCTTTAAAAACCCATGATGGTGCTATCCCCGCTCTACCTGTGAGTGATACACTTAAAAAAGTAGAAAATGGCTTCATCACGGGTACAGTCCCTCGCGCAGGCTTATGGCGGGCACAAACCCCCCAGGGGTTTTCCTTCCCGCTCTTGCACGACCTACACACACGCCATCGCACTGCCCTCACAGATGATGCAGGGCTCCTCGAGGCAGAAGGACACCCTGTTGCTATCGTCATGGGCTCAGAAGACAATATTAAACTTACCGTAACGGAGGACCTCATGCGCCTTGAACGCGTCATCAAAGACGAGCAAGAACAATCCCCAAAAAATACCACTCTCCTGCCACGTGTTGGACTGGGCTATGATGTCCACGCTTTTGCTGAAAACCGCAAATTAATTATCTGTGGCATTGAGATCCCCTACGAAAAAGGCCTCGCTGGCCACTCTGATGCAGATGTAGGGATCCACACACTCTGTGATGCTATTTATGGCGCCTTAAATGAAGGCGACATTGGCCGTCACTTCCCCCCAAGTGACGAAAAATGGCGTGATATGGATTCCGCACGCTTCCTCGTTCATGCTGGGGAGCTTATCCGCTCCAAAGGGGCAATGTTCGTCAACGCAGATCTAACGATCATCTGTGAACGCCCCAAAATTGGTCCGCATGCTGAGGCGATGTGCAAGCGCATGGCCGAGCTACTGAAAGTCAGCCCAAGCCGCATCTCTGTCAAAGCAACAACCTCCGAGCGTCTTGGCTTTACTGGCCGTGAAGAAGGCATTGCAGCGACAGCCGCTGTGAGCATCATGGTTCCAGATAACGGGGAATAATCACTTTCCCCTCCTAATAGATAAGGCCGTATAAGAGACGAGGCGTCTTAGCCCTCTACCTCTTATGCGGCCTTCTTTATAACAGCACCCTGCAAACTTTCTCAAAAAGGGCTCACCCCTCCCGCACAAGGCAAAAGAAGCGCAGTGCGTCAGCAATATCTTGCTCTTTTTGCTCTAACTGACGAGCCAATTCTTTATCATGCCCCCATTCTGCCATTTGATGGTTCTCATCAGCATGGCCAAGGCTCATCGCCTCATCAAAACTCACCACATTATCAAGCAAAGCTAACGGCAGAAGAAGACTACCTAAAATAGGGGTCATAACACCTAATGCTGCCAAAATATCAGCATCCATTCCCTCTAGAATCTGCTCCAATCGCTTTATATAGGCTTCCGGCTGCTTTAACGGCATGAGGCCTGTCGTCATCGCTGGAGACAGACCCTTCCCCTGCGCCCATGAAAAGATCCGCTCCAACAAAGCGTCATCTTGTGCATCGCTGCGATAGCAAAGGTTATCATCTACCCCATAAGCTTTAAGCACCGCTCTCATCGCAGCCATATCAGGAGCAACCCGCTCAATACGGCTCCCCGTAATGCGGGTTAGGGTAAGGTCATCTGGGGTGAACTCGGCCCCCTCAGCAATGTTTTGCCATTCTTCTACCAAGGCTTTGGCAAGAGCTGTCGAGTGAACAGCAAGCTGCCCCCCTGCGGGAAGGCGAATAGGCCGACCATCTAGTAACGGGCCTTGCTGTCCATCATCACCCACGGTCCCTAATGTTACACTCTTCCAAAAACGCTTCCGTGGCTGTGCCATAGCTACTTACTTCCCTCTTAATTACCACCTAAGCCCAACGCACGGAGGATCGCTTTTGCTCCTCCCAAGTGCCCCTGCTCACGCTCTGCCAAAGGCAGACCGGGCTGGCCATTCCGTGCTTTCCGCACACTAATCGCACAGGAATCCTCCTCAGGGCCACTACCGCCAATATCAAGCTGTTTGCTCTCATTGTGCCGGTCCATCGGCATAATGCGGAAGGAAGCACCTTGATTCACCACTTTAAGCTGCGTGGAGAAATCAACCCCAGCAAGGCTCACATGCGGTTTTAAATGTAATTGGAAACCACCCTCAGCAAGCTGGAAAGCCCCCTGCCCTGTCATGGAAAGATGCTTCACCTCCAAAGCAAGGTCACTCAGCTGCATCTGCCCTTTTTCAAACTGCGCAACACCCGCCACACAGCGCAAAGCAACATTCCCAGAACCAAGCTTTAAAAGAGTTGCTGCTGGCCCTGCCAAAGGAGCTAAGAACTCACGATGCACACGCCCATCTACCAGCGAAGCACCCATTTTCCCCTCTAAAGCACGCCCTAACGCAGCAGGGTCTGCCCCCTGTGTCGTAACATGACCATTAAATTGTAGTGGCCCTTCAAACATCACCGGCTGGTTCAATATATTCTGCACCCAGCTCGCTGGTAAAATAATAGGAGAAGCTGTTACGGCAGCACGCATCGGCTCAACAGAGCCATCTAAAACGACCTCACCTGCAAGAGGTATTGCCTGTACATTCCCCCCCAAAACTGAGAGCCCAAGTCGCCCATCATTCCCAACAAGGTGTAAATGCACATCTTGATAGCCCACACCGCTGACATGGAGCTGATCTGCTAACAAATCAATATCCAGCGACATTTCACCTGCCGCACCAAGCCACTGAGCCATATAGGGACGCAGATTAGCCCCCTGAATATGTCCAGATGTTCCATCAGCGTCAGAAGCTCTCTGCCCAGAGGGCAATTTTTGGATATCTTGCGCCTGCGCTTTCTCAGCCGAAACAGCCATAGAATGGGCATCAGCTAACCCTTTATCCGTTGTATGTTCCTCCACAGAGGGAGACGTTGTCTCTGGATGTTGGGGCGCTGGAGCTTCATTCGCAGGGGGAGGCCTAAGCGCCGTACTTACCATCGCAGTAGGAACAGGTAACATCGCTGTCGGTTGCTTTGGCTCATCTAAGGCAGGCGCATATGAAAAACTCTCACTATCTAAATGCGCTAAATGCACAATTGCCCGCAGCCCACTCCCCAAAGGAGCGCCCATCTCAATAGAAAGCTGCCCTCCGACTTCTTGGCTATCAAAATGCAGCTCTTGCACCTTGAGACCTTGACGCTCCACCGTATCTAAAGAGCCAAGCTCCACCTGCCCTGAAAGCTGCCCATTATGCACAAGCAGGCCAGAAAGACCTGCCATATCAGGCAATTGTAACATCACTGCCTGACCATGTACTTCTAACGCACTCGCGTTAAGGCCAATCTTCCCTTGCAGCTCTACATTAACGTGATCTTGCACAGCCATCACTTTACCGGCGTCATTCCGACTAAAGAGGTTCGCAAGACTTCGATCTTGGCCTTGTAGCTCCATCTTGAACCCAAGCTGAGGCTGTCCTGCCCCTAACCCAGCAAGAAGTGCCTGCTGCAAGCTCTCCATCTGGCTATGGAACACCCAGCCATAATGCCCCCACACAGCCTGCCCCTGCACAAAAAGCGGTGCCTGTGGGGCATCTGCGTCTAATTGGAGATCACTCACATCTAGTGGCGCTGTACTCTTCCATAAACCATCTGGCACACTCAACTTTGCCAAATGAACATGTATCTGCCCGGGTACTAAATGCCTCGGCAAACGCAAAAGTGCGTCTGTCAAAGCAATATCCGCATGGCTGGAAGATGCATTACTCTGATTATCGTCACTACGGAAGGTAACCGTCCCCTCAGCCTGCTGCATTACCGGCAAATGGAGCCGTGGGAACAACTTTCCAAGGTCACGCAGGTCTGCCCATTGTCCCTGCAAACTAAAGGTTACCCCTGTAAGATGATGGGCGTCCTTCATGGTCCCATCCAGTGTGACATGATTCTGCTGCGTGCTTTCGGCACTGCCTCCCATTGTCACACCAACACTAAAACTCCACGGACTATCCTGCGTGGCATCAGCCGAGAGTAAGCGTTTCAGGGGCCCCATACGGCCCCGTATCGTTAGCGGCGTATGCCCGTGATGACCACGTAGATCAACCCATGGACTATCGCTACGCATCCCTTCCAATACGAGGTTATCAATATGGAACCGCCCCTCTGAAGGGATAGAGCCATCTGCTAAATCATCCTGCCATGAGAAATCAGAATCACTTAAATGCAACGCCCCGAAGCTGATCTTCCAGTGAGGCGATAAAAAGCCATAACCACGAGGCGATGTCGCCTCCGGCGTTTCATATGAATCAGCAGGCGTAGCCTCTTGCCCTTGAGAGAGGAAGGGCAGCCAGCTAGAACACTGCCCCTCGCTCGCTCGGTGCAAAGCTATACCAGCTCCTTCCACCGTGAAATCCTGAAAAGAGATCTCTCTCTGTAGTAAAGCCAGTAAGGAAATATCTACATGCACTGAGCGTGCCGCCACAAAAGGCGCACAGCCCGGACGAGTAAGAACAACATTCACCGCCTGAAAAGAAGGCCACGGCAATAGCTGGATAGACGTCTCCTTCATACTCAGCTGAAGGCCCGTCTTCTTCAAAAAAGCACTCGCAACGCGGTCGCGTAACTTATGCCTGTCCAGCAGCAATTGAGGAGCAAGGCTAATCCCTGTCCCTAGCACTATGAGCCCAATTAAAATTGCTGCCAGCTTCTTCATCTATGCTGTGCCCTTCTTACGCTCATAAGAACAAGCCTCGCTCGCCTTATCGCGTCATTTCAAGATAATCCTTACCGTACCCGGCGTGGTGGAGGCGTATCCCCAGCGATAAAGCCTAATGCTTTGAATGTCTCCACCATATGCGGTGGGAGTGGTGCGGTCACCTGCAACCGCCCCCCTGCTGGATGGGGGAACTCTAAAGCGCGAGCATGAAGATGCAACCTATCTGCAAAACCATCTACATGCGTAGCCTGCCCACCATAGCGAGGGTCACCCAAAATAGGGGTGCCAAGGCTTTCAGTATGGACACGTAATTGATGTGTACGACCAGTCCATGGAGAAAGCGCTAACCAAGCAAAACGCTTACCCGTTGCATCCAACGTCTCGTAAGCACTCTTGGCCGACATAGCATCTTCCTCCCCTCGTGCAACTGGCACGATCAACGAGGCTCCGCCGGCTCCAACCTTTGCCAGAGGTTGGTCAATCACACCTTCAGCCGGGCTAGGGCGACCGACCACAACAGCCCAATATGTTTTACTCACCTCACGACTACGAAAAGATGCCGCCAACTTTGCCGCAACACCAGGCGTGCGCGCCAGCAACAATAAGCCAGACGTATCACGGTCAATACGATGCACTAGGCGCGGTTTATCCCCTCCCTCAGGGCGCAGGCCCTCCAGCATCATATCAATATGAACCGTAATGCCCGGCCCACCCTGGGTCGCAAGACCAGAAGGCTTATTCAAAACTATGAGCTGCTCATCCTCATAAAGGATCATATCCCGCAACTGCTTTACCAACGCCGGATTAAGCGGAGGTGGCGGAGCCGGGCGACTTTGGTCCGGTAAAGGCGGCACCCGCACGGTCTGCCCAGGAAAGAGGCGTTTATTAGGCTGTACACGCCCACCATCAACACGCACCTGCCCCTTACGGCACAACTTTTGCAAGCCACCTTGTGTCAAATTAGGGTAATGACGACGAAACCAGCGATCAAGGCGCAGATCTGCCTCATCCTCACTGACAATACGATTCTCTACACTCATGATTGGCGAGATGCCCGTTTCTGCGCCAGTATGTCTAGTCGTTTTCTAATTCTTTCTTCAAAACCACGGTTAACTGGCTGATAAAGCGTCACGCGTTCCATCCCCTCTGGGAAGTAATTTTGCCCGGAGAACCCATCTTCATGGTCATGATCGTACTCATAACCTTTTTTATAACCGAGCTCTTTCATCAAAGCTGTTGGCGCATTGCGAATATGTGCCGGGGGCATCAAGCTACCTGTTTTACGCGCCAAAGCACGGGCTGCATTATAGCCCGCATATACCGCGTTGGATTTAGACGCCACAGCCAAATGCACAACTACCTGCGCCAAAGCAACCTCCCCCTCTGGCGAACCCAGCCGCTCATACGCTGCAGCACCAGCTTGAGCTAAAGGAAGAGAGGTCGGGTCCGCCTCGCCAATATCCTCGCTTGCAAAACGCACCAACCGGCGAGCGATATAGCGAGGATCTTCTCCCCCTTCGAGCATACGTGCAAACCAATAAAGCCCTGCATCTGGGTCGCTCCCACGTAGAGATTTATGCAGTGCGGAGATGAGGTTATAATGCTCATCTCTATCCCGGTCATATAAAACAGGGCGCCGAGAGAGCCATTTAGCCAGCTCTTCTGGCCCCAATGGAGCCAATTCTGCAGCGTTCGCATGTTTTTTCTTCATCCCCGCCATAAGCGAGAAAAGCTGCTCGACCATGTTAAGCAAATAACGCCCATCTCCATCGGCCATAGCCCGTAAAGAGGCCCTTGCTTCAGTCGTAACGGGAAGAGGCGTTTCCATCTCCTCTTCTGCACGTAAAAGCAACTGCTCTAAAGCTGCATCATCCAGCCTATGCAGCACCAACACTTGGCAGCGCGATAGAAGAGCAGAATTTAAGGCAAAAGACGGATTCTCCGTTGTGGCACCCACCAGCACAACCGTGCCGCGCTCCACATAAGGCAAAAAGCCATCTTGCTGCGCCCTATTAAAGCGATGAATTTCATCAACAAATAGGAGCGTTCCCTTACCACCTGCTTCCGCTTTACGGCGCGCTTCTTCAAAAGCTTTTTTCAGATCCGCCACGCCAGAGAAAACAGCAGATATTTTGGTATAAAACAGCCCTGCACGCGCCGCTAAAAGCTGAGCGATAGTCGTCTTTCCACAGCCGGGGCCACCCCATAAAATTAGGCTAGATAAACGCCCACTGGCGAGCATATGGGTTAATGTCCCCTCTGGCCCTAATAAATGCTCTTGGCCTTGAACATCCTCTAAAGACCGGGGGCGTAACCTATCCGCTAATGGCTGCGTATCTGCCCCACCTTGCGAAGGACGTACCTTCTCCCCCACAAAGTTAGAGCGCCCACGCATAGAGCCATCACTCACATTCTGAGACGCATCGGGGGCAGCCCCCCCTCCAAAGAGATCAGACATTTCTCCTGCCATAATACCTTCTTTCTGACCTCTTCTTTCGTCCTATCGCACAAAATGCAGCATCTATATGGCGGCTTTGCGCCCTCGTCAGGCTCCGCACAGCCCCACGAACTTACCAGTCTAGAATATTTCTTAAAGACCCCGGCAGTAATACAGAGAAGGGATTCACATGGAACTCAGGCTTTTTCAATGTCCCATCCAAACGATATGTCATCGCCATAACGCCACTTCCCTTTTCTGGAGCCATGACAGTCCCTTCGCCAAACAATGTTCCTGCTGCATGATTAATGCCAAAAAGCGGAGATAGAGTACCCTGCATATCCAGCACTCCTTTGGTGAAATCAACTTGGCCTTTCAATGTCCCACCAAAAATATCATTACTGGCACGTCCATCTTCAACCTGCATACGCCCATCTGCCGCATATAATGTCGCATTGAGCTCTACAGTCTCAAACTGCTCTCGCGAGAGCTGCCCCCAATGCAATGGGGCAAAAACCGTTGCCATTACAAGAGCCGCTGGAGGATGCTTAAGCGTCATATCCTTAATCGCCACCTCACCTTGGCACGGTGGCAACCCAATCCGTAATCCTAAGGAATGAACTTTATCGCCTTGTTCTCCTCCTGTTACAGCAGCACATTTCCCCCTTAAGCTAAATCGTCCCCCTTCAAGCTGCTGGTACACACCAAGAGACGACAAAACCGCCCCAGTATTGGCGATGTCTAACCCTAACGTAAACTCGCCCACTTTATCGAGAACTGGGGAAAGATGGAAACTCACCCGATTAGGAGCCCCTACCTCTAAGGAGGCCTCCCTTATATGCTGTCCAGACCAAAAAACATGTGTTTTAACATCATCTGCACGCTGCTCTGCGCCATATAACAATGTGTTCGCACGCAAATTCACAGACCACTGACCTTGAGGTAAAATACTGGGCGCCCCTTTCCCGTGCGCTATTGTGGGCTCATGCGTATATTCACCAATATGCGGCTTTAATGTGTTTTTATCATCTTCCTTTGCCGACAACGCCCCCCACCAGGATGTCGCATCTAAAAGGCTGGCCTGCAGGTCAAACATATAGCGCCCGTCAGCCCCCTCCTCCCCTAATGGCCAATCGAACACAGCGCGCCCCTCACTGCGCCCCAATTTAATTTTTTGGAACTCTAACCCGCCAACTTGCCCATTTCGCATACGTGATTGCGCTATAACAGAGAGGCGGGGCCCGTAAGCCTGTACATTATCAAGATGTGTGAGGTGCCCCTCATCCCACCCCAGACTTGCCTTAAACCCCGCCGGCACACCAGAAAGCTTCTGCCAAAAAGGGGCTTTTAACGTCATTGCTGTAAAGTCAGTCTGTATATCTGCATGCGCCTGCCTATGCCCTGCCTCGGCTGCATATTGTGTATATTGTACATGAGCCTGCCCCTGTCCCTTCAGAACTGGCTCACGCGCAAGAAAAGCAGGAACGCCTAGCTTATGTAAATTCGCTACAGATAATGGAGCTTTTAAGTCTGCCCGCACTAAAATTTGGCCTGGTGCCCCTGTTTGATGAAAAGAATCAAACACCTCACCACGAACAGGCACTCCCCATACATGCGCCCCGCCCGTAATTATTAAACTCGCATCCTTAACAGATATATGGCCCTGGCCTTGGCTTATATGGCCTAAAAACCCCATCATCATACCCATATGCTGCGCCTCAAGCTCAGCACCATAGGTAATATCCTTTACGTTGATCTTTTTAATCAATGGTAGGCCAAGATTTAGTGTTCCTGTTACATATCCTTCAGGCTGTGTGAAACGAACAGGATGACGCGACAACAGCTTCAACCTAGGATGTGCTAAAATATTCAAAACCCCAGGAGATGAGCCCTTAACCCCCAGCTCAAAGCGCCCTTCTTGCCTCTTGTGAGACAAGCCAGAAATGATCACCTTCCCTTGCGGCAAAGTGATTTCACCACCTTTTCCATCTTGCATATGCCCATGCTGCACATCAATCTGTAGCTGATCTGCATCTAAAAAATGTGCATGAGCCTCCACGCCTGTCACAGGCTGGATGGGCCGCAACCACCATACCGTCAGGTTATGCCCATAAAGATCTCCCTCTAATTGGTCTGAGAGTAATTTACGGAACCCTTCTGCACCATGAAGCTTCGCCAAAATATGCAACTTCTCACCAGAACCAGACGTCATATTCGTCGTGATCCAGCGACGCGCACCACGTGCAGCCCCCTCGGGCCATACGCTTCCCAAAGTCGCAAAATCAAAAGCCGGGATATCCCCTTGTATTTCCAACCCAACATTTTGAGGAGCGAGAATATGATCAAGCTCCATCTTCACCTGCAACGAAAGAGGCACCACATGCCTGTGTTCGTCATTCATCCATAAGTGAGACTGAATGAGACCATTAACAGCAGCACCCTTCTGCCCCAATTCAGAACGCTTAAAATGTATATCCGTTTGAGCTGAAACCAACTGAATGGGCGGCCCTTGCGGCAAAATAAGCTGTCCCTCTCCTACATGTACTCGACCAGAAAGCTGTGCGAGATCACCCAACATGGCATGATCACTAAGCCGACCAGATACATGAAAAGAGACAGGCACATTATAACCCTGCCATACCGCACGCTGCTCCAACGGCATCGGGAGCCACGCAGCTAGTAACCCCACGGGAAGAGGCGACATATCTGCCACCCACTCACTCCCCCCCTTAGCATCAGGTCGGATGTCTCCATTTAGGGTGACAGAGCCTACCTTTCCACTCAATGTAGGAACATTCTCCAACCGGGCTGCAAGCTGTCCGTGCCACCCATTCTCTTGCTGGTACTCCACCACACCAAATGGCATGGTAAAATGGAGTTTCCCCTTAGGATCTGCTTCATCATGAAGGTCAATTGTAATCCCGCGCATATCAATATGCCGGGGTAAATTGAGCTGTCCTACCAATTTTTCCAGGCTACCTTGAGACGGCTTCTTTACAACCTCTACAGAATCTGGGGGCACTCCTTCTAAATGGATCTGACCTTGCTGTGTTTTCTGGATAGAGAGCCGAACACCACTAATATTCAACTCTCTTACCGCTATTTTACCATGTAAAAATTCTGCAAAATTTAATGTTGTTTGGGCATGATCAACCGCCTGAAGAGGAATATACCCCTTATGGGCGTCAGTCATGACAAGCCGGACATCATCTATCCGAAACGATATCTCAGAAGGATGCTTTTGATGCCGAGGCTGCCACGCGAGGGCCATACGCCCCCAATGGAGCTGAAGATTCCCAATATGGGCAAAAGGCTCCACCCAACGATGAGAAAGCCCCGTAATATCCAATGGCCCTTGCTGCAACCGCCCAACAAGCAGCGCCCCTCCCAGCACAATACCGAGAAAAGGCACCAACAAGCCCAACGCTACACGACAAAGGATATGCTTCCCATACGTCCAACTTATTTGCATCACCAGCCTAACGGCACTCCAACGCGCCTCATTTTTTAAAGAGACTTAAGCGCTTCTTGCACCCAAGCAACATGTTGCGCAGGACGCACTTTGCGCTTCATTGCGGCGATATTCCCCTGAGCATCAATCAAGAAAGAGCTGCGCTCAATTCCCATAAATTCACGCCCATAGAGCTTCTTTTGTACCCACACGCCATAAGCTTCTGCCAGCTGATGCGCTTCATCCGCTAACAGAGTAAAACTCAACGCTTGTTTGGTAAGGAATTTCTCAAGTGCCGTGATACCATCTGGGCTCACCCCAAAAACGCGCAAGCCTTCACCACCAGGAACCTGCAATTCAGCAAGGTGATCTCTTAAGTCACAAGCTTGAGTTGTACAGCCTGGAGTGGAAGCACGCGGATAGAAGTAAAGAAGATACGGAGTTCCTTCTAAATCAGAACTATCAATCTGCACGCCACCTTCTGGACTTACACCTTCAAGTTTAAAGGAGGGCGCTTCTTCCCCCAGTTTTATCTGTTTCTGCGCTACCATAATGTCCTCCTTATACCCCAGACCGCAATGCCTATAGCCTTTTACAGGCCATACTTACAGCCCAGCTTGCTGTAGCCATTTATCACAATTTATTGCGGCCCATTACTTGGTTGGTCATCATGCGCCACACTCCCATCGCCAACAGAATCATCTGGTGTGTGTGGCTGATCTCCCGCAGGAGAAGGAACCTCAGCTTCTAAAGTAGGTTGCTTTGGCCTATGCCGTCCAAGAGACACACCCGGAACAGGCTGTTGCTGCTCTGCATGTTTTTTCATTTTAGCAAGCGGATCAAATTTCTCGAACCCTGCAGGCGGAAGAAACCGGCTGGCTGGAAGCTCCTGATAGCTTACAGAAACCGCCCGCATATGGCCTGATACACCATCTGCATCGACCCCATCCTCAGCAAGGATTAAACCATCATCTGTGACACAAGCTTCCGCTTTGCCATGCTCACTCTCAATGGCCCATTTACGGCACGCCACACCAGCAATTTTGTCCTCGCCTGCCTTATGGTACGTCATGCCCAAATCTAAAAAGAACGGGTTATGCAGCCCCTGCATTGGACGGAACTCAATATAACGATGCGCCGGCATGCTAATGAGCGTCATAATCTGTGCAGGGCGGTTTAAAATGGTCGCACTCTGCCCATCATCTGGGTCAATCCGCAACCGGTCACCCGATGTCGCAAAAGAAACACTCACCATATGCTCCGCCGCCGCTCCCGGCTGCCCACCGGGCAAGGCTTCTGTCTGAAAACGATATGTCACAACCGCATCACGCAAGGGCGAAAGAGGTGGATGATCCCCCGCATAAGCAGACGGTATCAATGCTCCTACCAAAACCACACCACTCAGAATTTTTCCCCAGCTTAACACACCGCCCCCTTATATATGGTGAAGCCCCCTACTAACCCAACAATCAACCCGCACGTCAACAGACGAGCCGGTAAAACCTTGTACCTGCCCATTGTTACTCTACTCACCACGTGAGCGAGCAAACCTTTCTATAAAGGGACGTAACGCATTCAGACTAAAATCTTCTGGCCATTGCGCATCTACAGTCATAGCGGCATCCAATGTCTGCCGGTACGTCCTAAAAGGCACTGCAACACACCCTAAACGTGCCAAATGTGGCGTGACATATTGGGTGTCCAGCAGACTATATCCCCCTTTTTGCAGTCCCGCCATCAGATGTACCAACGCAATTTTAGAGGCATCCCTCACACGAGAGACCATACTTTCTCCAAAAAAAGCACCATGAAGAGAAACCCCGTAAAGCCCCCCTAGCAAAGCCCCATCTTCGCCTCTCACCTCTACCGAATGTGCATGCCCCATCTTATGAAGATCGCCATATAAACTGCGGATACGTTCACTAATCCATGTCTCTGTGCGTGTCTGTGTATGTTCAGCACAAGCACGCATCATGCCGTCAAAATCTTCATTGCTGCATACACGATACGGCCCAGCAAGCACTGTTCGTAGTAATCGACGCGGCAAAATAGGAGCTTGTAGAGGAATGACACCTCGCTCTTGAGGACAAAACCACTCCAGCTCATCACTCTCTGCACCCGGCGCCATAGGAAAAATACCTTCCATATAGGCACGCAAAAGAATGTCAGCTGTGATATAGCTCATAAACGGGACTTTCTTTTATTGAGCACAACAATGCCTCACACCACCCAACTAACACGACCATCACAGAGCTATATCTACGCTATCGGCCTCGGGGGAAGCTTCCTCCTCCAACTGATATGGCCTGCCTTAATCCGCCTCACACACCTCATAGAATGCCTATGCATTATCGGCATTCTTATTGCTGGTGCGACCGAGCTTTACGCCCTTAGTCGCCCCTCACACCGTTAGTCGTCCCCTGATACGCCTCAGCAGCTTGCTGTACGGCCATACCATGTACCCTCTCTAATCGGCGGATCGTAAAATGTGCCTTTGCCACAGCACGATAATGCGCAAAAAAGGCAGAATTGATCGCCGCACCACACAAAGCTCCAGCAACTGGAACCATCTGTGCTGCCAACTTACGAGACAACGCCATGCCATAATGGCCTGCAATATCGGCCATCAACATCACTAAAGGTTGACCACGCATGAGAGCACGAGCGGCGAAAAAGCCGATCTCCCCTTCCTCATCATTGCGAATATCTTTCTTCCCGGCCATCGCCCGTAAGGCGAATACTTCCAAACAAGCACGGCGCGTCTCCTCACTACGGAGGTCTTCTCCATTCTCTCGAGCGATGCTGGCAATCTCACGCATAATGGCAAGCGTGGTAAAGCCAATATCTGGCGCCATACTCACAACCCCACCAAAACCACCAAACGCTCCCGCTGCCACAATAGCCGCATGAGTCATCGTCTCGCGCAACACATTAGGCTTTACTTCACCTGAGTGATCCAGCCCTAATATGGCAATGCGATAAGCCTGCTCCAGCGCAGTTGTTGCTAGGCTTTCAAGACGCTCCTGCAACCCTGGGGCAAGAGACAAACCACGCAAACCAAGCTGAGCTGCACGCCCAACAGCCCCCCCCATCAAGCCTGCAAGGTGCGCCAATGTCCCACGCCCTTGCTCGACTTGATCCAGCACATCATGCAGCTGTGTTAGGGCTTCTGTATCTAATTCCTGAAATTGGAACGCTGTGCTTGGCACATGCTCATCCCGTACTTCACTCATCACCAAGACATCCTTCTCACGCTGCATCGCATATTATGGAGGAAATATGGGGGCAGATATCCCTCAGAAAAAGCCCCCTCTATATTTTATAGCTTCTCCCACTCACCCTTCGTTGTGAGGTACATAAATTCTTCTTCCGTTACAGGCGCAACTGAGAGGCGCGATTGCTTCAACAAGGCCATTTCAGAAAGATTAGGGTCGGCCTTAATTTCAGCCAAAGTAATCGGGCATGCAAAAGCACCATCTGCTTTAACATCCACGCACACCCACCGGGGGTCTTCTGCCGTTGGATCTGGAAAGGCTTCCCGCACAACTTCCACTACACCAACAATGCGTTTTTCTGTTACAGAGTGATAAAATAAAGCCTTATCACCGCATTTCATGGCAGCTAAATTGTTGCGTGCTTGGTAGTTACGCACACCTGTCCACGGCTCAACATCATTTTGCACCTGCTCATCCCATGAAAAAGACGCCGGCTCAGACTTGATCAGCCAAAAGGCCATAAAATATCCCCCATAGCCTCACTCTCACTACGACACATCACGCCGCCGTAGGTGAGGTCATACACACCTATGATACAAACTATTCCACCCAGAATGCCTGACTTTTCTTATTTTTCAAAGAAGCCTTCTCTTTCACACAGCATCAGACCATACTGAAAGCTCCCGCCACCCAGCGAATATCTTTGAGTATATGAAACACATCCATCATTATCTCAGCCCTGCCAATTTTTTACAGATCACCCGCTGGGCAACACCGCTTTGCGCCATATGTGGTAGCGGGATTCTAAGCATTGGCCTAATTGCAGGATTATGTCTGGCCCCGCCTGACTGGCAACAAGGCGAGACCGTCCGCATTATGTATATTCATGTTCCTATGGCATGGTTAGCCTCTGCTTGTTATGCCCTCCTTGCTATATGCGGGTTATGTTCTCTCATTTGGCGGCATCCCTTAGCAAACATCATCGCCATAGAAGCCGGCCCTTTAGGGGCATATGCCACAGCCCTCTGCCTCATCACCGGCTCTCTCTGGGGTAAACCAAGTTGGGGAACATGGTGGGTATGGGATGCCCGACTAACATCCATGCTCGTACTCTTCTTTCTCTATCTTGGGCATATCCTCATTATCCGCGCCTTCGATGACCCTATCCGAGGACATAGAGCCGCCGCTTTACTTTCTTTAGTCGGCATCATCGACCTCCCCATCATCAAATTCAGCGTACAATGGTGGAATACCCTGCACCAACCCGCCAGCATCACCCTCACTGGTACACCAACAATGGCCTTTTCCATGCTCTGGCCCTTACTAACCAGCGCAGTAGGTTTCACGCTCATTGGGCTGGCGCTTCTCTGCAGCCGTATCAAGGCAGCTCTTTTAGAACGCCGCAGCTACAGCCTGATCCTTCGGGGAGAATAATCATGCATTTCACATCCCAATGGGGATATGTTATCGCCAGTTACGGCCTCGCTTTATGTGGGCTATGTGGCCTTACCTTACAAAGCATCATTCGCCTTCGCCGAGCCCAGCGCCGCTTAGCGACATTACAACAACTGCACCCGGTGTCTCCTACATCACAAGAGCCTGCATTAAATCCCCTCCATGTGGAAGAATAAGGGATTAACAGCCAGCCTCTATCACTTTAAAGCAGAACTATGGTTGTGCGCTCTTCTCTTCTCCGCCGCAAAGCTGGACGATTTTGGATCATCCTTGCCTGTTTCATCTGCTTTGGCAGTGCAATCGGCCTGATTCTCAATGCCTTCTCCAGCAATATCGTCTTTTTTATGACCCCATCGCAGCTCTCAGCCCATACTCCGCAGCCCACACAAACCATACGACTTGGCGGAATGGTCGTCGCAGGCTCACTCCACACCACCCACCAAGACGACGGCACGCCTGATATTCTCTTTGATATTACAGATGGCCAAGCGGCTATGACTGTCCATTATCACGGCATCCTCCCCGACTTATTTCGTGAGGGACAAAGTGTCGTTGCTCTCGGCAGATTAAAAGCCCCCCATAACTTTATTGCGAGTGAAGTCCTCGCCAAACATGACGAAACCTATATGCCCAAGGAGATCGCCGATGAGCTCCAAAGAACAGGCAAATGGGACCCTCGCTTTGGCCCACCCCCCAATGCCTCGAGCTGGAACAGCATGATAAAAAAGGGGCAATAATTATGGCCTCTTCTACGCTCTTTTTTACCCATCTCAGTATATTTTTCAGCCCAGAGGTTGGGCATTTCGCTCTCGCTTTGGCCTGTGCTCTTGCTTTACTTCAAGCGCTCTTACCCTCTTTAGGGCTATGGCTTTGCCGCACGGATCCTGCGCACGGGCCCTCATCACAAAGCCCGCTCCTCCAATTTGCAAAGCCCCTTACATATAGCCACGCACTAGCCCTCCTGCTGGCATGGTCTTGCCTCATCACAGCTGCCTTAGGCGATGATTTTTCCTTACGCCTCATTGCTGAAACCTCAGCCACCTCAAAGCCATGGCCTTATAAAATTGCTGGCTTATGGGGCAACCACGAAGGCTCACTCCTCTTATGGGTCACTCTCCTCAGCCTCTGGAGCAGCCTGCTTGCTACGGTCCCTCACCAAAGCCTTCATCGCCCCACCAACATCCCTGCGCGCTTACAGACAAGGCTCATCGCCCTACTGGGTTATATTAGCGCAGGTTTCCTACTCTTCTGCCTCACCACCTCCAACCCCTTTCTTAGGCTTTGGCCCGTTCCACTTGAAGGAATGGGAATGAACCCCCTCTTGCAAGACCCCGGCCTCGCTCTACACCCGCCCCTACTTTACAGCGGTTATGTTGGCTTTGCTGTCCCTCTTGCCTTTGCCATAAGCGCCCTCTTAGAAGGACGGGCAGATGCCCTCTGGGCACATTTTATGCGCCCTTGGGTGATCAGCGCATGGAGCCTACTCACCCTTGGCATCGCTCTCGGGTCTTGGTGGTCCTATGCTGTCCTTGGTTGGGGCGGCTATTGGTTTTGGGATCCTGTCGAAAATGCAGCGCTCATCCCTTGGCTTACCGGCACAGCATTACTGCATAGTGTTATCGTCACCGAGAAACGCTCTACACTGCTCCTCTGGTGCATCTTACTTGCCATTGCAACATTTTCTCTCTCCCTATCTGGCACCTTTCTCGTCCGCTCAGGCATTCTAAATTCTGTCCATGCCTTTGCGAATGACCCCGCTCGCGGCGTATTCATCCTTACCCTCCTCGCCCTCTTTACCGGTGGATCTTTGCTCCTTTTTGCGGCCCGTAGTCACAAAATAACATCCCCCTCTTTCGGAGCATTTCACTTATTCTCCCGTGAGGGAACTATCCTCGTAAACAACATGCTGCTTTGCACCCTATGTGCCGTCATCCTTACCGGCACCATGTACCCCCCCTTTATGCAGCTACTCTTTGGGCGCACCCTCTCCGTCGGAAAACCTTTTTTTGATGCCACAACCATCCCCCTCGCACTCCCACTCCTCGCCATTATAGGCATCGGCATCACTCTACCCTGGCGCTATGCCCCCCCAGCACGCACATGGCGGCGCCTCACCCCGGCCTTACTCATCACACTCGGCAATGCTGTACCTGCATTTTGGCTCTTCCCATCCCCTCTCGCAGGCCTATCTGCTTTGTTCGCCTTATGGGTTATAACCAGCAGTGTAATTGACCTCGCACGCCGCCTGCATGCCTTACCTTCCGGCTTACGTTCTTACCTCCGCCTCCCTCGCTCCCTTTACGCAGCCTGCTGTGCTCATATCGGTGTTGGCATCACCATCCTTGGCATATGTGGCATGGCAACTACACAAGAACGCATCATTGAAGCTACCGCTGGCACACATATATCCCTCGCCGGGCAAGATTGGTGCCTCGACCGCCTTACCCCACAACATGGCCCTAATTTTGAAGCGATTGAAGCCCGTATAACCGTGCGATCTGCGCCAAGATCAGCCAACATCATCACCATATTACATCCGCAAATCCGTATCTTTCCTGCACAAAATCAGCGTACACTCCATGTCGCCATCACACATCGCCTCTTTGGCGATTTATATGCAGTCTTAGGAAGCGTGAAAAACGACCATAACCAGTACAGCGCAATCCTCCGCCTCCACTATAATCCTCTTGCATCATGGATATGGCTTGGCGGTATCATTATGGCATGTGGCGGGGCTATCTCACTTCGCCCCCGCATTCCCTTCCGCATAAGACGGAAACAGCCTGTATGACGCTTAACCGCCGCCACTTACTCACACTTCTTCCCCTCATCGGGGCAACAGGGCTAGGGCTGGGTTTTGCACGCATGCTCCAAGGCCTCACAACCGGCCGATTTGACCCACATGCGATTAATAACCCACTTACACATTACGCCGTCCCGCATTTTGCCCCCTTGTCGGGCTTAACGTCTTCTAGCACCCCTCAAGACCTATCTATTCCGGGCTTTTCCTATGAGGAACTTACCACAGCAAACCAGCCTATTTTACTGAATATCTGGGCCTCATGGTGCCTACCCTGCGTGGAGGAACTCCCCTTCCTCACCAATTTGGCACATCGCCATACTCTACCGGGTGCCCCACCCCTCACCCTATGGGGAATGGCCTATAAAGATACACCCGCCAACGCAGAGCGTATCTTACAGCGCTACGGCCAACCCTTCCAACGGTTAGGGATAGATGATGACGGTACAACCGCTATAGAATGGGGCGTTACCGGCGTACCCGAGAGTTTTCTAATCCTACCTGGAGGACGCATTGTCTGGCATACTAGCTCCAGTCTAACAGAAGACCTCTATCAAACAGAACTGCTTCCCCTTCTTCATTCCGCCTCATGACACATTCATTCCGCCTCATCGCCAGCTTCACGCTATGCCTCATATGTGCCTCCACAAGCTATGCCGTAGAGACACCTGATGAAATGCTCCCTAACCCTATATTAGAGGCAAAGGCACAATCTCTCGGCCAGCAGTTACGCTGCCTTGTCTGCCAAAATGAGACGATTGAAGATAGTAGCGCTCCCCTTGCCCGTGACCTACGCCATATTGTCCGCCAGCAGCTCCAGCAAGGTCACAGTCCTGCGGAAATCAAACGATGGATGACCCAGCATTATGGGGAGTTCATCCATCTAAAACCGTCTTTTTCTGGGGTAACAATCTTCCTCTGGCTTACACCACTACTAAGCCTTACTCTTGCCTATCTTCTTGCTCGTCCCCTATGGCGTCGCCCAGCACATATTGCCGAACCCCTTTCAGAAAAAGAAAAGCTCCGCCTCCATAACCTAATCAAAAAGAATTAGCCTCTATGTCCTTACTCATCACTCTTATCATATGTCTCTTTGTAGGCCTGCCGATTGGCGTAAGCTTCTTTGTCCGTAAAAAGCTCACCTCACCTTCAAAAGATGATCCTACTATCGCTCTTTATAAAGACCGCCTTACAAAACTTGAGCAGGATTATAACGCCCAACTTATTGAACCTACGCATTATCAAGCAGCTAAGCTTGAAATTGAGCGCCAGCTGCTCGACTACATCCCCACACCTCCAGCCCATCTCACCCAAATACGTAAAGGCCACAAGCTGATTACGGCTGTGTCTCTGCTACTCATCCCATTTCTTGCGTTATTGTTATATGCGCTTAATGGAGAGCCATTGCTTGGCCCACATCCCACAAACACCATCCCTCCACATGCTGCATCTCAACCTTCACAGCCATAAAGCACTACTCTATGAAACGCTCCTTCTCCCTCCCCCGTACCGCAGCCACACGGCTTAAAACCGTACACTCACTCCCTAAAACAAGCATGAGTGTATGCCCCTGCTGCCACCAGCCTCTGCGCAATACCGCAACCCATTGCACTCATTGTAAGGCCGATAAACATTTTGGCCCACTGGCAAGAGAAACACTCTTATGCGCACTCGCAGGCTCAGCATTGGTCCTCACTCTTACACGCCTCCTACTCCCACATTTCTTTTCACCACTCTCACCATGGTTGCTCACCTTTACTATGGCTGGGCTGGGGATAGGCTTTATTTTTGCTCACTTTCGCTTTGCACAAGACCGCTGGATATGCCCACGACACATCCCTAAAAAATGACCCTCCCTACACTTTTCTGCATAGATGAGAGACAGTAAACTACCCCTGCTTGCTGCTAGCTAAAGGAATATGCCATGCCATCGGCTTTGCCCCCCCGCTCCGTTCATCTCCAAAAGATGGACCTCCTCAATGACCCGTTCCTCAATAAAGGAACAGCCTTCTCACTAGAGGAGCGTAATGCCTTTCACCTCCACGGCCTCCTACCAGCAGGGGTGCAGACATTAGATGAACAAGTAGCGCAAGCCTACAACAACATCATGGCCCTGCCAGATGTGCTGGCCAAGCATGTGCATATCCGCTCTATCCAAGATACAAACGAAACATTATTCCACGCCCTGCTTGAACGGCATCTCAAAGAGATGATGCCGATCGTATACACTCCAGGTGTCGGCAAAGCCTGCCAAGAATTTTCCAAAATTTGGCAAAGACCACGTGGCCTATTTCTTTCCAGTGCGGATAAAGGCAAAATAGCTGAACGTCTCGCGGCCATCGCTTCAGATGATATTCGCCTTATCATCGTCACAGATGGCGAGCGTATCTTAGGTCTCGGCGACCTAGGCGCAAATGGGATGGGCATCCCCATTGGTAAGCTCTCCCTCTATACCGCCTGTGCGGGGATCAACCCTTCCCTCATGCTCCCTGTCACATTGGATGTCGGCACAGAAAATACCACCCTGCGCGAGGACCCTGCCTATATCGGCAGCCGCACACCACGCCTGCGTGGCGCTGAATATGACAGCTTTATTGAAGAATTTGTCACCGCACTACAAGCACGCTGGCCAGAATGTCTCCTCCATTGGGAAGATTTCGCCGGACGTAATGCTGCCCCCCTGCTCAAGCGTTATCGTGACCGTCTGCCAAGCTTTAATGATGATATTCAAGGCACCGCGGGCATTGCCACTGCAGCAATCCTCAGCGGATTAAAAGCTAAAGGCGAAACTCTCTCTCAACAGCGCATCGCTTTTGCTGGCGGTGGTGCGGCCGGTATTGGTATTGCCACTCAACTTCTTGCTGCCATTGAAGCAGAAGGCCTCTCCCATGAAGACGCTCTGAGGTGCTTCTTCATCACTGACCGCAACGGCCTTCTTACCCATGATATGGAAAACCTAAGCGAAGGGCAGGCTCTCTTTGCGCGACAAGATGAAACTGCCACAAACGGACAAGGCCGCAGCTTGGCAGAGGTTATTCAACAAAATCATCCAACCATCCTCATCGGCGTATCTGGCCAAGCAGGCCTCTTTGGTGAAGAGCTCATCCGCACCATGGCTGCCCACTGCCCACGTCCATTGATCTTCCCGCTCTCTAACCCAACCAGCCATGTTGAGGCCACACCACAAGACATCCTCACATGGACAAACGGCCAAGCGATCGTTAGCACAGGCAGCCCATTTGAGCCTGTCCAGTTCGAAGGCCGTAAGATCATCATCGATCAAACAAATAACTCTTACGTCTTCCCCGGTCTCGGGCTAGGCGCATTGGCATGTAAAGCTCGTAGCATTAGCGATGGTATGCTCATGGCCGCAGCAGAAGCCGTGGCAGAGGCCTCTCCTCTAAAAGATGGTGGAGAAACCCTCCTCCCACCTGTTGAGGAGATGTATTCCATCGCTCTCAGTGTTGCCCGTGCGGTTGCTAAACAGGCTCTGGCTGAATCTCTCTGCCCAGACTTCGACAATGCCGAGCTTGAAAGCGCTCTCAAGGCCTTAAGCTGGCAGCCTCGCTATCGCCCTTATCAGGCTGTTTAATCGTCTCTCCTCCCCATTGCCACAGTCCTCCCTGTGGTAATGGGGCTTTCCTTCCCGCAAGCAGGATCACCTTTCCCCATGGCACACCGCACCGAAACAGATGGCCTCGGCCCGATTGATGTCCCCCAAGATGCTCTTTGGGGTGCGCAAACGCAGCGTTCTCTCCGTTATTTTAGTATTGGCCGTGAGTTAATCCCTCACGAAATGATTGAGGCTTACGCCATCCTTAAACGGGCCTGCGCTACAGCCAACGCCGCAAGCGGCCGCCTGACAGTTGAGCGTGCTGATCTCATCACCCGTATTTGCGATGAGATCATGAGCGGAATGCATGACCGTATGTTCCCTCTCCATGTATGGATGACCGGCTCCGGTACGCAGTTCAATATGAATGTAAATGAGGTCATCGCAAACCGTGCAAGCCAGATCACTGGCCACCCTTTAGGCAGCAAGAACCCACTGCACCCCAATGACCATGTAAATATGGCACAATCCACCAATGATACATTCCCAAGCGCAATGTACATTGCCAGTGCCTTAGCAACACATCGCCGTCTCTTGCCTGCCTTGCAACGCATCCGCAATGCCATTGCACAAAAGGCCGCTAAATGGGCGCATATCGTTAAAGTCGGACGTACACATCTGCAAGATGCTGTCCCCATCACCCTCGGGCAGGAATGGGAAGGTTATGTCGGCATGTTAGATGAAAATATCCAGCGGCTTGAACAAGCACGTGATGGTCTCCTCCCCCTTGCTCTAGGTGGCACCGCTCTTGGTACAGGGGTGAATACCGACCCTCAATTTGCAACACGTGCATGTGCAGAGATTGCGCGCCTTACTTCTCTAAACTTCACCAGTGGAGAGAATAAATTCGCCCTTCATGGCGCGCATGATGCCCTCGTGCATCTTTCTGGCTGCCTTCGTACCCTTGCAGGCAGCCTCTTTAAAATTGCAAATGACATTCGCCTGCTCGCTTGTGGGCCTCGTGCTGGGCTAGGTGAACTCAACCTACCTATCAACGAGCCTGGCTCCTCGATCATGCCTGGAAAAATTAATCCCACACAAGCTGAGGCGCTCACAATGCTTTGCCTACAAGTTATGGGCAATGACGTTGTCGTAGGCATGGGCGGTGCTAGCGGTATGCTGGATATGAACGCTTATAAGCCTCTCATGATCCAGAATATTATGCAGAGCCTCACATTGTTGCATGATGGCATGGAAAATTTCCGCTCTTTCTTAATTGAAGGCACGACCGCTCATGAGGAGCATATCCGCCAGCAGCTTGACCATTCCCTCGTGCTCGTCACCGCGCTATCGCCAAGCATTGGGTATGATAAAGCCTCCCAAGTCGCTCACCATGCGGTCAAAAACGGGCTCAGCCCTCGCCAAAGTGCGCTAGATCTCGGCTTCATGACGGGTGAGGAATATGACAAGGTCGCAGACCCTACCCTCATGCTCCAGCCCAATATCACCCCTCCTAAGGGCTAAGACATAAGCCCACAAAAAGCCCCGCACAATTAATATGTGCGGGGCTTTTTTATAACTACGACTCTATGCGTATATCGCAATAACAGACTTACTCTTGGAGCAGTTTGCCATCCCGATCCACCAACGTGATAGGATAATCACCAGAGAAACACGCATCGCAATTTGTCTCGTTTTCTTCTGGGCGCCCCTCATGGCCAAGCGCACGATATAGGCCATCAAAGCTGATAAATGCCAAACTATCGGCATTAATCGCTTCACGCATTTCTTCTAGCGTATGACGTGCCGCCAGGAGATGCTTCTCGGAGGGGGTATCAATCCCATAGAAACATGGGTGCTTTGTTGGGGGGGAAGTAATGCGCATATGCACTTCCTTCGCCCCGGCCGCACGCACCATATCCACAATCTTACGAGAGGTCGTCCCACGCACGATGGAATCATCTACCAAGATCACTCTGCGCCCTTCCAGCACAGCTTTATTGGCAGAATGTTTCATCTTCACGCCGAGATTACGCACCTGATCTGTTGGCTGAATAAAGGTACGGCCCACATAATGGTTACGCACAATCCCCATCTCGTAAGGCAGTCCACTCTCATGAGCATAGCCAATAGCTGATGGCACGCCGGAATCCGGCACAGGCACAACCACATCAGCCTCTAGCCCGCTCTCACGCGCAAGCTCCCGGCCAATACGCTCACGCACTTCATAAACGGACTTCCCTTCCAGAACGGAGTCCGGCCGTGCAAAATAAATATATTCAAAAATGCAGAAACGGCGCCCAGACTCAGCAAAGGGACGAAGAGATTTCACACCCTCAGCATTAATAACAACCATCTCGCCCGGTTCTAGGTCACGCACATAATCTGCGCCAATAATATCCAGCGCACATGTTTCACTTGCGAGTACCCAACCACCGCTTTTCTTTTCATAACCCGGCATACGCCCTAACACGAGCGGCCGTACACCCAACGGGTCACGCATGCCCATCAGGCCATTATCTGGTGTCAGCGCAATAAGGGAATATGCCCCTTTAATCTTCTTCGCCGCATCCATCAAACGATCCATCACCGTATCATAAAGTGAGATCGCAATGAGATGGACAATGACTTCCGTATCCATTGTGGAATGGAAAATACACCCACGTTGTACCAATGCTTTGCGCAAGGTCGCAGCATTGGTGAGATTCCCATTATGAGCAACCGCTAAGCCACCAAAGGCATAATCTGCATAAATTGGCTGTACATTCCGTACATGCGTGCCACCTGTCGTACCATAACGGTTATGACCAATAGCCGCCTCACCCGGTAGGCCTTGTATCACCTCTTGGCTACCAAATACCTCACCTACAAGGCCAAGCGCTTTATGTTGGTGAAAAGATGCACCATCAAAGCTGACAATACCGGCCGCTTCCTGGCCACGATGTTGAAGGGCATGCAAGCCCAGTGCTGTAAGTGCTGCCGCATTTGGCACACCCCATGCACCAAAAACACCGCATTCCTCATAAGGACGACTGGACGATTCAGGAAAAGACATAACGATTGGGCAAACCTGTCGGGAGAATCTTCCCGCTCATATCTAGTGACACCGCGACGCAAACCAGAAAACCCAGCAAAACCGCCAGCTAACAGCATCCTTTAAGGCGGAGCATCAGGCAGGCAATACAGCACAGGCGTTTCCGTCCCCCTCTCAATGGCTATTTGAGGACATAAACGCAAGATGTTCTGACCAGGAAACAGGAATATATCCCTGAAAGATTTCTACGCCACGCACGACATATGGAGCAAAAACACTCCCTTTTATGGCAGTTTCCAGCCAATCTTGAGCTAAAAAACCACCGGCGCAAAAAAGCAACACTAAAATAACATATCCACGCAGCACACCAAAGCCAGCCCCTAGCAGGGTATCCAACGCCCCTGAAAGCACTTGGCGCGCTACACGTGCCAGCTGCGATGTGATGAGATTTAGGACAATCAATACCACAATAAACAAGACAACGCGCCCCCCCCATATGAAGAGGCCAGACTCTCTTACCGAAGGAGCAACCAACCGCCCAAACAGCTCAATAACTGCTCCACCGCAGCGTACAACGAAAAAGAAGCTACCCACCCATACTAGCAATGCCCCACTCTCTTTCGAGAAGCCACGGAACATTCCCCAAAATGCGGATAAACACACTACCAGCAATAAAACCCAATCTGTCGCACCTAGATGCTCTAAAAACGTCCCATGCTGGTTTGTCATTCTCTCTCCCCTTGCTGCCCTATTCCTTGTCCTCTAAGGCAGTTTTGTCGAGCGATAAGGCCCACCTTTACGCGCCCGAATACCCCGTTTGAGCAAATCACTTGATAGCTCAATCCGTTCATTTAGCTCGTGCCATATTTCAGTCGCAGCAATATCATGCAAGCCCCAAAGTGCTTCTAACTGCTCTAAAAAGCCGGCACTCTCTCTTACTAAGCTCTCTTTATCTTTCCGCAAATACGTCCATACACAACTCGTTGCTTGTGCTGTGAGTTGCTCATATTTGCCCCACCCCTGAGAGGAGCTTTCTCTATCCTGTGCTGGTATGGGGTATTTGGCATCTGTCATATGGTGCTCCATTCACTGCTTTTTCTTTCTTCCTGGCACCGCAGAAATGAAACATTACACATTTCGTAAGGCGGAGAAGGATAAACCAACATCCATACTCACGCCACCAACCCCTCGAAATTGAGACACTTCCTCATGACACATTTATGTGATGTGGATTATGTCCCTTCTTTACACACGTCAAATGAAATTTTGTCTAGATTTACTTTATAAGTTCAACCATGCACAAGAACACAAATAAAAAGAATATCCAATGCAAATAAATCGAAAATATCTCTCCACCACATAAGAAAGACTTCCCCTCTAATTGAGATGCTTTTATATGGTGTCGTTTACTTTTTAATAACCTAAACCTTCTCAAAAAAGGGAGGTGTCCTATGCCAACACCGCGTATATTCCCTTATATATCCACTCTTATTCTATTTCCGGGAATAATGGCTATATTCCCTCATATAACTTACGCCCAAAGCATCCCTGTTGCTGGCTACTCCCCTGGAGCTCGAAGCGCTACAACCGCCAACACCATGCTCGATAGTGTTGTGGGAAACTCTTATTCTCCTGTCAAAAAACAAACAGCAGCAACAGGCGATCTCTACCATATCTCCTCTGACGGTACGATCACCGCACCAAATGGGCTCCTCATCAGCACAGGATTAGGACAAGCGAGCAACCAGGCACGCCTTTCTTCTTCCCAACATGCCGCCCCTGTTCATTCGCAATATCGCTTTGGCCTCACACGCCGCGGTAAAGGCTTTGAGACCGTCATCATCGGTGTAAGCGAACAACCCACCCTTACCACCTCCGTACATGATGCCCCCACAGCCCGATGCGCAACATTAAACGCCTCCTTTGCGCCTTCTAATATTTACGTCATCCCCGGGGGATGCGCTCATACCGGCAAAAGTGATCGTGCGTTAACGCTCGATGCCGCAACAGAGCTTGCCAATGCTGATGGCAATATCTTTACCCTGGCAGGCAACCGCTCTGCCGAACATTACATTACAGATGCACATTTCCTGCCTAATGGGGATGTCGAACTCACAAGCACATCTTCACATCCCTCCAATATGCCGGCCTCACCGTGACTAGATCTCTCGGCTCCTTAACGCATCTACCTATCTCACTTCCTCAGAAACTACGCTGGTCTTTCAGCTTTTATGTAGGTGCCATTACCTGTATTTCTCTTGGCATTTTGCCCTCTAAAGCACATGCGCAAAGCATGCCGCCTGCGCTTAATGTATCAGTCCCTGCGGCATCTACCCCAGCAGGCATCCCCAACACGGCACTTCCCTCAACACTAGGGCTATTTAATCATCATACTATTGGCACGTTGCCAGAAGATAACCTCTCATCTTCCACAACTATTCCTCCTACACACCCCACACCCGCTACAACAACACCTCATCACGATACATCAACCACCCTGCAGGATCCTCTTGTCCTCCCCACACTGCGTGCTGTTGTGCTTCAACCTTCTGGGCAAACAGGCGCACAGCAAAATATGCAACCAATCTCCTCCGCAGGGTTACGCCTTAGCCATGCACCTGGGCTTTACAAGATTATCCTCCCCTATATCGGAAAAGCCCTTACATTTGAGCAAATGCACACCCTCATCGGGGCGATTGCTGTATTTTTTCGCGAGCATGGACGTGCCTTCATTAGTGTCACAGTCCCCCCACAAAAGGTTCATGCAGGTGTATTGCACATTGATATTTCAGAATACCATCTTGAACGCATCACCATTCATGGCAATACATGGACACCCAACTGGCAAATACGCCAAGCCAGTACGCTTAAGCCTAACCAGCGCATGGCACTCACCGCCCTACAAACCGAACTCGACTGGCTTAATCTCAATCCCTTCCGCACCGCAGATCTCCTCTACCGCCCCGGAGCGCACCCCGGCAGTACAGATGTAGATATCCACATTACAGACCGCTTTCCCCTCTATGGCTATGCAGCTGTAAACAACCAAGCAGACCGCTCACTTGGGCGTCTTAATTGGTATGTAGGTGGCTCTTGGGGTAATGCGTTTGGGCTCGGCCATGTGCTGACCTACCAATTTAACCGCACCTTTATGAACCGGTTTGATAACCATACAGCGAGCTGGACCATCCCTCTTATTGGCCATAACTCACTGCAAATTTTTGGCAATTACGCCCTTGCGAACCCCACAGCGAATATTCCTTATCTCATCAACCGTGGACGCAGCAGTCAGGTCTCCATACGCTGGCTGCATATGTTCGACCATATCGCCATCAGCCGCAATATCGGCCTAGATAGCATGCTCCAGCTTGGCTTTGATTGGAAAAGAACACGCTCAGACCAGTTCTTCCATCGGCGAGCTATTAACCTCTCCCGGGCAGAAACAGCTCAATTTACCATCGGCTATACCGGTTCTTTGCAAGACGCGTGGGGGCAAACACAAATTAACAACCAATTCTTCTACGGCCCCGGTGGCCTCACACCAGAAGACAAACGCCATAATTACGAGGCTATCTTCCCTAAATCAGCTCCTAATTATGTTTATGATCGCCTCTCACTCACACGCACGCAGAACCTTCCTTACGGCTTCTCCTCCACCACGAAGGTCACCTTCCAACGGGCCTCTAAAAATTTGCTCTATAGTGAACAACTTATGATCGGCGGCATGGGTAATGCTCGTGGTTATTACGCCAATACATCTTTCGGGAGTAACGGAAACAGCTTTAGTGAAGAAATATTTACCCCTTCTTTCTCACTCCTAAAAACCGCCCACCTCCCCACACCAGGTCAAGCCGACAGCAACAAAATAGGTGTTTTCTGGGATTGGGCAGATAACCGCCAAGTACACCACGTTGGCACAGGCGCCCGCGCTGCCACACTCTCAAGTGTCGGAGCAGACCTCACCAGCAGCATTAACCAATATATCAACATCACATTCGATGCTGGCGTACGCCTGAGACGTATCCATACCAATATGCTCGCCAACCGACGTGGTGCTTTTTGTGACTTCCAATTCGTGGGCGGTTTTTAAACGGCCTCAATCCAAAAAAAGGGGAGCTACACCACATGCAGCCCCCCTCTTTATCGCATCACAATCTACTTAAAGATTAAGCAGAGCGTGGCAGCTTTAGTTCAGTCCACAGCGTATCAAGCGCACTGATGAGAGACTTCAAGTCGTCTTCTGTATGCAGCGGCCCTGGTGTTAGGCGCAGACGTTCTGTCCCGCGGGGAACAGTTGGATAATTGATCGGCTGAAGATAATGGCCAAACCGCTTGAGAAGCGTATCTGTCAATTCACGACATAAAGCCGCATCCCCCACCATAACCGGAGTGATATGAGATTCCGCCTTCATGTAAGGGATCTTCACCTCATCCAGCTTCTGTCGCAAAGCGGCAACTGCCTGCCTCTGCCCCTTACGCTCCGCATCACTCTTCCGCAAATGCCGCACACTTGCCAACACGCCAGCAGCGATCATCGGCGGCAGAGAGGTTGAAAAGATAAAGCCGGAACCGAAGGACCGCACAAAATCGCAAAGTGCGGCGGATGCTGCAATATAGCCCCCAACCACCCCATAGGCCTTGCCGAGTGTCCCCTCGATGACGGTAAGCCGATGTTCAATCCCGCGTTCTTGGGCCACACCACCACCTTGTGGGCCATACATACCCACAGCATGAACCTCATCCAAATAGGTCATGGCGTTATATTTATCTGCCAGATCGCAGATTTCTTCGATTGGTGCGATATCGCCATTCATGGAATAGACAGATTCAAACGCCACAATCTTTGGAGCATCTAGTGGAAGTTCTTTGAGCTTCGCTTCTAAGTCTTCCAGATCATTATGCTTAAAGATCCGCTTCTCTGCACGAGAATGGCGAATACCTTCAATCATTGAGGCATGGTTCAACTCATCCGACACAACCACACAGCCAGGAAGACGAGCCGCAAGAGTGCCCAATGTTACCCAGTTTGAAAGGTACCCAGAGTTAAATAGCAATGCACTTTCTTTGCCGTGCAGCTCCGCTAATTCTTTTTCCAAGCTCACATGATAGTGATTAGTCCCGGAGATATTACGTGTCCCACCAGCACCTGCACCGCTTTCATCAAGCGATTTATGCATTGCGGCAAGCACGTCCGGCTGCTGGCCCATACCTAAATAGTCATTAGAGCACCACACAGTCACATCCCGGCCTACACCATGGTGAAACGCCTTAGGAAACTTGCCTGCGTGCCGCTCAAGCTCAGCAAAATAACGGTAGCTTCCATCAGCATGTAAGCCATCTAATGCTTTTTGGAACAGGGTGTCATAATTCATAATATATGCTCTCCTCAGTCCGTCCAATCTATGTGTTGAACATCAGAAAGCAAGGAATAAACACAGATATAGGTGAAAACATCACTAGCAATAACTTGAAAAAGGGACAAAAATACTACAGTTTTCATTCTACTAATATCGTCCCAACATACTATATCCCCCCTCCCCTAGCGCATCTCTTGCCGCTGTTTGCGAAGGCTTTATTTGTCCGTGTCCACTAGGTCATCTACCCCTTCCTTCAAGGCATTACTGCCTTTCTGGCGTGTTACGCTCGCTGCCTTTTCTGGCTGGTTTTTGGATGCTTTTGACCAAACCACCCTCATGTTCACCCTTCCCGACATCGCACGGGACTTCGGCTGCACATTAAGCGCATTAAGCAGTGTCTTTCTCGCACAAGCTATTGGCCGCGCTGTTGGCAATACCAGCTGGGGATGGCTCTCCGACCATTTCGGGAGAAAACCTGCCTTCACACTTGGGGTACTATTTTTCGCAATTTTTGCAGCATGCTCAGGCCTATCTCACAGCATTACCAGCCTGCTCCTCATCCAATTTTTCTTCGGTATCGGTTTTGGTGGAGAGTGGACTGCCTCCGCGACATTATTAATGGAAAGCACACCCGCTCCCCTACGCCCTCTGGCATCAGCAATTATGATGTCTGGTTACGAAATTGGCTATATGGCAGCCGCAGGTGCGCAAGCCCTCATCCTCCCACATCATAGCTGGCGAATTCTCTTCTTTATTGGCCTACTTCCTGCGCTCTTAAGCCTCTTTATTCGCCTTGGCGTACCCGAAAGTCCCCTTTGGCTGGCCCGGCGCAAAGAACACGCACAACAGCACATAACAACAGCATCAAGGGCCCCTCAGCATGAGGAGAAATGGAGCGGAGCAGCTATCCAAGCTGTGGTCTTTATGTGCTTTCTCGAGTTCCAAAAAGCAGCGTTATATACATTCTACCCCACTATCTTACGAGATCATCACCATCTCTCACCACAGCTTATTTTCTGGCCCGTCTCTCTCTACTGCCTCGGCTCATTTAGCGGAAAGATAGTCTGCGGCAATTTAGCCACCCGCTTTGGGAATATCCGCGTTATTCAATGCGCCTTAATCGCCGTATCTATCCTCATCTGGCCATTCCTCAACGCTGGCCCGTGGATCATACTGCTCGGCTCATCTTTCCTCATCGGGGCAGCATCTTCTGGCATCTATGCCCTCGTGCCGCATTATCTCTCACAGCGCTTTCCCGCCCATCGCCGTAGCTTTGGGATGGGACTAAGCTATGCTGTCGGCTCACTAGGCCAAGGTGTTGCAGGGCGTGTTGTGCCGTGGCTTAGCCCTATCATGACAAGCCTTCCTCTTGCCGCAACAGGCTGCGTCCTCGGCGGAGGGCTTTTTACCCTCGCCGTTACCACTATACGCACAAAATATAAGCCACGTTTTTAAACTAGGCTCTAAAACCTCTTCTAGCTTAGAGGCTCTTTACCAGCCATTCAGCAACGCGGATGCCATCAATCCCCGCAGATAAAATTCCCCCGGCATAGCCAGCGCCTTCACCTGCGGGGAACAGACCATATAACGCAGGACTATAGCCCGCTTCATTACGTGCAATCCGTAATGGAGAGGAGGTTCGGGTTTCCACACCGGTCATCACAGCATCTTCCATGCTGTATCCTTTAATCTTCCGCTCAAACCGTGGAAGTGCCTCTCGAATGGACGCCACAACGAAATCCGGCAAACATGCAGAGAGATCTGTCGGCGTAACACCCGGCTGATAAGACGGCACAACATCGCCCAATGACGTCGAAGCACGCCCAGCGAGGAAATCCCCCACTTTTTGAGCAGGTGCACGGTAATCCCCACCACCAGCGATAAAGGCAGCTTTCTCCCATTGGCGTTGGAAGGCAATCCCCGCTAGCGGCTCATTGGGGAAGTCCACACCCGGGCGTACCTCAACCACAATCCCGCTATTAGCATTACGCTCTGCACGGGAATATTGGCTCATACCATTGGTCACAACCTGCTCAGCCTCAGAGGTTGCTGCCACAACTTGGCCACCAGGACACATGCAGAAAGAGTACACACCCCGCCCCGTACTCGCGTGATGGACAAGTTTATAATCCGCTGCACCTAGCAAAGGATGCCCCGCTTGCGGCCCAAACCGAGCCGTATCAATAATAGATTGAGGATGTTCAATCCGCACACCAATAGAGAACGGCTTTGCCTGCATCGGCACACCCATCTCATGCAGCATCGCAAATGTATCCCGTGCAGAATGGCCCACAGCCAACACTACATGCTCTGCGGGTAAAACCTCCCCTGTAGAAAGCTTCACCCCCGTAATACGCCGAGCTGCACAACTTTCCCCTACCTGTTCCGGATCAACTGGAGCCGTTTCAATCCCTTCCAGGCGTGTTTCAAACCTATACTCCCCACCAAGAGCCTCTATTTGCGCACGTAGGGACTGTACAACCGTAACAAGACGAAAAGTGCCAATATGAGGTTTAGAAAGATAAAGAATTTCCTCCGGCGCACCCGCTTTGACAAATTCTTCTAAAACCTTCCGCCCCAAATAACGGGGATCAGACACGCCAGAATATAATTTGCCGTCTGAAAAGGTGCCCGCACCACCTTCACCAAACTGCACATTACTTTCTGCCGTAAATTGAGACTTCCGCCATAGGGCAAATGTATCTGCTGTGCGCTGCTTTACCGCACGGCCTCGCTCAATAATAATCGGCCTTAAACCCGCTTGAGCTAGCACTAACGCCGCCATAAGACCGCACGGCCCCGCCCCAACCACAACGGGGCGAGCATGCTCACCTCCCGCTTTTACTGATACAGTGGGAGGTACCCAGCGCATATCTGGCGTAGGGCGCACATGCTGATCACCCTCTAGGCGTTGCAGCACGTTCGCTGCATCTTCCACATGACAATCCACTGTATATACAAGCTGGATATTCCCACGGCGGCGTGCATCATGACCACGACGAAAGATGATAAATTCTTTTAGAGAATCTTCTCTCACACCAAGCCGTGCCACAATAGCACAGCGCAGCTCTGCCTCTGTATGGTCAAGAGGAAGCGAAAGATTACTAAGACGGATCATGGATGGAAGCGCTATCATAACGCGTTCCTTTAAAGCGAGTGACATAACTCATGCAAGTTGTATCACTCTGATATAACTGCAACAGCATTTTGGAAAATGATTAAAAACAATAAAAATGATGGAAAGAAGACCAACTCACCCTATATTGACCACATATTTTCTTACCCGTGCCTATTAGGACAACACGATGCGTGAAACGCCCAAACATATGCACACCCATACAAACGGCACGACGTCCCACAAGGAAACATCCTGCCACGATCACCCTGCTCACGAGGCTCATCATCATAGTCACCACCATCATCATGGTCATTCCCATGGGCACGACCATCATGGCCATGTGCATGCTCCAGCATCTTTTGGAGTGGTGTTCCTTATCTCTATCCTTATTAATAGTGCCTATATTGTGGGCGAAGTTAGTTGGGGCATTTTCAGCCACTCCATCTCACTCCTAGCAGATGCCGGACATAATCTTTCTGATGTCCTAGGCCTTTTAGCTGCGTGGGGAGCCCAAGCTCTGGCGAAGCGCTCTCCTTCCTCACGTTTTACTTATGGGCTTAAACGCGCCACAATCTTAACAGCTCTTGCCAACGCCACGATCCTCCTTCTCGTTACTGGAGGCATCATTTGGGAAGCTATTTGGCACCTTCTCTACCCAGAAACCGTGCATGGACAAGCCGTAAGCATCGTTGCCTTTGTCGGTATCCTCATTAATGGTGGGACAGCCCTATTACTCATGCGTGGAGCTGACCACGACCTCAATATGCGCGGGGCTTTCCTCCATATGGCCTCTGATGCCCTTATGGCATTAGGTGTCGTCATCGCTGGAGGAATCATTACCTATACGGGCTTCTCCATCATCGACCCTCTCACAAGCCTAGTCGTCTCGGCTCTCATCATCTGGGGGACATGGTCTCTACTAACTCATGCACTCGGCCTCGCTTTAGATGGCGTGCCACGGGCTATTGATCCTGCAAAAGTCGAAAAGGCACTCCGCGATCTGCCTGAGATCGCTGATCTACACCATCTCCATATTTGGCCGATCAGTACCACAGAAACGGCTCTAACCGTTCACCTCGTTTTAACCCCATTTGCAAAGGAATGCAGCCTCCACCAAGCACAAGAGCACACATCTACTTTGCTGGCGCGTGCAACGAACCTTTTACAAAGCCAGTTCTCTATTGGGCATCCTACATTCCAAATAGAAACCATGGCCCCTCATAGCTGTGCCATGCCTGCTTGTGCTGGAGATAAAGCCGCCTTAAACACACATACCCACGCACACATTCACTCCTAACCCCACCGATTAAGAGCCGCCTCGCTATGCCGACCGATTCTGACGACATTAAAGAAGATCTCCCGACCACACCACTCCGCTTACATGTGGCGCGGCTCTCTATCCTTGTCAGCCTCGTTGTCTTAACTGTTAAAACCAGCGCATGGCTCATTTCTGGCTCAGACGCTCTGCTATCTGATGCTATTGAAACGATTCTCAATGTACTCGCCGCTATAGGCACCCTCTGGGCCGTGGCCTTTGCTGCACGCCCCGCAGATGACAACCACCCTTACGGCCATGGCAAAGCAGAATATGTATGGGCCGTCATCGAAGGCGTATTGGTGGTTCTGACCGCTCTCGTCATCTTTGCCATTGCGGGGCACGATGCTCTACATCCCCACGCCCCCACAGCCCCTATCTCTGGAGCGTTACTGAACGCCTCTGCAGGTGTCATTAACCTTATATGGGCCATTATTTTGCGGCGCATGGGCAAAAAGCAGCACTCTCAGGCCCTCCTCTCCGCAGGGGACCATGTAATGTCTGATGTCTGGGCCAGTGTTGCCTTACTTATTGGCGTCTGTTTAATCCCCATCCTACATTGGCCATGGCTTGACCCACTCCTCTCCGCTTTAGTTGCCCTTAATGTCTTATGGACAGGCTTTGGCATGATGCGCCATTCTATGACCGGCCTGCTAGATGAGGCGCCACCTCCCGCTCTGATCAACAAAGTTGGTGAAGCCATCACACAATCCGGCCAAGGCGCATTAGAAGCACATGACTTGCGCATGCGCCGTGTTGGAGCACTTTATTTTGTCGAATTCCATCTCATCGTTCCTGATGCCATGCGTGTTACCGATGCACACGACATTTGCGACCGTATCGAAACTGCCATTCGTGCCGTTTTAGGCCGCTCCTCCATTCATATTCATGTAGAGCCGGAAGACCTCGCCAAGCGCCACAAGCCCGGCGCAAGCGGCGTGCTCGTCATGTAACTTGCGTGCCACATATGTGCCACAAATAACCTTCCCCCCTTGACCGACACGCTCAACGGGTCTGAAACAAGTCTTAAAGATGCCCTTTCTTCCATGACCGTGACGGACACCCCCGATACGTGACTGATTCTACCCCCACCCCCGCAACGCCGCGCTCCCCTCATGCTATGAGGCGGCGTAATCGTATTACGCAATTTCGCCGCTCAGCACGCACGCATACAACACATTGGCGGCGATCACTCGTCTGCTGGGCAGGGGCTATTACCGTTGGCATTGCAGCATGGCTTTTTGCGCGAGCAGCTGATTATGCAAGCTCTCTATGTTTAAGCATCAGTAAGCTCGACCCATGGGCGATGCTCGTCATCACCCCATGCGGGTTAGCACTCTCTATGTGGTTAACAAAGCGCTTCTTCCCCGGGGCACAAGGCTCCGGCATCCCACAAGCAATCGCCACATTGCATATTGAAGATTTCTCCCTCGTTAATCGCATCCTCTCTCTCCGCATTGCGATCGGGAAAATTTTCATGACAACATTAGGTCTCCTCTGCGGGGCCTCCATTGGTCGTGAAGGCCCCACAGTGCAGGTCGGTGCGGCAATTATGCACGCTTATTCCCGCTTTCTAGGCCATGCCAACGTCTCTGCCCGTCGCAGTATGATACTCGCAGGTGGGGCAGCTGGCGTTGCTGCTGCATTTAATACCCCACTCGCCGGAATTGTCTTTGCGATTGAAGAACTCGCAAGCTCCTTTCAGCAACGGGCCTCCGGCGTGACCCTTACAGGAGTTGTTTTGGCCGGGGTCACCGCTATCGTTCTAGTTGGAGGAAACTATACCTATTTTGGCCACACCTCAGTTGATGTCCCCATTGGAACAGCGTGGATGGCCGTACTCACATGCGGTATTTTAGGCGGTTTTAGTGGTGGAGCCTTTTCAGCCATTCTTATGCGTGTTGGCAAGGGCTTACCTAGCTTTATGGGGCGCATCCAAAAGCAAAAACCTATCTTTTATACAGCCCTCTGCGGCGTTATCATCGCCCTTCTCGGCATTGCCAGCCATGGCGATACTTATGGTACGGGTTACATTCAGGCTCACACGCTAGTTGATGGCTCCCGCCAACCTCATATCTCTTATTTCCTAATGAAATATGCCGCCAGCATTGTCTCTTATTGCTCCGGCATCCCTGGCGGCCTGTTCGCTCCCTCTCTCTCTATTGGCGCCTCCATGGGCGGCTGCATCTCACAATTCCTACCGGGTACAGCACCAGGAGCGGTCGTTCTGCTCGGTATGGTGGGATATTTTTCAGGAGTTGTGCAATCTCCCCTTACAGCCACCGTTATTGTGATGGAAATGTGCGATAATCAGCAAATTACACTTGCACTTCTCGCAACATCATTCCTTGCTTTTGGTGTCTCCAAAATGATCTCCTCCCATTCTCTCTACGGGAAATTAGCAGATCAATTCTTAGCCACGCAGGAAACTTATCTACAAAAAGAACATAATAAGAACCGACACCCCCCGGCCTCTTAAATATACTCGTAAAAATCAATACCCCAGCATGCCGTGATGTCATGTAAAAACATCACGGCATGCAAACAGGCTGTATCCCTCTTAACTCTGTGCAGAGAGATCTACCGCCCCCACATACCCCTCTTCTGTCCCGAAAATGACAGCTCCTCCTTGAGGGGTAAACGCAATAGACGTCACAGCTCCACGAGCCACACCGCCGCTACGCTGCCCATTACATAGCGGAAGAATACGGTCATTCCCCGAGGTAGCGGCTGTCTCAGCAATTTCAGCTAATAGGACAGTGCCATCTTCAAAACCAATGGCAAGAATATCTTCCTGCGGGTGGGCACAGACACATGTCACAAAAAGCCCCGGCAGACGGGCAAGCTCCATAGGGGCTTTGCCCATCGGCCCACCCCCAAAAAACGGCCATAATACCGCGGCATCAGCCCCGGATGTCGCCAACCAACGACCTGTCCGTGTAAAGCTAAGCGACCCAATTTTACGAGGATAACCGCTCATCCGCATATTATGTGCATCAGAGAGGCGCCAGCCATGCAGTTCGTTTTCCTGCATGCTCGTTACTAAAGCTTCACCACCAGGATGAATACATAACCCTGTATGGCTACCCTTCCATTCCAATGAACGCACCGTGGCATCTTTTGACTGCACGTACCACAGCGACACACCATTATAATGGGACGCTGCAAGGCGTTTGCCTTTTGCATCAAAGCTCAAACCACTTAATGCTGAAGGATGCTCCAACAATTTCAATGGTTCAGCCCCATCAGCTGCATACAAGCGCACTTCTTTTTTGCTCGCACAGGCCCAATGGGTTGACGTACTTGCAAGGCAATCCACCCAGCCAGAGCCTTTATAACGCTCTGCGAGTGTACCATCAGAAGCAATCTCCACCACGCGGCCATCTTCACCACCGCTGAGGAAGCTTTGCGCACCACAAGCTTGGGTAAAAGAAATTGCCCCATCATGCACTGGCACAACACGCCAAGCATCCGCTTTCCGCACCTCATCCCGATGGATGAGAATTACCTCCCCATCCATCGTCTGCGCAGCAAGTGTCTCACCATCCCGCGTGACACTTACAGCTGTAATCGGCGCCTCAAAGCAACGCTCTGCACCACGGCTTTGCAGTAATGTTTTGCTTAACGGATTACTCATACAGCGACGCATCCTTCAAAACCACGCTGTAACTGTGCTCGGTCAAGCTTACGACCAATGAACACAATACGAGATTGCGCCGCTTCACCAGCTTTTGCCTCACCGATGAAATCGCCATCTGCCATCATATGCACAGCTTGGAAGGCAAAACGGCGAGCCTCTCCTTTAAAGTGCAAAATACCTTTTGCCCGGAGAATATCTGGCCCCTGTTCCTGCAAAACAAGGCCAATCCACGCCTGAAAACGCTCTTGGTCCAACGGCTCCTTTACAATGAAGGAATGGCTCGTCACATCCTCACTATGAGCATGATGATGCCCCCCCGGCCCGTGTGCATGATGGCCGTGGTGGTGGTCATGGTCATGCCCATGATCGTGATCGTGATCGTGATCGTGATCGTGGCTATGATGCTCCTCGTCTTCAAGGAAGTCCGGCATCGTTGTCAGCGCACGATTTAGGTCAAATCCACCACGGTTTAAGATAGCCTCAAGCGCTATCTTCCCGCGTTCAGCACGATGAATATGAGCAACATTATTAATCGCCCGCAACTTTGCTTCTACCGCTGTAAGAGCATCCCCCTCCAGCAAGTCGCACTTATTCAGTACCAGCACATCTGCAAACGCAACCTGATTTACCGCCTCATCGCTTTCTTTCAGTGTCTGCACAACATTATATGCGTCCACCACCGTAACGACGGCATCAAGCTTCGCTTTTTCACGAATCCCTTCATCGACAAAAAATGTCTGAGCCACAGGTGCGGGGTCAGCAAGGCCGGTTGTTTCAACAATAATGCCATCAAACCGCCCACGGCGCCGCAGCAAACGTCCTAAAATACGAATAAGGTCGCCTCGCACGGTACAGCATATACAACCGTTATTCATTTCAAAGACTTCTTCATCAGCATCGACAACCAAGTCGTTATCAATGCCTAACTCGCCGAATTCATTCACCACAACGGCATAATTCCGCCCGTGATCCGCTGTAAGGATATAATTCAAAAGAGTTGTTTTCCCGGCCCCTAAAAAGCCTGTCAAAACTGTAACAGGGATTTTATGATCCTGCGTCTCTGCCATGGGGTGCATCCTTCTTTCTTACAATCCATTTAATATAACCCCTAAGCCCCCTAAAAAACAAAAGCCAAAAAGGATGGTTGCATGACAACCATATTAGGTTTCTTATGTAAGGAGGTTCGCAAGGGCTGTTTTTGAGTCTTTGCCCTGCTTAGCCTGTTCTATCTGCCTCGCCTAAATGTAGGGAAGGAGACGCAACAGCAGCTAGGCCAGTGCCCTACCTTCCCTCCTATAGGCAGTAGGCAACGCTGAAAGATGGACGAACCCTCACTTTTTTGATGGAGACGGACTTCATGGATGCAAATACCATTCTCATCCCCGGTTTCGATAAACCTGTATCACGTGTCGCCCTTGGCACATGGGCCATTGGCGGCTGGATGTGGGGCGGCCCAGATGATGACAATGCCGTCCGCACAATTCACCGTGCAATTGACGAAGGCGTAGACCTCATCGATACAGCACCGGTCTATGGTTTTGGCCATTCTGAAGAAGTTGTTGGCCGCGCCCTAGCAGAAAAACCACATCAAGCTTTTATCGCCACAAAACTGGCCCTTGATTGGGGAGAGGACAACAAACCTTTCCGTAATTCCAGCCCTGCACGTATCCGCAAAGAGGTAGAAGACTCCCTCCGCCGCCTGCGTGTCGAAACGATTGATCTCGAGCAGGTTCATTGGCCAGACCCACATACCCCCATTGATGACACCGCACGTGAGCTACAAAAGCTCCACCAAGAAGGGAAAATCCGTGCCCTTGGTGTCAGCAACTACTCACCGGAGCAAATGGACATCTTCCGTGAGGTTGCTCCTCTCGCATCTGTTCAATCTCCATATAACATTTTTGAACGTGAGATTGAAAAAGACGTCCTGCCTTATGCTAAGGCCCACAACCTCGTACTCCTCGCTTATGGGCCACTCTGCCGTGGGTTGCTCACCGGCAAGATGACAGCCGAGACCACCTTCCCCGAGACAGACCTGCGCGCAAGCGATCCTAAGTTCCAGCCAGAACATTTTAAGAACTATCTTAATGCTGTTGATGAGCTGAAACATATTGCAGATCGCCATGGCAAATCTCTCATGGTTCTTGCAATCCGCTGGGTTCTTGACCAAGGCCCAACCATTGCTCTTTGGGGGGCACGTAAGCCTGAGCAAATTAACGGTGTGGCAGACGTGTTCGGTTGGTCTCTCACCGAGCAAGACAAAAAGGACATTGAAGCCATTCTGACAAAATATGTTCCAACACCTATTGCGCCATCCTTCATGGCACCACCTGCACGCACCCTTTAATTAGGTTGTATTGCATAAATATGGGGCTTGTTTACACTCATCATAAACAAGCCCCACCTCTTAAAACCACAAGCCACTCCACAGCCAATTCGTCCTCTCCAAACTCCCTAAAAAATTCCTTTCCTTCTCAGAAGGAATCGACTTAATTTGCAGAAGGGGAGAACTTTTGCACCTGGCAGGAGCCATTTACTGTGGACATAAGGACGGTCATGACTACGGCGCGCATAAGCATTATCACACGACATTGCTTAGCAGCGTTAGCTGTCTCTCTCATCGCAAGCCATGCCTACGGCACAGACAAACCGGCCAATGCGTCGCAGCCTCAATCGCAATCTCCTCTAACGGATGGACCGATCATCCCGTGGGGCTATAATGCGCATCTTCCTCCCTTTGCGAGTGAAAATTTCACAGTCTTCAACCGCCAAGATATCGCAGCCATTGCCCTGCGAGAATGGCGCCTTTTTGGCTCCCCCGTCGCAGACGAAGACCCACACACCCTTCCTAATCCCTCTAGCAGTGCCCTCAAGCCTGAGCGCCTCCCTGGATTATGGCAACGTATTGGCGAATATTGGTGGCTTAGCCAGGACCCAGGCGAAGTCACTAGCGGCTGGACGGGCCGTACAAATGAGAAAGGCGAGCTTTTTTCCACCTCCGAGGATGGTAATTTTGCTTGGTCTGCTGCATTCATTTCTTATGTAATGCGCATCGGCGGGGCGAATACTCGCTTCCCCTACTCCGCAAACCATTCTGCCTATATTAACGCAGCTGCCTCTGGCAAACATCCCGGTATAAGAGCCCGTAACCCTGCCTCTTATGCTCCAAGAATTGGGGATGTTTTATGTGTTGGCCGTGGCCGCAGCCGAGCAATTACATATAAGATGCTCCCAACGGACAACTTCTTCCCCGCTCATTGTGGCATTGTTGTTGCAGTAGACCAGCAAGGCCCGCCCTTCCAGCAGCAAATCAGCGTTGTCGGCGGCAATGTAAATGATACCGTGGCTCTAACGCATGTTCCCACAGATAGTACCGGCCATGTGAGCGACCCCGAAGGCAATAGCTACGATACCCGATACCCTTGGTGTGCAATCCTCGCTCCCCGTTATACCGCAGCAAAAGACCCGGATAACGGGAAGTAAGATCACTCTAATCTTTTAAAGCTGCCCAAGCCCTTTACTTTACCGGCAAGCCACATGCTTTCCAGCCTGTGCTTGCCCCCGGGGCGCTTTCAAAACCGTCCCCGATATTCGTCACATCACTATACCCTGCTGCCAATGCAAGATAGGCCGCTCTTTGCGAGCGCATACCACCACGACATATAAAAAAGAGTGGTGATGCCTTATCTGGCACTGCCTGCTCTAGCGCCTGCACAAACTCAGCTTCTTGCTCCATACTCCACGTAAGTGGAACAAATTTCCGTCCAATACTCCCCGTATCCGGCTGACCAACTAAAGCCCACTCCTCTGGGGTGCGCACATCTACCAGCACAGCTTTTTCATCTTTTTGCAAAAAATCCCACGCTTCTTGTGCATTATTGGTTTTCATATCATCCTCATTCGTTAAACTGCATATTCACTAATAGTAATGGGGGTATAACATTCCCTATCTTTTGGTCTCAACATTATTATGAGGGAACACTCACACCTGCCCCGCTTTCATCACCCTAAAATGGCAAAAAAATGGCACCTGCCTTCGCTTAATTTTTCTGTCTATCCCTCTTGGGCACCATTGATCTCTCTTTCACATAACATTTCACAAGGTGGATACCTCCTATGCACAAGCTAGATGTCTCATCTCTTCCTTTCGTTAATCATGCTCATCCTCATGCCTCTATGATCGATGCTATCGGTAATACGCCACTTATTCGCCTCCACCATGCCTCAGAAAGCACCGGTTGCAACATTTACGCCAAAGCCGAATTTATGAACCCCGGCGGCTCCGTAAAAGACCGTGCCGCCCTCTCCATTATCCAAGATGCTTTTGAAAAAGGGCTTCTTAAAAAAGGCGGCACTGTCGTTGAAGGAACCGCCGGTAATACAGGTATCGGCCTCACACTTGTGGCGCACGCTATGGGGTGTAAGGCCGTTATTGTAGTGCCCGAAACCCAAAGCCGTGAAAAGCTCGACTTCCTCCGCATGATCGGTGCAGACCTCCGCCTTGTCCCCGCAAAGCCGTACCGCGATCCCGGAAATTATGTGCATGTATCCCGCCGTCTGGCTGAAGAAACAGGCGCTTTCTGGGCAAACCAGTTTGATAATATCGCTAATAGAGAAGCTCACCGCACCCACACCGCAGCTGAAATTTGGTCCCAACTTCAGGGTAAAGTTGATGCCTTTACCTGCTCATGCGGAACAGGTGGCACACTCGCAGGCACAGCACTCGGCCTTAGAGAACTAGCCACGCAATCTAATGTTAAAGCCCCCAATATTATCCTCGCCGACCCAGAAGGTTCTGGCCTCTATGGCTGGGTAACTCATAATGACCTCAGTATTTCAGGCGGCTCTATTACCGAAGGTATTGGCCAATCTCGCGTTACAGCAAATTTGGAAGGCTCTGCCCCAGACCATGCAGAACGTATTCCTGATGCAGAAGCCCTAGAGCACATCTTCCAACTCACGATAGAAGAGGGCCTCTCTATCGGTGGGTCGTCCGGGATTAACGTTGCCTCCGCTGTACGCACTGCCCGCCGTCTTGGGCCTGGGCATAATATTGTCACGATCCTCAGCGATGGCGGGGCCCGTTATCAATCTAAGATTTTCAATCCTGATTTCTTACGCAGCAAAAACCTGCCAACGCCACCGTGGCTTCAATAACCACACTCTTACAAAAAGGGCCTCTAGTGAGGCCCTTTTTTATAATCTGTGATAGCTTTTGGCCCTTAAAGACGAATCAACCTCGCCGCAAAAAAGCCATCCATACCGCCCTGCGCTACACTCATGCCCGGATGCGTACGGAAATACCCCTCCGCCGTACGAGCGCGTGGTAATGCTGCGAGCTCTTCTTCAGTAAATGGCTCTAAGCGCCATTCCCCAGTTTCAAGCGCTTGGGCAATACGTTGCGGACCTTCTTCATCCTGCAAAGAACATACCGCATAAAGTAACATTCCACCCGGCTTTAACATGCCACGAGCCGCTTCAATAAAGCGATCCTGCCCCTCAGCCAAGGCCGTAATATCCCGTGGGCGTTTATTCCACAACACATCTGGGTGACGCCGTAATGTACCTGTAGCAGAGCAAGGAGCATCTAATAACACGGCATCCAAAGGTTCTTGAGGTCTAAACCGTAGGGCATCTCCCACTACAAGCTCAGCCTCAATCTGCAAACGCTCAAGATTCTCTTTAAGACGCCGTGCACGAGGTTTCTCACGCTCTACAGCAATCACCTTCGCCCCAGCACATACCAGCTGCGCTGTTTTACCCCCAGGGGCAGCGCATAAATCCGCCACGCGCAGCCCTTTAACATTCCCCATAAGGCGCACTGGCATCGCCGCAGCCATATCCTGCGCCCAAAATTCACCGGCCTCAAAGCCCGGCAATTCAGCCATTTTGGTACCTGCGGGGAAACGCACCGTGCCTGTTGGCAACACAACACCGCCCTCTGGCGCTGCAACCCCCGGTTTCAGCGTAATATCCAGTGGAGCTTCTTGGTAGAACCCTTGTGTAATCGCACGAGCGCGCCGCCCCCATGCACTCCATAACCACGCAGGCACATCCAAGCGGGCTTCATCCAACCCTTCACGCAGACTCTCCCCCTCGCGAGCGATACGACGCAACACCGCATTTGCCAGCCCTGCGAAAGGAGAAAAACCACGCCGGTGCAGCAAATCTACAATCGTCCCCACAGCCGCATGAGGCGGGGTCTGCAAATGAACTAATTGCGCAATCCCCATCAATAACGCACAACGCACAGCCTCTGGCGGTTGGCGGCGCAAGAGAGGCTGTACCAGCTCAGACATGCTCCCCCAATGGCGTAATGTCGCCGCTGCAAGACGGTGACCTGCCGCTCGGTCCCGCCCCTCACAACTACTACGGTCCAATGTAGTCTCTAACATGCGGCGATGTTCAATCACCCCACACACAATATCAAAAGCGAGATCACGCACGGGATCTGCATCACGAGAGATAGAAGCAGGACGGCGATTATTACGCCCACCACCACGGCGCGGCCGAGTAGGACGAGAGGAGGATGTTTTTGTCATAGTTTGTTTTCAGAAGGCAGCGGACCGAAAGTCAAGCATGTTTTTTATCTAATCATCACTGTGCAACATGATATACTCCCCCATCACTCCCTTCATAACCGTCCCGTTTTTAAACATTTTGAAATTCTACACTCATGACTGAACACTCCATTCCCAACGCTCTTGCCTCCATCCGCCAGCGCATCACAACAGCCTCTCACCAAGCAGGCAGACCAGAGGGCAGCACGACATTAATCGCCGTCAGCAAATTTCATCCCCAAAGCGCTGTGCTGGAAGCGCTCCAAGCCGGGCAACGCTATTTTGGTGAAAACCGTGTACAAGAAGCAGCCGCTAAATTCCCTGACCTAAAAAAAGACTGGCCCGACCTTCGCCTCCATCTCATCGGCACGCTCCAAAGTAATAAAGCCATAGAAGCCTGCCAACTCGCCGATGTTATTGAAAGCCTAGACCGCCCCTCCCTCAGCAAGGCTCTCGAAAAAGCCGCTCAGAAAACAGGCCGTCTTCCAGAACTCTTCATTCAGGTTAATATTGGGGATGAACCTCAAAAATCCGGCGTCCCCACAGCCGAGGCTGACCAGTTTATTGAAGACTGCCTCACACGCTTTGGCAAACATGTAAAAGGGCTGATGGCCATCCCTCCCTTTGATGAAGATCCCACACCATATTTTAGAAAATTAGCCACACTAAATCGCCGCCACGGCTTTAATGAACTCTCTATGGGCATGTCAGCCGACTTTGAAACAGCCATTGCCGAAGGAGCTTCACTCATTCGTGTTGGCACCGCTATTTTTGGCAGTCGCCCCGCAGGAAACTCCGCTTAATTCATGCCACAACTCTCTTCGATAAAGGTGTATTCCCCTCCCCTGTAGAGAGATTTTTTGTCATCTGACTCTTGCCTTCCCCTCAAAAAAACTGCCATGAAGCCAAGATTAACGCATTTGGCGGCCTCTTTTACCGGGGCGGCCTATGCCTGCGTCCTCTTTCTTGGTCGTGGGCTTTGCCACTTCAACAGGATGGTTCCCCATGTCCGAGCAGGATGACATATCCATTAAGGATACCTCTTCCGACGCCCACTATCCCAATTCGGTAGGGCGCCCTACATCTGTGCCTATCCCGACAGAAGATCATCACCATGTCCGCCCCAAAGGCATCGGCGCCATGCTCGCTGCCTTGGGTGTTGTATATGGTGACATTGGTACAAGCCCACTCTATGCCCTCCAATCATCTATCCATAATGTTGGATCTGTCAGCCACCCAGCACAGACATGGGAGGTCATCGGCCTTACCAGCCTAACTTTCTGGGCTTTGATGCTAGTGGTGACCATTAAATATGTCATCTTGGTGATGCAGGCTGACCATAATAAAGAGGGCGGCATTATTGCCCTTATGGCTCTTGCACAACGTGTGTGTAAGTCCCCCTATTTTAGATGGGTTTTCGGCCTTATTGGCATTGCTGGGGCATGTCTTTTCTTTGGTGATGGCATCATTACCCCAGCCATTTCCGTTCTTTCTGCTGTGGAGGGGATTGAAGTCTCCGTCCCATCAGCTGCGCCCTTCATCATCCCGGCTGCTATTATTATCCTTTTAGGACTTTTTGCTGCTCAAGCATTAGGGACAGGGCGTATCGGTCGTGCATTCGGCCCGATTATGCTCATCTGGTTCATCACCATCTCTATTCTTGGGGCTAAGGGCATCACACTCTATCCGAGAATCTTCCTTGCCCTCTCCCCTATTGAGGCTATCCACTTTATCCTCACCCATGGTCGTCTCTCTTTTGTGGCTCTAGGCTCGGTGGTGCTTTCTGTTACAGGGGCTGAAGCCCTCTATGCAGATATGGGGCATTTTGGCCGCTCGCCGATCCGCCATGCTTGGATTTTCCTCGTCCTCCCGGCCTTGACGATCAATTATTTCGGTCAAGCAGCGATGATCATCCATAATCCAAGCACCTTGGCTAACCCCTTCTATTACCTCGCTCCCGGCTGGTTGCAGATCCCTATGCTGCTTCTCGCAACCTGCGCGACAATTATCGCAAGTCAGGCTGGTATTTCGGGCAGTTTCTCACTCTGCCGCCAACTTATCCAACTGGGCTATTTGCCACGTGTGCGTATTATCCACACCAACCCTAATGAAGAAGCGCAAATTTACCTACCTTCTCTCAACTGGCTCCTTGCCTTTGGATCTGTCGTGCTGGTACTCGCCTTCCGCTCCTCAGCGGCATTAGCATCATCATACGGTATTGCTGTAACTGGCACATTCCTCTGCACCTGTATTCTAGCTATGGTGGTCTTCCGCCGTGTCTTCCATTGGAAAAGCTATACAACCGGACTTGTGTTCGGCTTCTTCTTCCTTCTGGACGGCGTCTTCTTCTCAGCCAATGTGATGAAGATTCCAGATGGCGGCTGGGTCCCTCTCAGCATTGCTGGAGCCAGCACACTCATCATGACCACATGGCAACGTGGGCGCCAGCTTATCCGTGTTCGTAAACGGGCAGATGCCGTGCCAATGGGATCATTCCTTACACGGTTGGCACAATCCCGTACGATACGTGTTCCAGGACTTGCCGTCTTCCTCACATCAGACCCAGAAACTGTACCTGATGCACTGCTCTATAATCTGCGTCACAATAAAGTCCTGCATGAAACAGTATTTTTCGTGACAGTCCAAACGCTTGACCAGCCCGAGGCCGCACCAGATGAGCGCATGACGGTCAAAACACTTGCCCCTGGCATTACACGAGTTGTGCTACGTTACGGCTTTATGGAGATGCCCAACATCCCCGTAACCCTCTCTCAAATCACTGAGAGGAATTTCGACCCTATTCAGGCCTCCTACTTCACCTCGCATGATCTCGTCTTCCGCTCTAAAGTACCTAAAATGTCTCTCGCGCGGATGTGGATCTTCCTTTATCTGCTCAATAACGCCACAACGATTTCGGAATTCTTCCGTATTCCACCTGAGCGCGTTATGGAGTTCGGGGTGCGGGTCGCGATCTAATCGTGCCGCACGCCCTCCCGCTTTCCCTCTATATTCACTGGCCCTTCTGCCTGTCGAAATGCCCTTATTGCGACTTCAACTCTCATGTTCGCGATGAGATTCCCCAAGCACGCTTTGCCGCAGCCCTACGGCAAGAGCTCCTCTACGAGGCTACACGCCTGAAGGCTGATGCCCCTCGCCAACTTGTCTCTATCTTTTTTGGTGGTGGTACCCCTTCCCTCATGGCCCCAGAGACCGTGCATCACCTTATTGAAGATGCACGCAGTCTTTTCCCCAGCGTCAATGACCTTGAAATCACGCTGGAAGCCAACCCAACAAGTGTTGAGGTCGATAAATTCAAAGCCTTTGCTCAAGCCGGGGTGAACCGGCTCTCTCTCGGCATCCAGAGCTTACAGGACGCCGACCTCACTACCCTGGGACGTCAACATTCCGCCGCGCAGGCTATCGAAGCCTTAGAGCTAGGCCGGAGCATCTTCCCGCGCCTCTCATTTGACCTCATCTACGCACGTCCCGAGCAAACACTCTCCGCATGGCAAAGCGAACTCCGCCACGCACTCTCTCTTGCTGCGGATCATCTCTCCCTTTACCAACTCACTATTGAACCCGGCACACAGTTTGAAGCCCGCCACCGCCAAGGGCTCCTTCACCTGCCTGCGGATGACCTCGCCGCCCAGCTTTACACCACCACCCGCAACGAAGCCGCTCGCTTCGGCTTGCAGGATTACGAGATCTCCAACTACGCCATTCCCGGCTCTGAGAGCCGCCATAACCTCACCTACTGGCATTATGATGATTATCTTGGCATTGGCCCTGGGGCACATAGCCGCCTCACATTCGCAGGAAATCTCTACGCAACACGCCGCCACCGCGCCCCAGAACCTTGGGCCGAGCGCGTAGAAGCACATGGCCACGGCACTAAGGGAAGTGAACATCTCTCTGCGGATATGAAAGCCCATGAAGCCCTTCTTATGGGGCTTAGATTACGCGAAGGTATTCAGGCTGATCACTTCCAGCGCCGCACAGGGAAAGACCTCCTCACCTGTCTCGACCCTACCATCCTAACAGCTTGCCTTGAGGAAGGTTATTTGGAGCATAACCACACGACCCTCCGCGCAACGGATGAAGGCCGCCTCCGCCTGGAGGCCCTACTCGCCCAGCTTGTGCTATAAACATCAAAGTATGAAACGCCTCACTCAAAGCCCCTAACCGCACAGCACCCATATTATGCCCGCATCCAAGACCACGCCTACCCTGCATATGATCAAGCTCATTGTCGGCTGCACCTCCCCAGAGATGCTACGTGAATGGGTCCAGATAGAGCGGCATAATGGCATCGCCTACGTCCGCACACGCACCATGCCCAAGCGAGCGAAGGAAATATTACAGCATGGCGGCTCTATCTACCGCGTGATGAACGGCCTCATACTTTGCCGCCAACCCATTATCGGCTTTGAGAGCTACACACGAGATGACGGCCATCCAGGCACGCTCATCATGGTATCTGATGAGGTTATCCCCACCCAGCCACGCCCGATGCGTCCTTTCCAAGGCTGGCGCTACTTTAAACCTGAGGACGCCCCACCAGACCTAGATGGCCACGATACCCTCCAAGATGATGGTATAAGCGCTTTACCACCCACCTTACACAATCAACTCTCAGAACTCGGGCTACTCTAAGGCTGCGCAACAGGCGAGAACAGCTTTAAGCTGATCCTCCAATGACGGGCTTTGTGCGGGGAACACACCCTCTAGCGCTGCCGTCCCGATGGTAAAGCCCGCAGCACCAGCCTCTTTCACAGCCTTAATCTGCTCCACTGTGCTAATCGACCCGGCAACGATCACGGGCTTTGCCACAGCACGACATGTAGCGCGCATCACAGCAGGAACATCACCTGCATTACGATAAGCCAGCAAGTCCAGCCCACTAACACGTTCATGCGCTACTAGGGTCGCAGCACTTTGGGCAATCTCCTCAGCCGTTCCGTCCAACACGCTAGGATGCCCCACAACCCGCCCCGCAAAAGGACGATACTCAACATCATGCCCTTCTAATAAAGGCAGCACATCATCAACATGCGTCCCACCCATAAGACAATCCACACCAAGGGCGAGCCCTGCCTTTACAGAGGCTAACTCCCTCTCACGGTCGGGGGAGACAATTTCAAGATACACACGCCCGCCCGCCTGGCGAATATACTGAGCCAACGCCTGTAACGCCTCCATAGGGAGGCCAATATCTTTAAAACCTATATGGCGAATACCTAAGCTTAGGGCTAATTCTGCCGCCTGCCGAGCATTCTCCACAGTGCGGTCTTGCCGCGTCAGCATAAAGATAAACGTAAAATCCTGCATAAACGCCTTTTCCCGCCATAATCAGCATAAGAGATCTCCCCATACCACACCCTCTTCATCATCTGACAAGAGACCATTCATATGTCATTTCTCCAAAGCATCTGCACAGTTCTATGTTAACGTACAACAAATCATATTACTCTATCGGCACTACACCTCTTAGGAAGATCAGAGGCGTACTTACCCCTTAAAGGATCCCTCACTATGGCTGATAATCACACATCTCCCACCACGCTACATGATGACCCAGCCGACTTCACCACCCAACCACAAAATGCAGAAGACGCCTTTCGGGATGACCAACACATCATCACCGGAGAAAATCCCTTCACACTTTTCGCCGAATGGATGAACCTTGCAAAACAGAAGGAACTCAACGACCCTAACGCCATGGCATTAGCCACGGTAGATGAACACGGCATGCCAGATGCCCGCATGGTCCTTCTCAAAGGGTTTGATGAAAACGGGTTCGTCTTCTACACCAATAGCCAGTCCGCCAAAGGGTGTGAACTTGCCCAGAATATGCAAGCAGCCCTCCTCTTTCATTGGAAATCTCTCCGGCGGCAGATCCGCATCCGCGGTACTGTCTCTCTTCTTCCCGCTGAGGAAGCAGATGCTTACTTCAACTCCCGCCCTCGCGGTAGCCGTATCGGTGCTTGGGCGAGCCAACAATCACGCCCTGTGGAAAGTCGCAAAGCCCTCTGGCAAATCGTCAGCAAAGAGGCTGCGCGTTTTAACATCCGCTCCATCCCCCGCCCCCCCTACTGGAACGGCTATCGGGTCACCCCCTCATCTATGGAGTTCTGGATGGACAAACCTTTCCGCCTACATGATCGCGTTCTCTTCACCCGGGCAGAACCACGAGGCAGCTGGGCCACACAACGCCTCTTCCCATAAGCAATTATCTATCGAGATACAAAAAAGGCGCGAAGGAAAACCCCCGCGCCTTTTAAAAGCCTTTGCAGACCAAATTTATAACAGGTTCAACGCCCCGTCATAATCCGCTCCACCAGCTCTTTCACTGTTGGAATACGGCCATTGGCATAGAATGGATCTGTCGCAAAACGCCACGCATTCGTACCACCAAAAATAAGGTTCTGATCTATAATCTTTGCTTCTTCTTCAGGAGAAAGACCATCTACATGCGAAATAGTCTGCAAGCTCTTCTGAATACAAAAAGACCGAGGATCAGCACGCTGCCCCGTATTATAGGCAGGCCCTTTCTGGCTCCAGTTAGAGAAGCGACATTGTGAGAGACATCCCATACACGCCGCTTGGTCAGCTAAGACCTCACGTGCTGTATCGAGCGTCTCAAACACAAGCGTCTCATCAGGTGTACGCATAGGCTGGCTATAGCCTTCTGCCGCCCATACTGCGACACGAGCCGCATCATCAGAAGCGACAAAAACCTCACGTCCACGGCCACCTAAGGCAATAGCTGTATCAAACGCCCCTTCAGCCTCAGCCTTGAAAGCAACCTGGCGTTCAGAACGCCGCCGTAGCCCCTGCATAAAGCTATTATTCACAGCAGATGAATAAAAACCTGTCGGAGAGAAACGGTTCAGATAAACGTCCCCCTCCTTCAGCGTGAAGAGTAACTTCTTCCAAGATTCTGGGATCGGACTTTCCTGTGTTACCAGAGGACGTGTCCCAAATTGGAAAGCAATCAATCCAATCTCTGGGTTATCAAGCCAATCACTCCACTCCTCTAGGTGCCATACACCACCTGCCATGATAATCGGCACATGCTGTAGGCCGAAACCATTCATAACACGTCTTAGGGCAACAACACGTTTATAAGGCTCTTCGGGAGCAAGAGGATTCTCTGTATTGGAGAGGCCATTATGCCCTCCAGCACGCCATGGGTCCTCATAAACGACACCACCAAGCAGCTCAGAGAAACGCACATACGACCGCTTCCACAACGCACTAAATGCACGTCCAGAGGAAACGATAGGAAAATAATGCACACCAAAACGTGCGGCAATTTCAGCCAGCCGGTATGGCATACCAGCACCACAGGTGAGCCCCTGAATGAGCCCAGGAGCTCCTTCAAGAATACCTGTAATAACTTCTTCCGCCGCACCCATTTCCCATAGGAAATTAGCGTGAATACGCCCACGTCCACCGGAGATATCACGAGCAATTTTTGCTTGAGCGATACCGCCCTCAATAGCGTAACGCACCAGCTCGGCCTGCCGGTCACGGCGTGTCCGCCCATGGTATATTTGTGGAATTGGACGCCCTTCGGAATCGTAACTATCTGCATTTACAGCAGATATTGTCCCAATTCCCCCAGCAGCTGCCCAATGTCCAGCGGATACACCGTTGGAGACGGAAACACCTTTGCCCCCTTCGACCAAGGGCAAAACCTCCTGACCGGCTAGACGGATGGCATTGATCGACTTCATAGAGGCAAGATGTCCCCAAAACTCAATCAGAAACTAACACAAGACGGGGCGTAAAAGAGCGCCCCATCCACACACATCTTATTCCGCATCACGGCGCGGACGACCCGGCTTAGCACCTACACTCTCGGTGATGTCTGCACCAGTTTCCTGGTCAACAACACGCATAGAAAGCTTCACCTTACCACGGTCATCAAAGCCGATCACCTTCACTTTCACAGCATCGCCCTGTTTGACAACATCTGTTGTCCGCCCAACGCGACCCTCTGCCAGCTCAGAAATATGCACTAGACCATCTTTAGGTCCAAGGAAGTTCACAAATGCACCGAAATCGGCTGTTTTGACAACCTTCCCATCATAAATCCGGCCAAGCTCTGGCTCAGCAACAATCCCTTCAATCCGGCTAATCGCCTTCTGAGCTTGTTCATCATTCGCTGCGGCAATCTTGATGACGCCATCATCACCAATATCAACCTTCGCACCGGAATATTCAACAATCTCACGAATAACTTTACCACCAGAACCGATCACATCACGGATCTTAGCAACTGGAACTGTCATCGTGGTGATCTTAGGCGCATTGCCTGCAACATCTGCACGCCCTTCGGAAAGAGCCTTGCTCATTTCACCAAGAATATGCAGACGCCCTTCACGAGCCTGCTCAAGAGCAACCTTCATGATCTCAGGCGTGATGGATGTAATCTTAATATCCATCTGCAGAGCCGTCACACCCTCAGATGTACCAGCCACCTTAAAGTCCATATCCCCAAGATGATCTTCATCACCAAGAATATCTGTCAGAACAGCATGACCACGCTCTTCTTTGATCAGACCCATAGCAATACCAGCTACAGGGCGTGGCATCGGCACACCAGCATCCATCAGAGACAGAGACGTACCGCATACCGTTGCCATAGAGGAGGAACCATTACTCTCTGTAATTTCAGAGACAACACGCAATGTATAAGGGAACTCATCCTTAGATGGCAGCAGCGGGTTAATCGCACGCCATGCCAACTTCCCATGCCCAACTTCACGACGGCCCGGAGAGCCCATACGACCACATTCACCGACAGAGAAAGGCGGGAAGTTATAATGCAGCATAAAGCGGGAGCGATATTCCCCTTCAAGCGCATCAATAACCTGCTCATCTTGCCCTGTCCCAAGTGTCGCAACCACAAGAGCCTGTGTCTCACCGCGTGTGAACAGCGCAGACCCATGGGAGCGTGGCAGAACACCAACTTCAGAAACAATCGGACGAACTGTTTTCAGGTCACGACCATCAATACGGGTGCCTGTTTTCAGGATAGCGCCACGCACAACCTGAGCTTCAAGCTCCTTAATCATCGGCTTAGCGAGATCGGTCTCAAAACCTTCCTCTTCTAGCGTTGCGATGATCTGCTCGCGAGCCTCTGTAACTTTCTCCATACGAGCTTGCTTGCGACGCTCTTTATAAGCCTCGCTCATTAGCTTATTGCCAATCTTATCAACCCGCTTACGCAGAGCTACTTCTTCCTTAGATACTTCAGGAAGATCCCATGGAGCACGTGCAGCATGCTCAGCAAGGTCGATAATAGCTTCGATAACAGGTTGGAATGCCGTATGACCCAACATCACAGCTTCAAGCATTTCTTCTTCAGAAAGCTCTTGTGCTTCAGACTCAACCATCAGCACGCCGTCAGCTGTACCAGCAACGACGAGGTCCAGAGAGCTTTCTTTCACATCGCTGATTGTTGGGTTCACAACCAGTTTGCCATCAATACGGCCAATACGTGCAGCACCAACTGGCCCGAAGAATGGAATACCAGAAAGTGTCAGCGCAGCAGAACAACCGATCAATGCCACTAAGGAAGGATCATTCTCCATGTCGTGGCTCAGAACTGTTGCCACAACCTGAACTTCATTGCGGAAATTCTCTGGGAACAGAGGACGCAGCGGACGGTCGATCAAACGAGATGAGAGAACCTCATGCTCGGAAGGACGTCCCTCACGCTTAAAGAAGCCACCAGGAATTTTACCAGCCGCATAAGCTTTTTCCTGATAGTTCACTGTTAGTGGGAAGAAATCTTGCCCTGGCTTAACAGACTTAGCGCCCACAGCCGTACATAGCACAACCGTATCGCCATAAGTAATCATCACAGCGCCATCAGCCTGGCGTGCAACCTTGCCTGTCTCAAGGATCAACGGGCGACCGGCCCACTCGATCTCTTTACGGAAATAATCAAACATTCTGTCTTCCTCCGGAAGCAATAATTACCGGTCCCACCAGCACCAGAAACAGAAGCAGCATTTCGGACGGCATGGCGAGGATAACGCAACAATAAGCGTCATGACACCATGTGGCCTGAAACGCCGAAAAGCGTCTCCTGGTAGCCTAAATAGGAACCGAAACCTGGGAAGATATATACCTTCCCAGGCTGGTCAAATGATTAGCGACGCAAACCGAGACGCTTAATCAGTGTCTGGTAACGCTCATCGCTTTTGCGCTTCAGATAGTCCAGCAGCGCACGACGGCGACCAACCAACATTAGAAGACCACGACGGGAGTGGAAGTCCTTCTTGTGTGTCTTCATATGGTCGGTCAGGTTCACGATACGCTCTGTCAGCAGAGCAACCTGTACCTCTGGTGAGCCTGTGTCACCTTCAGCGCGGCGGTATTCAGCAACGAGTTCGCTGCGACGTTCAGCTGTGATCGACATCTTTTTCTCCAAAAAATAAGTGGTTTTCTAACATTCTTACCGCCCTAAGCCGTCCTTCTTGGACACGACATAGGCCAATAACATGCCCCCCCACAGTCACCCGTAGCAGTGGGAGATCCTCCCCCCCCTCAGGGACTTTCCCTTCAAGATGAGCAATCTCTACAGATTGCCCACAAATCAGAGCCTTTCCTTCCCTATCTGTGACGGCCAGCGCCGGGATGTCGACCAGCGCGGTCGCCGCTTCCAGCAAAGGAACAGGAAGAGCGCTTGTCTTGTCTCTAGTTTCTTCCGTTTTGTCCAGTCCTAACTGTTCAATCCGATAAGAATGAGACAAATCAAAAGGACCGCATTTTGTACGACGCAGAACAGATATATGCCCCACAGTCCCACAGCCCAAAGCAATATCACGTGCCAGTGAACGCATGTAAACCCCTTTGCCAGACTGCACTTCAAAAACAGCCGTATCTGCATCAGGGCGTTCTATCATCTCAATCGAATCGATCCGGGCAGGCCGAGGAGGCAATTCCGGTGGCCGTCCCATACGCGCCAGATCATAGGCACGCTGTCCCCCTACACGTAAAGCCGAGTAGACAGGCGGCACCTGCATCACATCACCACACAAGCTTGGCAGAACAGCCAAGATATCTTCGTCAGAAGGACGCTTTTCAGAACGTGCCAGGACTTCTCCCTCACGATCATCCGTTGTCCGGCTTTCACCAAAAGAAAGAGTAAAACGATATCGCTTCGTGGCATCCATAATATACGGAATAGTACTAGTTGCTTTGCCAAAAGCGATTGGCAATACACCAGACGCCAAAGGATCCAAAGTGCCACCATGCCCCGCCTTACGACCATCAAATGCTCGTAAAAGCTTATTAACCATGTGAGTTGATGTCGGACCCAGTGGCTTATCTAAAATAAGCCACCCATGAATATCCCTGCCGTTTTTCCGCGCCATAGCTGGGCTTTATCAGCCCTCTCCTTCATCAGACTGAAGGTCACGCTGCACCTCTGGAAGACGCAAAAGGCTATCAACCTCCATTGCATGCTCCAACGAAACATCAGGTTGGAAATGCAACTCTGGAACCGTCCGCAGACGCACTGCAGCAGATAGTTTCTTTCTCAAGAAGGGTGCAACACGCTTAAGAGCCGGTAAAACAGCATCAATATCATCACGCCCTAACCGGCTTACAAACACCGTAGCATGCCGCAAATCAGGTGAGACACGAACCTCTGTTACCGTGACCACAACCCCATAGAGCTCTGGATCACGAAACTCTGTTCTCGCAAAAACCTGTGCCAGTACATGCCGCAATTCTTCAGCAACACGCAGCTGGCGAGTACTTGGCCCCGTCAGGCTTTCACCTGACGGGCCTAGCAAGTCAAAGGAAGGCCGTTTCTTCAAGCTGGGATCTCTTCCATCTCAAAGCACTCAACCACATCCCCTTCACGCAGGTCATTATACCCTGCAAAGGAAAGACCACACTCATAACCACGTGCAACTTCACGCACATCGTCTTTAAAGCGCTTCAGCTGGCTAAGATCACCTTCATGGATCACCACATTCTCACGCAATAGGCGAACACCACAACCACGCTTCACAAGGCCTTCTGTTACGTAACAACCAGCAACCTTGCCCACCTTGGTAATGCTAAAGACCTGACGAATCTCAGCATAGCCCAAGAATTTCTCACGATGCTTAGGTGCGATACGCCCTTTAACCAGTTTCTCCACATCATCAGATACCTGATAAATGATGGAATAATAACGAATATCAACACCGTCACGCTGTGCCAACTCGCGAGCCTGTACAGTCGCACGCACGTTAAAGGCAACGATAACTGCGTTAGACGCTTTAGCGAGCTGAACGTCACTCTCTGTGATCTGCCCCACTGTTGCATTCAACACACGAACAGCAACTTCCTCATGAGAAAGCTTTGTAACCGTTGCCTGGATAGCCTCGGCAGACCCCTGCACGTCAGCTTTCACAATCAAGGCTACTTCTTTCTGCTCACCAGCCTGAATACGCGCCAGCATCTGGTCTAAAGTACCACGAGCCGCCACCTGCATAGCCGTTGCTTTCTCGCGAGCTTTCCGCTGACGGAACTCACTAATCTCACGAGCACGGTTTTCATTCTCGACAACAACGAACGGAGCCCCAGCATCTGGCACACCATTCATACCTAGAATTTCAACCGGCACAGAAGGACCAGCTTCTTTAGTTTGCTTGCCATGGTCATTCAGCAGCGCACGAACACGCCCCCAATGAGCCCCAGCAACCACAATATCACTCCGCCGCAGTGTACCTTTTTGGACAAGCACAGTTGCCACGGAACCACGACCACGATCCAGACGGCTCTCAATCACAGCCCCCTCTGCCACACGGTTCGGGTTAGCTTTAAGATCAAGAATCTCAGCCTGCAGCAGGATAGCCTCTAAAAGTTTATCAAGCCCCTCACGTTTCAACGCAGAAACTTCAACTTCCTGAGTATCACCCCCCATGCTCTCGACCACGATTTCATGGTTCAGCAGTTCGCTACGAACACGGTCAGGGTTAGCACCTGGCTTATCGATCTTGTTAATCGCCACAATAATCGGAGCATCAGCCGCTTTTGCATGCTTAATTGCCTCAATAGTCTGAGGCATCACGCCATCATCCGCCGCAACGACCAACACCACAATATCTGTGACAGAAGCACCACGAGCACGCATAGACGTAAAAGCTTCATGGCCCGGCGTATCAATAAACGTCACCTTCTGCTTAGAAGGCAAAGTAACCTGGTATGCACCGATATGCTGGGTAATCCCGCCAGCCTCACCATGAGCAACATCTGTTGTACGCAAAGAATCAAGCAAGGATGTTTTACCATGGTCAACATGCCCCATCACCGTAACAACCGGTGGACGGGCCTTCATGTCTTCTGGCTTATCCTCGATACCCTCGATACCCAATTCAACATCGCTGTCAGCCACACGTTTAATGCGGTGACCGAATTCGCTTACAACAAGCTCTGCTGTATCGCCATCAATGCTCTGAGCAGCTGTGGCCATCACACCCATTTTCATAAGTGTTTTGATGACCTCACCCTGACGTGCAGCCATACGGTTAGCCAGCTCTGCCACAGAGATTGTCTCTGGCACAATCACATCACGCACAACACGAACTTGGTCAGAACGCAGACGCTCTAGCTCAGCCTGGCGACGCTCACGATCCCGTTGGCGACGCACAGAAGCCAACGAACGTGTCTTACCATCATCACCTTCAATCGCAGCGCGAACGTCAATACGACCAGAACGACGATCCTGCCCACCACCGCCACGGCGTGGAGAAGACGAACGGCGAGACTGCTGAGATGAGCGACGTGCACCACCGCCACCAGAACCGCCGCCACCGCGACGTGGAGACGCAGCGACCTCATCATCCCCGCCACCCGCACGGCCACGTAGATGCAGTGTTTCACCCGCACCAGAACGTGAAGAAGAGCGTGAAGATGCTGGTGCCGGATTGACCGGACGACTCGGCATAATGGCCCGCTCTGCCAATGGCCGAAGACGCTTTGTTGGTTCAGCAAGCTGCACACCACCCACTGTAGAGCTTTTCAGCGGTGGAGGTGTCTGATTAGCCTCTTTCTCGCGACGCTCAGAAACAGCTTTCCGTGCAGCAGCTTCTTCAGCCTTACGCGCAGCAGCCTCTTCCTGTTCCTGCACACGCTTTGCTTCAGCTTCTGCCTTTTTACGAGCTTCTTCCTCAGCAGCTGAGCGGATACGAATCTTCTCAGCTTCTTGGCGGGCAGCCTCTTCAGCTTCCTGACGCTGACGCTGCATCTCTAAAACGCGCAGACGCTTTTCCTGCTCGGATGCTGTTAGCCCACGAGCACCAGCAACACCACGACCGCCACGGCCACCAGCGGCATTATTACGTTTAGGCTTACGCACCTCTACGCGGACCTCCTTAGAGCGCCCATGACTAAAGCTCTGCCTTACAGAGCCTGCATCCACAGTACGCCCAACCTCCTTACGCCCTGCCGGACGCAGGGAAAGGCGACCTGAGCTTTTGCTCTGCCCTTCTTTCGGGGTTTTCCCCTCTGGAGTTCCGTTCTGGTTGCGCTCGTTGCCGTCGCTCATAGTTTCTGCCTGTTCCTTACTGCCCATTCTCATTCGGGCCTGGGAGCGAACCTTCGGCCACTCCCTTAAATCTCTTATATTCTGCCTTCAGCCGCTGCGCCAGCACCCCAGGTGCCATTACAGCATAAACCGCGCGCTCACGCCCAAATGATGCTGCCAGAACTGCGCCTGGCACCCAGACCACCGGGAGCTCCCGATGACCTGACAGCAAGCGAGTCACCTCATCCTGACTCGCATCTGCCGCACAAATAACAACTCCAACTTTGCCAGAAACGATACGTTCCCGACATTTCTGGAAACCACAAACTGCTTCTCCAGCGCGTCGGCCCAGACTGATACCATCCAAGAGCCGCTTTGCCAAACCATCCTTAATACGCGCAGAAAAGCTTTCAGGAATCGCAACCTTCTTACGCGCCGCACGAGAAAAAGCCCGTGCAAGTTGTGGATCTTCCAACACAACTTTATTTGCACTAAGCCACATCCCCCGCCCAGGAAGACGCGCTGCCAAATCTGGCACAACCTCCCCACCTGGCCCGATAACGAATCTAAGCATATGCCTAGGCTCATCATGAGTGCGGCTTAGCAAACAGCGCCGCTGGGAAACAGACTTACGCCCCTTCCCCGGCGGGCCATTATCAGTGTCGGCGATCTCAACCTCAGTCGTGATTCGATTCTCCTTCACCGAGCACTCCCTCTGAAGCGGCCTCATCTACAGACGACTCGCCTTCACCAAACCAGTGAGCACGGGCCGCCATGATGATCTCATTTGCCTCAGCCTCTTCCAGAGGCTCATCGCCACCGAGCATTTCAATCAGCTCATCACCAGAAAGGTCAGCCAAATCATCTAAGGTTTTAATGCCTTTCTCTGCCAGCTCAACGAGCGTCTGCAGCGGGAAGACACCCAAAGCCACAAGATCATCTGCCACACCCATCTCACGACGGCGCTCATCCAGAGCACGCTCGCGGTTGGCAAGATAGTCGTTCGCACGAGCCATCAATTCTTCAGCAACGGCTTCATCAAAACCTTCAATATCATGAAGCTCTGCCGGCTCTGCGTAAGCAAGATCCTCAATGCTATGATAGCCTTCTGTAACCAACAAGCCAGCGATCACATCATCGACATCCAGTTCATTGACGAATTGAGACGTCCGCTTACGGAACTCTTCCTGACGACGCTCAGACTCTTCCGCTTCTGTTAGGATATCAATATCCCAACGGGTAAGCTGGCTCGCCAGACGAACATTCTGCCCACGACGACCAATCGCTAAGGAAAGCTGTTCATCAGGAACAACAACCTCAACACGCCCAGCGTCTTCATCCATAACCACTTTGGTTACTTCAGCCGGAGCCAGAGCATTCACCACGAAGGTAGCAGCCTGGGAGCTCCAAGGAATGATATCAATCTTTTCGCCCTGCAACTCAGCCACAACGGCTTGCACACGAGAACCCCGCATACCCACACAAGCACCGACAGGGTCAATGGATGGATCACGAGATTCCACAGCCATTTTAGCTCGTGAGCCTGGGTCACGTGCAACGGCCTTAATTTCAATGATACCATCGTAGATCTCGGGCACTTCCTGTGCGAATAGTTTTGCAAGGAACCCAGGATGCGTACGGGACAAGAATATCTGCGGCCCACGAGGCTCATCACGTACATCATAAATATATGCACGGATACGATCAGAGTTGCGGAAAGACTCGCGAGGAATTAGCTCATCACGACGCAGAAGCCCTTCGGCATGCTCGCCCAGCTCCACCATGAGGTTGCCGTACTCTGTCTGCTTGACCGTCCCATTGATGACTTCACCTACGCGGTCTTTGAACTCATCATACTGACGTTTACGCTCATATTCACGCACGCGCTGAACAATAACCTGTTTAGCAGTTTGCGCAGCAATACGCCCGAAATCAATTGGAGGAAGAGGGTCAACGATAAATTCACCCACCTGAATCTCAGGCTGGAACTTACGAGCAATTCGCAAAGGAATCTGCGCATCCTCGTTCTCCACCTCTTCGACAGCTTCTGTCCAGCGACTTAGGCGAACCTCACCGGTTTTACGATCGATAGTGGCACGAATATCTTTCTCATGCCCATATTTCGCACGACCGGCCTTTTGGATAGCTTGCTCCATCGCTTCAAGGACCTGATCGCGGTCAATATTTTTTTCTCTCGAAACCGCATCAGCAACCAAGAGCAGCTCAGGACGGGTAACAGATGTGTCCATCAGATCGGACCTCCAACCAGCATAAGACGGGTCATCAGTTCTTCTTCCCCGGCTTTTTGGGTTTAAGCTTTGGTGCACGGCGCTTTTTGCCGTCATCCTCAGCCTCTTCTTCCTGTGCCACACCAGCCAGCGCAGCACTTGCCTCAATCAACTCATCAGTCAGGACAAGCCGTGCCTTGCGCATATCATCCAACGGCAAAGCCACTTCCTGCCCATCATCCAAGCGGAGCAATCCACAGCCTTCACGCATACCCAGAACAATACCGGAAAAACGCTTACGACCATCTAGCGGCACCTCAAGCTCCACCTTTGCCAGGTGTCCAGCAAAGCGTTCCCAGTCCTTAGCGCGCGTCAAAGGACGATCAATACCCGCAGAGGAGACCTCTAGCATCCACGCTCCCGGGATAGGATCATCCACATCCAAAACAGCCCCAACGGCGTGACTAATCTGCTCACAATCATCAACATTAATGAGCGATCCATCAGCGCGGTCAGCCATTACCTGCACGGTCGGCGTTTCATGCCCTAGAACAGATAAACGCACCAACTCATAACCCATATCGGCCAAAGTCGGGGCAATCCGGTCGGCAATACGCGCCTCTAAGCCGCTAAGGCGGCGAATCCCATGAGCAGCCTCTTCACCTTGAGATAAAGAGCTAACATCAGGCATATCCGAAGATGTGGAAAAGTTATCCAAAACAAAAAAGGCGGCCCGTCAGGGCCACCCCCCAAAAGAGCGGAAAGTGAAAACATACCTCTGATACGACAGAGCCATCACCAATGCAAGCACTTCATAATTTCAGAGCATCTCTCTCTATGGAAGTTTTTTAACTTGGCCCTTCCAAAAGAAAATGAGAGTAATTTTTTATGCAAACACCTCCCCCCGCACCAACACCTCAGCCTAAAAAGCCTTCCCCCTGGCGCTCTGTCGCCCTAGCTGCTGCGGCTGTTGGCCTTGGCTCTACACTCCTAGCTATGAGCCAAACACACCAGCAACCGGCTCCCTCTCCGAGCGCACAAGCACGTCAACTGCCCCCTGATCTCATGACAGAACCTCTCAGTCTCTCAATGCTCCCTCCTGATGAGGCGACACAAGCAGTGGCAAATAGCCGTCTCTCTAACCAAGAAAAAACAAACCTTTTAGCAGCGCTAAAAGATAACCGTGTTCGCATTGCCGCCCTACCCATTGCGGATGCTAGCGGACAAACTGGCCATATAATTAGCATCAGCAGTGCAGGGGTAACCCAACAGGTTACTCTCACCCCACAGGCGCAACCGGTTTACCTCCCCATCACGCAAGAAGGGATCATCACCATCACGCGTACCAGCCCTCCTCAGCTAGGCCCTACCTCCATTGCAACCTTGAATGTATTTCACGCTGTTGTCGTATTACCACCACTTACTCCAACGGCGCCTTCACTCTCCGTCCCCGTTATTGTGCAGTAGACATTCCTGAAAATAGCCCTCTATTCTAGAGAGGAAATGACATACTGCCCTCATGCCCAGGCAAGATAATATCGCTTTATGATGAAATCTCTGATCCCATGGCTATCTCGCATGATGCCGCTCATGATGGCGGCATTCCTCATTCTTGCTGTTGTACAGCTTGCCATGATGGTTCACATCACTCCCCCAGCACTCCTTCATGCATTTTATGAAGCGATAAACTGGGCACGACCGGGCTACCTCCCTATTGGGCTTATCTCCCTTGCCCTATCATTTGCAGGGATGGTTTACTATCAATCCTCTGAACGCCTTGCCCTCCGTGGGCTCCGCCATAGAAAGAGTTTCCTCATGGATGTGCTCAGCCGTCTTACAAATCGTACCGCATTAGAGGAGATGCTCGCACGCCAGCAGCGTGAAAGCGCCCTCAACGCAGAAGAACTCGCCGCATCCCTACGTGCTCGCGTTATTGGCCAAGATCAGGTCTGTGAGGATATTGCCCAACAGCTCAGACGCCGCTTGGCTTTGCACAACCGCAACCGACCCGTAGGTGTTTTTCTACTCGCAGGCCCACCTGGTACAGGTAAGACTTATCTAGCAAAACAAATCGCGCATCAAACAGAACGCCCCTTGCTGCATTTCGATATGACGCAAATGTCGAGCCCACATGCAGCAACACAGCTTTTTGGCTCACCTAAAGGATATGTTGGCTCTGACACATTCGGCCGCCTCACCGGCGGGCTTAAAGAAAGCCCTGATGCTGTTGTGTTGTTGGATGAAATTGAAAAAGCACACCCAGACGTCTTTAAAAAATTCCTCACCGCATGGAATGACGGCTACGTTACGGAAGCCTCTACAAATGAGCTCGTCTCCACCACACGGGCTATTTTTGTTCTCACATCGAACGTCGCAACAGAAGCGCTCAGTGCTATTGCCGAAAAGCGGGCTCACGAGCCCGAGAAAATGCGCGCCGAATCCACCGAAGCTCTTTTACAAGCAGGCTTTGCTCCAGAAGTGCTCAACCGTTTAGATCGTATCTTCGTCTTCCGCGCCCTTAAAGGACTCGACCTTGCCCGTGTCGCCGCATTAGAGATTGAAGAAATGATCCGTGGCTATGGTCTACATGTCGAAGCAGGCGGCATTGACCCCGCCCTGCTCTTTGAAATCATGCAAAAACAGCAAAAACTCGGCAGCATGGCTAGCGCACGTGACCTCTTGCGCTCCATTGAAGATATGATCAGCGACAGCCTCATTACAGCGCGCCAGCAAGGCCATACACATGTCCGCATGGTTATGGGAGATGACGGACGCATTCACGCTGAAACCAGTGAAGAACCGCAAGAGCGTCTCAACAAGGCCAGCCTGTGAAAAATCTCCTTCACACCTTCACAACCCTATGGCGGCAAGCCCCCCTATGGCGTTTTTGCAGTATTATAGGAGTGGGCAGCCTCCTTCTGGCAGCCTTTTTCCCTACAGCCTCATTAAAGCAGCTTGTTCCCTGGCTTCCTGGCACTCCTCCTGCAATTTCTCATACAGACAATAACACCGATGCTGCGGCACAAGGGGATAATAGTCCAGATGCCACAGGCAATGTTCCTTTCCGCCTGCAATATCCCGACCTCACAGCAAGCTTACAAAACACCATTACTCTCGCTGGCCATATATTCCCCCTCCCTAAAGGAGAATGGCACCCGGTCCTCGCTGCACAAATAACAGACAGCTCCCCATTTTCCTTTTTAACGCTCATCCGCACAGATCACGGCGCCATTACAGGAATGGTCATCGCACAGGCCACCCAGCAAGCTGTGCCACTTTTACAAGTGAGCAGCTTAACCAACGCCTGCCATGATGACCGCAACTATTTCAACAATGCCCCACCTACATCTCCAACACAGGATGACTGCGCCGCCCTTGGCCTTGCCTTACTGCATGGAGATATCCTCAGCAGCAATCCCTTCATTAACGAATCGATCGCCCGCCTACGTGCAACTGGCTTCCCCGTCCCCCCATTGCTAATTAGTGCCATATGGCGCCATGTTGAAAGCACTGCGGACGGCAAAGCGCAAGCCGGCTCTATGGATGTCCTCATCCCACCGCTTGACCCAACAACACATCAAATGCTGGCACCAACAGAGGCATGGCGAAAAGATACGCTTGCCTCTCACCCCATCGCACGAAACTTCATTTCAAAAGCACGACACTGGCTCCCACATTGGCAGACAGCACTTCGGCTCGGCTTTAATAATCGTCTTGATGAAGCGTCTCTACCACCGCAAATTCTACAAGATCCAGAAGCCCCTTAAATAGGACATCTTCCCTAATGGTGTCCCTTGCCAACAACACGTCCCATACGCTTTTCAGCCATACGCGCCAGCCTGACAAACGGTAGACCAACCAGAAGATAAGCCAACGCAATCAATAACCCTGTTCCGACATAATCATAATATGTCGAAGAAAGACGAATATATGTCTGGCTTAACTCCGTTAACGTAATAACAGAGACCAAAGAGCTATCCTTAATCAAAGCAATAAAGTCATTCGTCATCACTGGCACAACCGTCCGGAAAGCCTGTGGGACAATTACAAGACGCAATGCCTGCACATGCGTCATATTTAGCGCAATAGCTGCCTCGCTCTGTCCCCGCGGCACAGAAGCCAACCCTGCTCGATAATTCTCCGCTTCATAGGCGGCATAATTCAACCCAAGAGCAAGAACCCCCGCCACGAAGGGCGAAAGCCGTACTCCAAACGCAGGTAAACCATAGAAGATAAATAAAACTTGAATAAGCAAAGGTGTTCCACGAACAACCTCAACATACAATCCCGCACCCCAGCGTAAAGGCGCCGTGCCATAAGCTCGTGCCAATGCAAGCAAAAGCCCCAGCCCTACAGCTAACACCATCGCCAAAGCAGAGACGCCCAGCGTCATCATCGCCCCACGAAAAATCAACGGCAAAAAGCTTACATAGCGTTGCATCATGGCATGAACACTACTGCCAGACATACGCTCCATCGTGGCACGATAATCTTCCCACGCTGTTGGCGGAGGCATAGGGCCTGCCTGTTCCCCCATATAATCAGCCATATATGGCGTCCATAAATTCCAGCGCGCTAGAATACGATAAAGCGTGCCGTCTTTTATGAGAGCCCCCAAAGCCTGGTCTACAGCATCTCTCAGCCTTGGATTCGTCTTAGAGAAAGCAATGCCATAAGCTACACGCCCAATAGGCTCCCCCACAATTTGCAACTCATTGGACGTGTAATAAAGGGCTATTGGCTCATCAATTAAGATCGCATCTAGCCGCCCATTCTTCAAATCTGAAAACAGATTTGTTTCTTCATCATAAGAGCGTACATCATGAGCATCGTGAGCCAATAACAACCGCTCTGCAGATGTATTTTTAATCGTCCCCACAACATGCCCATGCAGAGCCGTCAGGCTCATTGGACCTCGTTCCCCTTTTCGAAGAACAATTCTATCCACCGTCACATAATAAGGGCGGCTAAAAAGCACCGCTGCCTTATGCTCTGGCGTCATCTCAATTCCATCAATGACCATGGCATAAAGCCCACGAGCAAGCCCGGGAATAAGACCATCCCATCCATTCTGCACAAAACGTGCATTCCGCCCTAGTTGGGTGCCAATAGCCTGCATTAACTCATATTCAAAGCCGGTAATACGTCCCTCATGTGCAGGATCATGAAAGACATAAGGCACATTCGCCTCACCGTCTGAAGCCCAAGGTAAATCCTGACTGTCAACAGCCCCCGGCACCATAAAAGGGGCCGTTACCTCACGCTCGCTTGCCGTTGCGGCATAACCAGCCCCAGCGCATAACAATCCAGTACAAAACGTGAACAGTATCGCGGCATGTCTCATGAGCGCACCCATCTTCATTTAAAGTAGCGTCCTCAAAAAGCGCCGTGTCCCCGGCTCACGCGGATTGGCAAAAATTACGTCTGGGTCACCACTCTCAACAATCTGCCCAGCTTCTAAAAACAACACCCGATCAGAGGCTGCACGGGCAAAACGCATATCATGTGTCACAACCAGCTGCGTCATTCCTTCACGATCCAGAGCCCTCATAACTGAGAGCACTTCTTCAGAGAGTTCCGGATCTAATGCAGATGTTGGCTCATCATATAACATCACAGACGGCTTCATAGCCAAAGCACGTGCAATAGCGGCACGTTGCTGCTGCCCGCCGGAAAGACGGTCTGGGTACCGCTCTTTTACCGCCGCAAGCCCTACCTTCTCTAACAAGCTACAAGCTATCGCTCGAGCTTCATCTTCACCTATGCGCTTCACTTGCATCGGTGCCAACATCACATTCTCAAGCACGGTACGGTGCGGAAACAGATTAAACGACTGGAATACCATCCCAACATGCGCTCTTAAACGATGAGCCTGCACTTCGTCTGAACGCCGCCAATGTCGGGCACTCGCTACTGTAACATCCTCAACACGCACTGTACCTTCATCGGGATGCTCTAAGAAATTCAGGCAGCGCAAAAAGGTCGACTTCCCACAGCCTGAGGGGCCGATGATAGAAATCAACTCACCACGTTCAACATCCAGCGAAACCCCTCGGAGAATCTCATGCCCTCCGAAGGACTTGGCGATACCGGTCGCCTGAAGCACCAAGTCAGTCAGTTCTGAATATCCTTGCCGCACGCTGCAACACAGAGTCCTGCCCTACAGTCATTCACCATTACGCCTTCATAAACACAAGCACCCTTTAAGAGAAACACCCTTTTATGTATTTTCTTCCTATAAACCCTTTCTTTTCCTCACAATAACCTTACCTCCCACCCGAACACCCTTCTTCGCCCTCTAAAATGGGCCTTTCCATACTTCATGTGAAACAATTTCCATGGCCCTACCCCCTCCCTCCACTTCATCACTCTTGCCTGAAGATGATTCAGGCACATCAGCAGCAAAAACCGCAGCAGCCTTAGAAGCACATCACACAGCACCTCTTTTAGAACTTCAGAACATCCAACTAAGCCGTGCCGGACGAAATATTTTAAAAAATATTTCCCTCACGCTTCATCCCGGAGAGTGCCTCATCCTTACCGGACCTAACGGCTCTGGCAAAAGCTCGCTTCTCCGTATGATAGCTCATTTATGCCCTCCCTCAGACGGAAGTGTACAATGCTATAGTCCTTTCGAATGGTTGGGCCCCGATAATGCCCTCAAACCCACACTCACCGTGGAACAAAATCTCTGTCTTCTAAAAGATTATCCCCTTACAGAGCTCCACACAGCACTCAATACCCTTAAGCTGGCTCGCTTTATCAACACACCTATTCGCCTTTTGTCATTAGGGCAGAAACGTCGAGTCGCATTTACACGTCTTCTTCTCTCCAAAGCTCCCTTATGGCTTCTAGATGAACCCGCCAATGGCCTAGATGCACAAAGCCGCTCCCTCTTGGAGAGCCTTATTTCCCAGCATCTCCAAAAAGGTGGTGCTGTTGTGATGGCATCACATACGCCTCTCAACACCCCCTACAGCTATATTCTTACATTCACACCACCAGAGACGCCGACCCTACCCACCACAACACACATTATCCCCCCTACCAACACACCTCATCACTCCTCACATTCCGCCACATCACATCCCTCTTCCTCCCTCCTTCCGCTTACGGCACTCATCAAACGGGAATTATTTTTAACCCTCCGCCACGGGGCCGAGACACTAGCAGCAATGCTATTTCTGCTAATATGCAGCGCCTTATTCCCCCTCGCATTAGGTCCTAACGACATCTTACTTCAACAAGCAGGTGGAGGTATTTTATGGGTATGCGCCCTTCTAACCTGTCTTCTTCCTCTTGAACGCCTCTATAATGCAGATGCAGATGATGGCTCACTAGAACTCTTGCATGTGCATTCCTCAGCCATGCCTATTGCTCTAGGAAAAATCATCACTCATTGGCTCGTCAGTGGCTTACCTATTGTGCTCCTTACCCCCCTCCTGAGCCTCTTCTTTCATCTCTCAACCAACATCATTCCAACATTCATGCTGAGCCTAACTCTAGGCAGCATGACACTCTCCCTGATCGGAGGGATGACAGCTGCACTAACACTCGGCGCACGCCGCAACAGCCTGCTTCTTCCTATCCTGACATTACCGCTCATGACGCCAAGTCTGATTTTCGGCGTCCTTACCACCACCACTACAAGTGGTACCTCCCCGGCATCCAATATGAGTCTTCTTGCAGCCTTCTTCTGCCTTGCCCTTCCTATCTGCCCTTTCCTGGCAGGAGTAGCTTTAAAAGACGCACAGCATTAAAAGCTCCCCCTCCCATGACACCATAAAAAAACCGCCCTCTCTAAAGAGGGCGGTTTTTAAACGATAGCCACAAAATACAACCACCTAGATGATCAAGACTTTAAGCCTTATCTTCCTGTAGCTTCGCCACAAAGTTTTCTAACCAATGAATGGTATAGTCACCTTTCTGGAAGCTTGGTTCTTCCAGAATCTTCTGATGCAACGGAATAACCGTCTTCACACCTTCAACCACACACTCGGTTAGAGCGCGTTGCATACGCGTAATCGCTTCAGCACGTGTTGGCGCATAAACGATCAACTTTGCAATCATACTGTCATAATAAGGCGGCACCTTATATCCAGCAAAGAGAGCACTATCGATACGCACTCCAAGCCCACCCGGCGCATGAAAAACGTTAATCGTACCAGGGTTTGGTGCAAATGTGTCTGGATCCTCAGCGTTGATACGACATTCAATCGCATGGCCAGACATCACAATGTCATCTTGCTTGTAGCTAAGCTTCTCACCCGCAGCGACGCGGATCTGCTCACGCACAAGGTCTACACCGCACACCATCTCGGTAACAGGATGTTCCACCTGCAAACGAGTGTTCATTTCAATAAAACAGAACTGCCCGTCCTGATACAAGAACTCCAACGTCCCTGCATTGCGATATCCCATACGAGACAACGCATCCGTGACTGTCTTACCAATCTCATTACGCTGTTCTTCTGTAATAACAGGAGACCCAGCCTCCTCAAGCAGCTTCTGGTGACGACGCTGCAAAGAACAATCACGCTCACCAAAATGGACAACATTACCGTGCGTGTCGCCCATGATCTGCAATTCAATATGGCGTGGCTTATCGAGATATTTCTCAAGATAAACTTCATCATTACCAAAAGCAGCACGAGCTTCAGTCCGCGCGACACTCCACGCTTCCTCAATCTCATCAGCCGTTTGGGCAACTTTCATACCACGACCGCCACCACCAGCAGCAGCCTTAATCAACACCGGATAACCAACCTTAGCGGCAACCTCACGAGCCTCATCAAGACTTTTTAAAGCCCCATCAGACCCAGGCACCAGCGGAACGCCCAGCGCTTCCATGGTCGTTTTAGCGGTGATTTTATCACCCATCATACGGATATGTTCAGCGGTCGGGCCAATAAACGCCAAACCATGCTCTTCTACCGTTTCGGCAAAATCCGCATTCTCAGAGAGGAAGCCATATCCAGGATGGATAGCCTCAGCCCCTGTGATGGTGGCTGCTGCAAGAATAGCCGCCACATTTAGGTAAGAATCACGAGAACTCGGCGGGCCAATACACACCGCCTCGTCCGCTAAACGCACATGCATAGCATCTGCATCTGCTGTGGAATGCACAGCAACAGTCTTGATGCCCATCTCACGACAGGCACGCAAAACACGCAGAGCAATCTCGCCTCGATTGGCAATCAGGATTTTAGAAAACATTACTCGATAATCGCCAGTGGTGCACCAAACTCAACCGGATCGCCAGACGCCACACAATAGCGGACCAATGTACCAGCACGTGGCGCCTTAATCTGGTTAAATGTCTTCATCGCTTCGATCAGCATAATGGTCTGACCAGCAGCAACCTGTGCGCCTTCCTGCACAAAAGGCGGAGAAGACGGATCCGGCGTCAGGTAAGCTACCCCCACCATCGGACTTGGCACAGCACCAGGATGAGATGCCGGGTCAGCAGCGGCAGCCGGAGCTGCCTCACCAGCAGGAGCGGCAGCTGCAGCAACTGGAGCAGCTGCGACAGGGGCAGCAGCCTGAACAGTGACATTCCGGGCAACACGAAGGCGGTTATCACCCTCGGAAACTTCAATTTCGGTCAGACCTGTATCCGTCAGGATATCGGCCAGCGCCCGAATGGCGTCCTTGTCCACGAGCATACGGCTCATCCTTCATCCTCAATCATATCTGCCACCGCCTGTAAGGCATGGGCGTACCCGCGCACCCCCAACCCGCAAATCACACCGCGGGCCGCCTGGGAAACATATGTGTGATGACGAAATGCTTCCCGACGGTGAATGTTTGACATATGCACCTCAATTACCGGCAACTCAACCGCCAAAAGCGCATCGAGCAAGGCAATCGACGTGTGCCCATAGGCCGCAGGATTAATTACAATGCCATTCGCACGGCCCCGACATTCCTGCACCCAAGACACAAGCTCCCCCTCAATGTTCGTCTGGCGGAAATCCACCGAAACATCCAACCGCTCAGCCGCCTGCAAACACAGCTGCTCCACATCATCCAGTGTCGCATCGCCATAAATCTCAGGCTGGCGTAAACCGAGCATATTTAAGTTGGGTCCATTAAGGACAACTATAAGAGGTCGCTTCATCCGAACGGCTGATAGCATTTTCATCTTCCCTAGGTAAAGGTACTCTATCACAGGACAATAACTAAAAAGGTCAAAACAGTCCTTTTTATCATCCAACCACCACACCGAATCCGGCTCAGCAATCGCAGACAACCACGCTATACCTCACATGTCTCCCTCGCCAGATAAAAGAGCCTCCCTAAAAAATGCTTCCCATTCCTCTCAAAAAACAACCAAAGTGTGTCTTTTAAAAGACACCTATTTATCCAAAATCCCCATTTCTTTGCGAATTGTTAGCCGGTACCCTCGTTCTTCAATCTCCGCATTTAATACGGCTCCAAAAAGCACCACATAAGCACTGACAAACAGCCACATCATCACTACAGCCACTGTCCCGAAAGGACCATAAGTCGTACTGTAGCTTGCGATATACGTAACGTACCATGAAAACCCAAAAGAAACGGCGACCCACAATAATGTCGCCACAAAAGCCCCCGGGAAAATCCACCGCCAGCACGTCCATCGCTCTCTACAAGGCGCAATACGATAAAGAAGAATCACCGCAGTAAACACAAAGAGCAACATAATAGCTGGAGCCAGCCAATGCACTAAAACAGGTGTCCCCCTCTCCAACAGGAAGTGCAGTGAGGGGGGGATGTTTTCTGCTGTTACACCGACATAGCTAAAATAATGCGGCAAGTAATCTACCAAAGCAGGCGCTGCCACCATCAGAGCTAGCGTCAAACACGCGCCAATAATCGCCATGACAGTTGTGCCAACAGCCAACCATTGGAAATGCCAGAAGCCTCGCGTTTCTTTCGCATGATAAACCAAATTCAACGCTGAAAGAATCGACTTACTACTTGTCGTAATCGACCAAAACGCTACAGCCAAAGAAAATACCAAACGCAATGTCAAAGCTGAATGTGATTGCGACACGAGCTCGTGCACTTGGTCAAAAATCATCGAATAAGCTGAAGGCGGCAATAAATTCTTTATGACATAAAGCTGCCCTTCTGCTGCCTCCACATCAAACGCCAGACCATAAATCGAGATCAACGCTGTTAGTGCAGGGAAAAGAGATAAAGTCGCAAAAAAAGCACAGCCTGCTGCACTCAAAGACGTGCGGCTATCACTACTATTTGTCAAAATCTGCTGGCACATCTCTCTCCAGCCCGCCGGGGGAGGAGGCACAGTTAAAAGCGTCTCAAAAGATTCAGGCACGCAGTGCTGCCTCCCTCACAATTATCCTCGCCACACTCTTAGCGACACAACTCAACGGCATTTTCCAGTTTTAATGAAAAAGCACCTGTTAACTAACACACATCTATTAACGTATTTGTGTTCAGTAAAACAAAATCTTCACAAAACTCTTGCATTTATAAACAATTTAGGCTTTTCACGCACTTCACGCAGCAACGCACGTGCCACTGGCCCTCTCGCGGTTACGCAACGACGTCAAGCGTTCTGGCTCTCGCGCCTCCATCTCTACGGGGATAGCGAGACTTCGCCGGTCCGTTCGACCGTTTCGCAACATCTCATCAGCTTTACCGCTGAGGAGACTTCTGGGGAAGTGAGTATCATGACTCCCAAAATTACCCGTTTCCTTGCCGAAAACACACCGGCCACCCCCTGCCTAATTGTCGATCTCGACATTATCAAAGAAAAATACACAGCTCTACAAAATGCCTTGCCATCAGCTCGAGTGCATTATGCTGTTAAAGCGAACCCTGCTCACGCTATTCTTAAACAACTACACGCATTAGGCTCATATTTTGACATCGCCTCACCTGGCGAAATGCACCTCTGCCTGAAAGCAGGCATACCGGCAGAGAAACTTTCCTTTGGCCATACCGTCAAAACGGCTGCATCTATCCAAGAAGCTCATCAACACGGCGTCACACTCTTCGCTTTTGATAGCCTCGAAGAGTTAGAAAAACTCGCTAAACACGCCCCCGGCTGCCGGGTATTCTGCCGCCTCACAGTTCTCAATACAGGCGCACAATGGCCTCTATCCCGCAAATTTGGCACCAGTGTTGAACACGCATACACTCTCCTAAAACACGCTCAACAGCTAAAACTACACCCCACCGGCCTTTCTTTTCACGTCGGCAGCCAACAAACCTCTACAGATGCCTACCGCGACGCTATCTCCCAAGCGGCACAACTTTACTTCCGCCTACAAAAAGATGGAATCACTCTAGACTTCTTTAATATGGGCGGTGGTTTTCCAAGCCATTACACAAACCCCGTCCCTCCTATTACAGCATTTAGTGAAAGCATCTCACGCGCGATGAAGGAACATTTCCCTCAAGGCAATGCCCCACACATATTGCTCGAACCCGGACGCTACATGGTAGGAGATGCTGGAGTTGTGCATAGCGAAATTACTCTTGCCAGCCGTCGCGGAGGCAAAGCAACCGACCCACGCTGGATTTATCTCGACATTGGCCGCTTTGGGGGGTTAGCCGAGACTGAAGGTGAAGCCATACGTTATGCCTTTCAAACAGCATATGACAACACAACCCAATCACGTTCTCCCTGCATCATTGCCGGGCCCACATGCGATAGTATGGATGTACTGTACGAGAAGAATCCCGTTGCTCTGCCAGACGAACTTACAACGGGAGACAAAATCACCATCCTCACAACAGGTGCCTACGTCTCCACCTATTGCTCCACGGGCTTTAATGGTTTCGCCCCTCTCGCAGAATATTATATTTAACCATTCACCCTATAAAAAAGGCCACTCCCATGCTGGGTGTGGCCTTTAAAAATACAACACATCCCTCCCACTTAAGAGACACCGCTTCCTTCTTCGAGAGACTGTAAAGCAACGAGACGGCGATACACCCCGTCTGCCCTTGCCATTAAATCATGGTGGTTCCCATCCTCAATGATACGCCCCTGCTCAAAGACCAAAATTCTATCTAAATCCCGCACAGTAGAGAGACGGTGCGCCACAACAATCACCGTCCGTTTTTCCATAAGCCGTGCCATTGCTTCCTGAACCAGCATCTCTGATTCTGAATCCAAGCTCGCTGTCGCTTCATCAAAAATAACAATTGGCGCATCTGTGAGAAACGCTCGTGCAATCGCAACACGCTGCCTCTCCCCACCAGAAAGCTTCACTCCTCGCTCACCAACAAGCGTGTCATACCCCTCCGGCAGGCGATCAATAAACGCACTAGCATTAGCCATACGCGCAGCCTCCTCAATAGCCTTACGACTTGCATTTGGCTGCCCATAAGCGATGTTTTCTGCCAATGTTCGGTGGAACAGCATCGGCTCCTGCGGTACGAGAGCAATCTGGCTACGTAAACTTTGCTGGGTAACAGAAGCAATATCTTGCCCATCCACCAAAATCTTACCCTCATTCACATCATAAAGCCGCTGCAGAAGGCGTGTTAGCGTCGTTTTACCCGAGCCACTCGCCCCCACCAAAGCCACACGCGTGCCTGAAGCAATATCTAAGTTCAGATGTTGATAAATTGGCTTTTTCTGCGATGGATACTGAAAACACACATCACGCAACTCTACCCGCCCTTGCGTCACATTCAGTTCTGACGCGCAAGGCACATCCTTCACGGCGGGCTCGGTGGAGAATAAAACAACCAGCTCCTCCATCTCATTAACAGAGCGCTGAACCTGGCTTACTTGCTGGCCAAGGTCTCTCAAATAACCTTGAATGAGGAACATCATCGTCAACACATAGGCCACATCACCCGGCCCTGCCGTTCCACGCCACCAAAAGAACACCGCAAGACCAATCATCACCACACGCATCAATAACGTGTAAGAGGCTTGAAAATTGGCGCTATTCGTCCCTCGGTACCAGCTATAATAGGTCTTCTCAGCCCATGTACGGGCTACATCCTGCAAATAGCTTTCTTCACGTGCTTCCGCACCAAAGCTTTTCACAACCGCATTACAGGTCACCGCATCGCCTAACACGGCACCCATTTTAGAATCCCACTGGTTTGAAATACGCGCCGTAGGGGCCACATAACGCAATGCCAACCAGATAGAGAGCGTAGCAAACACCCCCACCAGCACAGCCAACACAATCCCCATCACCGGCTCACGCACTAAAAGAACAAGCGTTGTCCCCACCAGCACGAGCACTTCGGGTATAATCAGCAGTAAAAGCGTGTCATCTAGCGTATCAATTGCCCATATCCCACGCGTGATACGCCGCACAGTAGAACCTGAAAAATTATTAGCATGCCAATCTGAAGAAAAACGCTGCACCCGAGCAAAAGCGGCATCCAGTACACGACGCATCACCTCAAGGCTAAGACGGCTAATCCCTAAATAGGAAGAACGCCGCCCCAACACACCAACCAACCCCAGTACCAGTAAACCACCCACCATCAAAAGCGCATCGCGCAATATGGAATGCGACCCTACTTGGCCCCAAATATGGGAATCCTGCGTAGAAAGAGGAGTAGAAACATCTCCTACGAGACGGCCCGCCACAAGTGGAGTACAAATATCCGCTAATGTTGCAAACCCTACCCCCGCTATGGTCCGTACCAAGAAACGAGGGTGTTGCACCCAACGCGCTATAACAAAACGCAGCGTTTCACCAAAAGAAACCTGTTTTTCTTGCTTTACTCGCTGTGCCTGTTCTTGCATCTGCGCTGCCATCTCTCCCTACACTCTTCCTACGGCATATGCCTTGTAGGAATTTCCTTAAATCTCTCTCAATAATCTCTCAATCATGCCAGAAACCCACCTGCCCTGCCACTATTTAACGCAGCACTCCCCCTGTCCTCCCCCTCATCGTAACTTGATGCAAACTCCAACACGCACTAGGAACAGATAATCCCAAACTCATATATGATAACCTTGATCCTCCATGGCCTCTTCACCTACCCGTACCAAAACCACCAAAACACAACCCCGCATGAGTCTTGCGTCATTAAAAGCGTTTCTCTCAACATTAGATGAAGCTCATCCCGATGCCCAAAGCGAACTCATCTACCGCAATTCTTTTGAGCTTTTAGTCAGTGTCGTACTCTCTGCCCAAGCCACGGACGTTTCCGTCAATAAAGCCACCCGTGCTTTATATGAAACCGCCCCAGACCCTAAAAGCATGGCAGAATTAGGGGAAGACGGCATCGCCCAATATATCCGCACCATAGGCTTATGGCGCTCAAAAGCGCATAATGTTGCTCTCCTGTGCCAACAACTCCTTACAAAACATAACGGCCACGTCCCCGATACGCGTGAAGCATTAGAGGCCCTTCCTGGGGTCGGGCGCAAAACAGCCAATGTCGTCTTAAATATCGCTTTTGACCAACCAACCATGGCCGTAGATACACATATCTTCCGCCTCAGTAACCGTACCGGCCTTGCCCCAGGAAAAACCGTCCGTGCTGTAGAAGATGCCCTTGTGAAACGCATCCCCAAAGATATGCTCCGCCCAGCACATCACTGGCTTATTCTACATGGGCGCTATACCTGCAAAGCCCGCACGCCAGAATGTTGGCGCTGCCCCGTAATACAATGGTGCCTATATAAAGAGAAAGTGAAGATACCTCCCAACCGGCGCGCCAAAACTTAACAATTTACAAAATACTTACATACATAAAGGGCGGATACATAAAACGTATTCGCCCATAAAAAAACAAAACATAGTAATTAATATTCTATTAATAAATAATATCGCAGACAATCCTGTTTATTATTGTCGTAACTCTTCAAAAAATATAAGCATATTCAGAAACAACCCCTATAAGAGCCAATACCATGACCGCCACATCTTTAGAAAACACAGCTATTGTTTTCGGTGCGGAGAAAAAGACTCTATGGCCAACCCTTTGCTGCATCCAATCTATTATAGAACATCATAAGCACACAGCATTGGAGCTCTACATCCTCCACACAGATATCCCGTTCCTTTTACAAGAAATCACCCGTGCCCTCTTTCAACTAGAAAGACTTGAGCTTTCTTTTGTGGATGTACACCAAAAAGCCAAAGCACTCCGCATACACACACATCCCCGCTGGAACACAAAATGTTTTATGAAATGCTATTTGCCAGTCTTATTTAGAGAAATTCAAAATGTAATTTGGCTTGATAGCAGCCTCCTTGTCACAGGCGACTTAACTCAACTACTCAACATCGTCCCAAAGGATGCCTGTTTAAGCGCCGTCGCAGACCCTGTTGCTCAAATTCTACGCCAAAACAAAGTACCTATTTCTCATTTTCTAGGAAGTAACACCCCCAAAGACCTCCCCAATGTCACCCTAGCGGAGTACACTCAATACCATCTCGGCCTCACCAATGCAGAGCGTTACTTCAATACAGGCTTACTTTTCCTTCGCCCCAAGCTTATTAAAGCAAGCTCTATTAACCAATGTTTTACACGCGCAAAACGCCCCTATCTTTTCCCCAGTGATGACATCCTCAACCAAATATTTCATGAGAAAGTCCATCTCCTCCCCGAGCGCTGGAACTTCCTCACAGGGCAATTAACAGAAAATCTCTGCCTCCATCTCCCAGAACATTGGAAAACACACAGAGAGGCAGAGCGTTACCACAAAATGATCCTCCACTATCCCGAAGCCAATAAACCATGGCACGACCTCACTCTTCCCGGGGCATCTCGCTATCAATCCCTCTCCCACAAGCTTGAAAAACGCATGAGCCACTTCTTGCCTGCACTCTTAAGAGATATGTGCAGCCACTGAGCATGCGCTTACTCCTCATGCGCATAAGGTAGAGGAGGCAACACCACAGCAGCTCTCCCACCACTCCATAGCCGCTCTCCTCGTACACTCCGCTCAGAAACTATTCTGACACCATCGCGCCCCTCATCATATACTGCTAAACTACCATCTCGTCTTACATCCCCTGGCCCTAAACGCCGTACTCCCGGGCATAATGGACGCTGATTCTGCACATGCACCTCCAACGCCGCATGCGCGCATCGCATCATATCCCCTTGCCCATCCCCCCATAAAATGAACTGCCCATTCTTCAGTGGCAAAGAACACACCGCATCATGGCATTCAGGCACTCCATCCCCTGCCACAGGCCTTCCCAAAGCGCGCCATAATTCCTGTTGGGTATATGCGTCTCTAACTTTCTCCCCAACAAGCTGCATTCCCTCTTTTGTGCGCACCGCTAATATATGGCCATCCCCGGCAATAACCATCACAGGGCGCGCCACCAACCATACGGATGCTACAGCGCATATAATGAGTCCTGCACCTATCAAGCGAGCATATCCACGCCAGAGACATAGCGCAGCCAAACCCAACATGACGCCCAATAGCGCCCCACGCGGGAAAGACGGTACCGCCCATGAGGCAAACGGTGCATGAGCCACCCCATGTGCCATAGCGCTAATGATCTCTAATCCCCATCCCATCACCCTTAATGGAACAGCAGAACACCCAAATGGCATAAGCAACACAGCCACCACGCCACTCGGCAAGCACCACATCCCCATCACAGGAACAGCCACTAAATTAGCAAACACAAACCACGGCTGAAGCGCCCCAAAATGCGCCATACTTACGGGCAAGGCCGCAAACCCCGCCAAAAGAGATGTCACTGCGAGAGAGACACCCCCTACACCTGCCCGGCGCCACAGCTGCCCACGCTTATAACGCGCCCCTTCCTCTCCATACCCCGCCAAACAAGCCAAAGGCTTGCGCAGCAATTCATACCCCGCAATAAGCGCCATGACCGCCGCACAGGACATCTGGAACGATACATCCAACACCATCACAGGCGATACACACTCTACCGCTAAAGCCACCACAGCTAACGCCCGCATAGAAACAACCGGCCGCCGCAACCACAACGCCAGAACCGCAATCCCTGCCATCCCCAACGCACGTATCCCCGGTAAATGCCCTCCCGTCAGCAGCACATAACCCAGCCCCACACACCATGAAAAAGCCAATGCAATTTCTCGGCATGGCCATGAGGCTGATACATATTGGGATAATCTCATCGCCCGAGACGCCACCCAAAACGCAAACCCCATCACAAATCCAAGGTGCAGCCCTGCAACTGCCAATAAATGCGCTAAACCAGATGCCGCGTATTCCTGCCTCGTCGCACTCGTAATTGTGCCCGTCTCCCCGCATAAAACTGCCGCAGCAACAGCCCCCTTCTGCCCAGGCAAGTCATGCTCTATGCGGTATGCAACACGCTCCCGTACCCCCTCCAGCCCTGTAGTCATTCTCAACCATAGAGACACCTTACCGACACCTATCTCAGGCCAAGATAGCGCCATCCCTGCCCCTGCTTTATCTAAGAACCAAGCCGCTCTCTGCCCATCATAACCACCCGGCACCACAGGCTGTGCAGGCGCACGCAACAACGCACGCAGGCGCACATATTGCCCACTATGAGGCACCTCATAACCCTGCGCATCTTTTGCTTTTAGCGTCACAAATACCCGCCGCTTTAACGGAGGCATGCCCTCCCACCACGGCGAATCAAACACAGCTCCAGCAAGACCAATCCGCCACCGTTGTTCCCGGGTTTCCTCCGTATCCTCCGGCTCATCCCCGGACATATTGTGCGCACCATCTTCATGCCCCGTATAAACTACCCTTATCCGCGGCATGACCTCTTCTACCGAAACAACACGCCCCTCTAACCACACAGATTCCATTGGTATAAGCGACATTGGCGGTTGGCGTTCAGCCTGCCATAAGGCCAACAAAAAACCCGCACCGATAGATATCAGGGCCGCACCGACAAGCCGCCCCCAAAACCGTACACTCTCTGCCCGCAAGGTCGTCGCTATAATTCTGCTACTTCCAAAGAAGAACCCGCATCCCGCCAAGATCGCAAAAGCAACAACAGCACAGAACCACCACGCAGGCTCCGCCTTCAGCGCAAAATAACCAACACTCCCCAAAGCAACCCCAACAGGGAGCCAGCATACCAAACGCCTCCCTTGGTCAAAAAAGGCACGGGTTATGCATGCCCCGCTATTTAGCACCAGCTTATACACGTCAACACACGTCTTCCTGCCCCAAACCCAATGTCATACTCCTTTGCCAATAAGGTTTATCATGCACTCCATCACCTCACAGTCCCCCATAAGGTCGCCTTTTCTTCACATTTCACAAACCCTCTAAAAAGACCCTCCCTTTTCTTCAAATATTTGCCATAAATTATATCTTATCCAAACGAGCTTCGAAGATGGATAGCCCGACCCGCTCCACCATGTTATAAGACGTGCTCATGAAGATCCGTACCCGTTTTGCCCCATCGCCCACTGGGCTGCTCCATATCGGTAACGCCCGTGCAGCCTTATTCAATTATCTCTTCGCACGCCATAATGGCGGAGAGTTTGTCCTTCGTATTGAAGATACAGACCGCGAACGCTCAACCCAGCAGGCCGTTGATGTCATTTTCGATGGCCTAAAATGGATGGGGCTCGATTGGGACGGTGAACCCGTCTTCCAATCCACACGGCAAGACAGACACGCCGAAGTTGTTGCTCAGCTTCTTGAGAAGGGCATGGCATATCGCTGCTATTGCACCGCAGAAGAACTCACCGCCATGCGTGAAAAAGCGCGCGCAGAAAAACGCCCCCCTCGCTATGACGGCACATGGCGCGACCGCGACCCATCTGAAGCACCAGAGGGCGCTCCCTACACCGTTCGCCTAAAAGCCCCTCAAGAGGGTGAAACCATCATTAAAGACCTCGTCCAAGGCGATGTTCGCGTTGCCAATGCGGAAATGGACGACCTCATTCTCCTCCGCTCAGACGGGACACCAACTTACCTTCTCGCCGTCGTAGTAGATGATCATGATATGGAAATTACCCATGTCATGCGAGGTGATGACCACCTTACCAACACCTTCCGCCAAGCAATGATCTATCGTGCTATGGGCTGGGATCTGCCACAATTTGCTCATCTACCACTAATCCACGGCCCAGATGGTGCAAAACTCTCCAAACGTCACGGTGCTCAATCTGTCGTAGACTTCCGCGAAGAAGGCATCCTCCCAGAAGCTCTCTGCAACTACCTACTCCGCCTCGGTTGGGGGCATGGTGATGCTGAGATTCTATCACGAGAAGAACAAATCAACCTTTTCGATATTGATGGCATCGGCAAATCCCCTTCCCGAATGGATTATGTCAAACTCTCCCATCTCAACGGCATCTGGATGCGTCGTTCAGATGATGAACGCCTCACCGCCCTTGTGATGGAGCGTCTCTCCCGCCGGGATGACCTCAATCATGATGAAACCGTTCGCCAACGGGTTCTCGCTCTCATGCCAGGCCTCAAAGAGCGTGCAAAAACAGTCATTGAACTAGCCGAAAATGCTTCATTCGCAGGGCTGCGCCTGCCATTGAGCTTCACCCCTAAAGCTGAGAAGCATCTTGGGGAAGATGGCCGTAAAGTCCTTGCCGGCATGGCAGAACAGCTCGCACAGCTAGAGCCCTTCTCCACAGAAGGCATTGATAGCACCCTTCGTGCCTACGCTGCTGAGCATGAGCTCAAACTCGGCGCTGTTGCCCAACCATTACGTGCCGCCATGACAGGCACCACCACCTCTCCGGGAATCGACCTCACACTTGCCGCTCTCGGCAAAGATGAAGTCCTCGCCCGTTTACGGAGTGTTCTATCTTCATGAGTGCCTCACGACATACAGCCCACCTCTTAGGAATTGAAGGCATGACAGAAAGGGAGATCACTCCCTTTCTCGACCTCGCCGAAAGCTATGCCCTACTGAGCCGCTCTCGCAACGCCCCTCGTGATGTCTTGCAAGGTCGCACAGTCATAAATCTTTTCTTTGAGGATAGTACACGCACCCGCACCAGCTTTGAGCTGGCCGCCAAGCGGCTTGGGGCTGATGTCGTAAACATGACTGTCGCAACCAGCTCGGTCAATAAAGGCGAAACTCTGCTTGATACCGCCTCAACCCTCAATGCCATGCATTGCGACCTCCTCGTCGTCCGCCACGCCCAAAGCGGCGCTCCGGCTCTCCTCTCTCAAAAGGTAGAGGCCAGTGTCGTCAATGCCGGGGACGGTATGCATGAGCATCCTACCCAAGCCCTCCTTGATGCCTTAACGATTCGTCGTCATTTTGGCCGCCTCTCTGGGCTAAAAATCGCAATTTGTGGGGATATAGCTCATAGCCGTGTCGCACGGTCTGATATTCATCTCCTCCGTGCCATGGGCAACGATATCCATCTCGCCGGCCCACCTACACTTCTTCCCTCGGCCTTCGGCACGATGGGGGGCGTCACACTTCATCATAATATTGATAACGCTCTTAAAGATGCTGACGTGGCAATGTGCCTTCGTGTTCAGCGTGAGCGTATGGGCAGTGGACTTGTCCCTAGTGCGCGTGAATATTTCTCCCTCTTCGGGCTAGATCGCAAACGCCTCGCGCTCGCCAAACCAGGGGCTCTTGTTATGCATCCGGGCCCCATGAATCGCGGTGTCGAAATTGCCTCTGATGTTGCCGATTCACCTCAAAGTGTCATTTCCGAACAAGTCGAAATGGGTGTCGCCGTTCGCATGGCCGTGCTCGATCGTCTATCCCGCATGAAGAGACCATCATGACCAACATTATTTTCGATAATGTCCGCCTAATCGACCCCGCCTCTGGACGGGATTCTAAAGGTCGTCTCAGCGTAGTAGATGGTCGCATTGCTGCCATTGACCCCACCGATACCCCAAAAAATGCCCGTGTGATTGATGGGCAAGGTGCGGTCCTCTGCCCCGGGCTTGTAGATATGCGTGTCAGCCTTGGTGAACCCGGAGCTGAATATCGTGAAAGCATCGAATCCGGTGCACAAGCTGCCGTTGCTGGCGGCATCACAACCATCGCCATCCAACCGGATACCGACCCCGCAATAGATAACCCCGCCCTTGTACACTATATCCGCAGCCGCGGGGAAGAAAGTGGCCTTGTCTCCATGCACCCCTACGGGGCTCTTACCAAAAATTGTGCTGGGAAAGACATGGCCGAGATCGGCCTACTTAAACAAGCCGGAGCCGTTGGCTTTACAGATGGCGCTCGTGCCTTCGCCGATGCCAAACAAATGCGTAACCTTCTCGCTTATTCAGGCTTTTTAGATACGCTCGTTATTCTCCACCCGGAAGAACCTTCCCTTGCACGCGGCGGCTGCGCCACAGCCAGCCCTCAGGCTGTGCAAATGGGCCTCCCTCAAATCCCCGCCTGCGCTGAAGCAATGATGGTGGCGCGCGACCTCCGCCTTGCTGAAATGACAGGCGCACGCATTCATTTCAGCAATATCTCCACCGGTGAAGCCTTGCGTCTTATTGCGGATGCTAAATCGCGTAATATCCGTGTTACCTGCGATACCGCACCGCCTTACTTCTCCATGACAGAAGCTGATATTGGCGACTTCCGCACTTATGCAAAGCTCTCCCCTCCACTTCGGCAGGAAGCTGACCGCCAAGCCGTACTTACTGGCCTGGCAGATGGCACTATTGATGCCATCGCCTCCGATCACAACCCTGCCGATGCAGATGATAAACGCCTCCCCTTCGCCCAAGCCCGTGCAGGTGGAACAGGACTTGCCACACTCCTTGGCGTCACACTGCAGGCCGGTCTCCCTCTCCTAGAGGCACTTCGCTTACTTACCATCGCACCAGCACGTCTCTTAGGACTTGAGGCTGGTACACTCAATATTGGGGCCCCAGCTGACCTCTGCTTATTTAACCCTGATGAAACTTGGACTGTTGCCGCAGGTCAGATGCCCGGCCGTGCGCAAAATACTCCCTTTGATGGCCGCACCCTAAAAGGCCGTGTATTACGCACCTTCCATCATGGGAAAGAAGTCTTTACAGCCCACGGGCTCCCTAACAACCCGCAGCCTGCACAATAGACCAACATAGTAAAGAACACAGATTATGACCCTCTCGCTACATTGGTCTTTATTGCCCCCTAGCCTGCCTGTCATTGCACTGGCTGCCTATGGGCTGGGAAGCATCCCTTTCGGCCTGCTCCTAACAGCCTTGAGCGGCCAAGGTGACATCCGCAAGATCGGCTCCGGCAATATTGGTGCAACAAATGTCTTGCGCACAGGCCGCAAAGGCATCGCTGCGGCAACCTTATTACTCGATGCCGCAAAAGGGCTTCTCGCTGTTCTCTTAGCACAAGCCTTGTGTCCAACTAATACAGCACTCTCTATGGCTGTGGCTGCTTGCGCGGCCGTACTCGGGCATTGTTTCCCTATTTGGTTAAGTTTTCGTGGCGGGAAAGGCGTCGCCACCGGTATTGGCGTCTTCTGGGGGCTATGCTGGCCTGTAGGGCTTCTCAGCACCCTCCTCTGGCTAGCTGGGGTACGATTGAGCCGTATCTCCTCCATTGGGGCATTGTTAGCGTTCCTATCGGCCCCATTTCTTATGGTCGCCTTCTCTTTAACACCTATCCTCTCCCCCAGCCCTATCGCCGCTGCCTGCGTTACCGCTCTCGTCTTGCTCCGCCATAACGGCAATATCGCTCGCCTACTTCGTGGAACAGAACCCCGCGTTGGTCAAAAATGACCCCGCAAGAGCGCCTGTGCCAGCTCCGTCTGGCACGAACAAAAGGCATTGGGACAACTCATTTTAACAAATTAATGGGCCTCTACGGCACAGCAGAACATGCCATAGAGGCCCTTCCCGTTCGAGCGCGTCTTGCAAATAAACCGGCCCCGCCTGTCCCATCTTCTACTCAAATAGAAGACGAAATCGCCTATCTCTCAAAACAAGGGGCATGCCATCTTCTACGTTCAGACAACACCTACCCCCACCTCCTCTCCACTCTTCCTAAAGCTCCCTTACTCCTCTTTGCCCGCGGTAATATAGCTCTACTCTCTACGTCCTCGGTCGCCATTGTTGGTGCCCGTAAAGCCTCGAGCCCGGCTTTAGACCTCACCGAGCAATTCGCCAAAACTCTCGCAGAGTCCGGCCAAACCATTGTTTCTGGTCTCGCTCGAGGGATTGATGGAGCCGCACATCGTGGCGCTCTTCCCTATCACCGTACCATAGCCGCTCTCCCCGGCGGGCTAGATGTTACCTATCCTCTTGAACATAAAGCCCTTCAGGAAGAAATCGGCCTACATGGCTGCCTCATCACAGAATATCCCCCCGGCACAGCCGCTCGTGCACGACATTTCCCTCAACGTAATCATCTCATCGCCGGCCTCGCACGCGCCTGCCTTTTGGTCGAAGCCGCCCAGCGTTCAGGCACACTCATCACTGCCCGCCTGGCTTTAACCTATCAAAGACTTCTCTTCGCCATCCCTGGCTTTCCCAAAGACCCACGCTCCAATGGTGGCAATCATTTACTCAGCGAAGGCAAAGCCCTCCTTGCCCAAACACCACAAGATATTCTCAAAGCCCTCGCAACAACAGCTCTACCACCGCGCCAACCCGCAGCATGGAGCCGCCCTCAAGCTCCCTCTCTCTTTCAATTCGCCGCGACAACACCTGCCGCATCTTTTCCCCAAGAAGACGCTTCAACACCGATTCTATTTTCTACACCATCACAACATGTCGCCCCGGTGCCTCCCTCCTCCACACAAAACTCTTCTTCTCCAAAATCTTCGCCCTTCCATGTAGAAACGCCTTCCCTAACCAGCATTCCTCCCGCCGCTACTCCTCAAAAAAGCACCCCTCAGCACGATACGTTTATTAAAAAGAAACCAAATAACGATAAAAAAAATATACTCTCTTTGCTTGCGCATACCCCCTGCACGGTTGACGAGATAGCGTTGCGCTGCCAGTTGTCCATTGCAGATGTAGCGGCAATACTCATAGAACTTGAGATATGCGGTCTAATCACCCGTCATGCAGACGGGCAGATCACATGCAGCAAGTAGGGCATCAGCCGGGCACACCGAACGACGACCACCAATACCGGGAAGAACTCATGGCGGCGAAACATGTTGTGATTGTAGAAAGCCCTGCCAAGGCAAAAACGATCAATCGCTATCTCGGCAGCAATTATACTGTCATTGCATCGTTCGGGCATGTACGCGATCTTCCCCCTAAAGATGGCAGCGTCCGCCCGGATGAGAATTTCGCCATGTCTTGGCAAACAGATGACCGCGGCGCCAAACAAATCGCAACCATCGCCAAAGCCCTCAAAGGGGCCGACAAACTGATCCTCGCAACTGACCCGGATCGCGAGGGAGAAGCAATTTCATGGCATGTTCGCAGCGCTTTAGAGGAAAAAAACCTCCTGCGTGATATTGAAGTCGAACGCGTTACATTTAACGAAATCACCAAAAATGCCATTTCCAGCGCGATGAAAGCCCCTCGCGCACTGGACCGCCCCCTTATTGATGCCTATCTCGCCCGCCGTGCGCTGGATTATCTCGTCGGCTTTACCCTATCTCCTGTCCTCTGGCGTAAACTCCCCGGCAGCCGCAGTGCGGGACGTGTACAATCCGTTGCTCTTCGCCTCATTTGCGAGCGTGAGGCTGAAATTGAAGTCTTTAAACCTCGGGAATATTGGAGTGTCGAAGGCGCCTTCACCACCCCGGGCAACGCAAATTTCAGCGCAAAGCTTACTCATTTAGACGGCAAAAAACTCGACCAATTCGCCTTGCCGGATGAAACCACAGCCCATCAAGCACGTGACCTCGTCCGCACAACGGCCATGAGCGTGCAAAAGATTGAGCGCAAACGCACACGCCGTAACCCCGCCCCACCTTTTACGACCTCTACACTCCAGCAAGAGGCCTCCCGCAAGCTGGGTATGAGCGCACAAACCACCATGCGTACAGCTCAACAGCTCTATGAAGGGGTTGAGCTTAACGGCGAAACAGTCGGTCTTATCACCTATATGCGTACTGATGGCGTCACCATGGCAGCCGAAGCTGTCCACGCCATTCGTGGCCATATTAACAGCGCCTTTGGTGCTCAATATTGCCCAGATAAACCGCGCTCCTACAGTACAAAGGCTAAAAACGCCCAAGAGGCCCACGAAGCCGTCCGCCCAACAGACGTCTCCCGCACGCCAGATGCCGTAGCCGCACGTCTAACGAACGACCAAAAACGCCTCTATGAACTCATTTGGAAGCGCTCTGTCGCCTCCCAAATGCAATCCGCTGCGTTAGACCAAACAGCTATTACGATTGGCGATTCCCGCCAACAAACACTCCTACGCGCTACCGGCTCTATCATTGCATTTGATGGCTTTCTCAAACTCTACACAGAAGGCCGAGACGACAAAGATAAGCACAATGATGATGAGCAAAACCGCATCCTTCCTGCCATGGAAGAAGGCGATGCTCTCACAACAGGTGACGTCAAAGCTGAGCAACATTTCACCCAGCCACCACCACGCTATTCTGAAGCCTCTCTTGTTAAAAAGATGGAAGAAATCGGCATTGGTCGTCCTTCCACTTACGCTTCTATCCTAAGCGTCCTGCGGGACCGTAACTATGTCCGCCTCGATGCACGCCGCTTCATCCCAGAAGATCGCGGCCGGCTCGTTACCGCCTTCCTAACATCCTTCTTCCAACGCTATGTCGATACAGGCTTTACCGCCTCTCTTGAGGCACAGCTTGATGATATTTCCGGTGGCCAGGCCGATTGGCACGACGTCATGTCCGCTTTTTGGCATGACTTCTCTACCACCGTCGATAAAACTAAAGATCTCAAAATTTCTGATGTTATTGATGCGCTGGACCAAGACCTCGGCAACCACTTCTTCCCCCCTAGGGAGGATGGCAGCGACCCACGCCATTGCCCATCATGTGAAACCGGTCGACTAGGCCTCAAGCTGGGCCGCCACGGTGCCTTCCTTGGCTGCTCGAATTACCCAGAATGCCGGGCCACACGCCCCCTAACTGTTGAAGACAGTAAAGATAGCGCCTTACCAGATGGCATGCGTCTCCTTGGCCACGACCCTGAAACAGGTGAAGATATCACCCTCCGTCGTGGCCCTTACGGGCTCTATGTTCAACGTGGCGAACCAGATCCAGACGATAAAAAAACCAAGCCTAAACGCGCCACAATCCCCAAAGACCGCAATGGTGAGACCCTCACCTTACAAGAAGCTATCGGTCTTCTCTCTCTACCCAGAACCGTTGGCACACATCCTGAAACCGGCGAGGTGATCCAAGCTGGCCTCGGGCGCTTTGGGCCATTTGTCAAAATGGGCAGCATCTATGGCACACTTAGTAAGGATGATGATGTCCTTACCATTGGGCTTAACCGTGCAGTAGATGCACTCGCCAAAAAACTAGCCTCCATCCGTACACTTGGTCTTCACCCTAAGGATGAAGAAACCGTCATGGTGCGCAAAGGGCGTTTCGGCCCTTATGTCCAGCATGGCCAAACCATTGCAACCCTGCCTAAAGGGCAGGATATGGCAGATGTCACGCTGGAAGAGGCCATAGCTCTCTTGGCTGAGAAGGGAAAACCCCTCAAAGGTGGTCGCAAAACCACGACAAAGAAAACTACGGCTAAAAAAACAACCACCAAGAAGGCTACTACAGGGAAAAAAACTAGCAGTACCAAAAAGGCTCCGACCAAAAAAACTACCGCTAAAAAAACAACCAAGAAGACCACAACTAAAAAGGCAGAGCCCGTCTCTGAAGAAAATATGCCCTTCTAATCAAAGGAGGCCTACAGCTTCCAGGCACCATTTAGAAAAGGGAGCCTATACATATGTTCCCTTTTCTATCCTTACACCGCATATCACTTCTACCAACTCATTGCCCTGTAACGCTTGACCATCTAGCTCTACATCGCATCTAATAAAGAAACGCTTAATATTTCTACGCCTTAAACAACTTCACTTTCACAATGCCGGTCTCGTTGGTTTATGTTTTATACACATCTCCCGTGCTTTACCCACCTCTCATGGGCCCGGTCTTCCTTAGGAAAAGCACTCGCTATCGGCCTATTCCTTAGCCCGCTAGCCTCATCTGGTGCTGCCACACCCTCACCGGCACACCCCATACAAAGTACAAACCTCACCCGCCCTACGATTCTCGCTGCCCTCAACTTCATCACCCCACGCCAACTTACCGCTTATACGGCGCAACAGCTCTGCACATGGGGGGCAAGCTCTCTTCAACACGTCAAAAATAGCGGGTTTATTCTAACCACCCTCCCCGCCCAGGCTGACCAACCTGCACAATTACGTGCCGTATATGCGGGGACGCCTTTTTTTACGGCCCTTATCCCGAAAAATGCACATAACGCCTCACAATGGAGTGCCCTAAGCACAGCATTTTTGGCGCAAGTCCACCAACATGTCCCCGCTTTCCGCAATGCCAGTGATGAAGATTTATTATCTTATTTTCTCAACGGGATGCTCGCGCATATTGACCATTACTCACATTACACCTCACCACGCCATACCAATGTAATACACCCCCACGCTGCAACTGAGACCAACGCCACCTCTACATCCTCCCCAGCACCACTTCCACCAGCTGCAACAACAGCAGTTCAGCACACATCTACCCCCTCCCCACAGAGCAGCTCCCCCGCCACGGTCGGCCTCACTCTACAACTGCAAAATAACGCTCCTGCCGTTGCAGCTATTAACCTCAATAGCCCTGTGTGGGACCAAAATATCGGCCTAGGCGATATCCTCACTCAGATCGATAGCGAAAGCACACAACATCTCTCTATCTCTGCTATTCAAGAAAAACTTAGCGGCCCGGAAGGCAGCCCCATCAAGCTAAACTTCCACACCCATGCAGGCCAAGACGTCACTATCAATGTCACCCGCGCCATCATGCCTAAAGAGAGCGTCATACCAGACCTTTCAAACCCCTATCCCATCCTCAGAGTTGCCCGCTTTGCTGATCATACGGCAGAAGAAATTAGCCAATATGTCTCCGCTCTATTACCCGACACCCCTTCAAATAATGAGGAAGAAGACAACAACACTCCTGCTGCTGATGTAAATGAGGCCGATACAGCCACCACCACTCCTTCCGCCAGCACGCCCCAAAAAAACACACCTCCCTCTCCTGGCGCAGCTCCACAGCATTTCCCCGGCCTTATTTTAGATCTACGCGGCAATCACGGTGGGTTTCTCCAACAAGCTGTCATGACAGCATCCCTCTTCCTTAATCACGGTCTTATCGCCACGACAGAAGGCCGCGCACGTTCGGCAAATCATATCTGGTCTATCCAAGGAGGAGATCTGACCAATAACGCCCCGCTTATTCTATTAGTGGATAAAAATACTGCCAGTGCAGCTGAGGTCCTCGCCGCTGCATTAGCTGATCAACAACGCGCCGTTATCATCGGCAGCAGCAGCTTCGGCAAAGGCATGGTGCAAGTCTCCGCCATCATGCCAAACGGTGGGCGCCTTACACTCACATGGGGGCATAATACAGCCCCTCTAGGTTGGCCTCTACAAGGGTTAGGAGTTATCCCTCAAATATGTACATCTCTGCACGCGGCTATCCCCCTCAAAAAGCAATTACACGCCCTTGATCAAGGCCATTCACTCCTAGGAGAACTTTTGCAAAAGTCTCGCCTTGTCCGCAATACTACAAACAAACGACAGCTTCAGGCTTTACGCCATGTCTGCCCTCCATCTCTCCCCAACCTTATAGATATCCCCACTGCACTGCATATCTTGGCCAACCCCACCGCCTACCATGCGGCCCTCTCAAGTTTGCCCAATATACGCCTCACTTCTTCGGCACCATAAATGGTTAAGGTTTATCTCCCTTAACCCACTCCTTACCTTCTGTCTTAGGAATATTGCCATGCCTTATGGTCTAAAATCAGGTTTTTGGGTGCGCGCTACACTCCGCCGCTTAAACCAAAATGGCCTCATTGCCGCCATTCTCCATAAAGGCGATGAAGATGCTGGGGCCATTTTTATCACTCTGGCCGACCGCCAGGGAAAAGTAAGCATCCTAAGAGAAGACGGCTCTTCATGGCAGCGGCAAAATTTCCAAGATAACGACACAGCAAGTGCCGCCATGCAGGTAAACGACTATCTCGAACGCCAAAAGAAATATGATCCAGACCTATGGATCATCGAAATAGACGTTGCTGACAGCTCTCACCCACTTGAAAAAGAACTCTCTTCCCGCAGATTTACAGCTGACGAATAACGCGCGCCACACTCTGTCTCTATATGCCTCACCTTAAAAGAAATCTCGCCTTACTTCGCTAATGCCTATAAAGATACTGGCTTCCCTACCCCATTTCTTGCTATAGCCCTCACATCTGCAGCTAATAATGCGTCCCGTACGCCCTATTAACGCAACATAAGAGAGTACTACCGGCAGCAAATTCATCACATTTACTGCCCATTTAAGGACAATGCCGCTTATCCGGTTGGAGAGTAATGATATGACCACACGCACCACCATTACATCCTTGCTGATCCGCAGCGGCATAGCGACCTGCCTGTCCTGTCTTGCCCTAGGGGCCGCCAAAGCACAGCCCGTCAGTGGCTTCTATATCGGTGGTGCTGGCGGTGCGAGCTTTAACCAATCCCAAACCGTAAACCCTCATACGAAAAACTTCGTTCATGGACGGGATGACTACACAACCGGCATCACTGGCCTTGGTAGCATCGGCTGGGGACTCGGCAATGGTTTCCGTGTAGAACTTGAAGGAAATTATCGGAACAACCGACAATCTCGCTTCCACTCTCCCGGTTTTGATAACACAGCCCACGGTCATCAAAAGAAATATGGCGGCATGGCCAACGCCTTATTCGACCTGGATATCGGCCAAAATTGGATCTACCCTTACTTCGGGGCTGGTATCGGTTATGCTCGCCAATTCACAAATTCCACTATTCGCGGTGTAAATAATAACTATAAGCAGCGCGTTAATAGCGGCACAGGCGGCTTCGCCTACCAAGCAATGTTTGGGCTCTCCCTCCCTGTGCCATGGGTCGTTGGCCTCTCCACCACAATGGAATACCGCTTCTTCACAATCATGGGGCGGCATCGTCACTCCGCTACAGCGGCGGGCCTTCCAGATGCCCTAAGCACGACTGATTCCATCAGTGGCAAACGCGGTAGCCGGACAGACTTCAACCATTCCCTCATGCTTGGGTTGCGCTACGAATTCTCTCCACCACCACCGCCCCCTAAAGCTGTACCTGTAATTGCTGCCCCAGCACCTGCCCCCGTGCGTAGCTATCTCGTCTTCTTCGACTGGGATCGTGCTGACCTATCAGAACGTGCCAAAGCCACTATTGAAGAAGCCGCACATAATTCTACATCTGTCCAATTCACACGCATCCAGCTCAGTGGCTACGCTGATTCATCCGCACGCCATCCTGGCACAAAAGAAGCTGCCAAATACAATATGGCTCTCTCTATAGAGCGCGCGAACCGTGTTAAAGCTGAACTAATCCGTGATGGTATTTCGGCTGGAGTGATTGCCATTCATGGCTATGGCGACACCAACTTACCAATCAAAACGCCACTCGGTAAAGCGGAGCCCCAAAACCAGCGTGTCGAAATCAACCTTCAGTAACTCTCTCTAATGTTCCTCAATATACGGGCACATTAGATACCAAAAAGGCCGGGTTGCAGATGCATCCCGGCCTTTTTAGCGACCACATTCAATAATGGTATACTGCTCTACAGCTACAACACACCTTACTCGAACAAGCCACCTACTGAGCAGCCGCCTTAGCCGCATGCTTCTTAGCTTCTTCAGCAGCTTTCAGCCGTGTTAATGCAGTCTTAGAAAGATGACGCCGCCGCTTGTGATGATGTTTTACAAGCTTATGAGGCCCCTTGTTTGCCACTACAGATTGAGCAGTCCGCACCTGCCCCGCATGAAGTGCCGTTTCCTTTACGCGCGTAGGCACCGCTGTAGCTAATTTAGCAGCTGCTCCCGTAGCCACGGGCTTTTTCGCCACAGAAAGATCTTCCTCATCCGTAAATTCTTCAACCGGCATGGGCGCCGCTAATTTTGCAGGACGTACATGCACCTTCACAGCCAGTTTGCGGCGCACTTGGCCTTGAATAGGAATTAACTCTACCGAGAAGAAATCATGCCCCTCATAATATCTCTCAGGCACATACTCGATATAAATACGCCCCTCATAATTATATAGCGCAGCCTTCCCATGCTCTGGATACGGCACCACACCAAAGGAGACAAATCCACCACCATCACCATTATTGACCGAGAAAGGACAAATCCCATTATCCTCAGAATCAACAACCATCCCGATGCTCATATGCCCCGTTGCATCCACTTTTAACGGTGTCATGCGGCACAGTTTCGCCCGTTTTTCATGAGCAAAAGGCTGCGGCCCTGTACGCATGCTCCCAGTGTCCTGCGCCCGATGCGCTCCACAACCAGAAAGTGCCATCAAAGCGACAGAGGTTACCCCCATCCGCACGAAGAAATTTCGTTGCACACACATCTCCACAAGCCCATACATACCAAAATGGACAATACACCTATTAACAGAGCCAATGAATTGTCCTTAATTCCTCATAGAATACGCCCTCATTTCTATAAAGAGAATGCCAACAGTCAATTTTCTCTCATCTTTCTCATATAACTATATATAATCCCTACATTTCCTTTAACGTCTTTCTAAAGAAATATTCTCCAAGGGCAGACTCATGCCAAAAGCCATGATATAGGCAGGCAACCTCCAGCGCCCAATAATAGGACCCCAGGATGGCTGACATGTTTGAACAGGGGAACATCCCTCTTACCCCTTCCAATACAAAAAAAGCAGCAGACAATTATGCTGCTGAGGATATTGAGGTCCTAGAAGGGCTCGAACCCGTTCGTCGGCGTCCAGGTATGTATATTGGTGGTACAGACGATACCGCCTACCATCACCTTGCATCTGAAATTATTGATAACTCTATGGATGAAGCCGTGGCAGGCCATGCCACGCTTATTGAAGTCTCCTTAGAGAACGCCCACACTCTCATGGTCAGAGATAATGGCCGCGGTATCCCTACAGATGCCCACCCACGTTTCCCCGAGAAATCCGCTCTCGAAGTTATTTTCACAACACTGCACGCCGGGGGTAAATTCTCCGGAAAATCCTACGCCACATCAGGCGGCTTACATGGGGTCGGTAGTTCCGTTGTAAACGCACTATCCTCATTACTGGAGGTTGAGGTCTATCGCAGCCGTAAAGGCTACCGTCAAACCTTCTCGCGCGGCCTTCCTACCAGCACATTAGAAAGCACAAAACCTGCCATTAAACGTGGCACCATGGTCCGCTTCACACCCGATAGCGAGATATTTGGCTCCCTCAGCTTCACACCCGCCCGCCTTTATAGGCAGTGCCAAGTTAAAGCGGCTCTATTCCGCGGGGTCACCATCCAGTGGTCATGTGCGCCAGAGCTCCTCACAGGCGATAATGCTCCCCCTGCTCAAGCCACTATTTCTTACCCAAACGGACTAGAAGACGCCCTCAAGGCAGATCTCGGCCAAGAACCAGCACTCCTCACCCCTCTCTGGGCTGGCGACGCCGAACTCCCCACCGCAGCGGACGGCCAACCAGGTGGCCGTGTTGAATGGGCCGTAGCCTTTCTCGACCAAGGCACCAGCGGGCTTGTCTCCTACTGCAATACTATCCCCACCCCCCAAGGCGGCACACATGAAAATGGCCTCCGAGCAGCCCTTGTCAAAGGTTTCCGCAGCTGGGGGGATCAGCGGAAAATCCGTCGTGCCAACGCCATCACGGCAGAAGATGTCTTAGGCACCATCAATGCCCGTCTCTCTGTCTTTATTCGTAACCCACAATTCCAAGGGCAAACGAAAGACCGGCTCACCACACAAGAGGCTAGCCGCCTTGTTGAAGGTGCCCTGCGCGACCGTATCGACCATTGGCTCGGCGGCAACCCACAACAAGCGGATGCCCTTGTATCCTACATCGTTGAACGCGCTGAAGAACGCTTACGCCGCAGAGAAGCACGTGAAACAACCCGCAAAACAGCCACACGTCGTTTACGTCTTCCCGGTAAATTAACCGACTGCTCTCGCAGCAATGCTCATGAGACTGAGATCTTCCTTGTAGAGGGAGAATCCGCCGGCGGTTCCGCGCGCCAAGCACGTGATAGAGAAACACAAGCCGTCCTCCCTCTCCGCGGCAAGATCCTCAACGTAGCTTCAGCCACACAAGATAAATTACGCGCCAATGCAGAACTACGAGACCTAATTGAGGCTCTCGGCTGTGGTTTTGGAAAAACACTCGACCTCAGCAAATTGCGCTATGGCCGCATCATCATCATGACCGATGCTGACGTTGATGGCGCACATATCGCCTCTCTATTGATGACCTTCTTCTACCGTGAGATGCCAGATCTTGTCCGCCAAGGGCATCTCTATCTTGCACAACCCCCACTTTACCGCCTCACCCATGGCAGTAAGACAGTTTACGCAATGGATGACCTCGACCGTGATCGCCGCCTAAAAGCAGACTTTAAACCAAATGCAAAGGTTGAAATCTCCCGCTTTAAAGGGCTTGGTGAAATGCCCGTATCTGATCTTAAAGAAACCACCATGTCCCCAGACCGTCGCACACTATTACGCGTTACCGTTCCTGCGGAAGACAATCTCCTCACCCGCAACCGGATAGAAAGCCTCATGGGACGCAAACCGGAGCTACGTTTCCAATTTATTCAAGAGCAGGCTCGTTCGGTCGACCTCTTAGACATCTAACCCAACAATAGCGCGCCTCTTACAAAAAGCGCGCTATTGTTAATCCCATCAAAAAACAGGATGCGCCGGGTCGGCCCCCATCCGGCCATCTCGTTTATCTAGTTGCGTAATCGCTGCGAGATCCTCTGCATCTAACGCAAAATCAAATAAATCAAGATTCTCCGCCATACGCTGCGGATTTACTGATTTAGGGATAACCATAATCTCATTTTGTAAATGCCAACGTAAAATCACCTGCGCAGCACTTTTACCATGCTTACACGCAATCTGAGCAATCACATCATTTCCCAAAATGGCCCCCTTACCCAAAGGCCGCCATGCCTCAGTCTGTATATTATGCGCTTTATGAAACGCCCGTAACTCTTTTTGCTGGAAGAAAGGGTGCAGCTCAATCTGATTAACCACCGGCACAACTCCCGTTGCATCCATAATCCGAGAGAGATGATCTTCCGTAAAATTCGACACACCAATGGAGCGCACACGCCCCTGCCGTTTCAACTCAATAAGAGCCTTCCAACTTTCAACATACAGCCCCTGTTGTGGCATCGCCCAATGAATCAAATAAAGATCAACCACATCACGCTGCAACCGATGTGCACTTTCCTCAAATGCACGCAAGGTTGCATCATAACCCTGCTCATCATTCCATAATTTTGTTGTTACGAATATGTCCGGATGAGCCAGAAGCCCCTTCCCCACACCAGCTTCGTTCTTATAAAGCCGTGCCGTATCAACTGCGCGATATCCAATCTCCACAGCCTGTTCCACAACTTGCGCTGTTTCACTAGGCGGGGTTTGCCACACCCCCAGCCCCAACCACGGCATCCTATGGCCATCATTTAACAAAACAGTCGATGACGCATCTTGAGGGAACTGGTTCATAAAAAAACCTCCTTAGGATGAAATACGCACCACTATCACTCAAACAAACCCATCTGCACAGGAGGTTTCCCTTCATCCTGCGGTACAAGAGAGGAAATTGTCAACCCCAACAAACGCACCGATTTTTTAAGCGGGAAAAAGCTTTTCAAAATACGCAACGCTATCTGACGGATCTGTTCTTCCTCCACAATTGGAAACGGTTCAGATTGAGCCCGTGTAACCGTCTGGAAACCAGCATAACGCAACTTCACCGTAAAGGTTCGTCCCAAAATCCTCTTTTGCAAACAAGCCGCCCATAATTTATCAACAATTCCATCTAAAGTCGCTGCCAACGTCTCCCAATCTGCAATGTCTCGTGCAAATGTTGTTTCTGTTCCAAGAGATTTCCGCACACGATTAGCCTCTACAGGCCGATGATCCACCCCCCGCGCAATATCGTAATAAAAACGGGATGAATTCCCAAAATGAGGACGTAATTGCGCCTCAGTCCACTGCTTTAAATCTTCCCCTGTACGAATTCCTAGAGCATGCATACGCTTTGTCGTTGCGGGCCCCACACCATGGAACTTCTCTACTGGCAAACTCGCTACAAAAGCGGCTCCATGCTGAGGAGGAATCACAAACAAACCATTCGGTTTATTCTGCCCAGAGGCCAACTTGGCTAGAAACCGATTATAGGACACCCCAGCAGATGCCGTCAGGCCCGTCTCTCGCAAAATATCAGCGCGTATCGCATGGGCCACCGCCGTGGCAGAGCCATATTGCGGCCACTGCTCACTCACATCTAAATAAGCTTCATCCAACGCTAAAGGCTGAATAATCGGCGTGTAATGCGCAAAAACTTTATGTATCTGAGCCGAAACAGCCCGATACACTTCAAAACGAGGCTTAACAAAAATAAGCTCAGGGCAACGCTCTAATGCCAAACGTGCTGGCAATGCTGAATGCACCCCATAGGCTCGCGCCTCATAACTCGCCGCCGCAACAACACCACGACCAGCCGCACGGCCTACAGCAACAGGCTTCCCCTTGAGAGAGGGATTATCACGCTGCTCAATAGATGCATAAAAAGCATCCATATCCACATGCACGATACGCCGTACAGGCTCCCCATCTTCATCTAAAAAAGCATCAGAGATACCCATAATGAGGGATAATCCCCTTAGAATGGAGCTTTCGGCATAGGCATATAACTTCCCACAACCAAAGCTAAAATAGTCACATTCGGGCTTTCCGCCGCACTATGACACACGACCGTATCCGGGCTCGGAAGAACCATAGGAGATTGAAAGTCCGGTTCAGTACTCTGCGGCCATAACACCATTTGCCCGCTTTCTTTTACCTGAACAGCCTTAACCGTTGCTTCAAAACTGTCTGAAACATCAGAGCGCTGCATCGCCACTACATAATCACCATTACGTGGGCAACGTCCAATATCTGCAAAATTTATGACAATCACCACAGAGCCTTCTTGAAAGACCTTGTTCATAGATTGCCCCTTCACCATCAAGCCATAACGCTTAATGCCAGGGTACGCACCATCCTGGGGGATTGTAATATTATACCTATCAGAAAGGGGCCATTCCTGCGCCTCTTTCCACACACCAGCCTGCACCTCGCCACATACTTCAATCTGCGTTACAGGCATGGCAATATCTATCTCTTCATCTGCCGCTCCTCGACTGACCTCAGCTACAAGCGTACTCACCTGCACCCCTAAAACACGTGCAAGGGCTGCCAGCTTATCCGTCCGCGGCAAATGTTTACGACGGCGCATATCCCGCAAGAAATCCACCCCCACAGCCGGGTTGATCTCACGCGCACGCAAACACGCCTTCCTATCAGAAAGACCCTGCTCCTTGAGCAAAATATCCAAACGAGTAAGCAACGATTCGATAGACATGCGGGAATTATCCCACATTCCACCCAAAAGTCCATACGGGTTTTTCCCCTAATTTCTTCTTGACATATGCGGTGTTATCCCCGCATTTTTATATCACCGCTTCGTGAGATGCCCTTCAGCGTCTTGGATGCGGACCAATCCCTCTCATCCCCTCACTTCATATTCCCCAAAGGTTTTCCATCCCTCACCACTCCCATCACACACCTAAATATTCACAGGAGTCTTCCTCTTGCGCACTCGCTCACTTTCCAAAACGCTCAACACCCCCACGCGGGAACGCACCACAAAACCGGATTACGAAACAATTGGCCGGCAGAAACGACGCGCAACAACCCTTAAAGCTCTATCCGCTCGCCTTAGTGCCGATGCACTCTCTGAAGCCGAAAACTGGCTCAAAGATTGGATGCTCGCTGAGCACGGCTATCTAGATATTATGAAAAACGGCGGCGCCCCTGCTCTCGCTGGCAATGTCTTCACCTTTAATGCACTCCAAGGCAAAGCATGGGGGCGTCTAAATGCCTTCCGCCGTCACGCAGGTCGTGCCCGTTATCAGCTCTTGGTCAACCTTCTCGGGCTTGGCTGGTCTTTCACATCCCTCGGGGCAAAACTATATCCTAATCTCCACCCAGACCGTGCCCGCAAAAACGCCGCGGATGACAGTGTAGCGACTTTAGAGCTCCTAGCTGAATTTTGGCAGGAAAAACGCCGTGAAACCGCCCGTAAAGCTGTCCATATCGCTCAACAACACCGGGAAGGAATCACCATCACAGCACTTGCACAGCAATATAAACTTGCTCCTCCCGGCCTAAAACGTCTCATCCAACATGGTGAGATTATCCTTAATAAACCGCCAAAAATGACATCTGCTCAAATTAGCAATTAAATCTTTTCTCTCCCCTACCTCTTTTTCTCATTGACACCCCGCCCGCTTTAACATATAAAAAATACATCATCGCGAGCCGTGTGACCAGGAATGGTTTCACGGCTTTTTTGTTGCCAAAAATACCATATAGAATGGGCACTCTCCACGCTCATTAAACGCAACAAACACCCCGTCTTCTTTATAAAATACGGATGCATTGCATGACCTATGCTCCCCTCACGCCAAAGCGCGCCTTGGGGCGCGGGCGAATTGTTATGACCAAACGTGGCCTAGCCGCCATTTTGGCCACCCAAGATACCCGGCTTGTCCTCTGCCCGATTTATGAAGCTCCTGCGCTTACACACCGGGCCGACATCCCTTTAAGCTGGCGTGACGAACTTAATCTAGGGCTTAAATATCCTGCCGTCATCCGCGCTGTGCCTTTCATAAAACAATGTCAGTATGTCACGCCTCATTCTGGCCAATTATCAGCTCTAACCCTCGCCCAGCTCGTTATCCGTACACAAAGAGAACTCCAAACCAGCGCACAAGAAAGCGCACATTTACCCCTCTTTTCTGGACGACGCACTAACATCCCTACTTCTTTTCATACCTTCCACGCATGAAAACACCTCGCAAAAAACCCATTCATTTCTCTCAAAAACTCTTCGATGAAATGATGGAAGAACTCATGCTCGGCTACCCCCTGAGCCAAATATGCTCAGGGGACAAACGCCCTACATTACGCAGCTTCTATCGCTGGCTTTATAAAAACCCCGCCCTCCTCTCGCCCTACCGCCACGCACGGGACATCTCAGCCGATAGTCTAGAAGGCAATATCCTCACACTCATCAACACAACCACAACAACGAATGTGAGCCTCTGTAAATTACGCTTTGAAATGCTGCGCTGGATCATGGCCCGACGAGCTCCCAAACGTTACGGCGAGAAACAAACCATTGAGCATACTGGCCATGAAGGTGGCCCGTTAACTGAAATACGCCGCATCATCATCGACCCCTCAACCCAAACCGCACCATCGCCCGACACATAATCCTCAGAAACATGCCCTGATCATATGAAGCCTACCCCCCTCTCTATCATGACACCGCGTGCCTTCACCCCACTTCTAAAGGCGACACGTTACAAAGGGTTATGGGGCGGCCGCGGATCAGGAAAATCGCATTTTTTTGCCGAACTCTTGGTCGAACAAGCCACATTAAGACCAGGATTACGCGCCGTATGTATCCGTGAAATACAAAAATCACTCTCTATGTCGGTTCGGCAGCTCATTAGCGACAAAATCCACACATTCGGCCTAAATGAACATTTTACCATTCTAGATAAAGAAATCCGCACCCCCGGTAATGGCATTATCATCTTTCAAGGCATGCAAAATCACACAGCAGATTCTATCAAATCTCTGGAAGGTTTCGACATCGCTTGGGTAGAAGAGGCCCAATCCCTCTCGGCCCATTCCCTCAAACTACTTCGCCCAACCATCCGCAAACCTCAGTCTGAAATCTGGTTTAGCTGGAACCCCAATCACCCCACCGACCCTGTCGATCAATTCATGCGCAGCCCCGCTGCCCAGCGAGACCCCGACATAATAACACGCCATGTCACATGGTCTGATAACCCTTGGTTCCCTGAAATTCTCAATGCAGAACGCTTACGGGATAAAACTCATCGCAGCGATGAATATGACCATATTTGGGAAGGCAACTACCAACAAAAAAGCAATGCCATCATCTTCACCCAACGTGTTGAAGTCACAGACTTCAACACCCCTGCCCATGCACATTTTTATTTTGGCGTAGATTGGGGGTTCGCCCGTGATCCCACAGCTCTTATCCGTTGCTTCATCACAGATGATATCCTGCATATCGATTACGAAGCCGGCGGCACAGCCATTGCGCTAGATGCCCTCCCAACTCTTTTCAACCAAATCCCCGCCATCAAAAACTGGCCTATCAAGGCCGATAATGCGCGCCCAGAGACGATAAATTATCTTAAAACACGCCATAATTTCCGCATTAGTGCTGCCAAGAAATGGCCCGGCAGCGTCCATGATGGTATCGAGCGGCTCAAAGCCTTTCAGAAGATACGCATCCACCCTCGCTGCGTAGAAACCGCCCGAGAATTTCGCCTCTATCGCTATAAAATAGACCCCTTAACGGGCGATGTTCTGCCTCTCATTGAAGATGCAAACAACCATTACATTGATGCACTCCGCTACGCACTGGATGGCTTAATGACAAATCAGCGCTCCCTGCCAGATTTTTCAGCTTTTGCCCCGAAACACTAGCCCTGCGGCCAACAGTCTCACGAACATCCACCGTTCTTCCTCCTCATAAGATGACAGGCCTTTTCTATGTTCGGCTCTTTCTTCTCCCGTCCTTCTTCACCCAACACTTCCTCTCCAACTCCACACACCACGTCAGCCCCTTCCCCTCCAAAAAACAACTGGCTCACAAGCCTTCGTCGCACTGGCACAAGGGCCTCTCTTCACTCATCCCCTTCCTTAGCAGAACCAGCAACCACATCCTCACTTGCGGCCCGATTAATACCCTACCGCCCCCCGCGCGGTGTTGTACCCCAACATTACACACCTCCCCACACTAGCAATGCCGCTCACAACCCAAGCCAGATCGCCACAGATGCCGCACCCAATACCATGGTCGACATGACAAATTGGGCCATTACACAGGCCACGCCTCAGCCTTCTTGGGTCGCAGATGGTATAGGCTTTCTCGGTTATCCAACCCTTGCTCAAATGGCTCAGCGTGCTGAATTTAGAAAGCCATGTGATGTCATCGCACGCGAAGCTACAAGAGAATGGATCACCCTCACCTCAGCCCCGCAAGAGGCTGGTACGGCCCTCTCCCCCTCCATTCCAGAAGATAAAACAACCCGCCTCCATGCTCTAAAAGCCGAAATAAAGCGGCTCAATATTCGTGATATTATCCACCAACAAGTGCTTGATAGCCTTCTCTATGGCATCGGCCATATTTGGTTGGATATTAAAGACACGCCCAAAACCATTTTTGGACAAAATATTCCCCTCCCTCTCACCCCCAACGCTGTCAAAAAAGGCAGCTTATCCAGCCTAAAAATCATCGAACCCGTTTGGACAACCCCTAACAGCTATAATGCTGACTCTCCCTTACGGGATGACTATTACCGTCCGCAAAATTGGTGGGTACAAGGCTGCCTTATTCATAAAGACCGCCTCTTGAGCATGATCCCATATGGCGTCTCAGACCTCTTTAAACCCGCTTTCAACTTTGGCGGGATGAGCCTAACGCAGCAATTACGCCCTTACGTTCATAACTTCTTGCGGACACGTAACAGCGTCAGCAACATCACTGCTAACTTCTCCAAACTGGTACTGAAAACAGACATGGCAGGTCTTATGGCCACTGGTGAGAATGATATCGCCGACCCCGCAACATCTATCACCGGCCGTGCCTCCTTCATGCAGCAAATCTCTGAAGGGCAAGATGTCATCATCGCCGACCACCAAAGCGAAGACATCTCCATCATTGCAACACCTCTTACAGGCTTAGCCGACCTCCAAGCCCATGCCATGGAGGCCATGGCCTCTATTCCAGGCATCCCGTTAGTTAAACTTTTTGGCATTACCCCCAATGGTCTTAATGCCTCATCCGAAGGGGAAATACGCGTCTTTTATGATGAAATCGCCGCCTTCCAAGAGGCTCATATGCGCCCCATTCTCACTAAACTTCTCACCCTTGCGCAGCTTAATCTCTGGGGCGCAACAGACCCGACATTAGACTTCCAATTTAACCCGCTATGGCAGCTTGATACAAAAACCGCAGCACATGCCGCTGCCAACTTCGCCAAGGCCCAAGCGCACTCCAACGCTACACAAAAAACTACATAAAACCACGTGCCTCTTCGGCATATGGCCTTTCATCCACACAGCACAATACACCCTCCCACACTCACTCTATGAGGGGCCTTTATGACCATCCTCGCTTACGACCGTGCAGGCTCTGTTCGTAGTTTTGACGATAACGGCAGATTACGAGTAGAGCACACCCCTATTAGCAAAGCGAATATCTGCACCTATCAAGGCCGAGAGATCCCCGATTATGCAGCTCTCGGCCTTAATCCGGACCAACAATACCGTCTCCTGCGCGACCCACATGAGCTCGCAAAAGCCGCACCGACCTTCAACTCGCTCCCCGTTTTAGAAGGCCACACACCCACCAGCGCAGACGCACATCCTAGAGAGCTTACAGTTGGCGCCACAATGGATAACGCCCATTTCGAGGCACCTTATCTCAGCGTTGGTATGGTCATTTTTGATGGCCAAATGATCGCCCGTATCCAATCGGGCGAGCAACGAGAACTCTCCTGCGGTTACGCCTATGAGGCCGATATGACACCCGGCCATTATGACGGCGAAGCTTATGATGGCCGCATGACACATATCCGTGGCAATCACGTCGCCCTTGTCTCCAAAGGGCGAGCCGGGCCGGATGTCCTCGTGCATGACGCCGCACATGAACCCTCCTCCCCCCACTCACTTTCCAAAGAAAATAACAGGAAAAACTCCGCTATGGCCATCGCCACCTCTCTTCCACATGAGACAAACCCTGCCGAAGAACACAACTTTAAAGAGCGCCTCGAAAAGGCACTCACTGCGATGGAAGACAACATGAAGCAAGAAGGCTTCACCACCGAGCAAGCCGAACGTTGCCGCGCTCTCTGCGCCGCTCATTTGGAAGCTCATCCTCTCAAGGACATGCCTAAAACCGAGACCGATGTGAAAAAAACATCAGGTCACACAACACACGACACCTCCCTTGAAACCGAAAACGAAGATGACACCCCCTCCATCGCCCAGCGGGAAGACACAGACATCATTGAAGACACAACCACTCCCACCGAGGCTGACGCGCCAAAAGAGGACTTAAACGCTGCGATTGAAAAAGCTCTCGCTGCAGACCGCGCCCTACGCCGCGCTACAGAAGAAGCCCGCCGCCTTGTCCGCCCCCTGGTAGGTGATGTCCACGGGATGGATAGCGCTGATGACGTCTATCGCTACGCACTATCCCACTCCGGTATGGCCGCCGACAGTCTCTCTGAGGTCAATCAGGCAGGTCTTCGTGCGCTTGTCCATGCCCGCTTAGGCACGCTCAACTCCACATCACAAACTTTAGCGCAAGATGCTCTCTCCCCTGAGCGGCAGAATTACACCTACACAACACCACGCCGTTACTAAGCCCAGCCTATAGTCCCTCATTTTTAACAAAGGTTTTCCATGTCTGACTTCCAGCAGAATGTACAATATACATGGCCGCAAGGCTTTCCCGGCGCGCCAGCAAGTGCCAATCCTATCCGCACAACCATCGCTCCAGAGGGTGGCCTCATCGCTGGAGCCGGCGGCTTAACAATCGCTGCCTTCGCGTGGATTAATGAAGATGGCCTAACGCTCTCCAATAGCGGCACGACAACACCGGCTGGCTTTGTCTATCGTGCCCAGCAGGGCTTGATGACACAATATCTCCAGTCCGCCACGATGACCATTCCACAAGGCTTTATGGCCTCCTTAGCTGAGGGGGGCGACTTCTGGGCCATTGCAAGCACATCTGCAACAACAGGGCAGGCTGTTTATGCCTCCACAGCAGATGGCTCTCTACAGACAGGGCCAGCCTCTACAGCACCTCAGGGAACAGTCGCCACAGGCTGGGTCGTCTCCCGTGGTGGCAATGCTGGCAGCCCAATCATCATTACCGGCCCTATGCACCCTATCGCCTCTTAATACACTCCTGGCAGGCCATTAGCTCTCCCATAACGGCCTGCACGCCAGCACCACAGCCCTCTAGCCCTCCAATGTCTTGGGGCTCAATTATAAATATAATAAGGTTCTTTATGCCGCAGACTTTGTCTCCCGCTACACTTAAACAAGATTTCGGTGTGCATGGTGTTCTCGACCATACGCTTGCATTCGATAACGCTGTCACCCTGCCGAATTCCGGCATCCCTGCTATTTTCAGCACATATACAGACCCACGCACTATCCGTGCGCTTATCACCCCTATCCGGGCAGAAGCCATTTACGGTCAGGGCCAGAAAGGTGACTGGCTAACAGACACAGCACAGTTCCCTTTCGTAGAACTTTCCGGCCAAACAGCCTCTTATGATGACTACAGTGCTTCAGGCGATAGTGACGCTAACGCCAACTGGGTGCAGCGCCAGTCCTACCATTTCCAAACATGGACAAAATGGGGTGAACGTGAAGCCGAACGTATGGGGGCTGCTAAGCTAGACTGGGTCTCACGCAAGAACGAAGCCTCCATTTCTGTCCTGAACAAAGCCAGCAACCGCATCAGCCTCTTTGGGATGGAGGGCTTACAGCTCCGCGGTGCATTAAATGATACCGCCCTGCCTCCTGCTATCCAACCTACCCCTAAAGTCTCAACCTCCGGGGCTGCCACAGGCAGTAACGACTGGCTCAGCACGACAGACCCTGTGCAAGTCTATAACGATATCCTCAAAGCCTTCCAGCAGCTTTCCGAGCAGATGGGCGGCAATATCACACTAGAAAGCCCCTTAACGCTCGTTATCCCAACAGAGCGGCAGCAATGTCTACTCTACACAAACCAGTATCGCACCTCCGTGCGTGATCTCCTGCGGGAAAACCTTCCCAACCTGAAAATCGAAACCCTGCCAGAAGCCGGAAGCACGCTGTCTGGCGGGTTTAATAAAATCACGCAAATGCAACTTTTCCTGCGTGAAGTAGATGGCCAGGAAACCGTCACAACCGCCTTTACCGAGAAGCTCCGCGCCCACACGGTTGAGCGCTATAGCTCCTATATCCGCCAGAAAAAGTCACAAGGCAGCTGGGGAACAATCTGGTTCTACCCAATCGCCTGCGTTACCATGACAGGAATCTAATACATGGCCGATACCCTTACAGTCTTATGCCGCCTTCCCTCCGGTATCCGTTTGGAACTGCACGACCTCGCTGCCCTTAAAAGCCGTGCCAAGTCACAGGCGCCTATTATGGCGCCTGCACGTGCTCTTTCCTCAGTCACGCTCAACGGCATTAAGCATGATCCCCTCTACCATCCGGCAGAAAATCGCATGCTAGGCCGCGCAGGACGCACAACCGTCTCCACCGACTTTTGGAACGCATGGCTTGAGCAAAATGCTCACACCGACCTCGTCACCCAAAAGCTCGTTTTTGCGGAAAGCACACCCAGCCGCGCCAATAGCGCCATGGCTGAGCTCGCCCAAAGCCGCACCGGGCTAGAAGGCACAGACCACACCACCATGACCAACGGTGTCACACCGCTAGAAAAAGCTGGCTAATCAGCATAAGGCGAGGAAGATGCTCCCATCTTCCTCGTCCCTTTTTTCTGAGCACACATGCCTCTAAACGCCCCATCTTTCTGGGGTGAACACCCTTTCCCCTATAAAGGTATATCCATCATGGCAGCAGAGCGCTCAAACAACCAGGTTGAGTTCTCTTATGAGGAATGGCGCGCAACATATCCCAACTTTACAGACGATATCAGCCAATCTCAGGTTGAAAATTTCTTTAATCTCGCCTGCCTCATTCTCAACAACACGGCCTCATCACTCGTCCAAGACCTTACAACACGCAAAACATTATTAGGGCTTCTCGTCGCGCATCAAGCACAGCTTTTTACGTCAAACAACTCAAATGACCAGCGAAATAACGCCCCGCCCGTTGGGCGCCTTGCCTCAGCCTCCCGCGGCTCTGTCTCTCTCACAATGGATGGTAGCGCTCTTCCCCGCCATGCAGGATGGTTTACACAAACACAATACGGCCTCACCTTCTGGCAGGCTACAGCCCCCTACCGGCAAATGCGTTTCATTCCCGGCCGCCCACATGCCGCACGGCTCTGGCCTTAATTAACCACCTCACTTTGAGGCGATTACTCAAACAGCCCTACAAAAATCAATGCCAAAGAAGATGCCATGCAATGTAAACAAGAACCAAAGGCATCAAAATACGCACAACAAGCTTTAGAGAAAAATACTGCTTATTATCGGTATTAGATAAGAGAAAGAATGTACGCGTTAAGGAAAGCAAAGCAAAAATTATAATAAAGGCAAATAAAACAACCTTACCCGTTACTTCACCATACATGATGCTATGCCCACCCTTCTTACAAAGATACCGCATGTGGAGACCACTGCTGGCTGTATAAATGGCGCAGGGCTACTCATTCGTCAATCCAGCATGTAAAGGAAGGAAGCTTCACCTCATGCCCCCTACCTTAAAAGGCGGCCAAAAAACTGCCATCTTCCTTTCAAAACTGACACGGGCTCCTCGTTCAGCTACCCTCTCTGCCGGCATCTTTCCCGAGGCACATTACCCCAATGGGACACCCGTTGCCCAAAGTGCCAGCGCCCAAGAATATGGTACACGCACCATCCCAGCACGCCCCTTCATGCGACCTACCTTTGCTGAACATCAAACAGATTGGGCTACTAAAACCCAAAAACTCTTACGCAACGCTCCCCATGCCTCGCAAGCAGTCCTTAATCAGCTTGCCCCCGCCATTATCTCCGCTTTGCATACAAAGATAGACACCATCACCACCCCCGCTTTGGCCCCAACGACCATCAAGCAAAAAGCTCGTTATCACCGCCCACACCCACAAAAACCTTTAATTGATACCGGCCTCATGTACGCTAGTCTCCAAGCACGCATAGATGTTTCTGAGCCCCCTGCTTCTCCTCCCGCGCAAATACCCCATAAGTAAGCACGCTCTCTGCCTATCTCCCCGCCTGTTCCCGTCCCTCAATGCAAGAACCTATATTTTGATGGATATTTTCAGCCTCGCCGGCAGCCTCACCTCTACGCTCAACCCCCTGCAAAACGCCACATTCCGCCACATGTCAGGCACCACACAAGCTGCCAATTACAGCCTGCAAGCTGTGTATGAGGACCATCCCACCCTTATCGACATCCACCCCACCCCCAGCGGGATGCTGCAACTCCTTGATGACATCACCCAGCAAAATGAGAGCCGCCTTATTTATATGCGCGGCACCGCCCACACACTCAGCCGCCCTCTCCAATGCGGCGGGGATAGCCTCATTTTTGAGGGCTCTGAATGGCTCATTACAAAAATACTCGAACAATGGGGAGCTAACGAATGGTGCAAACTGATCGTCACACGTCAGATTCCTGCTCAACCACCACCCTAACCCCAACAGATAGCGATATCATGAAAGCCATTGGAGATTGGTTATCGCAAACTCTTCTCTCCCCCTCATGGCGTATTATTGCTGGCCAACAAAATCGCATCGCCCCACCTACCGGGCCTTTCATAGTGATGCAGATCATCTCACGCCGTGCATTGGCCACCACGCAACATCATTATGAAAACGAAACTTTAAGAATTTCACAACCTTATGAAATCTCTCTCCAAATCACCGCCTATGGAGCCAAATCTGGAGACGAAATTTCACGTATCAGCACCTTATGGCGTGATGAATTAACAACCCAATGGTTCAGCCAAAAAAGCACCATAATTGCACCTATTTCTAACAGTTATCCCCTTCAACACGCCTTCACCAATGCCGAGCAACAATATGAAGATACATGGTCCATCACCCTCAAAGCAGCTCTCTCCATGCAGCTCACCACTACAAGCTCTACTGCCTTAGAACTCGGCTTATCATCCATTACTGAAGCAGAACAAATACCCTCAAAAACAATCCTCTAAGCCCTGCGCCAGTTGCCATAGGATCCTCTTATTATGACGACCATTTCCGGAACCATCCCTCTTTCACAAACTGTCAGCATCAACCCTGCAACCATTGCAGCATCTGGCGGTGTATCTTTTATGAACGGCCTGTTTATCAGCAATGGCAGCACACTGCCCGCTAGTTTTGCAGCAACAGAGCAGAATATTCCTGCATCTGGCCTTCTTAAAGAATATAACTCTATCGCTGATGTCTTGAAGGACTTCCCCTCCACCACACTCGAAGCCCAAATGGCCTCTGTCTATTTCGCTGGCTATGAAAATGCAGCTCAAACCCCCTCTACGCTGCTCATCTATATTACGAATGCAGCACACGAAATCGACCCTGCAACCCTAATGGAAAGCCTCACCGGCCAAACGCAAAATTTTGCAGGTTTCACCACCTTGTGGGAACCAAGCCTTACGCAAAAACAGGCCTTCGCCCAATGGACAGCCACTCAGTCAGACCGCTTCTGGTACGTCGCATGGGATACAGATGAACAAGCCTTATCCCTCCAAAACAATGCGTCTTTTGGAGTATGGCTCCAAAACCAAAATATTGATGGCACCACCGCCATTTATAATGACCCTCTCGCTGCGGCTTTCTGCTTATCTTGGATGGCCTCGTTAGATTTCAGCTCGACAAATGGTCGTACCAACCTCTGCTTTCGCCAAAGCGGTCTACTCACCCCCAGCGTTACAGATGCCACAACCGCCACCACACTCCGGCAAAATGGCTATAATTTCTACGGCGCTTATGCCAATGGGCTTGGCCGCTTCCAATGGCTAGAAGATGGCCATGTCTCTGGCTCATTCCTTTGGGCAGATAGCTATATCAACCAAATCTGGCTCAATGCCTCTTTCCAGTCCGACCTTCTCACATTACTCCTTGAGGTCGGACAAATTCCCTACAACGTAACGGGTGATGGGCTCATCTCCGCCTCTGTACAGGATACAATTAACCAGGCACTCCGCTTTGGTACCATTCGCCCAGGCATCGCTCTTACGTCTCTACAAAAACAAGAAATTGATAACGCTGCAGGCACACATATTAGCGACACAGTGCAGGTCAGAGGCTGGTACTTCCAGCCCAACGCCTCCACAGCACCTGCGGCGATACGCAGCCACCGCAAAAGCCCCCCATGCCGCTTTTGGTACACAGATGGCCAAAGTGTGCAGTCTATCTCTCTGGCATCTATCGAGGTTCAATAATCATGTCTGAAAACTCACTCCTCACCGCAGCAGATGCCGTCTTCACACTAAGTGTCAAAACATTATTTAATACGCCTATCACTTTAGAAAACTGGTCTACCAGCCGCTCATGGGAAGGCCATAGCCTCAAACTTGCAGAAACAAGCCTTTCATTAGATGGCAAACTCAATAAAGGCTTTGTTCCCGCTACATTTGACATGACAGTGCATTTCGCTGCGAACTCAAACTCTATGACCGTGTTTGATGCCATCGCCACAGCCTCCCGGCAGGCACGCACCGTCTATGAGCTTAATGGCGAGCTGCTGCTTAAGGGGCTAGGGAAACGCTATAATTTCATCAATGGCTGCCTCACCGCCTACGACCCCATCCCCGCAGGTGGCGAAATGCTCGCTGACCGTTCTGTAACCATCCGGTGGGAAAATATCCTCCCTTCTGACCTGTAAAAGGGAGCTTTATGAAAACCATTGAATGGACTCCAAAAGACGGTGAAGATGCCGGTAAATGCTTTGTCATTTCCCGTATGCCCGCTTTCACCGCAGACCGCTGGGCACGCCATGTTGTGCGTGCCCTTGCAAGAGCTGGCGCCCACACCCCTCGCGAAGCTCTACAAAGTGGAATTGTTGGCCTCTCCGGCCAAAGCATGGCCCTCTTTGGCCATATGAGCGATGAAGACTGTGAGAAAGCCTTCTCCGGCCTGCTAGATTGCGTCAAAATCCGGCGTGACCCCTCAAACCCCTCTATCGAGCCCGCCTCTCTCATCGAGGCCGATATTTCAGACCCCACAACCCTACCCGCCCTCCGTACGGAGGCCTTCCGGTTAAATGTGGATTTTTTCAAGGCCGCAATTTACCAGATCTATCCCCTCATCGAGATATTGAGAGACACACCACCAAACGCAGCACCACCCACTGCGTAAATCTCTCCGAGCCTATGGCACTCGTCCTCGGGGCAAGGTTAGCCACCTTATATGAGCTGCAAACCCTCTATGACAGCGAAGATATGTGGCTCCTCTGGGAAGTTGCGGCCGTGGAGCGTGTAAATGGCCATTCTTGATTCCCTCATCATTCAGCTTAGCCTGGATAACTCATCCCTTACACAAGGTGCCAAACAAGCCCAGCGCACACTCGCCGATCTTGAAACCAAAGCAGCATCATCTGTTCAGCACCTTTCTCATATCGGAACAAAAAGCGCAGATGCCTTTGGGCAGTTTAGGCGCGAAGCTATGGGAGCCATGGCACTTTTTACCGGTGGGAAATCTCTCTCCCACCTCACACAAGAAGTCACGCAAGCACACACCGCCTTTAATGCGCTCTCCCATCACCTCAGCACCACACCTCCCAATCTCACAACCCTCTACACCACACTTCAAAAGCTTCCTCAAACGCCGCCTACACACGATACCACCGAGGTATCTCTTCAAAATCGCACGTCTCCTTCTCCCCTCGCGATTGGTGCATCCACTGCCCCACCGCATACCACATCACCCTCCACTCCCCCCCTGCCGCTCTCATCTGCCATCACCCAGCAGCTAGAGACCTGGGCAGAGCTCCTCCGCACAAGCTCACTCATGGCCCGACATGCGCTAGAAGATGTTGAGCCAACACTCCATAACGCTCACAAAGCACTCACAACCACTTCCGCTGCCCCTCTTCCTGCCGCGGCACACAATACGCACGAGATCACTCACGCACTCACAAACATATCAGCCCTTCTCACCGCCCGTAGCGCCCTTTCTCTTCCGAAAGACCTACTTCTTAACAGCACATCACCCTCGACAAATGTACACACCCCTAAGGCAATATCTCACCAGCAGCATCCCCTCTCACCTCCTCCTATAACCTCCCAACGTTTCTCCTTAGAAACACCTAGCGTCTCCACACAAAACACCCATATACGTGGAGAGATTTTCTCTACCTCTACCCCCTCACCTCCTCTTCACCTCCACGCCCCTCATCCACCGAGAGAGGCAACACCACCTCCTTCACCTTCCACACAGCCGGACACAACACAGCTCCTGCATCATTACCACCGCATCTCCCAGCTCCTACGTAGTGCTACCCCCACACAAGATGCACCCCATACGAACATCCCTACGACCGCCCCACTCAATAGCGGCACATCACTCCAGTTGCCCTCACTCAACAAGCACCTGCGCTCGTTAAGCCCATCACGTCCCAAAACAACACATAACACCACCACCCATAGCCCAACGATTAACATCACTATTCACGGCACCCCCCAACATCACCCAGAACACATCGCCCATGCCACCCAACAAGGCATCAGTGCTGCTCTCTCCCGCCATGAACTCAACCGAATAGGATAATCTCCATGTCACCCTCCTCCATCACCTCACTTGCTTCAGCTTTTGGGGGAGATGCTCTGGATAGTTGGAGTATCCGACGTACAGCCCCCAAATGGGGTATCTTCACCCGCGTTACGGAAGCCGCTTCACCCCTCACCTCAAAGCTGCAATGTGTTCTTCCAGCGGCACATGTCGAATCTCTCACATTTAGGGAACAAGCCACCATCAGCACTGCACCTCAAGAAGAAGGTGCTTTTGCAAGTTACGATAAAATTGCACACCCCTATCAAGCGACCATCCGCATGGTCTGTGATGGGACAGATTCCGGCGATATCTTTAATAATCTTCTACCGGATTTTCTCCGCACAACACTCAATCCCAACAATAGTGCAGTAGCCATTCGCAGCAGATTCATCGCCACTCTGGCTGCTCTTGTTAAAGATACAAAATTCTACATTATCGCCACGCCAGAGAAGATATATCCTCGCGCCAATATCACAGGCTACAGTTACAGCCGCCAAAATACAGGCGGTACAGAACTCATCACAGCCGATATCACCATAGAAGAAGTCCGCCACGCAGGAAACACAGGCTGGGCCACGGCACCCCGTCACCCTCAGGGAGCTGCTTTCCACGATAATGGCACTGTCACGCCTATGCCTCTGCCGTAATCGGGCGTTTCTCACTACATTAAAACGGCTTTCTATGCGTTACCTTATCCCTCTACAGCCTATTGCCTCGCAAACACTCTCCTGCTCGCTCTCTGGTGCATCTTGCCAAATATGGCTTCGCCAACTTTCCACCGGCTTGTATATAGACCTCTCTATAGAGGCGGCTCCCATCCTCTCAGGCATCCTCTGCACTACAGGCGATGACCTCATTCGCAGCCCCATAGCCCCTCTCCCCGGCAAACTCTTTTTTACCGACACACAAGGCTCCAACGCCCCCGATTATACCGGCCTTGGGCAGCGTTTCTCCCTCATTTATGAGGCACCATCCCTCTGATGACACACAATTTCACACGTAAAAAAATAACTGCGAACTTTACCATCGCCCTTCCCGATGGCAGCACAGATACCCTCACATTAGCGCAAGATTACCGTATTCAGGCCACCATCAAACACACCGGCATGGAGAGTGGGTCAGACCTTACCTTACACATTAAAGGCCTTACCCCTCATGATATGAACCGCCTCTCCTATATACCCAACTCCATCAATCCCAATACCCCCACACGGCGTAACCCCAGCCACTCCACTATCACCCTCTGCGCTGGCGATTATAACGCCCCCTTAGCCACCGTTTTTGTTGGTAATATTACCGAGAGCTTCGCCAGCTATGAGGACGGCTCTCCAACCCTCTCTCTTCACGCACTCACCACCACAAAGCTCGCCGCTATCATCCCACCAGCCCGCAGCTATCATGGAGCACATTCCACCCTCTCTATCCTCTCCAATATATGCTCACAGGCAGGTCTTACATTAGTCGATCACGGGGGATGGGGGCGCCACGCCACCATCAACAACCACTATGGTGATGGCACCGCACTCGACCATATACGCGACATCATTCATCACACTGGTGGCGTATTTGATTACACACCCGCCACAAACAGCCTACATGTCTGGGGCCCCACATATAGCGCCACACCAACGCAACAAAACGCCATGCCCGTTATCTCTACACAAAACGGCATGGTGGGATACCCAAAATACAGTAAAACGGGTGTCCGTGTGACGACATTATTTCAACCCGATATAAAGTTCTTAGGCACCATAAAAATAGATAGTCACTATCTCCCCGCAGGGTGGAGCACAAATACACAAGGCTTAAGCCCACAAGGGCAAAAAATAGGCACAGCCCCGTGGCATGGCACATGGATCCCCTATTTCATCCAGCATGATTTATCGACCGAAACACCCAACGGATCCTGGTTTACACAGCTCGAATGTCAACGCACCTAAAACTATATAAAATCAAGGTACCCCCATGCCATCCCACCAAAACGCCCCCTATAGCCGCTCTATTTTTGCCAACAACCACATTAAAAACGCCTTAGATACCGCTATAGACGGCAAGCTTGCCCGCCTTGGCTTTCCCATGCTTGTTAAAGTGATTGATGTTCATACCCCAGACGTAGCTCTCACCGGTACAGTAGATGTCCAACCGCTCCTCCAGCAACAAGATAGCCTCTCTCGGGCTTATAAACGGGCACCCTTATATTCTATCCCTTATCTCCGCATCCAAGGCGGCACATCAGCTCTGATTATTGACCCCCAGCCGGGTGATATCGGCTTTATCATTATCTCAGGCCGGGATCATTCGCATGTCTTACAAACACGCCAAGAAAGCGCTCCAGCCTCATTTCGTAAATTTACATTTCAAGACGCTGTATATGTTGGTGGTTTTCTTAATGAAACTCCCAACCAATATATCCATTTCACCGCAGATGGCCTAAGGGTCGTCACCCCAGGCACCATCACTCTCAATGCCGCAAAAATAACAGCCAACTGCGATATCTCCACAAGCGGAGAGATCACAGCAGGACATATATCCCTCACACAACATACGCATAATGGTGTCCAACCCGGTGGGGCTAAAACATCTCCGCCGCAATAGCCTATGTCTTAATGTAGTGCCTATTTCAAATTCTTCTTCTCACACACGCCAGATGTCTCAATAGAGATAATCAAATCAGCATCATATCCCCCATCATCTCCCCGTGTGAAACGAGCTGAGCCCATATCATAATCCGCCGTAAGCTGGCGCACATACATCGTACAAGCCGATTGCGGCTTATGCACTAGCGCCCATATGGCCTTTCGCGCCGTCTCAGGCATCATCCCCATACGGCGAAGGGTGATCTCATAACGGTGCAGATTATGTTCTTCTGCCCGCTCTCGGGCTGCTATCATTTCAGGAGAGTTCTCAAAAGATTGGCTTGCATCATGCTTCTGGCACCCCACCGGACTGCATGAAAAACCCGTCTTCATCCAACTCTCAGGTATCTTCTCATTAGGCCCTATCTCTGTCCGCTCGGCTGCGTAGGCTACCCCCACAAACGCCACAGCACACACCCAAACAAACGCTAACATCTTCTTCATCATTCAATCCCTCATCCAACAAGGCTTTTATAGATGAACCTTCTTCAATAACGAGCCAGCGTATCTCCACAGGGCCATGGAATGGTTTGTGGCTGCCTGTCAGTATCACGCATGAGGTCACGGCCGAGATACCAGGTGGGAACTGGCACACGTTCGTAGATTGTCAGGTAACTAATATCGGGCGACAGATAGCGGTTAAATATTAGTCTAGGTTCTTGCGCTCACATGTCCCAGAACGCTCAACGGAGATGACTAGCTTATCGTCGTAATCTGGTCTATCAAGTCCGCCATCGTAATCCGCTGTAAGCTGGCGAACCCAATAAGCACATGCCGAATTTGGTTTGTGGGATGCCGCCCAAGTTGCCTTACGGGCTATATCGGGAGACATGCCCATCTTGCGGAGATGGATTTCTGTTTCGGCTGTGATGCGAGCACTGGCTACACGCCGCGCCTCCTGCACCTCTGCTGAATTATTAATGTCGTCTTTTGGGTCTAATTGAGAACACCCCTTAGCCCCGCAGGAGAATCCGGTTTTAAGCCAGCTCTCGGGAACGCCCATAGACTTGGCGAGTGCTCTCTGTGCGTCATCTGCCTGCGCCACGCCGGACAATCCAGCAGCAGTGGCTGCAATTATAATAAAACGCATCATAGCCTGCTCCTCTAACAGAATAGCCTATTTAAACCACAAATCCCTCGGAGGGGGAAATTTATGCCAGAAAATGACACCCCATACTCAGGACAGGGCGGCGTGGGGGGCAATATATCGTCCACTATAAGCCGCTGTATTAGAAGTGGTTTGTCCCAAATAGGCCCGTCGCTCCTCGTGCAGGTAGTGGCTGTCCATCCCGGCGAGGCCTCCATCACTGGCATGGTGGATGTGCAGCCGATGGTCCACCAGCAGGACAAACAGGGTAAGCCCCACCCCCGCCAGATGATTCACAACGTGCCCTATCTCCGCATCCAAGGTGGCACGTCCGCTCTCATAATCGACCCGAAACCGGGGGATATTGGCTTCATCATCATATCCGGGCGTGACCACACCCACGCCGTCACAAACCGCCAGCCGTCTCCTCCGGCCTCATTCCGACAATTTGCTATGCAAGACTGCGTGTATGTGGGAGGTTTCCTGAACAACGGGCCTGACCAATTCATTCAGGCAACAGATGAAGGCTGGCGCATCGTGACGCCGGGCACGGTTTCAATCGAGGCAGCAAAAGTCACGGCAAACTGCGACATCGAGACCAGTGGTGATGTGAAGGCAGGCGGCATCTCACTCAAGCAACACACGCATGGCGGCGTACAGACGGGCGGCGGGGAAACTTCCCCTCCCTCCTGATGCTTACCTGCTCAGCATCTTCCTGTCGCGCAGATGGTTCCGTTCAATCAGGATGACGTCTGTATCCGGGCTGTATGCTGTCGCTGGGTTGTCTGGTGCAGCCTGCGCCATCTGCTGGGACCGGGCCGCACCAGACAACCCGATAATAGCGGCGGCAATGAGGAGAAAGTGTTTCATAAGAGCGACACCTAATTATTGCCTTCAACAATGGTCATAGCGCATGCTTGCACATTCTCCAATTTGGTATAAATCTTACTGCAAGGATATCTTACACGTTCAGGAGGATTGTGATGGCATACGATGAACGCGCAATCGCGAATGAATTTATAGAAATAGCTAAGGCGCACGGTAAAACCCTTACCAATATGCAGCTTCAAAAGCTTCCGTATATCGCGCATGGTTGGAGCCTCGCTATACTGCAACAGCCATTAATCAAGAAAAACCCGCAGACTTGGCCTTATGGGCCAGTGTATCCTGCTTTGTATGACTCTTTAAAAAGGTACGGTTCGGGACCTGTCACGGATTTTATCCATGACGGCGATCCTGCATACGCTGGTGCGCCCCGGGGGGATATAGTCAAGGCAAATAATCTCACCGAGCTCCAAAATCTATTGATACGCAGGGTATGGGAAGAATACGGCGATAAGGATGGATGGACTCTGTCTGCCATTACCCACAAAGAATCTACGCCGTGGAGCAAGATCATGCGTGAAAAGGGCGCCTATAGCGAAATCCCAAATTCTGAAATAGAGGAGCATTATCATAATCTTTTGAGAAGGCCTGATAATGCCTGATCATCCTCAACGACATATTGATACCGAGGCAGATCGAGAACGCAAAAATACCCTAAATAATAGGTTAAAATTTGGCGCAAGTAACGATCTAAAAGAGGGCCCAGAAAGCAAAAGGGCCTTCTCTTTGGCAAAAGATGAAGAGAGGATGCAAGAGAGCGATAAACAGAGGCTCCTGTATTGGGAATTGAGACATCATGAAAAGGATTTAGAAGACCAACGTAGCGCACGAAAAATGCGTGAAAATTTTGCTAATTCAGCTTTTAAGTATTTATCAGGCTATTCAATATCTTGTTTATTTTTGCTTTTCTTCGAAGGGATATCAATACCGCGCAATGTATATATACACTTCAATATTAGCGATAACGTGCTTCTTGCTCTCGTAGGAAGTACGGCGGTTAGTGTTCTAGGCCTAGTGGGAATTGTTCTTTCAGGGCTTTTTAAGAAATAACCTACACCTCTCGAATATTAGTTTCTAACCCTCCCCTCCACCGGGAGGGTTTTTTATTGCCCGGAGATTTCATGAAAACATTACAGCTAGACGCCGATGCGTGGGACATTACCCTAGACGCGGCGGGGAATATTGCCGTGGCGTCTGATAAAAAAGCCATTCTGCAAGATGTCTGCTCAGCCGCGCGCACATGGCTGGGCGAAGCCCTTTACGACACAGGCCAAGGCGTGCCGTATGACACGGATATTCTCCAATCAAACATAGATATTTCCTTCTATGCTTCCGAGGTCGAGGACGCAGCTTTAGCCGTCCCCGGCGTGGCTGCTGCAACATGCCATCTCGCAAACCCCACAAAAGAGCGTCAGCTTCAAGGCGCAATTGTCATCACCTTTACTGACGGAAGTACGGATTATGTCCAGTTCTGACATTGTCACAAATATTCCGGCCCCGTCTTTGACAGATGCCGGGTTTGTTGCTCCTTCCGAGCAAGACATACTCACCGGCGCATTAGCGGATATCAATGCCGCCTTGGGTGGAGGAGCGAATACCTCTCTCTCTACACCGCAAGGGCAATTAGCTACATCACAAGCTGCTATTCTGGGCGATGCTTTAAGCGCCATGCTCGCCGTCTTTAACGGCGTGGACCCTGCATCTGCTTCGGGCCGTATGCAGGATGCTATCGGGCGCATCTATTTTTTAGAGCGTCACGCAGCAACCGCAACGACTGTAACAGTTCAGGCCTCCGTAAATGGGCAAGGCCAGACCATTGCGGCAGGAACAGTCGTAGCGCAGGGTAGCGATGGAAACCTCTATGTGGCACCACAAGCCATCACACTCCCTAATACCAACACAGCAAGCTTTGATCTCGTCTGTAAAACGGCAGGGGCCATTCTCTGCCCAGCCAACAGCCTTACGCTCTATCAAGCGGGGATTGGATTGGCCTCGCTCTCTAACGCCGCACCCGGTGCCACTGGTGCCGATGCCGAGAGCC
>CAMKWS010000004.1 GCA_946476985.1 uncultured Acetobacteraceae bacterium
ATGCAGTGCTCCATATACTAAAAAAGTGGCCCGCAAAAAGCCCTCAACCCAAGAGTAGGCTAGAACACCCAGCTCTTTATCATATGCTGGATGTTGCAGCCGTTGCAGAAGTTCTGATCGAAACTTTCTTTTTTTCATCTGCCCTTAAACAGGCTTTTGTGGCTCTTGTTGGGTTGCATGACCTTGGTAAGTTTAGCGAGAGCTTCCGTGCTATGTTGCGGGAGGGGATAGCGCAGGAGTTCCGGCATTGGGAGCTCACAGAAATCTTCCTGTATGAAAAAGATGAGTATTTGGAGGAATGGCTCGGTGGTGAAGAGGATGTTCGGGGTTGTTTGTATGCGTCTATAGCCGGGCATCATGGTCGTCCTCCGAAAGTGAGTCTTCAAGGAGATAAGTATGACGAATGTTTAGAAAAATTTGGTGAGGGAGCAGAGAGTGCGGAGGAGGTTTTAGAACTATTCCGCACGCTTTGGCCGGAGGCCTCTTTAGCGGAGCTGAATGAGGAGGATGCTATCCGCTTATCATGGTGGTTACCGGGCTTTTGTACAGTGGCGGATTGGGTTGGGTCGAACACGCTCTATTTTCCTCCAGTAGCTCCGGAGTTGGACCCGCCAGCATATTTGGAGAAAGCCCGTGTGATAGCGCGTAAAGCTGTTCAGGAGGTAGGGCTTGGCAGCACAAATGCGCGGGATGAAGCGTTATTTTCTTTTACGCTGCGCCCGTTACAAAGTGCTTGTGTTGAGTTGTCTTTGCCGGATGGCCCTAGTTTGGTCATTTTGGAGGCAGAAACCGGGGCGGGTAAGACGGAAGCGGCATTGCTTCTGGCGCAACGTATGGCTTTAGCTGGGAAAGGGCGAGGGTTGTTTTTTGCCCTCCCCACTATGGCAACGGCCGATGCGATGTTTGAGCGTGTTAAACAAAGCATTGGTAAGATGTTTGACAAGCCAACCCTTACTCTTGCGCATGGGCGGGCAGGTCTTTCGGTCCCTTTTCAAGATTTGGTTTTAGGGCAAAGCCGCACGGGTGAGGATGTACCGCGTCATGAGGCTACGAGTTCTGCATGGTTGGCTCATGATAACCGGCGCGCTTTGTTAGCAGATGTCGGTGTTGGGACGATTGACCAAGCTTTGTTGTCGGTTCTTCCCGTGCGGTTTCAAACATTGCGGCATTATGGCTTATCCTCAAAAATTATAGTGGTGGATGAGGTTCACGAGATGGGTGAGCCTTATATCGCGCAAGAGCTAGTCGCTTTGTTGAAAATGCATCGAGCGATGGGGGGATCGGCCATTTTATTAACGGCGACCTTGCCTTTGAGGTGGCGGAAAAAATTACTGGCAACATATGGTGGTGAGGCGCAGTCCTGCGCTTACCCCGCAATAACCGTAGCGGGAGGCGAGGCCGTTACCGCTTTTGCTGCGGATGAACGCCCCAAAAAAGGCCCGGTAAAAGTAGAGCGTCTCGGCACTATGGATGAAGCCGTGCATTATCTTACCGAATGTGCGGCGAAGGGGGCGGCTTGTGTATGGGTGCGCAATGCGGTTGATGATGCTATTGCTGCGGTAGAGGCTTTGCGCCAGCAAGGGATAGAGGCGCGGCTTTTGCATGCGCGTTTTGCGTTATGTGACCGTAAACGTTTGGAGCAAGAGGTCCTCTCTCGAGTTGGACGCGATGGTACTAGGCGTGACGGGTTTGTTTTGGTCTCGACACAAATTGTTGAGGCATCGTTAGACCTAGATTTTGATGTGATGGTCTCGGATCTTGCTCCTATGGGCTCTCTAATACAGCGTGTTGGGCGGTTATGGCGGCATATGGACCGCCGCTCTGCTGCAAATCGTCCCGTGCCAGCACCGGTCTTGAAGGTTCTTTCACCTGACCCTGCGGTGATAGAGGGCGAGCGTTGGCTACAAGGGGCTTTGGGTAAGGGGGAATGGGTATACCCCCTGCCTGATATGTGGAGAACGGCCTCTGTTCTATTCCGTATTGGGCAGATTGAAGCTCCAGAAGGGTTGCGGAGCCTTATTGAGGCTGTCCATGGGGATGAGGCTGAACCAGTGCCATCCGTTTTAGAGAGCGCGGAAAATGAAAGATGGGGTAAGGATTCAGCGGCCAACAATTTAGCGTGTCTAAATATTGTCGCTTTAGAGGAGGGCTATCGTAAGGCTGGCAATGGAGCGGATGATGCGCGTTATCCGACACGTCTGGGTGATGAGACGAGAACATTAATGCTAGCGCGTGATACAGAGGCAGGCTTACGCCCTTGGGCGCAGGCTGATGGCAGCACTAATTGTGATGAGAAGGCTTTATGGCACTTATCGGAGCTTTCTGTGCGGGTTGCTAAAGTAGCGCAACTTGAATTGCCTGACCAAGATGTCCCAGCGATTCAGGCTATTAAAAAAGACTGGCCTCAATGGAAGCAAGCAAGCGTTACGCTATGCCCTGTGCAGGGGCCTGAAGGCGATATCTGTACGGGGCTGCATTATGACAGTGATAACGGGTTAATATTTTATAATAAATAGGGTGACTAAGATAGTATTTATAATCACATCAGAGTTGTGTCTATGCGGCTATTACTTGGTAGTTTTTCTATTTACAGTTTCTCTGAATGGTTTGCGAGGGGTTAACGTTGTTGAATCTCATCACGGATCCGTGGATTCCTGTAAAATGTAAAGAGGGCAGCCGGGTGATTGCCCCGTGGCAAATAGCGGAGAGTGATGTACTATTCCCCGATTGGCCTAGGCCTGACTTTAACGTTGCGTGCTTGGAGCTATTAATTGGGCTTGTTTATATGGCAACCCCGCCTTCTGATAAGAAGGATTGGAAGGCACGTAAAAAGCCCGACCCGGAGGGATTAAAAACCGCGTTGGAGGCTTATGCTCCGGCTTTCTGTTTAATGGGGGATGGGCCGCGTTTCTTGCAGGATTATGATAAGCTTGATGGTGCGCCTAATCCTGTTGATATGTTGTTTATCGATAGTGCTGGCGGCCAGACGATGCGGAAAAATCTGGATCTTATGGTCCACCGGCATCGTTATAAGCGTTTGACGCTGCCAGAGGCGGCCATGGCTCTCTACACCTTGCAGGATTTTGCGCCTGCTGGTGGTGCGGGGAATCGGACCTCTATGCGTGGTGGTGGCCCGCTTGTGACGATTTTAGACCCCGGTAACACATTGTGGGATTTAGTGTGGTTGAATGTGCCATTCGGCCAGCCTTGGATGATGAGGGATCTCCCATGGATGCGCCCGACCCGAACATCAGAGAAGGGGAAGGGGTCTGTACGGCCTAATGATGGTAAGGGGCAGGGGAAACCGGCATGTTCTTTTACAGTTGAGGCTTTTTTTGGTATGCCCCGCCGCCTACGTCTTGTAGGGGATGAGCAGGGGATAACGGGGGTTATCCAGAGACCTTACGGGACGAATTATGAAGGGTGGGTACATCCTCTTAGTCCTTATTATCAGCCGAAATCTAAAAGTAGTGGCAAGCAGCAACTGGGAGAAATGCCACTTCCCCGGCACCCGCGTGCGGGGCGGTTTGGGTACCGTAATTGGCTGGGTGTTCTTATTGCAGGGAAGCCTTCTCGTGAGGATGAAGAGGGTTTAGAGCATCGGGCTTTAATTCTTCAAGAATGGGACGGGATGGATAGACCGACAGGGAAGCAAGTGTCTGTTATCGTCGCGGGTTGGGCTATGAGTAATATGAGCCCGTTAGATTTTGTTTTTTCACGCCAACCAATGCAGATTTGTTCGGCTGAAGCGGTAAGGCGTGTGAAACGTTTCATCGAGGCTGCGGAGATGGTGGCCTCTATGTTGCATCAGGCTTTAGCTCCCCTTGTGGATAAAGGTGAAGCGCGTGATGCGCAGCGGGAGGAGTTCTATCTCAAGACAGAACCGGCTTTTTATGAGCATTTTCGCGACATAGCCGAAGGTGGCAACCCGGCCGAGGCGTGGCTGGGTGAGATGCGGGCTCAAGCTTTGTCTCAATTTGATGCTTTAGCCAAGCCGGGCCTTTCTGAGCGTGGCATGAAGGAGATGAAGGCGATTGCAGAGGCGCGGAAGTTCCTGAGCATAGCGTTACATGGTCATGGCAAAAAAATAGGGGCTTTGTTGTTTCAGAAGTTAGGCCTCCCTGTTCCTACAACAAAAGCGCAGAAGAAGGGGCAAGCGGCATGAGTGAAAAACGATCAATCGGGGAAGAAGTCTTCCAATGGTGGAAGCACCATATTGCCCCGCGCGAGCAGGGGCAATCTGAGGATGCAGCAGAGGGCAAAGCCCAAAAATCGGGAGGTCGTGACGCGCGGCAAGCTTCAGCGCGCGCTCTAAGTGCACGGTTACGTCGTAGCGCATATCCCGATATTTTGTTTGAGCCAGATGTCTCTCAGCTGGTTGTTAAGCTGGGTCTAGGTGAGCATCAGCTAAAGCCTTTTGCCCAGATGCTGCATGTTATTAGCTGTGTGCGTCACAATGTGCCTGATAGCTTAGCAAAGCGGTTAAAGGGCGCGGATGAAACCCCTGTAATGTCGCATATGCGGTTTAAGAAGTTAATCACGGCAGAGAGAGATGAAGTCGCATCATTGTTGCGGCGTGCTGTCACCTTGGCAGATGAGAGATGCAATGTGGCGCGCCTTGCAGGGGATATGATGTTTTGGAACGACCAAACGCGTACGCGCTGGTGTTTGGATTATTTCGGGGTTCCGTCCGAATCTGATTTAGGGAAAGAAGCTGATCCTAGCCAAGTTTGAGTGTCTGTTTTTACCTGATAGATAGAGCGAGTGTTTTATCATGACTGTTTTTGTACAATTCCATCTTTTGACGACATACGGCCCATCTAACCCTAATCGTGACGATATGGGGCGGCCGAAGCAGGCTGTGATTGGTGGCGAGACGCGTTTGCGGCACTCCTCACAATCGGTAAAGCGTGCCCTGCGGGAGAGTGCCTTCTTTGCACAAGATCTTAAAGACCATATGGGTGTGCGGACTAAACGTCTTTACGCTTTGTTAATTGAGCATCTTCGTGAGCAAGGGGTTAACGAGGATACAGCGCATAAAGCTGCCGAAGAAGTTGCGGCTGTTTTTGGTAAATTAGAATCCGCAGGTAAAGAGTCTAAAGAACAATTGGCGACGACATTAGCCTTTATTTCCCCAGAGGAACGGAAACGAGCTTACGATTTGGTTGATTCTGCCGTTGCAGGAGAGAAACTTCCTAAGGATAAAGACCTCAAAAAGATGGTCTTACAAAAGGCCGATGGCGCGGTAGATGTGGCTATGTTTGGGCGTATGCTGGCCTCTGATGCGGATTTTAACCGGGATGCCGCTGTGCAGGTTGCGCATGCCTTTACGACTCATCGCTCTGTAGAGCAAGAAGACTGGTTCTCTGCGGTGGATGACCTCAATAAAAAGGAAGAAACTGGGGCTGGGCATATTGGTGAGACAGGTTTTGGCTCTGGTGTATTCTATCAATATGTTTGCGTGAATGTGGATCTTTTGATTGAGAATTTAGCAGGCGATAAAGCTCTTGCTTCTAAAGCTTTAGAGGCTTTGGCAAAAGGCTTAGCGCAAGCGACGCCTAGCGGTAAACAGAATAGCTTTGCGCATCATCCACGCGCTCATTACATCTTGGCAGAACGTGGCGAGCAGGCTCCGCGTGATTTGTCTGGTGCCTTTTTTAAGGCTGTGAAGGGTGAGGATTTACTGGGTGAATCTGTTACAAAATTAGAAGCTACCCGTAAAGCGATTGATAAAGCGTATGGTCAATGTTGGGCAGCAGAGGCCAAGCTGCATGTTGGTCATGATGCTGGGGAGACATTGGAAGGTATTGCTACATTTGCAAGCGACGCTGCGCGGGGTGCGTGATGTCTTCTTATTTGGTGTTTTCGCTTGCAGCCTCTCTTGGGGCGATGGGCGAACTTGCCGGGCATGAGCGGCGCGGGTCGCTACTCTGGCCCGGTCGCTCTGCCCTCATTGGCTTGATGGGGGCAGCTTTGGGGATCCGGCGTGATGGTGATTTTTCTGGATTGGATAGGTTGAGAATTGATGTAGCGGTGTTTAATAGCGGTACTGCGCTACGGGATTTTCATACATTTCAGTCCGTTCCAGCTGCGGCAGTAAAAAAGCCTAATTCTCGGCCTGAGGCCTTGATGGCGGCAAAGGATAAACTGGGAACAGGGATTACCCTGCGTGATTATAGGGCCGGGGTATTATACGGTGTTGCCGTGCAGGGAGATGGGTTGGAAGATGTGCAGGCAGCGTTGCATAAGCCGTGTTTCACCCTTTATCTGGGGCGAAAGTCTTGTCCTCTTTCGGTTCCCCCTTGTCCAAAGCTTGTAGAAGCCGAGACGGTAGAAGAGGCTCTGGAGCATGTTACGGTGCCGACATGGTTTCCCCGTGGCATGATGGCGCAAATTCTTGTGGTTGGGGAGCCCGATGGTAGGGGAAGTGGGCCGTACGAAACGGTGCATGACTTACCATTGGATAGACAGCGCTGGCATTTTGCTCCGCGAGAGGTTGAATTGCGTTCGGTATCTATTCAGGGCAGGAGGGCAGAATGAACTGGTATTTAAGTCGCATTAGCCTCTCTCGCAGTCCTGTTGTTCATGCACTGGAATATCTTCTGAAGTCGGATCAGCAGGGGCAGAAGCGGTCTGTTCAGCATAATATGCTGTGGTCTGCTTTTGCAGAGAACTCCGATCAGAAGCGTGATTTCCTTTGGCGTGCAGAAAGTGACGGAAGCTTTCTTACACTCTCTCCTCGTCTTCCACGGGAGGATAATGAGTTATTCACCAAGCCGATTGTAAAACCTTTTACGCCGTGCCTGAAGGCTGGGGATCGGTTGAGTTTTCAGCTTCAGGCTAATGCAACCCGGATGAAGCGCGATATTAGGAAACGTGTTGATGTTGTAATGGATGCGCTTCACTCCGTTTCGCAGGAAGAGCGAGCGGGGAAGCGGATGGAGATTGCGCAGAAAGAGGGTTTTGCTTGGCTAGCCCGACAGGGTGAGAAGGCTGGTTTTCGGCTGGAGAGCATGCGGGTTGAGGATTACCGTGTGGAAAGACTTCCTCGGTTAGATGAGGAGCGTAGGAAGAAGGCTTGGCCTCAGTTCGGTATTTTGGACATGGTAGGGCAGTTGGAAGTGACAGATCCAGAGGCCTTTCTAGCTCAGCTGGTGCGAGGGTTCGGTCGAGCTAAGGCTTTTGGTTGTGGTCTTATGTTGATCCGGCGGGCTTCGTGAGTGGGGCGGGGAGGAATGGGTTACCAGGCCTAGCCCCGCCGAAACCTATTCCTCTGAAAGATCGGTCTTCTTTGATCTTTGTAGAACGGGCGCAGTTGGATGTATTAGATGGCGCTTTCGTGGCTGTAAATGCAGATGGCACGCGGACTCAAATACCCGTTGGCGGATTAGCGGGTATTATGTTGGAGCCGGGGGCGCGGATCTCTCATGCGGCAGTGTGTTTAGCCGCACGTGTGGGGACGTTAATCACATGGGTAGGTGAGGCCGGGGTACGGTTATATTCGGCCGGTCAACCTGGTGGGGCGCGTGCGGATCGCTTGCTATGGCAGGCTAGTTTAGCTCTAAATAATGAGGCCCGTTTACGTGTTGTGCGGGAGATGTATAAGCTGCGTTTTAAGGAAGAGCCACCTGCTCGGCGATCGGTGGATCAGCTGCGTGGTATTGAGGGAGTGCGGGTTAGGGAGGGGTATGCTTTGCTGGCCGCACAGTATGGCGTTAGTTGGAAGCGCCGCGCTTATGACCGGAAAGATTGGGATGGCTCTGATATTCCTAATCGTTGCCTTTCAGCCGCTACAGCTTGCTTACATGGTCTTTCTGAAGCTGCTGTGTTGGCAGCAGGTTACGCACCGGCGGTAGGTTTTTTACATAGTGGTAAGCCTCTTTCTTTTGTGTATGACGTAGCGGATCTGTTTAAGATGGAGACTGTTGTACCGGAGGCATTTCGTATTGCTGGCCAAGCGGAAAAAGGGCGGTTGGATATGCCTCCGGATCGGGCTGTGCGTTTGGCTTGTCGGGATAGGTTTAGAAAGGATAAATTGCTGGAGAAGATTATTCCGGCGATTGAAGATGTACTTTCTGCAGGAGGGCTTCCTCGACCCAAAGCGCCCGTAGATGCTTTGCCTGTTGCCTTTGAAGAGGAACAATTTGGCGATCCGGGGCATCGTTAATGTTAGTGGTCGTCGTTACGAATGCTCCACCTCGGTTACGAGGGCGCCTTGCTGCGTGGCTTATAGAAATTCGAGCAGGGGTGTATGTAGGAAACTACTCCAGACGAACAAGAGAGATGATATGGCAGCAGGTATTGGCGGGGATTGGAGAAGGAGATGCTGTGATGGTGTGGAAGGCTCTAAATGACCAAGGATATGATTTTCTAACAATAGGAAGAAATCGTCGTATGCCGGTTGATTTTAATGGCTTGAAGCTGGTTTCATTTAGTGTGGGGGAAAATATTAAAATATAATTTAAGTTGGTATGATCTTTGATACCAAAAAAAGTATGCAAAAACAGTTGGGTACGTGAAGAGTGTTCCCCGCACATGCGGGGATGAACCGGTCCAAACCCTGAAAGAATAGTCATCGTTGCGGTGTTCCCCGCACATGCGGGGATGAACCGGCGGTGACAGATACGAGGCAGTTTTTCACCGAGTGTTCCCCGCACATGCGGGGATGAACCGGTTCAGCCGTGTCTGATATTGCACTGACATTCGTGTTCCCCGCACATGCGGGGATGAACCGGTCTCGGCAAAAAATACACATTCGTGAGTGGCGTGTTCCCCGCACATGCGGGGATGAACCGCGGCCCTCCCGCAAAACGTAGAAAAGGCGGATGTGTTCCCCGCACATGCGGGGATGAACCGCGAGAGTGGATTGGCGAACGCGTCGTGCATCGGTGTTCCCCGCACATGCGGGGATGAACCGGCGCTGGAATTGCTTGGGGCGCAGGCAACAGCGTGTTCCCCGCACATGCGGGGATGAACCGGTGAATCGGAATGTATGGGCCCAGTCTGTCCCGTGTTCCCCGCACATGCGGGGATGAACCGGTCGGAAGGGTCACTCCCATTCTGTAAGATGTGTGTTCCCCGCACATGCGGGGTGTATTGTGGAAGGAAGCGTATGTGGAGAATATTTTTATAGAAACAAAGTATATTCCATGAATAATACGATCCTATGCAGTATTAATTTATGAAATATGCTGATTTTTATAGGATTTTTGAGGTGTTTTGCATATTTTCATAGTGATTATTTTTGGTTTTTATAATATTATATATTATGTTTTGATGGTTAACTAAAAAATGTTATTTTGATATTTATTATTAACAATATATTGTGAATTTTATAATAAACTAGTGGCGACTGTTTAGTTTCTTTGCAGGTTCTGTTCTTGTAAAGTTTCATCAGGGATGCCCTAGTTATGTATCTGAGAAATGAACGTATTTTTACAGCTCTCACCATTATGTTAGATGTCGCTTTCTATGCAGGGAGAACGGGGGTTGTGAGTGGAGCTTGCATTGCAAGCCGTAACCACATGGTACGCCGTGGTATCGAACCAATCTTACAAGCACTGACACGCCATGGTTTGTTAGAGAGTGTACGTGGCCCTGGGGGTGGTTACCGGGTGGGGCGTCCTCCACGGTTGATCACACTACGTGATATTGCTGTGGCTTTGGGGGTGGAAGAAAAACATTATGGGGTGGGGGTACCGTTCTCACCTCTTATGAAGATGGTGTTGTATCCATTTTGGGCGGGATTGAACGGTGCGATTGCTTTACGCTTAGGTGAGGTGACCGTTGCGGACCTTATTGCACAGGCTGAATATGAGGGAATGAAGCGACCTAAAGCGGGGCCGTTGAGTTTTTCTATATAAGTGATAATGCGGGATAAGGAGTTGCGAGAGATTATTATCAACTATATTTTTTAGTTATTTATTTAATTTAACTGTATAATATGTTGATTTTGAATCAATTTTATCATTTTCTAGGTAAATGACGATTCAGGCTTCATATTTACCATTGTCTTTACGGCTGGACCAAACGCAGGCACTCCTTGTGGGAGGAGGACAGGTTGCTGCACATAAGGTGCGTCTGTTGTTGGGCCGCTGTAAGACGATTTTGATATGGGCAGAAGCTTTACATCCAGAGTTAGAAGAGCTGGTGAAACAGGGGCGCGTTATTTTTCGACAAGGGCGCGTGGAAGAGACGGAATTAGAGGCGGTGTTGCCTCAAACCGGCCTTATATTTGCCGCAACGGATGATGAAGCGGTTAATCAGCTCGTATCTCATTGTGCTCATGCACATCATGTTCCTGTATGTGTAGTGGATAATCCTAAACTTTCGAGCTTTATTACCCCAGCTTTGGTAGATCGTTCGCCGGTGCAGGTGGCGATTACGACAGGTGGAGCTTCTCCTGTATTAGCACGGCGCTTGAGGCAACAGATAGAAGCGCTGCTGCCTGCACGGATGGGCGAAGCGGCGAGTTTTATGCAGCGGCAGCGTGAATGGTTGAAGAAACGCTTGCCAGATATGAAAATGCGCCAGCGTGTGTGGGAAGCCTTTGTTGATGGCGCTGCTTATGAGGCTGCTTTGGCGGGAGAAGATAACCGTGCCAAAGAAGGGTTAGAGCGTCTCGTAGAACAAGCCGAAGAGGGGGGGCAAGCTAGGCAAGGTGAGGTGTGGCTTGTCGGTGCGGGGCCGGGTAACCCCGATTGGCTGACATTGGCGGCACTACGATTGATGCAGAATGCGGACACGGTTTTATATGATAATCTTGTGGCTCCAGAGATATTAGACCGTGTGCGTCGAGATGCAGAGCGGGTGTATGTGGGAAAGAAGAAGAGCCATCATACTCTGCCACAAAGTGAGATTGAGGCTGAACTCTTGCGGCGGGCCCAGCGTGGAGAACGTGTGCTGAGGTTGAAGGGGGGAGACCCCTTTGTGTTTGGTCGCGGTGGTGAGGAGATGGAAGGGCTGTTAGCTGCGAATGTACCTGTGCGGGTTGTCCCGGGTATTACAGCGGCAAATGGTTGTGCAGCAGCAGCGGGAATTCCACTTACGCATCGTGAGTGTGCGCAAAGCTGCATTATGGTGACAGGTCATGCCCGGGCTGATGGAAGCTTGAACTTGCATTGGCCAAGCTTAGCCCGGCATGGGCAAACTGTTGTAATTTATATGGGTTTGACAGCGATTGATGAGCTGACGCGCCAGTTGCAGGCGCATGGCTTGCCAGCGGAATGGCCTGTAGCCGTTGTATATAAGGGGTCGTGCGCAGACCAACGCTGCGTTGTAGGCAGTTTGGGGACGATCTCAAGGGACGTAAAAGATCACGGTCTGAAAAGTCCTGTTTTAATTATTGTGGGGGAAGTGGTGCGTTACCGTGGTGAGGTGATGCAGGCTGTATCCGCTCTACCTACAGCTAAGGAGGCTGATAAATGAAACGCTTGCCCCGCCCCAAAGAAGGGGAAACACTGCTGGTGACGGCAAATCGTCTGCTTGATGGGCGCATAGTCTGGCTGGATGAATCTCAGAAATGGTGCGACCATATTTCACAAGCTGGCCAGTTCTCTTATGAAGAGGCCGAGACAGCTTTAAAGGTGGCCCAAGAGAGCAGCGCTCAGCAAGAGGTTGTGGGGGTGTATGAGGTGCTTGCACAGGCTGGCACGCCTCCTCAACCGGTGACGATGCGTGAGAAGATTCGCGCCTATGGGCCCACGAGCCATCCTGATTTTATGTACGATCACGCAACTTCATCGCAGGAGACGCATTCATGACACAGCCGGTTGGTCACTATCAATATGATGTGCAGGATAAGCGTTTCCTCCAAGAGCGTATCGCAGAGTTTGAGGATCAAATTCGCCGGCGTTTGTCAGGAGAGCTGAGCGAGGAAGAATTTAAGCCATTACGGCTGATGAACGGTATTTATTTGCAGCTGCATGCTTATATGCTGCGTGTTGCTATCCCTTATGGGGTATTAGATAGCCGCCAGCTGCATAAACTGGCCGATATTGCGGCACGGTATGACCGGGATTATGGGCATTTTACCACCCGGCAGAATATTCAGTTTAACTGGATCGCTCTAGAGGATGTGCCTGCTATTCTGCGGGAGCTGGCTGAGGTGGATATGCATGCCATCCAAACCAGCGGTAATTGTATCCGTAACGTTACATCAGATGAATTTGCGGGTGCCGCTGCTGATGAATTGATGGACCCTCGTGTGCATGCTGAGATTGTGCGGCAATGGTCTACCTTACATCCTGAATTTACGTTTTTGCCCCGTAAATTTAAGATTGCGATTTCTGGCAGCCCAGAAGACCGTGTGGCGGCGCGCTTTCATGATATTGGCCTGTTGGCACGTCCGAGTGAGGCGGGGCCACTTTTCCGGCTATTTGTAGGCGGTGGGTTAGGGCGCACCCCCGTTGTGGGGCAGGAGCTATTTGATTCTGTAAAGGAAGAGGACCTACTTGCGACATTAGAGGCTGTGTTGCGTGTCTATAATACATATGGGCGGCGCGATAATCTCTATAAAGCGCGTTTGAAGATTCTCGTACAGACTATTGGCATTGAGGCCTTCCGCAAAGCGGTGGAGGAAGAACTCTCCCGCATGGATAAAGCGGCCTATAAATTAACGGCTGAGCATGTAGCACAAATCCGTACACGTTTTGCGGCGCCAGAATTGCAGGCACCTACACAAGCTGATGCTGCTTTAGAGCAAGCAAAAGCAGCAGACCCAGCCTTTGCACGTTGGGTTGCGAGCAATACACATCCCCATTGGGATGAGGGGCATATTTGCGCAGTGGTATCGCTTAAAACGCCGGGTGCTATCCCAGGGGATGTGACATCAGCGCAGATGCATGGCCTTGCTGATCTTGCTGAGCGTTATGCGTTTGGTGAAGTGCGCATCACGCATTTGCAAAATGTGGTTCTTGGTCATGTGCGGAAAGATCAGCTTCATGCTCTATGGCAGGGTCTGCAAAAGATTGATCTTGCGGCACCGAATGTCGGGTTGATTAGCGATATCGTCAGCTGCCCGGGGCTGGATTATTGCAACTTGGCGAATGCGCGCTCTCTTCCTTTAGCGCAGAAGCTGGGGGCTCGTTTTGGTGATGCTGATTTGCAGGCGGAGATTGGAGCGTTGAGCATCCATATGTCCGGTTGCATTAATGCCTGTGGGCACCATCATGTGGGTAATATTGGTCTTTTAGGGGTCGATAAACGTGGTGCAGAAACATACCAGATTCTTCTTGGTGGGCAGGCGGGTGAGCATGCCAATATCGGGGGCATTTTAGGGCCGTCTTTTGCTGAGGATGATGCCGTGGATGCTGTGGCGCGGATTGTTGATTTCTATCTTGAGCGCCGGCAGGGGGGAGAGAGTTTCCTCGCTGTGTTAGAGCGTCTGGGTTTAGCTGCATTTAAGGAGGTGGCTTATGAAACTGTTTGAATTGAGCCACCGCACCCTTCAGCCGGTGGATGTAAAAGTTGTGCCGTTTAAAGAGTGGCAAGAGAACCAAGAAGGCACAGCCATTAGCCTCGCACAGGATGTGTCTTTAGATGATGTGCGGCCTTTCTTGGGGCAATTAACGCTTATCGTTTTGGAGTTTCCTGTGTTTCGGGATGGGCGTGCTTTTACGCAAGCCCGGTCACTGCGTGAATATGAGCATTATGAAGGTGAGATCCGTGCTCGTGGCCATGTGATTCCTGATCAGGCCATTCATCTTCAGCGTTGCGGGTTTGATAGTGTTGAACTGTCTGATGAGGCTCGCGTCGAAGAATGGACAGCACAGCTCAATCGTTATCAGTTTTATTATCAAAAGGTCGCAGGGCAGAGCTAAGAGCTGCATTATACTGCGAGAAAGAAAAGGGGAGCTTTGAAAGGCTCCCCTTTTTATTAGAACTCGCCTCGGATAGAGCCGAAGAACTGGCGAGGCGCCCCCAGTAGGATGGACTGGTTATTATAAGCAGCGCCTCCACTATTATCCATCGTGAAGCCATTTTGCCCCATGGTGGAGACGTAATGGGTGTTGGCGAGGTTATAGATGTTAAAGGCGAAGACAATTTTACGTGGGCCGAACACCGCTTGTGAAGTCGGGCTGGCCGTACGCAATGTGTAAGACAACCCAAAATTAGCGAGCCAATAAGAGGGGATTTTATAATCTCCTACATAGTCGAAGCTACGCTTACCGTAATATTGGGCATCAACATATGCGCGGAGGTTCTTCCACTCATAAGCGAGGCGGGATTTATACATAAAGCTAGGATAAGCGACTACCTGCTTGCCACGGGTAGCATAGAGGACACCACCACTGCGGATATCTTGGTCATATGTCGCTTTATTATAGCTGATGCTATTAAAGAGAGAGAGGCCTGGCAGGGGGGTAATGGTGATGGCACCATCAACCCCATTCATTGTCACGCCCCCAACATTTTGCACTGTGGAGGTGTTGTTGGTGAGGATGGAGCCCGCCCCCGCACTGCCGAGAATTTGCTGTAGGCGGTTACGGAAGTTGGTGCGGTAGAGGTAAAGGCTGCTTTGAATGAGCTGGTCTGTATAGCGATAGCCCGCAGCGAATGTCCAAGCCGTTTCAGGGCGGAGATTATCCTTCGTGGCATTATACGCTACTTGCGAGACAGCAAAGGGTGAGTTGCTCGAATTATAGCCGGATTGCGCATAAGCATGGGCATTTTCAGAAATATCAACAAAAAGCTCATGGTTATGAAGGAAGTGCCAATCCGCACTTATATGCGGCAGAAAGGCTTCGGCTGTTGTTAGGCCAACACCGCTGGCCAAGGTAGGGAAGCGGGGCTCCCAGTTTGTCGCATGACCAACGCGTGTTGTGTTGAGGATAGATTTGAAGCCAAAATGTAGCGCAAGTGAACGGATAGGGTGATAGGTATCCTGCACGAAGGCTGTAAAGCTGTTGGTGTTATATTTCTGCCCCCATAATGTGCGTGATGGCACACCGCGGAAGCTTCCAAAAGGATTGAGAGGAGTAGCATCCTCAGAGTTGGGCTGCTGATACGCATAGGCGTAGGATGAATATTGGTTATTTTCATACCATAGGCCTGCAGAGAGATCATTTTGCTTGAGGTGATAATCGAGCGATGTAATACCGCCGAAGCGCTCAATCGCTGGGCGGCGGACCTGCTCAAAAATAGGCCCGCCATTGAGTTGCACTGTGTCTACGCCATTTTGGTATGCGTATGGGCTGGCATAAGTGCCGTGGCCTGTTTCTTCATGGCCGTAGAAATTGGTCTTCCATTTTAATTTGTCTGTTAGTGCGAGATCTGCAGTGATCCCGCCGAACATGTCGGATGAAGACGCAGTACTATCGTAATAAGAGGCATCTTTCGGGTCGGTTAGGCCACTATAGGAGGCAGGATACTGCCCTTGTGCTGCACGATATGCATTACGCCATGCGTTAGGTTTGCCGTAGAAATTATCAAGTTTCGTACCGTACTGGTCGAGCCAACTTGGTGAGTAATCTTGATAATTGACCATCTGGAGGGCGTCCCAGTCGAAGAACGCTGTAATTTGACTATGTTCCCCAACCGGTTGGACAAGTTTGGCATTGACCTGTTGCATAAACTGGTCGCCGCTGCCTTTCCATTTTTCGCCTTGGTTACGCATATAGGAGACGAAGAATTTCGTACCGCTTTTATTAAGTTGGCCGGAATCAACACGAAAGAAAGAATGAAAGAGTGCATTGCTTCCAAAGGTTTGTGCGACAGTGCCACCTGTATGGTTGCTCGGTGTGCTGGAGATGTAGTTGATGCTACCACCGAGATTATTCGTACTCGCTGTACCCTCAGCGCCCGCACTTTGGGTGACATCAAGTCGCTCTACATTTTCAGATGAGATCGCTTGTAAGGGATTAAGCCCGTTATAGTTACGGAAGGTTGGCTCACCCAGTGGCATACCATCCAATGTCATGCCGATCTCGTTTTCAATAAAACCGTGCATGTAAACTTGGGTGGAGTAGGTATCAATGCCCTGAGGGTCGTCTGATTGGAATTGCACGCCGGGCATTTGGGCGAGGGTGCGAAGTGGGTTAGAGCCGGGCACCTGTTGCTCAAGCTGTTTACGCCCGAGGATGAGAGCTGTTCCCTGAGCAACATGGCGGGTGTGGATGGATAATGTTTCACTGCCACCAGAAAGAGAAGCCTTTTTACGGTGCGGTGCGGCTTTTTGTTTAGAGGGTTTGGCGTTTTCGGTAGAGGGCACTTGCGGCGTCAAAGAAGCTGCCTTGGCCGTAACAATCAAAGGCAGGGAGAGGCTTGTTAGTCCTAGCCAGAGAAGGGATCTATGTGTCGTCATGATCGTATCCGTTTACGGCAATGTTTTGTGGCTGTGCGGGGTGGTGGGGGATAAAGCGGGGTAGGTTAACAACAGCGTTTCTTTATTGCCAAAAAACTCACCAAACTTAAAAGAATAATTACAGCAAGAGAGAGTAAGGCATCTGTCCGTGCGCCGGGTAGAAAGAGCAGAATAATCCCTAGAAGAGGGATGAGGATGGTCAATATCTGTGCAAGCCGAGGGTGATGTGCAGCATCATTCCTGCTGGCCCAGAGCCAATAAGACACGGCAACCATGAAATAGATAAAGAGAATTAGCCCTCCCGATGATCCTAAAAGAATGGGATAGAGTTTCTCTGGTGAGCCAATAGCTGCGGCAATAACGGCCAGCTCAAGCAAGGTTGTAAGCCGAAGTGACCACAAGGGCACTTGCCGGGATGTCTCATAAGTCAGTTTCTGCGGGGCTAAGCCAAGGCCTGCAAGCTCCTTCATCGTGCGTGAGACCACATAAACAGCGGAATTCAAGCAAGAGAGAACAGCGACTAAGGTCACAGCAATGGCAGCATAACGTGCGAGCGGGATATTGAGATATTGTAGAACGCTTAGGAAAGGAGATTGCCCAACTTTAATGGCATCCCACGGGAGGAGTGAGATAATGACCAAAACCGAGCCTGCATAAAAGAACAAGACTTGCAGAGGCAGCCGCCGCATGGTGCGGGCAATAGCTCGTAAGGGGCGGTCACTATCCGTTGCGGCAATGATAGCAATTTCGCATCCGGTGAAGGTTTGTACAATCATAGGAATAGCCCCGATGACAGCCCAGCTGCCTTTAGGGAAGAGCCCGCCATGAGTGGTGATTGTGTCAAAGGAGCGTGCAAAAGGGTGGCCAGAGAGCAGGAGCCAACCAAGGCCCAGAGCAATGAAGCCGCCCAGAAAGAAGAGTTTAAAGATAGAAAGACCGGTTTCGGCTTGCCCATAATGGCGGAGAGAGAGACGGTTTATGGTCCATGCCGCAGCAACGAGGACAAGTGCCCCCCAGATGGGGGGAATATGTGTTAGAGAGGCAATAATCATGCCTCCTGCAACAGCTTGTGCTCCTGCGGTGACAGCCCACAGGAAGGCGTAGCTCCAGCCCGTGATGAACCCAGCGCGCAGGCTTGCATGCGTAGCGATATGGCTAATGAAGGAGCCGCGGCCCCGTGCATGAATGGCCAACCCGCCAAGCAGACGCATCACCAACCAGACAACGAGCCCTGCTCCGAGATAGGAGAGGAGAACCGCCGGGCCAGCAGCAGCAATGGTGGCAGATGTCCCTACAAATAGGCCCGCCCCAATAATCCCTCCGATAGAAATCATCGCGACATGGAGGCCAACAAGGCGATTAGCCCCGTTTTGTGTTGGGGTTGAGGGGGTGTGAGACGGGGCCTGGGACATGACTCTGCCTTATCCTTTTTGAGGCGTAGGGCCGTAGGGTTGGTCACCAATAATGGTAACGCGGTTCATGATACGCCGGGCAGGGCGGTAATCATCAACAGCGTAATGCTGTGTGATACGATTATCCCAGAAGGCGACATCACCCTCTTCCCATCTCCAGCGGAGCGAAAACTCCGGTTTTGTGGCATGTTGGAGCAAATAAGCCAATAAGGAAGACTCTTCATCTGGCCCAAGTTCGTTAATTTTAGTGGTAAAGCCCTCATTAACAAATAGAGCCTTTTGTTGTGTTTCAGGATGAACACGTACAACAGGATGCGTTACAGGGGGGAAACGGTCGCGTGTTTCAGCCCATTTTTTGCGTTCTTCTTCTGTCCGCCCGTAGCGCGAGACAGGAAAGGAGTGGAGAAAGTCATGCTGAGCGGTGAGGCCATCAATCCGCTGTTTAATATCATCTGGCAGAGCATTATATGCAGCTGTACCGCTTGCCCATAACGTATCACCGCCGCCGGTTTCAGGCAGAAGACGAGGCGTTAAGACAGCCCCCATGGGTGGGTTTTTCTGAAAGGTGACATCTGTGTGCCATAGGGCATTATCTTTAAGGTCATTCTTTGCTGTATCTAGCACGATGGCTTCTGGTACATCAGGCACTGTTGGAAAGACAGGGTGGATATGTAGAGAGCCAAAATTCTTAGCAAAGTCTCGCTGTTGAGGAGCCGAGAGTGTTTGCTTACGAAAGAAAATGACCTGATAACGCAGAAGTAGTTTGTGTATCTCGTCTTTTTGCGTTGTTGAAAGAGGGCGAGAGAGGTCAATCCCTTCAACTACTGCACCAATGGCAGGTGTGAGAGGTTTAGCTGTGAGTTGGTGTGTTGAGGATGGATGAATGAAAGGAATAGGGGCGGGTGCAAAGGCTGTTGCTGTGGAAGACATGATAAGTACTCCGCTTATAACATATTAAAATAGTGATTTATAATAACCACGATTCTTATTGCTACTTTATGTAAAATTACATCTTTTAAAAGTTAAAAATGACTTATGGAGGGGGCATTCTTATAATTATATGTTTTTAAAGGATATTTTTTAGAAAAAAGAAACGTAATTAAGAGAGAACATATAGGAATATGGTACTCATATAATCACTATTATATTTTGTTATTTACGGTAAGGGATACTTTTCCGTGGAGGCATAAAAGCTATGCGTGGGCGGTAATGCTCGTAAAATCTAAGCGAAATGGCGGGAAAAGAGAGTTATTAATGAATGTTAAAATTCTTCCTTAAAAAGCTTTGATATATATCAAGGATCTTTCCTCAGGAGGGAGTAGCCTGAAATCACATCTTAGATCTTAAGGAGATGACAGATGGGACGGATTTCAGGAAAAATTGCTCTTGTAACAGGCGGTGCAAGTGGCATCGGTAAGGGCATTGCAACGCTTCTTGCAAAAGAAGGTGCGAAGGTCATTGTTGCTGACCTTAACCCAACAGCTGGTGAGGCTGTGATTGATGAGATCCGCAAAGCTGGTGGTAATGCTTGCTTCCTTCCTTTGAATGTGGCGAAGGAAGATGAGTGGAAAAAGACAATGGCAGCGATTAAAGAGCATGATGGTCGCTTGGATATTGTCGTCAATAATGCCGGTATTGCCTATGAAGGTACGGTGGAGACAACTTCTTTAGAAGATTGGCGTCGTGTTGAGTCTATCAACCTAGACGGTGTCTTCTTAGGTACGAAATACGCTATTGAAGCCATGCGTGAGCTAAATGGTGGTGATGGTGGCTCCATTGTGAACATGTGTTCTAGCTCTGCTTTAGTGGGTATTCCTAATCTGACAGCCTATGGTGCGACTAAAGGCGGCGTGAAGATGCTGACCAAATCCGCTGCGCTGCATTGTGCCCGCTCTGGCTATAAGATCCGCGTGAACTCCGTGTGCCCAGGGTATATCTGGACACCGCTTGTGGAAGAACTTACACGCACGAATAAAGAGGCTTATAATCACCTCGTTGATATTCACCCGCTTGGGCATCTCGGGACACCAGAGGATGTGGCTTACGGCGTGTTGTATCTAGCGTCTTCTGAATCTAAATTTGTGACGGCGACTGAGCTGGTTATTGATGGTGGTTATACATCTGAATAAAGTCGTTTAAAAAGGCGCATAAAAGCATAAAAAAGCCCCCTTCCTGTTTGGGAGGGGGCTTTTGTTTGTGGGGTGTTTAACGCCCCACAAGGTTAAGCTTTTTCTGATTATAAACCAGAGAAGAGCGGTGTGGAGAGATAACGCTCTGCAAAGGATGGAATAATGGCGACAATGGTTTTGCCTGCCCATTCATCCTGTTTTGCTAGTTGCATGGCTGCATAAAGAGAAGCCCCAGAGGAGATCCCGATAGGCATACCCTCAGTGCGGGCGCATAAACGAGCTGTGGCAATAGCGTCATGCTCTGTGACAGGGATGACCTTGTCTAGCGCTGTGATATCTAGGGTGTCTGGTTTAAAGCCAGGGCCAAGGCCTTGAATGCCGTGTGGACCGGGGTCATCACCGTTAAGAATGGCACTCTCGGAAGGTTCTAGTCCGAAGACTTTAAGAGATTCTTTGCGTGCTTTAAGTGCATGGGCAATACCAGAAGCAGTGCCACCTGTGCCTAAGCCGGCCACCACGGCATCAACAGCACCGGCTGTATCCTGCCAAATTTCTTCGGCTGTGGTTTCAGAGTGAACCTTAGGATTCGCTTGGTTACTAAACTGGCTCGGCATCCATGCGTTTTCTGTAGCTTTTAAAATCTCTTGTGCTTTATTGATGGCGCCTTTCATCCCTTGCTTTGCAGGGGTGAGTTCAAGCGTGACCCCCATTAGGGAGAGCATTTTGCGGCGCTCAATAGAGGCACTCTCGGGCATGGTGACGATCAATTTATAGCCCATAGAAACAGCTGCAAATGCAAGGCCAATGCCTGTATTGCCAGATGTTGGCTCGACTAAGACAGAGCGTCCTGGTGTGATGAGGCCCTTCGCTTGGGCATCACGAAGCATGGCAACGCCGATGCGGTCTTTTACAGAGCTGAGAGGGTTAAAGAACTCAAGCTTAAGAAGCACATGGGCTTTGAGAGCTTCTTTTTCTGTTAGCTTGGGAATAGCTACCAGCGGTGTGCCGCCGACCACATCCATAAAGGAGGGGTATACAACGCCACGAGGCTTAGCAAAGCCTTCGGGGGCAAGAGGAAAAGGAACCTGTGTAGGAGAAGGGGTTTTATTAGTCATGACAGTCCCTGCCTTATCCGTAGAGAAAAAGAGGAGAAAACCTCTATAGAATTTCTTTTACCCGATTTTGTCGCAGAATTAAAAAAGAAGGGGAGAATCAGTGTAATTTTTCTTTTGGACAGAATTGCGGATATTTTTTCTTTTTTATGATAACGAATACGCTAAAAGAAGCCCACGGCTACTGTATATATCGGTGAGTGTATCATGTATTTGAAGAACGATCGTGTTTTAACAGCTTTATCCATTATGCTGGATGTCGCTTTTCATGCGGGGCGCTCTGGTGTGGTGAGTGGTGCTGATATTGCCGAGCGTAGTGGTCTTTTACGTCGAGGGATTGAGCCTATTTTACAGGCACTTTCCCGTGGCGGGTTACTTGATAGTGTACGTGGCCCTAAAGGGGGATATCGTTTAGGGCGCTCCCCACGAGTGGTCAATTTATATGATATTGCAGAGGCGGTAAGCGTAAAGGACGCAGGGCAATCATCTCAAAATACAGATAACCCCCTTAATAAAGCGGTTATTGTTCCGTTATGGGGGACGTTAAATGAGGGGATTGAGAATCAGCTCAAAGCGGTCACTTTGGCTGAGCTCCTGCAACAAGCCGAGCGTTCTGGTCTGGAGCGGCCACGGCAAGCTCCTATTTCTTTTACCATCTAAGAGTAGATGAGTCGCTTACGCTCAGAAAGAGGTAGAGGCGAATGTAAAGCACAAGCCCCCTTGTGAGAGGGGCTTGTGCTGGTGTGATCGTTTATTAAGCGAGCTTTTTGGTAATGCTGGCAACATGTTTCCCTAGGAAGCGAGCACCTTCAAGTTCGGTTTCGCTTGGCTGGCGTGAGCCATCTCCCCCGGCGATAGTTGTTGCTCCGTAAGGAGAGCCACCAGTGACTTCATCGACTCGCAGTTGCCCTTGGAAGCTATAAGGTAGCCCGCTGATAATCATGCCATGATGCAGTAGGTTTGACATAAGAGAGTAGAGAGTTGTTTCCTGTCCGCCATGCTGTGATGCTGTGGACGTAAAGACGGCACCAACTTTTCCAGCCAAGGCTCCTTTTGCCCAAAGTCCTCCCGTTTGATCCCAGAAATTTGCCATTTGTGAGGGGAGGCGGCCAAATCGCGTTGGTGCCCCAATGATGATACCATCATATTGTGTGAGGTCATCTGGTGTGGCGATAGGAGCGTTTTGTTCTGTTTTAAAATGATGCTCTTTAGCCGTATCTTCAGGCACAAGTTCAGGAACGCGTTTGATATCAACATCAAGGCCTTCTGTGCGTACGCCTTCTGCAATAGCGTGAGCCATTGTTTCGACATGGCCGTAAGATGAGTAATAAAGAACGAGAATTTTAGACATGGTTATACGGTGTCCTTGTGTGGAATGGTCCATTAAGGGCAGAGCCTTAATTCGTTTCAGAGTATAAATCGGCTCAAAATGAGCTGATACGACAAAATTAGAAAAGGAAAGTTTCCATTTATTATCTTAGAGAAGGGGGAAGAATTTAATAGGGTGAGAATTGGGGTGTATTTTATTTTGTGGAATTTGGTTAAATAGAATTCCTGTGTTGGTATATTTTATTTAGGGTAAAAGGTGAGTGGAGAAAATCAATAAATTTTCAAAAAGTGTCACAAAGATTTTATTTCAATTTTCCAGATTCGGTTCGCTAATTATTAATCACAGTTCTTAATTAAGTTAGGTAGCTATTGCTTAGCCCGAGAGGAAGTGCTCTTTAGGCGGGAATGGTGTTGGCCTTTGGTCATGATACAGGGGTTTTGAGTGCGTAGCAGACTATTGTTCACGGCAGCTCTGTTTTGTGTGGAGATGACGCCATTTGGACGTCTCTATACTGTTGCGCGCGCTGATGATGCTAGCGTAGCGCCGTATAGTGATTACACATCCCAGCCATATGTGGGAGGAGGCGACACAGTCCAGCTTGGAACCAAAACGCTGATCATCCAGGGTGATGGTACACCACAGACCTTTAGTGGTAGCTTGCAAGAAGCTGAAGGGAGCTCAAACTCTTTAACTGGTAATGAGCCGTTTGTTGGGCAACATGGTGGGATAGACCTCAATAGCGGTGGGCCTGTTAATAACACGCAAGAAACGCGCGCAAATCAGCTGACACTAACCGGGCAGAGTACATATGGTGGCTACACCTTTGTGCGTGGTAATGGTGAGTTAGTGCTAACAGGCACCAGTAGTGCGAGTGGTGGTATAAAGTCCACTGGTGAGGTAGAAGTTGGCTTAGCTGCTAATGATACAGCTAAGATGGTCGTTGATAAGAATGGCTATCTGTCTCTTACAGAAAATGAAGTTTCGGGGGTGCCGAAGGGGACATCTAAAGCTTTATCCCTTCGGAGTGGCTGGCTTGTTGTTGGCAATGGTGATGAAAGTTACGGTGCTGCACCAACAGCCCAGCAAGTGACGCGTCTTGCTTGGAATAAGCGGGAGTATGCTACTGTCCCTGTGAAGCAAGAAAATAACTTCATTGTGCAGAATGGCGGGCAGGTTACTGCAAGTCGTGTGGTTGCAGGTAACTACGAGAATGGCCTAGGGCGGATTACAGTTACAGGTAGTGATTCTCAGAAGAATACTGCGTCCCAGATGAATGTTGGTAATGGGGGTATTCATATCGGTCGTGATGGTGAAGGCTCGCTCTCTGTGACCCAGGGCGGCAAAGTAACGACAACCGGTGGGCTGGGCATTGGTGAGAATAGTGGATCAAAGGGTGTAGTAACGGTTGCAGGACAGGGGTCTACCCTGAATGTATCCGGTGCTGCTATTAACCCAGATGATGCGGCAGGTGCAGCAGAGCTGAATGGGCGGTCCTTAAGCGTTGGGTATAATGGTCAAGGCCGCCTAAATGTTGAAGATGGCGGGACTGTTACAGCTGATAATGCGACAATCGGCTCTCAAGGGACGTTGTACGTCAATGAGTCTGGTACGGTTGTTGTGGGGGCATCTGGTAGCCAAGCAACAAATCTTACTATGGCAGGGGCTGGTGCAACTTACTCTGTAAGGGCGACAGATCAGGCTGTTGGCAGCACAACTGTTGGTGGTAACGCTGTTTATTATGAGCGCGATGCCGGTAGGGTAGATCCTCTGCCACGACTTTTCAAAGCACGTAATTATACATTGCTGCAGAGTGGTGCGGTGCATGTAAATGGTTCAGCTTCTTTGGGAAGCGGGACTATTGATGTGCAAAAGAGTGATAGTAGCCGTGTTTATGCGGGGCAGGGCTATCGTATTTTAGGGGCAACTGGTTCTGTCAGTATGAACGGCGATAATCGCCTAACAGGTAGCCTCACTAAGATGCCTTATCTCGCACCATATCTGGTCGTTGAGAATAACCTAACGAATGCTACAGATGCACAGGGCGCTATACAAAGTGCATTGGATGTGCTGATGCAACGGAATAACACAGCATTCTCTGCCCCTGCCTCAACACGCAACCAGCGTGCTGTTGGTGCAGCTTTGGATGGTCTTCCAACGAATAGCGATCTCGCTCAGGCGATGACGAGTATGAACTCGGCAGATGAAGCACGCCATTCGATGGATAATCTTTCTGGTGTGATTCATGCTTCTGCACGTTCTGCGTTGATACAAGATAGTTACCTGCTTGAGGAAGCTGTGCTGTCTCGCTTGGATGGTGCGAACTGTGATGGTGTATCGGGCATTTCTGGGACTGGCCAGTACGATATGGCTACTGGCCGTAAAGGTGGGCCATGTTACCGTGACCATGCTGTGATGTGGGGCCAAGCATATGGCAGCATGGGCCATAATGCGAGTGACGGGAATGCAGGCTTGCTGCATCACCGCACGGCTGGTTTTGTTGTGGGGGTTGATGCCCCGGTAGACGATCGCTGGCGTGTCGGTGGCATGTTCTCTTATGGCAACTCTATGTTCAACATGGGCGGAGCTGCCGATTCCTCAGGCAACAGTAACAACGTAAGTCTCGGTGCCTATGCAGGGCGGAATTGGGGCAAGCTGAATATACGCCTTGGTGGCTTCTATTCGTGGAACGTGATGAATATGCGTCGCCAAGTAGAGGTAGGTGATTTTGGTGGGCGCCAGACTAGCCATTATCTCGGCGGTACAGCGCGTATCTTCAGTGAACTCGGTTATAAAATGCGCTTTAAGAAGACGCAGTTTGAGCCGTTTGCAGGCTTGTCTTACGTGAATCAGAATGTTGGACATTTTCAAGAGCATGGTGCAGCTGCGCTTACGGGGCATGCACAGGATACAGGCGTTTTCTTCTCATCTTTTGGCTTCCGTGCTGCAAGAGAGTTCATGATTGCGAAAACGCGTCTCCTAGCCCATGTGATGGGGGCATATCGTCATGCTTTTGGCGGTATCGTATCCAGCCGGGAGGAAAATTTGGCGCAGAGCGATCAGGATATGAATATCGCAGGTGTGCCACTATCACGTGATAGCGCTGTGATTAAAACAGGTTTGACGGCGAAGCTGAGCGACAAGGTGGATGTTGATCTTTCTTATATCGGTCAGTATGGCGGGCAGTCTGTGGAAAGTGGTGCGACAGGCTCGGTGCATGTACGCTTTTAAGTAGCAAGAGTTTGGAGAAGTATAAAAGAGAGGCCCAGATGGGCCTCTTTTTTTATGTGCTTTAGCTAAATAAGGTGGAATGATAAATAAGAATGCCAGCGAGGCTAAGCATGATGATGGCGGTAATGCCATCAAGAACACGCCATGATAATGGGTTTGTAAAAAATGGTTTTAAGATGCGGGCTCCAAAGCCGAGGAAGGGGAACCATATAAAGCTAGCTAGAATTGCTCCCGCTCCAAATAAGGGGCGCTCATGGAGTGGCTGTGTTAGGCTAACAGACCCCATAAGAAGCAAGGTGTCTAAGTAAAGATGCGGGTTTAAAAGTGTAAAACCTGCCGTCATCATCATGGATTTTTGCAGGCTTTGGCGGGGTTGTTCTTCGAGAGGGAGAGGGGTGACTGTAAGCATATTGTGCAAAGCGCGCCCTCCTTGCCAAAGAAGAAAACCTGCTCCTCCATATGTGAGTATATCAGTTAGATGAGGAATAGCCTGCACGAAGCGGCTGACTCCACTGACAGATGCGGAGATGAGAAGAGCATCAACGCCACTGCAAAATAGGATAATGGGCAGAATGTGTTCACGTTTTAGCCCCTGCCGGAGAATAAATATATTCTGCGCCCCAACTGCAATGATGAGGGACGCTCCAAGACAGAAACCGGTCACGAGTGGTGTGATGGAGTAGGTCATATTTATGCCTATGACAGGGAGAATATCTTTAGAAAAGTGTATGATACAAAAATAATACCGAGAGAATGATTTAATGTTAGTAAAATCTATATATTTCAATAAAACATAAGTGGAGTTGATAAGGGCCGGAGAAGAGCATTACGCCCTGATAAGGAGAATAAATGGGCCACATTGTTTCGGTGACCGGCTTTTTATAGCCTTAGATGTTTTGATGGCCTCGCCCGGAAAATTGAAATGGCGTTTTAATTAGTTCTCAAAGAAGTTGTGATGTGTAAATCGTGGATGGAAAAGGTAACGCTCTTGTCGCTGGGCTGATGGTTCTTATCATTCTAGCGGCGGCTGAGCATGTGTTATCGTTTGTTTTGTAACGGTGGCTGCTATGTAGGCTATTAAAGATAGCGCACAGCCCCACAAGAACAGCGCTTACAATATGTAAGGAAGGTGCCTAGTTAGGCCACAATTAGCATTTATATGCTAAGAAAAGTGGCGTCCCGTACGGGAGTCGAACCCGTGTTGCCGCCGTGAAAGGGCGGTGTCCTAGGCCTCTAGACGAACGGGACTAAAGGCGTGAGGCGGTTAATAAGGGAAGTAGAGGGGGGCGTCAAGCCTGTGTGGCATCAAAAATGAAAAAAGTTAGATTTTTTTGTTCCTGCCAATGTTCAATACGTAATTGGCCAGCCACATGAAGGAGTGGGCGGCTACGATCTTCTAGAAGATCGGTAAAGCGTTTATCGCCTGCACGGAAGATAATACCCTTTAGGCGGCTAAAGCCATCTTCCCCTTGGAGGATCACCCGTAATGTGTTGCCATCACGGCCGATACGGTCTGCTTTGACGCAGCGAACATTGCTGATGGCAAGGAGAGGTTCCTCATTGCCGGGCCCAAAGGGAGCCAACTGCCCTAGCTGCTCGGCTAAGCTTGATGTGGCACCGTTAATGGTGATGACCCCGTCTAAAAGAAGATCATCTTGAGGGGGGAGTGTGTGGGCCTCAGATAATGCGTCATCCAGCAGTTGATGCAGCGCTGTGCAGTTTTCTTCAGTAACAGAGAAACCTGCTGCCATAGCGTGGCCACCGCCTGTTAGAAGTAGGCCATTTTGACGTGCGAGGATGATGGCGGCTCCGAGGTCTAAGCCGGTCACAGAACGTGCTGAGCCTTTAATGACGCCATCGGTAAGGGCGCCAACGAGGGCAGGGCGGTTGAAGCGTTCTTTAAGGCGGCCCGCGACAATTCCGACGACACCAGGGTGCCAGTCACTTCCATGTAAGAAAATGACAGCATGACCTTGGTCTATTTGTGCTTGAGCTTGCTCAATGGCGGAATCAAGGATGTGGCTTTCAACGGTTTGGCGTTGGCGATTAACATTATCTAGTTCATCGGCAATGGCGCGGGCTTCTCCTTCTGAGGTGCTTAGAAGAAGTTGCAAGCCATGTGATGCTTTGGCGATGCGCCCACCAGCATTGATGCGTGGCCCTAGGGCGAACCCACAGCTCATAGCGCTGGCATCATTTTTAACACCTGCGACATCAGCTAGGGCTGAGAGGCCGATACGCTGGCGTTTGCTCATTACTTTGAGGCCTTGGGCAACCAAGGCGCGATTAAGCCCTTGGAGAGGCATAACATCGCAAATGGTAGCTAGAGCGGTGAGGTCAAGAAGGCTCATGAGGTCTGGCATTTTATGTTGTTCAAACCAGCCAGACTGGCGCAAAGTGCGCTGGAGAGCGACCATAGCAAGAAAGGCAACTGCCGTGGCGCAGAGATGGCCCAGGCCAGAGGGACAATCGATTCGATTGGGGTTTACAACAAGCCCTTTAGGGAGGCGTGCGCCATCTGGTTTGTGATGGTCAAGTACGATGCGGTCAACACGTCCTTCAAAATGATCCAGCACATCAAGAGCGGCGGTACCGCAATCTACACAGATGATAAGAGTCGCCCCCTTGGATAAGAAATTTTCTAATGCGGGGATATTCGGGCCGTATCCTTCTTCTATTCTATCGGGAATATGTGTGAGGACAGAGCAGCCTAGGGCGCGGAGAACTGTGGTTAATAAGGCGGTGCCACATGCGCCATCAACGTCATAATCTCCCAGAATACCAATTTTCTCTCCCTTTTGGACGGCCTCGGCTAAGCGTGTGGCGGTGCGGTCCATATCCATAAGAGTGGAAGGGTTTGGTAAAGCATCTCGTAGGCGAGGCTGGAGATAGGATGTGACAGTCTCAGCGGTAATGCCACGCCCTGCAAGAATACGTGCTGTGAGCTCAGATATTTCAAGCTGTTGGGCTAAGGCGAGAGCGAGGCGGTTATCATCTTGTGCAAGTACGGGGTGACGCCACACCCAGCGTCGCTGCCCTGCACTTTTGTGGACGTTTAAAGCAATAGGAAGGGCAGAGTTATGCGCTGAAAGGGAGGTGTCGTTTAAGAGCATTGGGCCATTCTGAGATAGCTGAGAGGGAAGAGTTTGTTCGCTTTAGGCCCGATGTGGGTCAAAATGATGGTAGGCATCCATATAACGGATAGTACCGCTTTCAGAGCGCATCATAACAGAATGTGTGCGGATATACCCGTTATTGAGATGTTCGACCCCTTTGAGTAGATCGCCTGATGTCACCCCTGTTGCACAAAAGAAGACCGGGCCGGCTGCCATATCGGTAAGGCTTAATGTTTGTGTAGGGTCGAGATCGGGACGGATCATCCCGCGGGTACGGGTGATTTGGTCTTCTGTTTCGAAAATGAGGCGGCCTTGCATTTGCCCATTGAGGCAACGGATAGCCGCCGCCGCGAGGACACCTTCTGGTGCGCCGCCGCTGCCTGCGTAAATATCTACGCCGCTATTGGGCAAACATGTTGCGATAACGGCGGCAACATCTCCATCACTTAACAGACGTACACGCGCGCCGGCCTCACGAGCGTAGGCTACAAGATCATTATGGCGTTCACGCTCTAAAGCGCAGAGTGTGAGATCGCTGATAGAACATTTTTTGGCTTGTGCTAGGTTTGTGAGATTTGTGTTAATAGAAGCGTTAATATCCACTACGCCTTCTGGTAACCCTGGCCCAACGGCAATTTTTTGCATGTAAATATCAGGTGCATGCAAAAAACAGCCCTTCTCAGCTAAGGCGACAACTGTAATGGCGTTTGGCAGGCTGCGAGCGCAGAGATTTGTGCCTTCTAAAGGGTCTACGGCGATATCCATAGCTGGGCCGCCACAGCCGACTTGCTCGCCAATATAAAGCATGGGGGCTTCATCCATCTCCCCTTCACCAATGCGAACGGTACCGCTGATGGCAACAGTATCGAAGGCGGTACGCATCGCGGCTACAGCGGCGCCATCAGCAGCGTTTTTATCGCCTCGCCCCGTCCAATGGGCAGAGGCGATGGCAGCTGCCTCTGTGACACGGGCGAGCTCAAGACCGAGATTACGCCCCGTGACGCGATAAGAAGGTGACGGGGTATCGGCTTTATGGATCATGGTAAGTCTTCGATCCGCAGAGCAAGGGGCGCCCCGCTGATGAGGGTTGTTTCTTCCAATATAGGGAGAATACGGTTGATCTCTTCCTGCGGAATAGGGCGGGTTAGCATAATGAGCTGTGGTGCTTCACCAAGCGGGGTGTGGTGGAGCGTCTTGGCTAGGGGGATGCCTTCATTGCGGAGAAGGGTTGTAATCTCACTAAGAGCTTTGTCAGCATCAATAACTGCGTCTGCTGGGGCATTGAGGTTAGCACGTAGGTAGAAAGCGCTGGGCAGCTTCTCCACTGGTTCACATGGGATGGGGGCGAGTTCATCCATGCGGCCCCATAGAGGTAGTGCATGGCCTCGGGCGAGATCGATAAGGTCGGCGACAACGGCACTGGCTGTTGGCCCTTCTCCTGCGCCTTGGCCAGAGATGGTGATCGGGCCACTAAAGGGGCCTTCAATCGTGAGGGCGTTATACACTCCGTTTATTTGAGCAAGGCCAGAATGAGCTGGAATTAGGCATGGCTGAACCCATGCTTCCACACGGTCTTCTGGCAGGCGTTTTGCGACACCGAGCATTTTAATTGCATAGCCAAGTTGGCGTGCCTGGTGGATATCTTGTGTGGTAATAGCGCGCATCCCGCTGACAGCGAGCGTGTCAAAATCAATAGGCCGGAAGGCAATTGCTGTGAGGATGCTAAGTTTGTGCGCTGCGTCCCAGCCATCAATATCGGCAGAAGGGTCAGCCTCGGCATATCCTTTATCTTGGGCTTCTTTTAGCACATCGGCAAAAGCACGGCCTGTTTCGGCCATCTCAGTTAAAATGAAATTGCTTGTTCCGTTAAGGATACCGCCTAGGCGTGTTGCTTTATCAGCAGCGACACCTTCACGTACGGTTTTAATTGCAGGGATTCCCCCGGCGACAGCCGCTTCAAAGAGAAGGGGAGTTTGATGTGTATGGCTTAGTTGGGCAAGGGTTTGTGCGTGGCGGGCGACTAAGGCTTTGTTGGCTGTGACAACAGCTTTACCGGCTTTCAAAGAGGCTTCGACCAAATCTCGTGCAGAACCTTCGGCCCCGCCCATGAGCTCGACAACAACGTCAATTTGTTTATCAGCCGCAAGATCTACAGGGTTATCGTGCCACGTTAGGCCGGAGAGGTCGACACCACGGTTGCGTGTGCGGTTGCGGGCACTTACAGCGACAATCTCTAGGCTCCGGCCTGTGCGGTTTTTAATGAGGTCTGCATGTTCCCTAATGAGACGAATGACACCTGTACCGACTGTTCCAAGCCCGGCAATGCCAAGCCGCAAGGGGGATGTGGCCGAGGAGGAAACAGTGTTGGTATATGCAGATGTCATCAGAAGGGAGGTCCTATCAATATACAGGAAGACGAACACACAGCCCATTATATAGGGCTGTGTGTAGAGATTAGGGTGTTAGGAATTAGAGCCGCTATGCTGGTTCATAAAGGCTTTAATAGAGCGTGTGGCTTGACGGAGGCGCTGGGTGTTCTCCACAAGGCCGATGCGAACAAAACCGTCACCATGCTCACCAAACCCTAGTCCTGGTGCCACAGCGACTTTAGCTTCTTTAAGAAGCAGTTTTGAGAATTCTACGCTGCCAAGATGGGCGAACTTCTCAGGAATAGGTGCCCATGCGAACATAGATCCTTCAGGAGAAGGAACATCCCATCCCGCACCATGCAACCCACGGATAAGCACATCACGCCGGTCTTTATAGAGTTTACGCATGTCCTCAACATAATCTTGTGGGCCGTTAAGGGCAGCAACTGCAGCAACCTGAACAGGTGTAAAGGCCCCGTAATCAAGATAAGATTTAATGCGTGTGAGTGCCTGGATCAGCCGTGGATTACCTGCCGCAAACCCAATACGCCACCCTGCCATGGAGTAGGTTTTTGAAAGGGAGGTGAACTCAACAGCAATATCCTTCGCCCCAGGGATGGAGAGAATGGAGGGAGGAGGCTCATCGCCAAAGTAGATTTCTGCATAAGCGAGGTCAGAGAGAACCCAGATCCCTTCCTTGCGTGCGAAATCGACAATCTCTTTATAGAAGTCTTTTGTTGCAAGGTAAGCTGTTGGATTGGAAGGGAAGTTAATAATCAGCGCTGTTGGCTTAGGCACAGAATGGCGTACAGCCCGGTGTAGAGCGCGGAGCATGTTCTCATCTGGCGATGCTGGAATGGAACGTACAGAGGCCCCAGCGATGATAAAGCCAAATTGGTGAATAGGGTAAGAAGGGTTGGGCACTAAGATTGTATCGCCCGGGCTCGTAATGGCAGAGGCGAGATTTGCCAGACCTTCTTTAGAGCCGATTGTGGCGATGATTTCTGTTTCTGGGTCCAGTTTTACACCAAAGCGGCGTTCATAATAGGCGGCTTGAGCTTTACGTAGCCCGGGGATGCCGCGGCTTACAGAATAGCCATGAACACGTGGATTGCGGAGCGTTTCAGCAAGTTTATCAATGACATGCTGAGGGGGAGGGCTATCTGGGTTGCCCATGCCGAGATCCACAATATCTTCACCCGCGGCTCGCGCGGCGGCTTTGGCTTTGTTGACTTCTGCAAAGACATAAGGCGGCAAGCGGCGGATTTTGTGGAATTCTTCAGTCATGATCACTCAATTAATCAACATGGGGGATGACACATGTCATCCCTAACGGAGCTATCCCCAAAAAGATAACACCCCATGTTTCATGAGCTTGGCCTGACAGACAAGGGCCTTTACGGCAATTATCTATATAATTTTTCAGTTAACGATGGTTGAGAGGCATTTTTATGTTCAGCTCGTAGGTGACACGCACTCCATCTCCAATGGGTTCTGCGAGAATGCGGATATCATCTTTGGGAACACCAAGGGCGATTAGATTTGTGGCAACAACTTGGGCACGTAGTAGGCCTAAAGCGATTTCATGCTGTTGGTCGTCTGGGTCAAGACTCGCATGAGCTGAGAGGATAGTGCCAAAACCCCGAATAATCACGCGATGGTGCCGGCGGTGGGCTACAATATGTCTAAAGCTATTATCTTGTCCGTCTAAAATGTGGTCAGTGTCTGCTTGGAAGCGGATTAATGTGCCAGAAGGTGTTTTTACATCGAAGTCTGGAACAAGAGGTAGGATGGTATCAGGGAGTGTGAACCCTGGAAAAAGGAGCGGTTTTGGTGGGAGGCCCGGGTTAGGAAGATAGGCGGGGAGCGTATGTTCTAAGGGCTGATATACAAGTTGTGAGGCAGGTTGGCTCTTCGTGCTAGGGGCGGTAGAGCGTGGTTGTGCGTGAGATGTTTTCTTAGGTTGGGGCGCAGTCTTGGGGGAGGGCTGCTTTGTGCTGTTGGGAGTGCTGACAGTCATAGACCCAGCGGTTGAGACAAAAGGAGGGCGTGGGTTTAAGTGGCCGTCTGTAGGTAAAGCGCCGCTTGCGGCTCCGTAACGCTCAGCAAAGTTACGTTTTTCTTCTAACCGACTCGTGATAAGTGCCCGGGTCGCTGGGCTTGGGAATTCTGGTATGGTTGTTGGGATTTGCGTGATGTTGGGGTAAGGGCGGTCGAAACCTGGTGTTGGTGCGTGCAGCTTACTGATTTCGCCACCTAAAAAATCATGTGTCCAATCAATTACAGTATTGGTTGGGGTACGATTTTGGCATCCGCTCAGGAGCAGTACTAGCCCTAGGGATAGAAAGATATGGCGTTGGCAAAGAGAGAAACGCTTTTGCTGAGGATGGGCGTTTTTACCCTGTTTCTGGCCCGTTTTATCGAAAGAGATAAATGAGACATGCTGTGCAATATGGTGAAAGAGGCTAGGTGTCATGATGCAGCTTTAGCTGTGGAGGGGTAAAAGGGCCAGAGTATGTAAGAATATGTGTCTCTTTAGGGCGATGCAAACGCTTCTTGAGGGAGAGGGAAAGAATGCCAAATTGATGTTTTGTAAAAGCCTGGTAACAGAACCTTCATTAAAGCTTTTTTTTATGACTTGGCAGGAACGAAAAGCAGGAGCAGGATAGCGGCCATGATGACATATGACGAACGTGATAATCAGACATTCTCCTGCAGTGAGGAGGGGCGCCTAGAAAAACAGGCGCTTACCCGGAAGGTTGCTCGGCAGCGAGTGAGCTTTGCAGAGGAAGAATCGGAAGAAAAAACCGCAGAAGACAAGAAGTCTGCCCCCTCTCCCGAGGTAGAAGGACGTCTTTTTGAGCAACGCAAAGTACTCATCTTTGGTGGTATTAACGATAAATTGGCTCGTGATGTCACAGGTCGCCTATTGGCGTTAGCTGGTGCTTCGGACAAGCCAATTGATATTTATGTTAATTCTCCCGGTGGTCATGTGGAGAGTGGGGATACCATTCACGATATGATCCGTTTTGTGGATTCGGTCGCTCCGGTCAATATGATTGGCACGGGGTGGGTAGCATCAGCTGGGGCATTGATTTTTGCTGCAGGGCGGCCGGAGCGTCGTTTATGTCTTCCAAACACACGGTTCCTTTTGCACCAACCGATGGGGGGTGTTCGGGGGCCTGCAACTGATATTGATATTGAAGCCCGCGAAATTATAAAAATGCGCGAACGTCTAAACCGGCTCTTCGCGCGTGAGACGGGGCAGTCTTATGAAAAAGTAGCACGTGATACAGACCGCAATTACTGGATGTCGGCTCAAGAAGCGGTCGAGTATGGGCTTGTGGGACGTATTATCTCATCAGCGGCTGATTTGGATTAAGACTGGTATCCTACCAAGGCAAGAGAAAGGAGAGCGCCGTGAGTGACGTTAACGGTACGAAAGCAGAGAAGAAAACTCTAGCGGATATTTATTCTCATCTGCCGGATAGTCCTTCAGAGAAGACGCTAGAACAGGTTGATTATGATGCCCGCCATTGGAGCAGCCCCGTTAAAGGGCCTCTAAAACCGGGGACTGTGGAACATAAAAAAGCTATGGCTGATATGTTCCGTGATACATTCAACCCTTACAAACCTTCTGTCATTCCTTGGCCTGAGCTTGACCCTGAGACGATGCAGCGCATCACCTCTTTGCCGATTTGGGATATTGCTGTGCAGACAGAGGGTAAGGCTCGTCTGCGCATGGCCGCTTATGCGGATATGATTGATGACCCAGATGTGCGTGACGCCATTGCACGTAATGCGTGGGAAGAAAACCGCCATAAAGAAGTGCTCTCCCGTATGGTTGAGCATTATGGCATTCCTCTTGCTCCAGAGCCTCCTTATATTGAGCCACGCGACACGGAATGGGCTTATCTCGTCACTGGTTTCTCTGAATGTTGGGATAGTTTCTTTGCATTTGGTCTGTTCGCCTTGGCTGAAAAAGCAGGCTTGTTCCCGATGGAGCTGATTGAGACATTTGAGCCTGTTATGCAGGAAGAATGTCGCCATATCCTGCTCTTTGCGAACTGGCTAGCTTATCACCGTGCAACAATGCCGCTATGGCGTCGCCCATGGTTTGAGTTGCGTGTTGTCGGGGTTCTGTTCTTCTTGCTGTATGAGCGTCTTAGCTTGGTGCGTACCTTTGATGATAAGGGCGTGGAGCATACACAAGATAACAACTTTACTGTTACAGGCGCACAGAGCATGACGGATAAAGAGGTTGATTTTGTGGAGCTGATGGAGCTGTGCTTGCGTGAGAATGACCGCCGCTTTGCTGGTTATGATTCACGTCTGTTGCGCCCACAAATGGCACCATTTGCAGCTAAGCTCGCCCTTAAAGGTGTGAAGCTGTGGCGTCAGTTCCGTGACCGGAATAATGGAGCACAAAATCTCGCAGCTTAATGGGCTGGTGAAGAGGTGATTTTCTAAAAGGCGGGTGGGCATTGCTCAGCCCGCCTTTTTTATGCCGTGTTTTCATAGAGTGATTTAAGATTATGGCATTAAAAAACCCCGCTAAAGAGCGGGGTTTTTAGTAATAGGCTTCTGCCCTGAAGACTTAGGGGAAAGAGATTATTACTTTTTCTTGCGTGTATTCTCGCCACCATCAAGCTGTAACTCGTCTGAAGCAGAGTTTTTAGCAGCTTCAGCAAGCTCGCCATTCATCATTTCTTCAGCGATGAGGCCAGCTTCTTGGCGGACACGTTTTTCAATCTCGTCAGCCATTTCAGGATGGTCACGCAGATATTGTTTTGCGTTCTCACGGCCTTGGCCGATGCGTGTGCTGTCATATGAGAACCAAGCGCCGGATTTCTCAACCACATTGGCTTTTACGCCGAGGTCAAGTAGCTCACCCATTTTGCTGACACCTTCGCCGTACATGATGTCGAATTCAACTTGGCGGAAGGGCGGTGCCATTTTGTTTTTAACAACCTTAACACGTGTCTGGTTGCCTACGACTTCGTCCTTATCTTTTACTGAGCCAATGCGGCGAATATCAAGGCGCACAGACGAGTAGAATTTCAGCGCGTTACCACCGGTTGTTGTCTCGGGGTTGCCGAACATCACGCCGATTTTCATACGGATCTGGTTGAGGAAGATCACCATCGTGTTGGAACGAGATACCGTACCGGTGAGCTTACGCAGGGCTTGGCTCATTAAGCGGGCATGGAGGCCAACATGGCTATCACCCATATCACCTTCGAGCTCAGCCTTCGGCACGAGTGCAGCGACAGAGTCCACAACGAGAATATCAATCGCGCCAGAGCGAACCAGCGTATCAGCAATCTCAAGAGCTTGCTCACCAGCATCTGGTTGGCTGAGGAGAAGGTCATCGATATTTACGCCGAGCTTGCGGGCATAGATAGGATCTAGCGCATGTTCGGCATCAATAAAGGCTGCTGTGCCGCCCTTTTTCTGTGCTTCTGCTACGGCATGCAGGGCCAGAGTTGTTTTACCAGAGCTCTCTGGGCCGTAAATTTCGATAATACGGCCACGTGGGAGGCCACCAATGCCCAGCCCGATATCTAGGCCAAGTGAGCCGGTGGAGATGACATCAACCTGTTCTTTAGGGCGTTGACCCATGCGCATGACGGACCCTTTGCCGAAAGCGCGTTCAATCTGGCTGAGAGCGCCTTCCAGCGCTTTGGTTTTGTCCGTTGACATTAAGAACCTCGTGCAAATCTACGCCCTGTATGAGGGCATGTTGTGCTCACTGTTTCCGCTTTTGCCCGGGGGGGCGTCAAGCGGGTTTTTAAAAAAGGAGGCTGTTTCGTGCATTTTTAAACACTTAAAGTAGCCTCTCTGAAGGGTATTGGGCCTTTCCCTTATGGCTGTGCCGGGGTTTGAGCTGTAAGGCCATTGCCCTGTGGTGAAGCTGTGCCGTGGCAGATTCCGTTATCGCAGTGGATGCTATTTAATAGCCCTGTCCCCGTGGAGGTTATCGGGGGGCGTTTTTGTGTGATGGCACGCAAGCCGTCCGTCACAGCTTGAGCAGCATCATTCTGGCCGGAGGCTGCCAAGACGGCTTCTATCTTTTCCTGTGGTGCACGGATAATTGCAGCAGAAAGGAGAGGACGTGGATAATGGCGTGGTGCGGCGGCTAGTAATACCCCGGTGCTTCCTGCAAGGCGCCCTGTGCCAAAGAGATTATTATTGGTAAGGGCACAGCCAACAAGTAAGCCGGTACCGTCACGCACAACAAAGGATGTTGATGCGGGAAGCGGTGGCAAATTTTGAGTGTCTCTTTGGCCAGAGATGCTAAAGCTTTGCGCGTCTTGTAGTGTATTCAACCCAGTACGACGCCACGCGCTAACAGCATTTTGAGCCGGAATAAAGCTGTGTGTGAAGGCAGTAGCACTGCCGATCCCACCATCCGCTGGTGGAGCTAAGAAACTGAGATGATAATTGCCACTAGAAAGTTCTAATGCTGCACTTTCTAGTGGGAGACTAGCACGGAGATCTGCTCGGGTGAGAGCTGCACCAGCTTTATTGGCTTGTTCAACAAATACGTTTGAGAGAGCCCCAGTGTACAAATCTCCGACCCCTACAAGCTTAAGGCGAGAGAGGAAGGATGTCAGCTGAGGCTGTGTGAAGAGGTCGCCTTCACCTAAAATAGTACCGTCTTCGCCTTTGCCAAAGAGGGCTTTTATCCCAGGGTTGGAGAGGAGAGGCCCTTTGAGAGCGGCAAGGTCACGTGCAAGGGTACGACTGACGGTGATACCCTGCTGGCCGAGTGTAATGGCAGGGGCGAGTGTATCAGCAAACTGAACAGAACCGTAGCGTAACTGGAGCAAAAACAGCCCACGAGGCAGCATGGGTACAGAGGCGGGTCTGTCACCATTAGGGGCACTGCCACTGGTAGGAAGGAAAGAGATGCTCTCAGCCGGTTGGCCTGGGCGGGCCACAATACATGCCCCACCACCGCCAAGTGAAGCACGTGAAGGTAGCGTTACAGAGAGAGCAAATGCTGTGGCAGCGGCAGCATCTGCGGCATTGCCACCTCGGGCGAGGACATCACGCCCTACAAGGGCTGCTTGAGGCTCATCGGCAACAACAATACCGCTATTGAGGGCTGTTGGCGTATGTGTTGTAGGGCCAAAAAGATGGTGCTTTAGGCTTTTAGATGTAGAACAGCCTGCAAGACTTACCCCAAAGAGGCAGCCCACCATCCCCAAAGAGGCGAGCCGTTTTGTGGTAGCCCAATAGGCTGAGCGCCCATGGGATATAGCGTGATGATGGGGGGTCCGGCGGTCATGCTGTACCACGGTGGCGGCTCTCCAGTTTATCCAGATCACAGTGCGTTCATTTAGTAAGGAAGCCGCCGAGCAACTTCCCCTCATTTAAGTATCATAGCGTTAAACTGCCTAGGAAGGGAGGGCAAGTTTTCTAGCAAGATAGTTTGGCTTGGTTGTGGGAGGGATAAAGCAAGATTTTGGCCCAAGGAAAGGAGAAGAGCTATTTTCCGGGCTTCAAAAATACGCCGCTTTGCTGTTTAACAGAAAGAGGAATGTCATTGCCCGGTTGTGACGGGCATGGTGTAGATATTTGATGGAAGGTCATCATAAGTGAAAAAGCGTGTATCTAGTGCCTCTTTAGCACTCATTGTTGGCCTTCTTGGGTGGGGGCTGCCTTCTTTGAAGGGGCATCAGGCCTATGCTGCGGATAGCACTGTGTTTAATGCGGGGCAGCGTGCTGCCATTGTGGATATTGTCCGCCAAGCTTTGAAGACAGACCCAACCATTCTTTCTGATGCGATTCAGGCGTTGCGCCAGCAAGCTGTGACCAAACAAGAGGCGCAAGGTCTTGCGGCCGTGAAGGCAAATTGGGCAGCCCTATCTACGGCTCCGGCTTATGCTGTACGTGGGAACGTGAAAGGTGCTGTAACCTTGGTAGAGTTTTTGGACCCACGTTGCACCTATTGCCGCCACATGGGGCCATTGGTGGATGAGCTTCTAAAACATCACCATGACGTTAAATTAGTGGAAAAAGTTATTCCCGTTTTAGGTGAGGCAAGTGAGCTTGATTCACGCGCAATTTATGCGGCAGCCTTCCAAGGTCATTATGACGAGATGCGTCGGCAGCTCATGAATGAGACCACGAAGCCTACATTGGCCCATATTAAAGATGTTGCCTTAGCAATGAAGCTAGATGCGACACAGCTGGAGAAAGATATGTACGGCCCTGCCGTTACAGCGCTGCTCACAGCAAATATCGCACAAGCGCAAGCTGTTGGTGTGCAAGGCACGCCTACTTTCCTTTTCGGTAAAGCGATGATCGCCCCTGGTGCTCTGGATATGGAGCAAATGGAGAAGTTCCTTGACCTTGCCCGTAAAGGGTAAGTGTCTGGTAGGCTAAGCGGGCAGAGGCATATTTAGTGATGACCCTCACAAAGCGTATTGCAGCATGTAAGGCTGGCGATGCCCTGCCTTTGCTTATGGGGATTGTAAATATCACCCCTGATTCTTTTTCAGATGGAGGGCGTTTTTTCACGCCAGATGCGGCTCTCCAGCAGGCCCGTTTTTTGCGAGAGGAAGGGGCGGATGTACTTGATCTAGGCGCGGAGTCTACACGCCCGGGTTATAGCCCTGTTGATGCTGAGGAAGAATGGGCGCGTCTTGCTCCTGTTATTCGTCCTTTAGCTGAGGAAGGGGCGTGTATCTCAGTCGATACAACGAAAGCCTCTGTAGCTCGCTCAGCCCTGCAAGCGGGGGCGCAGATGGTGAATGACGTTTGGGGGCTACAAGCAGACCCTGCCATGGCGGATTGTGTGGCTGAGGCTGGGGCTATTGTTGCGATTATGCATAATCGTCACGAGGTTACGCCTGATCTTGATTTTTGGGATGAATGGCGCCGCTTTTTTGATATCTCCCTCAAACTGGCAGAGCGGGCAGCTATTGCCAAAGAGAGTATCTTGCTCGACCCCGGGGTAGGGTTTGGTAAAACGCTAGAGCAGAATATTTGGGCGGTGCAAAATATGCGTCGGCTTGGTGAATATTATGATTTACCAGTGTTGTTGGGCTTGTCGCGTAAATCCATGTTTGGCGGGGTGTTGGGGCGAAAGGTAGAAGACCGTTTAGCCGCCACGCTGGCGGCGAATTTATATGGCATGCGCGAGGGAGCCTGTATGCTGCGTGTGCATGATATACAGCCTCATAAAGATGCGATGATGATAGAGGCGATATTGTCGCAACAGACGGCGCTAAAGCACGGCGCGTAAAGTAATAGCATAAGGAAAAAAGCGTGATTCTCCCTGCTTTGACGACGGTCTCTGTGCGTGATTTATGCCTGTTTGGCCATCATGGTGTGCATGAGGAAGAGGCCCGGTTAGGGCAGCGCTTTTATGTTTCTATTATCGTAAAGGCTGATTTATCTGCGGCAATTGTAGGTGATGATTACACGCAAGCTGTTTGCTATGGGGCTTTGTGCGATATCGCGAAACAAACCTTTACCACCACGCGTTTTCAGCTGATTGAGACATTAGCTGACCGTATCGGTAAGGCGATTTTGCAGCAATGTTCTGCTGTGCAAGAGGTGAGCGTGAAGGTGCGTAAGCCTTCTGCGCCTGTGCCTCACCCTGTGGAGGATGTCTCAGTAGAGGTTACTCAGCACAGGCAGCATCAGGTTGGTTTTTCCCTTGGGGCGAATTTAGGTGAGCGGGAGGCGGTGCTTCAGGCGGCTGTGCAGGCATTGGGCCATCGGCCAGGGTTGGAGATTGAGAGTGTCTCCTCTTTTTATGATAGCGCCCCATGGGGCGTGGAGGACCAGCCGGCCTTTGTAAATATCGCAGCCCTTGGGCGGACAGTCCTTACCCCGCAGGAATTATTGGCAGTGTGTAAGCAGATCGAGCAGGAGCTTGGTCGTGTGCCTGGGCGCCGTTGGGGAGAGCGGGCTGTAGATATTGATATAATTTTTTATGGTGATGTAGAGGTGACGCACCCGGCATTAACCCTGCCGCATCCTTATTTGTTTGAGCGTGCCTTTGTATTGGAACCGCTTGTTGAAATTGCACCATTGATCGAGATTGCTGGACGGCGCGCCTCAGAGGCGCTAGCAGACATGGAACGTAGTGCTGGGGATGTTACACGGCGTAAGGCCGAATAAGGGTGGATGAGAAATCAGGGGAGCCGAATGTCAGTCAAAGACCAACAGAATATAGGGCCTATTCAGGGACATGCGACACCAGAGGGTGCTGCTGGAGCGATTACCTTACCGAAGGATGCTGCACAGCGTATTGCCGCTGGTGTGCGTGAAATTCTTAGTGCGATTGGAGAAAATCCAGAGCGTGAAGGGCTGCAAGACACGCCAGAACGTGTTGCGAAAATGTATCTTGAGGTCTTCTCTGGCTTGTATGAAGACCCGCGCGAGCATCTTAAAAAGCAGTTCAGTGCTGACCAGCATGGCGGGATGGTGCTGGTAAAAGATATTCGTTTTCAGTCCACCTGTGAGCATCATCTCCTGCCGGTATTAGGGCGGGCGCATGTCGCTTATTTGCCAGAAGGTGGCCGCTTGACCGGGCTGAGTAAATTGGCTCGTGTGGTGGAAGGCTATGCTCGCCGCCCTCAATTACAAGAGAGGCTGACAGACCAGATTGTCCAGGCCATGGTTGAGGTGCTTGCACCTCGCGCCGTGCTGGTGGTGATTGAGGCTGAGCATATGTGCATGAGCTTGCGTGGCGTGCGTAGCCCAGGGGCGACAACAGTCACAATGGGGGCGCATGGGCTATGGGCAGATGATGCCAAAGCCCGCCAAGAAGTTCTCTCTCTTATGCGCAGCTAAGACACATTCAGGGGTTAGACATAGTCGGGGGATTAGACAGCATCTCGTGTGCTGTCATCCGCCCGGTTCCACCAGCATTGTGCCGCAGGGCGCTGTGTGAGAGGGATATAGTGCGCCGGGTCACCATGTAAGCGCACGGTATTTGTCGGTGTTTCTTTAATCTCTAATGAACGCGGCATTAAAATGTCGCCTTGCTCTTTAAGAAACGCCCGCAGTTTTGCCATGAGTAAAGCGGCCATTAGCTCGGTTGTCGGGTCCCCAGGGGTGACGACAATCCGCTCTAGCCGTTGCGGCTCATTCTGCTCAAACCATGTGAGTAGCGGGTCGGCTTCAGATAGCTGAAAACTATGGTCGATCCGCTCATCAATAAAGCGATGCCAGCGCCCTTTTGCTTCAGCAAAGGGAAGGAGCATATTGCTATGGCCATCTAGCCGCTTCTGCTTAGGGGCAGTAGGGCCGGGGATGAGCGTTACGGTGACATATTCATTATGACCGTGGGGGATAGCACAACGTTCGCTACAGCCAGAGATAAGCCTGTGGCCCATGCAGAAACGCCGTGTGAAAACAAGCTCTGTCTGGCTCGCTGTCATGCTCCCTCCTGATATTGTTTCCATCCTTCAGCACGTAGCTCGCAGGCTGGGCAGTCGCCACAGCCAAAGCCCCATGCATGTTCGTGGGTGCGGTCACCTTTGTAACAAGAGTGGCTCTCATGGCGGATGGTTTCAATAAGTGTTTTGCCGCCGAGTTCATGACAAAGTTGCCATGTTTGCGCTTTGTTGATCCACATAAGAGGGGTGTGCAGCACAAAGCGCTGTTCCATCCCTAAGTTTAATGCCACTTGCAGGGCTTTTATGGTGTCGTCCCGGCAGTCAGGATATCCGGAATAATCTGTTTCACAGACGCCTGTTACAATATGGCGTGTATCTCGGCGGAAGGCGAGGGCCGCCGCGAAGGTGAGGAAGATGAGATTCCGGCCGGGGACGAATGTATTCGGCAGCCCATTTTCTGCCATGGTGATTTCTGCATCACGGGTGAGGGCCGTGTCAGATAATGCTCCAAGGCTTGCGAGGTCTATCGTGTGGTCTTCTCCTAGCCGCTCAGCCCAGAGAGGATTTTGTTGGGCGAGAGCATGGCGGAGTGTCTCTCTGCATGTCAGCTCGACAGCGTGGCGTTGGCCGTAGGCGAAGCCGACTGTTTCTACATGCTCAAAGCGGCTTAGAGCCCATGCGAGGCATGTTGCGGAATCTTGCCCACCAGAGAAAAGCACCAAGGCGCGCTTATTATGGGTCGCAGAGCGTTGCGCGGGGGAAAGGGAAGTCTGCTCGGAGGAAGAGGACGCCGGTTTCATGGGATTCCGATCAGTTTATGCGTTTGTAGGCTGAGGCGCCAACGTGGGTGAGACTGACAATATTGCACAGCTTTTTGTGTATTACTGATGCGCTCTGGGCCATCCATAGGTTGAAGCCAAAAGTGGGTAAAGTCGAGGGAGGTAAATTGTTCAGGCGTTAAGCTATCTTGGGGAAAGACCAGTTTAAGCTCATCGCCCTCTATTTGGGTAAGAGGTTGGCCTGGCTTTGGGCTAACGCAGATCCAATCTATCCCATGGGGAACAGGAAGGCTGCCATTGGTCTCGACAGCAATGGTAAAGCCGCGTGCCTTTGTAGCGTGGATGAGGGCAGAATCGAGTTGGAGGAGGGGTTCTCCCCCCGTAAAGACAACATAGCGTTGTGTGGTATCAGAGCTTGCGCTTTGCCAGCATGTTTCTAAAGCTGCGGCCAAAGCGTCTGCTGTGGCAAAACGTCCTCCGCCAGGGCCATCTGTTCCGATAAAATCAGTGTCGCAAAACGTACATTTTGCTTGTGCGCGATCAACCTCTCGCCCGGACCAAAGATTGCATCCGGTAAAGCGGCAGAATATGGCAGCGCGCCCGCTATGGGCGCCTTCCCCTTGAAGGGTGGCGAAGAGTTCCTTGACGCTATAAGGCATAGGCAGAGATGTCGGGCAGTGGCGCGTAGGATGCAAGAAATTTCTGCATGATTATGATGATTTTATCGAAAAAAGTGGCTTTAAGTGCGGCTGGCTTTATCTAGCAGGGATGCCCCATGGTTTAGAAAGCATACACAGCAGCTATTTTTGTAAAAGTTCAGGGCATAAAAAAGCGCCACCCTTTTTAAAAGGAGTGGCGCGAGTGACGGGGCTCGAACCCGCGACCTCCGGCGTGACAGGCCGGCGCTCTAACCATCTGAGCTACACCCGCAGTCTCGTATCTGCATGCAGACCACGTTCCCCTTGGGATGGCGACTATGTAACTGGATACGCATGAACTGACAATAGAGAAAAATGATTTTTTTGCTTTTTTTTATGGTGAGGGTGAAGAAAAGCCGCTTTTTGGAGAAAAAGTGCGTGGTTATTTCGGCTTTTTGTGGCGTGCGGCACGTGGATGCGCTTTTTGCCAGACATCCATCAGATGCTGTTCATCCGCTAAGGTATAAATTTGTGTGCTGGAGAGGCTGGCATGCCCGAGGAGTTCTTGAATCGTACGGAGGTCAGCACCGTTCTGCAAGAGATGTGAGGCAAAGGCATGTCGCATGGCATGAGGTGTAGCGGAATCGGGCAGGCCATTCATTTTACGCCATTGCCGCATCGCACGTTGGGCAACACCAGGGTTTAAGCGCCCCCCTCGAACCCCACAAAAGAGTGGAGCACTTGAGTGTGGGGAGGGATGTACTGCCAACCAGCGAGAGAGCGCTTCCTTTACGGGGGGGAGGAGTGGCACAGCACGCTCTTTGCCGCCTTTACCGGTGATGAAAAGGATATCATCGTTAATATGATTGATCTGCCCGATAGAGAGGGAGAGGGCTTCGCTAATACGCAGACCTGCACCATAGAGTAAGGTAAAGAGGGCTTCATCACGTAAGCTAAAGCCGGCATTATGTGTAAGCTCGGCAATATCGCTCGGGGCTTGCTGTGCAAGCTGTACTGAAAGAGGACGCGGAAGGAGCGGTTTGAGGCGAGGGCTTTTGAGGAGAGTCAGGGCCGGGTTTTTAATACCGAATTCTTTTTCGATATAACGGAAGAAAGCGCGTAGAGCGGACACACGCCGCGCCCGGCTACGGGCCTGGCCGTCTGTTGTGTGGCGTATGGTAGGTTGCAGGCGGGCTGTATGTTCGGCTCTGGCTGTTTCATGAGCGAGCCAAGAGCGGAAATCCGCTAAGGTGAGTTTACCTAGAGCAGAAAGAGGTAGGTCTCCGCCAAAATGCTGACTAAAGAAACCGAGAGCGAGTGAGACATCATGCAGATAAGCACGCAATGTTGCAGGGCTGGCACGTTTTTCATAAGAGAGCCACTCCTGCCATGAGGTGAGGGCATCATAGGCGTGATGTATTGTGGTATGACCCATGCCAGAAGGGGGGCTCATGGTAATTCTCGGTAAGAAGGTTTAGGGTAGGCTATGGCAAAAGAGAGCCTCTCCCCCCATAGCAAGAGAACGGCGCAGGGTCATCGTATTTCCGTATTGGTGCCACGTCCCTTTTCTGGGCCATTAGATTATCGTGCTGTAGAGCCCTTACCGCCGGGCACGTTGGTGCGGGTGCCGTTAGGGAGGCAGGAGATTGTTGGCTGTGTGTGGGATGACCAACGCTCAAAAATACCAGTAGACTTACGCCCCCCGCAGGACAGTCGTATTGTAGCCTTTGAGAAGCTGCGCTTTATTAAGGAGGCTATAACGTCTGTTCCTCCTTTACCGGAGGATTTACGCCAGTTTGTTGAATGGGTCGCTGCTTATGGGCTTAGCGCACCCGGAATGGTGCTGGCTATTGCGCTGCGGGTGCCTGCTGCTGCGGGGGGCGTTAAACCAACATTAGGGTGGGTACGATGTGCAAGAGCCGTACCTGCTGGTTTGCGTATAACACCGTCCCGGCAAAAAGTTTTGGATGTTGTATCTGAAGATACACCTCTAACGAGCTTTATGATTGCAGAACGGAGCGGGGCAAGTACTGCGGTTATACGTGGGTTGATAAATGCTGGCGTATTAGAAGAACGTGTTGTGACCGTCCAGGCCTCTTCTCCACAGCCCGACCCAGATTATGCGCCACCGTCTCTTTCGACCATACAGGCTGAAGCAGCAGACGTTTTGGTTGAAGGGGTAAAAGAGAGGGCGTTTAATGTCACCTTGCTTGAAGGGGTTACTGGCTCGGGTAAGACGGAGGTGTATTTTGAGGCTGTGGCTGAATGCTTGAGGCAGGGGCGGCAGGTGCTGGTCCTTTTGCCAGAAATTGTGCTGACAGCCCAATGGACTGAACGCTTTACGCGTCGTTTTGGTGTACGCCCAGCTGTTTGGCATTCCGAGTTAGGGCAAAAAGCGCGTCGAGAAACATGGTGTGCCGTGGCTGATGGTCGGCAGAGGGTTGTTGTAGGGGCGCGTTCCTCCTTGTTTCTTCCTTTTGCGAATCTCGGCTTAGTGGTGGTCGATGAAGAGCACGAAAGTACCTACAAGCAAGAAGAGGGCGTGCTTTATCATGGACGTGATATGGCCATTGTGCGCGCGAGGATGGTGGGGGGCGCTGTTATTCTCGTATCAGCAACTCCTTCGATGGAAACATTGGTCAATGCACAACAAGGGCGCTACCGGCATGCATTGTTAGAGGACCGCCATGGAGGTGCACGCCTGCCAGATATATCTCTGATTGATATGAAGCAGAGCGGCCCAGAGAGAGGTTTGTTTCTTTCACCGCTTTTATGTGAGACGATCGAGGCGCGTATGGCAGCTGGGGAGCAGAGTATGTTGTTCCTCAATCGTCGCGGATATGCGCCCCTGACATTATGCCGTGCGTGTGGGCATCGGATTCAATGTCCGCATTGTTCTGCGTGGCTGGTGGAGCATCGTGCTCGTAGGATGATGGCGTGTCACCATTGTGAATATACTCAGCCGCTTGTGGTTAATTGTCCTTCATGCGGAGCAGAGGATAGTTTGGTGCCGGTAGGGCCAGGGGTGGAGCGTATTCGAGAGGAAGCTCAGGCTCGGTTTCCCCAGGCACGTATTTTAAGTATGGCCTCCGATACCTTAACTTCGCCTGCTGCGATGGAAGATGCCGTGCAGAAAATTTCATCCGGAGCGGTTGATATTATTATCGGTACGCAAGTGGTGGCAAAGGGCTGGCATTTTCCAGAATTGACATTGGTTGGCGTGGTGGATGCTGATTTAGGGCTAGGGGGAGGCGATTTGCGGGCTGCAGAGCGTACTATGCAGCTTTTGCATCAGGTCGCAGGGCGTGCGGGGCGTGGCTCCAAGCCAGGCCTCGTGATGTTGCAAAGTTATGTTGGTGATCACCCTGTCATGCAGGCCCTTCTTGCCAATGATTTTATCACCTTTATGGAACAAGAGGCAGCACAACGTCGCCCGAGCTTTTGGCCCCCTTATGGGCGGCTTGCTGCTGTAATTGTGAGCGCCCCGAAAGAACGGCAAGCTGAAGCGTTAGCACGTCAAATTGCCGTACGTGCGCCTATGGGGGATGGTGTACAGGTATTGGGGCCGGCTCCGGCGCCTTTGGCATTATTGAGAGGGCGGTATCGGTTTCGTTTATTATTGCGCACACGTCGAGCTATTGCCTTGCAACCATTGTTACGGCGCTGGCTGAGCGGCGTTCCTTTAAAAGATGGTGCTAAGATTGATGTCGATATAGACCCCATCTCCTTTATGTAACGAGGAAAGGGGGCGGGTTTTTAATCTGGCTGTCCGTGGGCTTGGCGTTCAAGCTGTTGGTAACGCTTTTGTCCATTGGGCAGTAGTGGCGCCCAAGTAAGAGCATTGGTGAAGGCGGTGAGTGCAGCCTCAGGGTGGTGAAGATGCTCTTGTGTGCGAGCAAGGAGCTCCCATGCGAGAGCATCCCCAGGGTCTTGAGTGAGGCACATTTGTAGGTCTTCTACAGCGCCGGTGAGATCATTACCCACAAAGCGGATGCTCGCTCTCTGCCTTCGCAAGAAACCATTATCAGGTTGTAAGGTAATAGCGGCAGAGAGAGCCGCTTCAGCCTGTTGAATATGGCTTTGTTTAAGTTGTTCTTGTGCTTCATCTAGCAATAAGCGGCCGCTATTTTTTACGCTGTAAAGTCGTAGAAGCTCGGCTTTTTGCATAAGTGATTCTGCTTGAGAATCGTTTTCCTCTGTAGTGAGGGCTTTTTCTGTCTGAGAGAGTTTTTCCTGCAAGGTGAGAGAAGGTGTTTTGGCAGGAAGGGGGGGATTATGTGCTGCGGGTGTTGCCAGTGCCGTATTGGCGGTAAAAAATAGTGCAGTCATAAAGAAAGCCCCCAGCAATCTTGCGGGAGGCTTGAAGCCCCAAAAAGGGGCAGGGCGTTTAAAAACGCCCCCCAATACAACATGTTGCAGCGAATCTACGGAGAAGCTGCTCATGTGCATTCTATGCTGAATTAGCCCTGACGAGCTTTCAAGCGTGGGTTCTTTTTGTTGATGACGTAAACGCGGCCACGGCGGCGCACGACACGGCAGTTTTTGTCACGCAGTTTAGCGGATTTAAGGCTGTTACGGATCTTCATGGTGTTCAGGCTCCCGACAGAAAAGACAAGCTCACATGCCCAGCTAGGCACGGGCTCTCATATTTGCAGGGCTGAAACGCCCGCGAAACTGGCGCTCGCATAACCTGTAAAAAGGGTGCGAGTCAAGGTTGGCAGCGTAAAAAGGCCTCTTTTCTCTCGAATGTTTTTCGGATTATGCTCTTTTTCATGACCCGTTTTTTTTCTCTCTATCCCTTGATTCTCCGCACCGTTGGCCTTTGTGCGCTGTGCTTTCCTGTGTTTGCATGGGCTGGTGGAGGCGCGCGAACTGATGATGATGACCCCAATATTAATGCACGTGGTGTTGTGATTAATAATATTCTCACGATTCTCCGCGCGGGGCCGGATTCGGCAAGTGACGCCTGTTTAAAATCTCTTTCTGAGATGCATAAGGTGCAAGAGCAGCTTGATAAAGAAGAGACTGCTCAAGAAAGCTCGGATATCGGCCTTGTGCGTGATGTGCTGGAATCGGATATGGAAGGTGTGATTTCCAGCTGTGGGGTGGATGCACATGAAATGTGTCGGACCCCACAACTGCAAGCAGATGCGACATTAAGTCGCCTGTGTCACCGCTTGCCAGATATTACACCTAGCGAAGCGAGTGACGACCTCCAGTAAATAAGAAGGGGGATTTATGCGGTTTGGGCGCGGTTAAGGCTCCATAGGGCGAAAGCCTGCACAAGGGCGACTTCTTTTAAGCGTTCAAACCGGCCTGATGAGCCGCCATGGCCTGCGTCCATATTAATTTGGCAGAGGAAAGGGCCGCCTTTGGCCTCTTCGCGTAGTCGAGCGATCCATTTTGCAGGCTCCCAATAGGTCACCCGTGGGTCAGATAGCCCGCCCATAGCGAGAATCGCCGGGTACACAACTGAGCGGATATTATCATAAGGGGAATAGCTTGCGATGAGGTCATAAGCCTCAGGGTCGGTTAGTGGATTCCCCCATTCTGGCCATTCTGGTGGTGTGAGCGGTAAGGAGACATCCGACATTGTATTGAGCATGTCCACAAAGGGGACCTGCGCAGCAATGCCTGCAAAAAGCTCTGGTGCCATATTTGCCACAGCGCCCATGAGCAACCCGCCAGCAGAACCGCCATGGGCAACAATGCGGCCAGCAGCGGTGTAGTTCTCTGCAATAAGGTGGCGGGCACAGCTTATGAAGTCTGTAAAGCTGTTGGTCTTCTTTTTGCCACGACCATCAAGGAACCAGTTCCAGCCTTTTTCAGTTCCTCCACGAATATGTGCGATGGCGTAGATCACACCACGATCAACCAAGCTTAGAGCCGTGGTGGAGAAGCTGGCCTCCATCGAAATGCCATAAGAGCCATAGCCGTAAAGGAGCATAGGGTTCTGGCCATTAAGCTCGGTGCCTTTGCGCATGAGAACGGTAATAGGTACCTCGGCACCATCTTGTGCGGTGGCAAAGAGGCGGCGTGTTTCATAGGCGGTTTGGTCGTGCCCAGAGGGAACTTCACGCACCTTGCGGAGCGTTTTTTCTCCGCTTTGCATATTATAATCATACCAATGTGCCGGCGTTGTAGGGGATTGGTAGATATAGCGGAGGGTTGGTTGATCATATTCCAACACGCCGAGCAAGCTAAGCGTGTAGGCTGGTTCATCCATGCTGATATGCGTTGCATGGGTACGAATATTACCGTTATCAGCCTTGCTGCGTGGTAGAATGAAGATCTCAATATTGCCGTTGCGGCGTTCGCTCCATGTCAGGTAGTCCTGTCCAGCGCTTACCCCAAGGAGGAAATGCCCTTCTTGATGTGGAAGGAATTCGTCCCAATGTGACCGGTCTGTTGCAGTGTCTGGCGCGCTCATGAGCTTGAAATCTACCGCACCATCTTTGTTTGTGAGGATGATGAAACGGTCATTCCAATGAGTGAGGCTGTAGCGCTCTCCTCGTACTAAGGGGGCGGCTACTTTTGGTTGCGCGGTAGGGTCTGCTGCGGGGATGAGCAATGTTTCATTCGTATCATGGTCACCACGCTCAATGCTGATCCATTTACGTGAAGCGCTTACCCCAATGCTAAGGAAGAAACCTGGGTCTGTTTCATCAAAAACGAGGACATCGTCTCCCCCGCGGAGAGGGCGGCGATAGATGCGGGACGGACGGCCATTATCATCTCGGTAAACCCAAAAGAGATATTGGCTATCTGGGGAGAGGGTAAAGCTCCCTGTGCAGCTTTCCACGGCAGGGGCACAGAGTTCGCCTGTTGTGAGGTCTTTTACTTGGATGCGGTAAACTTCTGAGCCTTGGATATCTTCGGCATAGACGTAATATTTATGGTCATCTGTATGGGCTGCTTGGGCGAGGCTGTAGAAGCTATGCTGGGCTGCGAGCTTGTTTACATCCAATAGAATTTCTTCGGGGCCGTCGGCTTCATATGTGGTGCCTTTGCGGGGGCGGCGCACATGGAGTGGGTGTTGGGAATCTTTTTCATAACGCAGGCCATATAGCCATGGGCCATCTGGCAGCGGCACGGATTCTTCTGCTGGAGGAATACGGCCGACCATCTCATCAAATAAGTTTTTTTGAAGAGCTGTGGTCTCGTCTAAAACAGCGGCTGTATAGGTGTTTTCGTGCTGGAGATGTGTACGGATATCCTCCCGCAGGACAGTTGGGTCACGGAGGACTTGCTGCCAATTTTCATCTTTCATCCATGCGTAATTATCAGTTCGTGTACGGCCAAGCTGCTCAAGAACGATAGGATTGCGCCGGGCAATAGGGGCCTTCGGCAGGGAGGGGGTATGTGTATCTGTGCTCATATGGCTCTATGTGGCGTGTTGGTTGGTGGGTTTCAATAGGCGTGATGCGTGTGGAGATGCCGTTCAAAGTGAAACGGTCTCCGTAGAGTGCCCATGCCTTACTTTATAGCATAGAGAGCGTGACGCAGGGCGTTTGTTTTCTGAGGGTTAAGAGCAATTTCTTGCCCCGCAATGGCGCTAACGGGTGTGAGGGAAAGGGCCGTAAGTAGCCATGCTGCTTCCATTCGTGGGATGTCGTGAGGGGTGAGGGATATTTCTTTACATAATCCAGCCTCTATGAGGCGGGCCCGGGAAATACCTGGGAGAAGCCCTGCTTGGAGAGGGGGGGTCACATAGTTGCCATTTATATGGGTAAGGAAGGTTGCTGCAGTTGCCTCGGTGAGTTGCCCCTGATGATTAAGAAAAAGAGCATCATCATATCCCTGCTCTTGGGCGTCTAAGCGCGCCAAGATCGCCGGAAGCATGTTGAGGGATTTAACGCCGTTGAGAGGGGAAAGGGCATCCCGTCGTTGTTGGGGGATATGCAACCGCACGGGGTGAGGTTGTGTGGAGGGCGGGGCTGCCGTGGTGATGAGTGTGGTGGGCATCGGGTGTTTAGGAGGAGTGAGGCCACGAGGGCCCGAGCCGCGTGTGAGTGTAAGGCGGGCAGAACCTTCGGTTAGCTGATTCTTTTGTAGGAGTGTTGTTAAAGCGTGGGTGATGGTTGTTCGGTTGGGGGCGGGGAGATGTAGAATGCGGCAACCGTCCTCTAAACGTGTGAGATGGCGTTCGAGTTGTGGGATACTCCCTTGTTGAATAAGTATCGTCTCAAATAGCCCATCGCCTAGGAGGAAGCCGCGATCATTAGGCAGGAGTGTGGCTTCAGAGCTGGGTAAAAACTGCCCGTTTAACCAAAGATAAGGTGCGTGTGGGGATGAGGGATGCGACACGGCTATAGGGGTCCTTATGCTTGGTTGTAATGCTCTATAACATTTAACAGGGCGGCCGCTTTGAGGCACATTTCGTCATATTCTCGTTTAGGGTCAGAAGGCCATGTAATGCCTCCGCCTGCCCCGATTTCTAGAGCGGTAGGCGTTGCGCTGATGCTACGGATGATTACAGAGCTATCTAAGCTGCCATCCCACCCAAGGCGGAAAAGCGTGCCGCAATAAGCCCCACGGGCAGATGTTTCGATCTCATCAATAATTTCTAACGCTCGATATTTTGGCGCCCCGGTGACAGACCCAGGGGGCAGTGTGGCGGCGAGGAGGTCGGCTGCATCACATTCTGGCCGAAGATGCCCTGTGACGCTCGAGACGAGATGATGGACATGAGCAAAGCGTTCCACCGCAAAAAGTTGCGGGACATCAACACTCCCTAGCGCACAGACACGGCCAATATCGTGGCGCATGAGATCTGTGATCATAAGGTTTTCTGCGCATTCTTTTTCATCTTGGGCTAGGGCATTGCGTAGTGCTGTGTTTGTTTGTGGATCCTTACTAATACCGCATGTGCCTTTGATAGGGCGTGTTTCGATTATTTTATGTGTGTTGAGTGAGAGGAAGCGCTCTACAGAGGCACTAAGTAAGCTGAAATTAGGTGTATGAAACCATGCTCCAAATGGTGCGGGGCAATGGGTGCGTAGGCGTTTATATAGTCCCCCAAGGTCAAGCTTTGGTGGGTGAGGGGTGGACCAACGCATTGTTAAATTTGCTTGGAAGATATCCCCTGCTTCAATATAGGCGCGTACTTTACGCACGGCCTCCATCCAGCTCTCTGCGTTACAGTCGGCAACACAGTGCAGGGGAGTATGTAAGGGGGCGGTCTTATGAGGTGGAGGAAGAGCTTCTAGCTTTGCTGGTGGAGGTGTACCATCGGGGCTACTCCACCAAAGTTGTTTATGCTTACGGTCGATAATAAAGACATCGCGGCAGGCAAGAGCCGTAAAGGCCGGGGTGTCTGTTGTATGGCGTGAGGTTAGCCCCTCACACGCCATGCCTGCCTCATAGCTGATGAGGCCTATAATTCCGCCTGTGAAGGGAATATCTACAGGCAGGGATGTCGTTTCATGATGTGGACGATGTGTGTTGCTGAACTCTCTAAGGCGTTGAGGAAATTCTTTCATCTCGTCTAATGAAAGTGTGAGATGCGCCGTTGGTCGAGGGCAAAGAAAGCTCCAACGGTGGCGCTCTTGTTCCTCTGGGCCACCACTATCTAGAAAAACGCTATAGGCTTCACCTTGGCAGAGGGTGAATAGCTCTTCGGGGGAGTGCCAAGGGAGCTGTTGGAGTGTGGAAGAGGCAATGTGCATAAGCAGAAGATAAATATTCTAAAGAACTCGAAGAGCAAGAGCCTTAAGGATAGCTGTCCCTTATAGGGAGGGGAAGTGTAAGCTTTTGAGAGAAATATGACATATCACGATAAGAATGAGCATAGATAAGGAGAAGGCTAAGAAAGGGTTAAAGGCAGGTTAGGAACACTTCTAGCGTGTTGGCGTAGAATGGGTTATGGTAGGCAGAACAAATACATTCATTTAGAAACTGGTGGACCTGTCTTGAGCGAGCCGCACGATATTATTCCTTCTGACCGCCTCCCAGTGACCATTGAGGAGGAGATGCGCTCCTCTTATCTGGCTTATGCGATGTCGGTGATCGTCTCTCGCGCCCTGCCAGATGTGCGTGATGGCCTCAAGCCGGTGCATCGCCGTATCCTCTACGCTATGCGGGAGAGCGGCTTTACGGCAGATAAACCCTATCGTAAATCGGCCCGCGCCGTCGGTGACGTCATGGGTAAATATCACCCTCATGGTGATAGCTCGATTTATGACGCTATGGTGCGTATGGCGCAGTCTTGGTCCATGCGTGTTCGCTTGGTGGATGGGCAGGGGAACTTCGGTTCTGTTGATGGCGATAGTCCAGCGGCTATGCGTTATACAGAGGCTCGCCTCGCGAAGTCTGCTTCCTTCCTGTTGGATGATATTGATCGCGATACGGTAGCGTTTCAGCCCAACTATGATGAAAGTGAGCAGGAACCTCAGGTTCTGCCAGCAGCTTTCCCGAATCTTTTGGTTAATGGGGCCTCGGGTATTGCGGTGGGTATGGCAACAAATATCCCACCGCATAATCCGAGTGAGGTGATTGATGCTGTTCTCGCATTAATTGCTAATCCGGATATGACTCTCGAAGAGCTGATGCAGATCGTCCCTGGGCCAGATTTCCCTACAGGGGGAATCATTATGGGGCGTCGTGGGATTCGGCAGGCTTATGAAACGGGCCGTGGCTCAATTCCTGTGCGTGCACGAGCCGAAATTGAGGAGATTCGTAAAGATCGCTTTGCGATTGTGGTGACGGAGATTCCATATCAGGTCAATAAAGCGACCCTGCAAGAGAAGATTGCTGACCTCGTCCGCTCGAAAGATATCGAGGGTATTTCTGATATCCGAGACGAGAGTGATCGCTCCGGTATGCGAGTGGTTATTGAGCTCAAGCGTGATGCTACCCCCGAAGTGGTGCTGAACCAGCTATATCGGTTTACTCAGCTTCAGACGAGTTTCAGCGTGAATATGCTGGCGTTGGATGAAGGCCGCCCACGCACTATGGGGCTGCGGGATGTATTGGATGCCTTCATTCGCTTCCGTGAAGATGTCATTTTACGTCGTGCTCGGTTTGACCTCGGTAAAGCACGTGACCGTGGGCATTTGCTTGTGGGACTGGTGTTAGCTGTTGCGAATATTGATGAAGTCATCGCTCTGATTCGCTCCGCACCAGATGCTGCAACTGCACGTGAACAGTTGATGACACGCACATGGCCAGCGGCGGATGTTGAGCCGTTGCTGGAGCTGATTCACGATGATGGTAATGTGATTGTCGATGGGCGCGTACATCTGACAGAAGCTCAGGCGCGCGGCATCCTTGAGTTGCGTTTGCAGCGTTTGACAGGGCTGGAGCGTGAAAAGATTCAGGATGAGCTTTCTGAAGTTAGTGCGCGTATCACCGAGCTTTTAGAGATTATTGGTAGCCATGTCCGCCGTATGGAGGTCATGCGTGAGGAGCTAACTGCGGCTCGTGCTGCCCTCTCTGACCCACGCAGCACGGAGATCTCCGATGCGCTGGGTGATCAATCGGATGAAAGCTTGATTGAGCCGGGGCAGATGGTTGTGACCATCACCCGTGAGGGCTTCATCAAGCGGACACCGCTAGATGTCTTCCGTTCGCAGAATCGTGGTGGGCGTGGGCGTACAGCCGCTGGGCGCCGTGGCGATGATATTGTGATCCGCAGCTTTAATGCTCACACTCATCAATGGGTTCTGTTCTTCTCCTCCGGAGGGAAAGCCTATCGGATGAAGGTCTGGCATCTGCCAGAGGCTGCACCAACAGCTAAGGGGCGTGCGTTGGTGAATCTTCTGCCAGAGTTGGGTGAGGATTCAATTACCGCAGTGCTGCCGCTGCCGCAGGATGAAAGCCTGTGGGAGGATCTCCACCTTGTCTTTGCAACGGCAAGCGGTAATGTCCGTCGTAACCGCTTAAGCGACTTCCGCAATATTCGTTCCTCTGGATTGATTGCGATGAAGCTGGATGAGGGCGATACCCTCATTGGTGTTGCGACATGCCGTGAAGGGCAGGATGTCTTCCTCGCTACACGCAATGCACGGGCGATTCGCTTCCATATTACGGATGATGTTTTGCGTGTTTTCGCGGGGCGTGGCAGCACCGGTGTACGCGGTATTCGCCTTGGTGATGGAGACCGTGTCGTTTCTCTTTCTGTGTTGAATCATGTTGAAGCAACGGTGGAAGAGCGTGCTGCATATCTGCGTGCTGCAAATATGCGCCGTCGTGCCCTAGCTCAGCTTGAAGCTGATGCGCAAGAAGAGGGGGCCGATGAGGTAAATGAGGAGCAGCTTGATGAAGAAGCTCTTCTAGCCGATAGCCCTTTGAGTGAGGAACGTTACGCTGAGCTTGAGGCGCAAGAGCAGATCTTGTTGACAGTGACAGATACAGGCTTTGGGCGTCGTTCTTCAGCTTATGACTATCGTACATCTGGTCGTGGTGGGCAGGGCCTCAATAACATGACCTTCTCTACAGCGCGTCGTGGTCGTGAAGTTGTCGGAACGCTCGTCACGCTGGATGGCACCGATGTCATGATGGTTACTGATAAAGGGCGTTTGATCCGCCTGCCTGTGGCTCAGGTGCGTGTCATGTCCCGCCAGGCTGGGGGAGTGACCCTCTTCCGTGTGGATGGTGATGAGCGTGTCATTAGTGTGTTCCCCGTGATGGAGGATGCTTCAGATGATGAAGAGTCTTCCGAGGATGTGAATGATACTGCCGCTGAGGGGAGTGAGGTTTCCTCTGAGGGCGCATCAGAACAAGCAAGTGCTGGGGAAGAGACCGGAGAGGCGGGTGAGTAATCCGCGTATCGGGTTTTATCCCGGCACGTTTGACCCGGTCACGTTCGGACATTTGGATGTGATCGACCGTGCGGCGGCGTTATTTGAACATGTGGTGGTGGGGGTGGCGATTAATGATGCCAAAGCCCCGCTGCTTGGGTTTGAGGAGCGTTTGGAGCTTGTGCGTCAAGAAGTCTCAGGTCTTCCTCATGGAGAGCGTATCTCTGTTATTGGGTTTGATCGCCTTTTAGTGGATGCCGTGCGGCAGGTGGGGGCAGGGACGGTGATTCGTGGCCTGCGCTCGGCTGGTGATTTTGATTTTGAAACACAGCTTTCTGGAGCGTTGCGGCGTCTAGCACCGGAGATTGAGACGGTCTTTCTCTTAGCATCAGAGGCGCACCGCACAACGGCGAGTCGTATTGTGAAGGAAATTGCTCGTCTTGGTGGTGATATTGCCCCGTTTGTAAGCCCCAAAACGGCAGAACGTGTGAGAGAAAAACTCGCACAACGCTAAGAGAGCATAGCTTTATTATCGTTTTCCCTTGCCATCCTCAGAAAAGAGACACTCTCAATACTAAAGAGGTGGCGAGGTGCGTAACCTTTAGCTCAAGGAGAGCATTATTATGGCTGACCAAAACTCAGTTGGTGGAAAACTCGTTTTAGAACTTACACATGGTAAGGTTGTCATTGCGTTACGCCCAGACCTTGCGCCGAAGGCAGCAGAGCGCCTTGCGACATTGGCAAAAGAAGGCTTCTATGATGGTGTGAAATTCCATCGCGTGATTGAAGGCTTCATGGCTCAAGGTGGTGATCCAACAGGTACAGGTACAGGCGGCAGCTCTTACCCAGACCTGCCGGCTGAGTTCACACGTGAGGCAGCTTTTGAGCGTGGTACGTTAGGTATGGCTCGCACGATGAATCCGAACTCAGCTAATAGCCAGTTCTTTATCATGTTTGATAAGATTCCTTCGCTGGATGGCCAGTATACAATTGCTGGACAGGTGATCGAAGGAATGGAAGCCGTTGATAAGCTAAAACGTGGTTCTGGTGCATCTGGCATGGTGAAGGACCCAGACCATATCGTTCGTGCTTATATTGAGGATTAATGATTATTAAGGGGAGTTTTAGAACTCTCTGAGATTAGAAAATAATCATTAAAATAACTTTCTCACCGGAGTGGGGTTGACGCCTCCCCGGTGAGACTGTAGATAGCCTCCTCAAGTGAACCGGTAGCTCAGTTGGTAGAGCATTCGACTTTTAATCGAATGGTCCTGGGTTCGAGTCCCAGCCGGTTCACCATGCTCGCAAGAGAGTGTGCCCAGATGGCGGAATTGGTAGACGCGCAGGCTTCAGGTGCCTGTGTCCGCAAGGACGTGGAAGTTCGAGTCTTCTTCTGGGCACCATACATTTTCCTTTAAAAATAATAGCAGCATTAGGTGTCACGCAGGCGGTTTTTGTTTTCCTACTGTGTGTATCGTGCCTTTGTGATGGCTGGGAGCCATGTTGCGAAGAGGTGGAGAAATGTTCTTCCTCATTGCATTGATAATGTTTGTTATATGATATTTTATTATAGGTACTGATGCTGGTTTTTATTGTTTGGTATGAGTGCTGTAAGTCTTTATTTTGATGATTTAAAGTATATATAAAATATCGTATGAGTATTCTTGTATATTTAGGGTCATTCTTGTCCCATTTTTTATTTTTTGATAAATGTCAAATAGCATAAATATTATTGTATATTGATTGTTGGGTATCTAATTTTTGAGGGGTTCATCGCTCGTCATTAAAGGATGAGATAAGCAGGGTGCTGAAATTCTCTTATAAGAGTTATTAAAAATAACGATTTACTTCCCCTACCCCCTGCCGATAGTATAACAACGCAATGTGTAGTGGTGACGTGCGAGCGATTTTGTCGTGTAGCGAATAAGTTGGCGCTATGCAGTCTGTAGAGACATCATATCCATTGAATGGGGAAATGATCAGGATGAAACTTAAGAATTTCGGAGCAGCGCTGCTTATTGCCAGCACGACTCTGTCATCCTTTGCTTCTGTTGCTATGGCAGCTGATGCACCTGCACCTAACCAGTATTACTGGCCAAAAGGTGTGGATCTGACAAAGCTTCGTGACCACGACTCTGAGTCAAATCCTTTTGGTGCAAGCTACTACGCTTCTTACCACAAGAAATTTGAACAGCTGGACCTGCAGGAAGTCCGTAAGGACATTGAGAAGGTCATGCTGACCTCTCAGCCTTGGTGGCCAGCCGACTACGGCAATTATGGTCCGTTTTTCATTCGTATGGCTTGGCATAATGCCGGTACATACCGTGCGATCGATGGTCGCGGTGGTGAGGAAGGTGCTCAGCAGCGCTTCGCTCAGCAGAATGACTGGCCAGATAACGCTAGCCTCGATAAGGCAAAACGTCTTCTGTGGCCTGTTAAGAAGAAATACGGTGAGAAGATCTCCTGGGGTGACTTGATCGTCCTGACAGGTGATGTTGCTCTGAACCAGATGGGCTTTAAGACCCTTGGTTTTGCTGGTGGCCGTCCTGATGATTGGCAGTCCGAGCTGATCTACTGGGGTCCAGGTACATCCTTCTTCCCGAACAAGGCTTCCTTCCAGGCACCTAAGGGTAAGCTTGCTCACCCGCTGGCTGCTACACACATGGGTCTGATCTATGTGAACCCAGAAGGTCCTAACGGCGATCCTAACCCAGCTAAAGCTGCTGCTATGATTCGTCTGGCCTTCGGTCGTATGGCTATGAACGATGAAGAGACAGTTGCTCTTATCGCTGGTGGTCACACATTCGGTAAGGCACATGGTGCTCACCCGAACTCCTGCCTGAGCGGTTCTCCGATCACAAACGGTGTTGAGCAGCAAGGTCTTGGTTGGGTTGATCACTGCATCAAGGGCAAGCGTACAGCTGATGACGCAAGCACCAGTGGTCTTGAGGGTGCATGGTCTGCTGACCCAATCCACTTCACGACACAGTACATTGACAACCTCCTTGGCAATGACTGGGTCCTGACAAAGAGCCCAACAGGTGCTCATCAGTGGGTTCCAAAAGATGCTCAGAAAGTTGTGCCTGACGCAGCTTTCCCTGGCGATGCATCCAAGATGCACCCACTCATGATGTTCACAACAGACATCGCTCTGAAGACAGATCCTGCTTACCGCAAGATCATTCAGCGTTGGTCTGAGCATCCAAACGAATTTGCTGATGCCTTTGCTCGTGCATGGTTCAAGCTGGTCGTTCGTGACATGGGTCCAAAGAGCCGTTACTTCGGTAGCGAAGTTCCAAAAGAGACCTTCGTATGGCAGGATCCGATCCCAACACCTAGCTACAAGCAGATCAACCAGTCTGATATCCGCGACCTGAAGAAACAGATCGCTGCTACAGGCCTGTCCGATCGTGAGCTGATCAAAACAGCATGGGCTGCAGCATCTTCTCACCGTGTTACAGACCACCGTGGTGGTGCTAACGGTGGCCGTCTGGCTCTTATGCCTCAGAACGGTTGGGCTGTTAACGATCCGCAGGAGCTGAAGGTTGTTCTTCCTAAGCTTGAGCAGATCCGTGACAAGTTCAACTCTCACCACAGCAGCCGTCAGGTTTCTCTGGCTGACTTGATCGTTCTGTCCGGTAACGTTGGTCTTGAAAATGCAGCTAAGAAAGCTGGCGTGGACATCAAGGTTCCGTTTGCAGCTGGTCGTGGTGATGCGACACAGGAGCAGACAGATGTTGCGTCCTTCAACCTGCTTGAGCCAACAGCTGATGCGTTCCGTAACTACTACCGCGCAGACCTGGATGGCACACCGCCTCTGAAGGCTCTGGTTGACAAAGCAAGCACACTGAACCTGACCATCCCTGAGATGACAGTGCTTCTGGGTGGTATGCGTACACTGGATGTCAATACAGCTCATTCTCAGAATGGCGTGCTGACAAAAACACCAGGTGCTCTGACACGTGACTTCTTCTCCAACGTCCTGACAATGGATACACGTTGGCAGAAGGTTCCTGGTCATGCTGATCTGTTCGAAGGTTTTGACCGTACAACTGGTCAGAAACTGTGGACAGCAACAGATGTTGACTTGGTGTTCTCTGCTAACCCAGAGCTGCGTGCAGTTGCTGAGGTCTATGCTTCTGACGATGCCAAAGAGAAGTTCTATGCAGACTTCGTGAAGGCATGGACAAAGGTCATGAACCTCGATCGCTTCGATCTGCAGCGTTAATCGTTTTTCTCTAGTTAGAGAATAACAATGGATCATCCCGCCGGTTTTTCCGGCGGGGTGTGAAGTGGAGGATAGTATGTTGAAATTTGTTGGTGGGGCTTTAGCTCTCTTCATGGCAACGACTCTGTCCGCCACAGCGGCAACGGTCGATGTCAAAATGCTGAGCAGTGGTTACTCTTTTGAGCCAGCTATTGTTCATATTCATTCTGGTGACAGCGTGCATTTTATCCCTGCTGATAAGGGGCATAATGCTCAGTCCATCGCTGGGATGATCCCTGATGGGGCGCAGGCTTTCAGCGTTCCTTTTAGTCAGGAAAAAACGATCCAGTTCACAAAATCCGGTCTTTATGGCTATAAGTGCCTCCCGCATTTTGCTCTGGGTATGGTGGGTCTGATTGTTGTTGATAATGCCAACAACGAAGCTCAGGCTCGTAAAGTGCCACTATTTGGTGGTGCGAAGCGTCGCTTTACACAGTTGTTTAATCAACTAGATGGCAACGCTGGTAAATAAGATTTTTGGCATTTTGCCTAAGAATCAGTTACTGTGGAATCGGTCCTTTTAACTATTTGTAGTTAGGGGCCGATTTTTTTTATGTCCTGTTCATGGAGAGAAGACGTGTCAGACACTACGGAAACAATGTCTACTCAGACAGCACGTTATAGTAGCGTGGCGATAGCCCTTCACTGGATAATTGCTCTGCTTGTTCTGACATTGATTGCGCTTGGGCTGTATATGGATCACGCCTCTATTGACGATCCTACGCCTTTGCATAATCTCCATAAAGCTCTTGGCATTTTAGTCATGCTGCTGGTGGTGGTGCGTATTATTTGGCGCCTTACACATAAGGCCCCGTCCTTACCGCAGGATATGCCAAAGCAGCAGCGTATTGCGGCTATGAGTGTTGAGGGTATTCTTTATATTTTCCAGATTCTTATGCCGGCAACGGGGTGGCTTGCTATGTCTGCGATTGCGGCACCTGTTGTGATGTTTGGTCTATTTTCATGGCCTAATATACCGCTGCCAGAGAGTGTGTTAGAGAGCGGCTCTCTTTCTACAATTCTGTTCCCGCTGCACCAGTGGCTTTCATGGTTTTTTGCAGGGTTTATTGCGCTGCATATTTTAGCCGCTTTGTATCATCGTATTATTCGGCGAGATCAGATTATTTTTAGAATGTTGCCAGAGCGTTGTGCTCCTAAAGACGATGCCCGTTAAGTTGCATGTTGAAATACCCTCGGTAAATCCGGGGGTATTTTTTTATGGCGTGTAAATTTTCTATCCTTTTGTGTGAATTATTCTAAGCTTCTGTTGTGCAAGGATCAGAGAGCTGATTGGATAGTTCGGCTAGGTAAATGAGGATGGAGACGAATATATGGCGCAGTCAGACCATAAAAAGAGCCATATTGGTGCATATAAGCTGCACCCCCAAACGCAAATGTTGAATTACGGTTATGACCCAACCCTTTCAGAAGGGGCTGTAAAACCGCCTGTTTTTCTCACATCAACATTTATTTTCCCTACTGCTGAAGATGGGCGGGATTTTTTTGATTATGCCGCTGGCCGTAAAACGCCTCCGGAAGGGAAAGGGCAGGGGCTGGTTTATTCCCGCTTTAATCATCCCAATAGTGAAATTGTTGAAGATCGTCTGGCCCTTTATGAAGAGGCAGAAAAGGCGGCTTTATTCTCATCAGGTATGTCTGCGATTGCAACAACATTGCTGGCTTATGCGCGACCTGGTGATGTGGTTTTACATTCTCAGCCTCTCTATGGTGGGACAGAGACACTCTTGATGAAGACAATGGCCTCATTAGGAGTAAAGGCGATTGGCTTTGGAAGTTCTGGCGTAGATGCAGAGGCCATGCGTGCGGCAGCAGATGAGGCGGTGCAGATGGGGCGTGTGTCACTCATCTTGCTAGAAACCCCTGCCAACCCGACAAATGGGCTTGTTGATATTTCTTTGGTCTGTCGTATTGCAGAGGAATTGGAGATAAAACAGGGGTATCGTCCCATTATTGCGTGTGACAATACCTTACTTGGGCCTCTTTATCAGAAGCCGCTGCAGCATGGGGCAGATCTTTCCCTTTATTCTTTGACAAAATATGTTGGCGGTCATTCTGATCTTGTGGCAGGCGCAGTGTTAGGACGTGAGGAGATATTACGTCCTGTTCGCCAGTTACGTGGGGCAATTGGGACACATTTAGACCCACATAGCTGCTGGATGTTAGGGCGCTCTTTAGAAACGCTTGCGTTGCGGATGGAGTGTGCGTCACGAAATGCAGAGCGTGTAGCTGCATTTTTGGCAGATCATAGCAAGGTGAAAGCTGTTTATTTCCCAGCCTTTTATGAAGCAGATACGCCTGAAGGTCGCGTTTATGCACGCCAGTGCAGTGGCCCGGGGTCAACATTCTCATTTGACATTTCTGGTGGGCAAGAGGCGGCGTATCGTTTCTTGAATGCGTTGAAAATTATGAAGCTAGCTGTAAGTTTGGGGGGAACGGAAACTCTCGCTAGCCATCCAGCAACTATGACACATTCTGGTGTGCCGGTTGAGATGCGTGAGCGCATTGGTGTCACAGGCGCAACTGTACGGCTCTCTATTGGGGTTGAGCATGTGGATGACTTGCTGCTGGATCTAGAGCAAGCTCTCGAAGTCGCTTAAATAAAATAAGGGCACCTAGATATGTTGGTCTTAGGTGCCCTTATTTTTGATAATGGTATGGGTTAGTGTTTAAGCCAGCGGGCGAGAGTGTTGCCGGCAATTTGCATGAGGCTCACCATAATAATTAGTACAGCTACGACACCGAACATGACGGTTGTATTAAAGCGCTGATACCCATAGCGAATGGCGAGGTCTCCTAGACCGCCTGCACCAATTGCTCCTGCCATGGCAGATGCTCCTACCATGGTGATGAGTGTTACTGTTAGCCCGCTAATAAGCCCTGGCATAGCTTCAGCAATTAAAACTGAGCGAATAATGGTAAAGCGTGTGCCGCCCATGGCTTTTACGGCATCTACCAACCCGGGATCTACTTCACGCAATGCCATTTCAGCAATACGGGCAAAATAGGGGATACCAGCAATAGAAAGCGGCACAATGGCAGCCTCTGTACCCAAAGATGTTCCTGCAATGAAACGCGTTATGGGGATGAGTAGTACCAAGAGAATAATAAATGGTACGGCACGGAGAGCATCCACAATCATGCCCATTAGCCGTGCAGCAAAAGGCAGGCGGTACAGACCTTGTGGGCCTGTCGTAAGCATGAAAAGGGCTAATGGCAAACCAAGAACAACAGAAATTGCCGTAGAGGCGAGCACCATTTCTAATGTTTGGTAAGTAGAGCGGAGAATAAGGTTAAGGATGAGAGGGGACATAACCCAGAATCTCCATGCTCTGTGTAACGGTCTTCAGATAATCGAGCGCTTGAAGGGTTTGGTCACCTTCGAGGGTGATGATCATATCCCCGCTTAAATGCTGGCCAATGGTTGTCACGCCGCCTTGGAGCAAGGCGGTCTGGACTGAGAATTTCTGATATAGCTGGGAGAAAAGGGGTGCATGTGAGCCTGCTTCTCCCAATAAAAGTCGAATGGTTGTTTTATATCCTGCCTCTTTTTGTGTGGCACACAGCTCTGTTGCCAGGAAATGTGGCAGAGTGGGGCGGATATCAGCCAGAAGCGTTTTAAGCGTTGCGCTTTGCTCGTTCGTTTTAAGGAAGTCCAGCAATGTACCGTCTTCTACAAGCTCGCCATGGTCAAGGACTAAGATACGTTGTGCAAAGCGGCGGACAACTTCCATCTCATGGGTAATGAGTACAATTGTTAGCCCAAGCTTGCGGTTAATATCTGCAAGTAGGTTGAGGATGGAAGTTGTAGATTCTGGGTCTAGCGCAGAGGTCGCTTCATCACACAGGAGCAAGGTGGGGTTAGCAGCAAGAGCGCGAGCAATTCCAACGCGTTGTTTTTGCCCTCCGGAAAGTTGAGACGGATATTTTTTCTCAAAACCCTTTAGACCAACAAGCTCCAGAAGCTCTGCGATGCGAGGAGCTTGCTGCTTTTTTGAACAACCGGAAATTTGTAAGGGCAGGGCAATATTACCCGCAACTGTGCGTGAATTGAGCAGGTTAAAATGCTGGAAGACAAGCCCGATTTTACGGCGGACTTGCACTAAGCGGCGCTCTGGTTGAGTTGTAAGGTCTTCTCCGTCCAGAAGGATACGTCCCTCTTGAGGGCGCTCTAAAGCACACAGGCAGCGGAGAAGGGTAGATTTACCCGCTCCCGAGCGCCCGATTAGCCCTACGACCTCTCCTTGTTGAACAGAAAAGGAGATGTTGCGTAGGGCTGTGTGTTTCCCAAAGGAATGTGTAACGTTCTGGATATCTAAGATGGGTGTCATGACCACGCCGGTGCGACCGTCCCATGGAAGATGTCTTGAATAATCTGCCGAACATTGGGTTGATGGAAGCTCTCAACGAGAGGTTTAACCCATTCAGCTTGTGCGTCAGCAGCGTTAACGGAGATAAAATTGACGTAAGGGTTGTTTTGCAAGCCTTCGACCCCGATACGTTCTTTTTGAATATCAATACCAGCTTTGCGTGCCCAGTCTGTATTGACGATAGCCGCATCTAGGTCAGGTAGGGAGCGGCCGACCACACCGGCATCAAGTTCTTCGACAGAGATATTACGTGGGTTTTCTGTAATATCGAGCGCTGTAGGGAAGAGCCCTGAATCTGCAGGGACTTTCACCAACCCTAAGGTCTCGAGCATACGTAATGCACGTCCCTCATTGCTAGGGTCATTAGGGATGCCAATGCGTGCTCCTTGTGGGAGGTCAGCAATGGAGTGCCATTTGCGAGAATATAGGCCAATCGGCTGGAAATATGTATCGCCGACAGGGGTGATTTTGTAGCCGTGCGCTTTTTCTTGCGCATCTAGGAAAGGGCGATGCTGGAAGGCATTAGCATCAATATCATGCTCGACAAGCGCCTCATTGGGGGCGTTGTAGTCAGAGAAGGTGACGGTCTCAATATTTAAGCCACGTTTGGCAGCATTTTGGCTGACAAGGCGCCAAATATCTTCATCCTCACCAGACATAATGCCGACTTTTAGGTGGTGAGAAGGTGACGCATAGGCTGAGGTAAGGGAAGCCGCACTGATCAACCCTGTTGAAAGGGTCAGGAAACGGCGCCGGTTAAGTAGGAGAGACCGAGTCATGGGCAATACCATTTCAACATTCAGGAATAGGTTAATACCTATATTCACGTCTTTTCTGTTGCCATAAAAGACGCACGAGACTTTTGCGGGCAATCACTAAAACTAGCAAAAGGGGACCGCTGATATGTGTGTTTTTACCGGGTGGTCTGCGCCTGTCAAGAAAAGATATGAAGATATGAGCAGTTAATGATAGAGGAATATAACGCAAATTACATATGTGTTTTCTGTTATGTATTTTACGAAATAGGTTTCCAGGAATAAAATTTCAATTTGCAAAATAAATATAAGTAAATGAGTGACGTTTATTTGCAAAAATAAGATATAATATTGTCCTGTTGTGTGAAGCAGGATGGCTTGAGGATTTCCAATGTTGGTTAGGCAATGCTACCAACATTGGAAATGCGTAGCCTGTTATTTTTTAGGAGAAAGTTCAGGTGCTGTTTTTGCGGCGGTAAATTCGGTGAATTTATATTGCCCGACTCCTGAAGTAACAAATGGGTCCTGTGCGAGCAGGTTTTCTAGTTCATCAATACTGATGCCATCACGCACGATGAGGATGCCGCCATCTCCTGTGGTTTTGGGGCCGGAGGCAAGAAGAATGTTGCGTTCATAAAATCCATTTAGAAACGCACGGTGGGCGGGGCGTTGTGCTTGAACTTCTTCAGGGGAGGCCAGATAAGAAACTTCAGCGATGATCATGATGATGCTCCATCTAATGTAAGGGTACTTGTAAGGGAGTACTCGTCCCTTTCTTTTATCCACCCTATCGATTATGGGGCAGAAGCGATAGGTAAGAGGATGTGAGAGTAAAATGAAGAGACGAAGGTGCTATATTCACGATCTCTTGATTTTTCTTACAGCTAAGGAACGCCCATCTTCTTATAGAAAGCGCATAGTGCTTTGATGATACTAGGTTCTAGGAAGGAAGTTTATGTTTCGTATTTTGATTGCTTTTTTCATTCCATGGCTGACCTTCTTCACAATTGGTCGTCCTATTGCAGGCATTATCTGCTTGCTACTGCAGATTACCGTTCTCGGCTGGGTGCCTGCAGCTATTTGGGCACTCTTTGCACTACGTTCTTATGATGAAGGCGCACGATAAGAAGACGAGATGTTTGTCGAGGGTGGTGAGATAACCACCGTCTGCATAAAAAATCCCCTTACTCTATTTAGTGAGTAAGGGGATTTTTTATTTTAGGAGAAGATACGGGCAGATCTCACTGAAATTAAGACTGCCCGCATTTTATGTACGATTATGCAGAAGGTGGTGATGCTTTAGCGTTTGTAGCCGTAAGAGCATCTAAAGCCGGGCCTTGGATGTCGATTACATCTTTTGGATAGCTGATGCCTTTTTCTTCAAAGCGTTTTTTCATCCGGCGGTTGAACTCCCACTCTACGGCCCATCGGCCCGAAGTAATTGTGGGGTAAACACCACGCACCGTGACAGACGATTCTCCAATGGCAGAAACGCCCCACAGAGCAAAGTCGGCAATGATGAGGTCTTTAAAGGCTGGGTCAACACGGAGCTCTTGTGCGATTTCACGGAAGATAGCGACAACAGCATCTGTATCTGTACCGATATCAACAACAGCAATAATCATCGCGCGAGAGAAGTCACGATTATAGTTCGTAACCTGGTTTAGTGAACTGAAGGAGAAGATGTTCATAGACCCGTCATTCGCGCGTACATGTACCGACCGCAAAGAGAGCCTCTCTACCACGCCATATGTTCCATTAAGCGTGACAGAATCACCAACTGTGAGGGCATTTTCTAGTAATAGGAAGATGCCGCTAATGAAGTCCTGCACCAGTTTTTGGGAGCCAAAACCAAGGGCGACACCAAAGATAGAGGCGCTGGCAATAAGAGGCCCTGTATCAATGCCTAATTGGGAGAGGACTGTCAGCCCGATAATGACCGCAAGAATGAGTAAAAGGAGGATGCGGAACATAGGGGTAAGTGTTTTAAGGCGTGCAATACGTGCTTTTGTGTCACGATCATTTTGCGTACCAAGCTTACGAATGTGATTTTCAATCGTAATATTGGCGAGCTCCCACGCAATGACGCCAATTACAAGGGCAAGGATGATTGTTACAGCAGCTTGTAGGCTGCGCGCTCCTAGTGTGTTTTGCCCGATGACCCGATATATCGGAGCCCCCCAGGCAATGGCGAGCGCCAAGAGTGTAATAACAAACATAATAGCGCGGATGAGCGATGTTGCCGCAGGGTGGTAACGATGGATGCGTGTTAGTGTTTCGGGGTTAAGATTCCATGTTTCTAACGTACGCATAAAGCGCTCCAGCCCCCCATAGAAGAGGATGCTGATAACACGGACGATTATAAGAGCTGCACAGGTACGTAAGAAGAATTTCAGGATAAGCTGATACCCACCGGCAATATCAGCAGCCCAAACAAGCCATAATGCAAAGTCGAAGAACAAGGCGACAATCCACCAGCTGCGTGAGACGAGCGGCATAATGGATTGTAGATGTTTATTGGCTTTGCTGATCCGCTTGCAGGCTTTCTGCACCATACCACGGGCATGGATGATCATCGCTGCAATGCAAAGATGGACTAAAAGCAGGAAGATCTTTCCTAACCCGTTGGAAACAGGTTCAGGCAGACTCAGGTCTTTTAGGACATGTAATGTCGCAAAGCCCCATGCGATTAATGCCCCGATGCGGTGAAGATACGTGTAGAGAAAGGCTGATGTTTGGTCCCGCAGGATGCACAAACGCAGCCATGGTTCCTGTGGTGCTAAAATAGCCCGTAATAAGATAGACCAAACCCCTAAGCCGATGCCTACTAACCAGGCGATGCTCCAAATAGCGTGGCTGATTTCAGGGCTACGGGCAGGGTCAATGAGTTGAATGAGTAGCGCGGTAAGAGGGAACATCAAAATGGAGACGATGTGTAATGCGCTGGCGGCTAAGGTATATGGCGCCCGCTTTAGGCAGATCATCAGCTGTGTGAGTGCGCCTTGGCGGCGAAGGCTCTCGGCAGCGAGACGTAGATCTTCTGTTAGGTCAGTATCATTATCCTCATCATCAGAGGAAGCCTGCCGTTGAGGGGGTGGGGGGGCGTGTAGAGCTGCTGCAGAGGGGGTATTCGCCTCGGTCTCCGCAGCTGTTTCGTTTTCTTCGATCTTGCGGGCAGTTTGTAGGATAATTGTTTGATCATGGGCCTGCGCACGAGCCTCCATCCTACGGTGGAGGGGACGTAGGGCAAAGCGTGTCCCATAGAATAGGAGGAAGCTGCCACCCAGCATGATAAGGACCCGAAGCATTGTCTGTAAGATAGATGCTTGGAGGTCATCATCATGGAATAGTTGATATAACCATGGGCTGATGACGCCAAAATCAATGATATTCTGGTGCAATATATCCAGCTGGGTAAGGGCGAGTTCTCCAAAGTCGGAGAGGTTCGTATTAATAAGCTCAAGCAGGGTTTTATGTTGTTGTGTTTGTTGAGCAGCCGTTAAATTTTGAAGAGTAGTGATAAACTGCGTGCGCTGTGCTTCATCAGTGAGGACGTTGATGAGCTGTTTAGCTTGTGCGGCATTAAGCCCTGCAGGTGTGGAAGTGGAGACACTCTCTGCATGAGCGCTTTTTGTCATAGGAGCGAGTAGGGCCGCGCACATAAGACAAAAAGCACATAAGACGCTTGGGATAGATAAGCGCATAAAATATTTAGAGAGGTATTCTCGTCCATTCAGACGTAGAGTTGTAAAAGCCATTTAGATACGTCCCCATGGTGATAAAAATAAAACAAAATTTTCACCATTTTCTCATAAGAACACGATTATTTTAAGTCTATTTGTAAATAATGACTTTAATGTGAACTTAATATACAGCCGTATTTTTTCTTTTTTGAGGGAGGGGAGCGGTTCTTTGGAGAAGGCTTGTGTTGGGCAGGAGAGTAAAATCTCTTCTTTGTTTTAAAGGCCTAGTAGACGAGTATAAAAATAAACGCGTCTGCTAGGCCTATTTATTTAGATATGCTGTGTTATATCTAATATTAATGAGCGTATTTCGGATTTTTTTAATGCGCCGCAGCTTTGGAGGCTAAATGCAGGGCCCATAGCTGTGCGAGGTCATTGGCTGTGCCGCTGCCGTCCATGCGGCTAAACAGCCTAACAGCTTCTGCATGATGTCCAGCATCCATCAATGCCATGCCTAGGTTTAAACGTGCCATATCAGGATGTTCAGGTTTTTTAGCAAGTCCTTGCTGCATGAGGTGTAACCCCTGTGCAACTTGACCGTTGAGCACAAGATTATACCCAGCTGTAAGGGAAGGGCCTGCCTTAGGAGAGGCTTTGGCTTGCGCTACAGAATTTGCGAGACCTTCACGTGCTTGAGCGGCTTGTTCTTCGACAAATGTATGGAAGCGTGCTTGAGCATTTGCATCCGTGCCGCTGCCGAGATGGTGGCGGTGCGCCCCTTCATCCAGGAGTTTAAGCGCCAGCTGTGGCAGACCCATTTGGATGGCACGCTCTGCCATATCTTGCAGTTCTTCTGGGCTATTCAGGAGCCCTGTCACAAAGCGCAGGCGCTGTAGGTTAAAGACCATGCGCGGTGTTAGAGATGTATCTGTGGTCAGATCATGAATGAGCAACTGCCAATATTGGGTGCGCGGGTAATATTTCACGAGCTGGACATACATATCCGCTTTGCCGCTCATTTCATGGAGCTTGTCATGAGCGGTTGCCAGCATTTGTAGGTGATTTTCGAGCGGTTGCTGATGTGTTTTATGGTTCTCAGCAAGGATCTCCCGTCCCGCGGAGATGAGGTGCTTCCAGTCCTGCTGTAGGTAATAATCTTGTAGGAGGAGAGACTGGATCTTTTGGTCGGGGCCAGCGAGCTTTAGATAATGCGCAGCAGCCTGGGCTGAAGCGGCATAGTTACGTGCTGTATATGCCATGCTCGCCTGGGCTAAGAGCATTTGTTTTCTGGCGTCATCTTGGGTGCGCTCATTGTTGATGAGCATATCATATGCTTTTAGGGCAACGGGCACATTTCCCATTTGACTAGCAACAGCAGCACGCATTTGCGCAATAACATACGTATCATATGCGCTTTTTGTGGAAACGGCATTGGCAGCATCCACAAAGGACATAGCCTTGGCCATTTGGTGAGCGGCTAGGGCTGTTTGTGCTTGCTGAAGAGATTTGCCCACATCTTGACTCAGTGTGTCTTCTGCTTCCTCTGCGTAAGCAGATGCAACAAAAAAGCGGTCTGCATGATAATCGGGCAGAAAATGCGTTGCGGCCATGTTGGAGATGCCAACAAGGCCAGCGAAGAGCCACATACGAGAGTGTTTAAGACGGGGCAAAGTCATGCCTTATTGTCCTTCTACATACTGGTCTAGGCCGACAATACCCAGCTTTGTCACGCCAAGACGTTGCACGTCTGCCATCACATGGGCCACGGTTTTATAGCTGGAGAGGCGATCAGGGTGGATATGAACTTCTGGTTGCTCTCCCCCGCTGTTATTTACAGCGTTGGTGATACGTGCCTGAAGCTCCGCTTCTGAAGGGATAGGAGTTCCGTTCCAGCTCAGCGTGTTGTCGTAGTTGATGGCTATGGTGACAGGCTGTGTGTTGTCTGTCGAGGGAGGAGGATTGCCTTGTGGCAGGTCAATCGCCACAGAATGTGTCTGCAGGGGAATGGTGATGATGAGCATGATCAACAGCACCAACATCACGTCAATCAACGGTGTGGTGTTGATATCGACAATGCCCTCATCTTCATGGGTGCTATCTGTTCCAACGCTCATGGCCATGGGATGATCTCCAAAGACTGTATGTGTCCCCTCATTTAGGGCTGAACCTTAGCAAAAGGACACATCCACAGGTAAGGTGCCCTCACCTTGAATTAAGGCAATAAACTGATGAGGGCAGGGGCGCAGTACACTTAGTCGTGTGGCTGCTCTGTAATGAAGTCAACATGCTGGATGCCGGCTTCTTGGCAGGCGGCAACAATACGACCAACAGGCATGTATTGTGCCGCACCATCACCTCGGATCTGGATCTGAGGTTGTGGCTGCTGGCGAGCCGCACTTACGAGGCGGTCCACCAGTTCGGCATGATTGCTAACGGCTTCTGTATTCCAGTATGTTTGTCCATCAGCAGTGACAGCCAGCACAATGTTTCCTGGTTTGGTTTTTGTTGGCTGGTTGCGGTCCACTGGCAGCTTTACCTTTACGGTATGTGTTGCCACTGGAATGGTGATCAGGAAGATGATCAGCAACACCAGCATGACGTCGACGAGTGGCGTGGTGTTGATAGCCGACACCACCTCGCCGTCATCGCCACTTCCTCCGACGTTCATTCCCATGGTTTTAGATCCGATCGCTTGTGGTGGTGGTTGTTGGTGCGCTGTGATTTTGGTTCTCGAAAACAGCGTCGTGACGATAGCCACCAATTAGGACAGAGTGTAGGTCGGAACCGAAGTTACGCACGCGGTCCATAGCGCCTTTATTGCGGCGGACAAGAAGGTTGTAGCCTAGAACAGCAGGCACAGCCGTTGCCAGACCAATTGCTGTCATGATGAGGGATTCACCAACAGGGCCAGCCACTTTATCGATAGATGCCTGACCAGCAATGCCGATGGCTGTCAGAGCGTGGTAAATACCCCAAACAGTCCCGAATAGACCAATAAACGGAGAGGTGGAACCGACTGTACCTAGGAAGGCAAGACCACCCTGCAGGCGTGTGTTGATGGTTTCAATTGCACGCTGGATGGACATAGCTGTCCAAGAATGCAGATCGATAGAATCCCGCATGGAACCTTCGTGGTGGCGAGCTGCAACGATGCCGGTTTCGGCGATGTAGCGGAATGGGGAATCTTCTTCCAGTGTGCTGGCACCTGTTTGGACGGAGTCTTGTGCCCAGAAAGACTGTCCCACTTCACGAGCGGCTTTAAACAGACGAGCTTGTTCAATGAACTTGCTGACCATGATGATCCATGTCCCAAGAGACATAATGGCCATAATGAGCAGCACGCCACGGGCGATAGCGTCACCGTTCTTCCACAGGGCTGTCAGGCCGTATGGGTTTTCTGGGGCAGCGGGTTTTGAATCGCTCTCAGGTGTGGCTGTAACAGGTGTGGAGCCTTCAGCATTCGCTGTTGTTCCTGCAGGAGCAACAGCGGCTGTTGTTGCTTCTACAGGAGCTTGCTGAGGGGCTGACTGTGCAAAAGAAGCAGGAGCTAGCGTCACTGTACCCAGAATCAGGGCCAGGGCTGTGCCATAGACAGCGCGCGCATTAGGCGCAACAGCGGTTACAGGAAGGCGGAACAGTCTGGTCATGAATCCCATATCCTCGTCAAAAAGAGCACCTTGAAGAAAGGTGCACAGGTAAGGGTAGCCCCTCACATTAGCGGTCTGCATTTTAACCAAGATGGTTACACAATGCAGATAGAAAACAGTCTCACTCCCCTTAGATAGGGGAGCTATTGGTGTAGGCGGTGATGGCTAAGCGGGGTGCTTATTCATCACCAAGAGTGAAGTCCAGATGGAGGACGTGGTTGTGTTCAACAACCGGCTGCCCTCCAGCCATAGCAGGCTGATAGCGGACAGGTGAGTGCTCAAGGAAGTCCATTGCGCTTTCGGCAAAGTCATGCCCGCCTTTAACGCTAAGAATCTTACAATGAGCTGGTTTGCCATCTTCCATGATATCGCAGGAGGCTGTCACAGTACCTTCACGGTTCTCTTCCTGCGCTTCCTGTGGGTATTCCGGACGAACATTATTGATTGGCATAGCCCCTGCCGTGTGATCCGACTCAGAAGAGGTGGATGACGGTGCCTGTGGTGCAGGCGGTGTTTGCTGCGGCTTAGGAGGCTGCGGTTTTTGAGGCTTCTGATGGCTGACGTGCTTCATCGGCGGTTTCGGCGGTGAAGGCATCTTGATCTTCGGCGGTGGAATGTAAGGTGGCGGTGGTTGCACCATCGTCGGTGGTGGCGGTGGTGGCGGTGGCGAAGAAGGTGATGCCGCAGCAGCAATGACGCGTGTTTGTAGAGGGGCGTGAGATGTCTCCGCTTTATCTACAACATGCCGTGCTAGGGCGTAGATCACCAAGCCCATGGCTAGAACAGCCACGACAACCGCGACAATATAGTCTGTCGGCTTGCGTTGTTGGGTGACGTAGCTTTTCATCTCGGAACCTTCTTACCCTCTTTCCCCAGCCGTTCAACTCTAGTGTGATCTCCACAGAGCGGAAGATTACCAGTTATGGTCGGTGTCTCTATAAAACGATAATCAGCCTAGCTGATACATGAAACTTGTGCGTCACTTAATATTAAGTGGATAGCACATCGCTAATGTATCATGCGTCGGCCGGTTACCCAGTCCTCAACCTGCAAGGATACTCCTTACAAGTTTCTTTATAGAAAGGGCAAAATAGGCCCCTTTATGTCAAGTGCTTCTTTGTGAAGCTTTCGAGACATGCAGTGTGGATAACTCCTCCGAATAATGTGCATAACTCTACAAGAGGGAAACGAAAGAGGCGGTTTCTCAATACTTAACAATGATTCTCAATTGTGGGAGAATGGAGGAGAGAGCTGCTGCATTTTTTGTGTAGAAATAGGACTATTTTTTTCCCTTTGGTAATGAAAAGAAACTTCAGGGTGTTGAGGAGATAGAAAAAGAGGCGCCCTGTGGAGGCGCCTCTTTCGGTTTTAGTCGAATATCACCTTACATTGATCATATAAGGTGAAAGTATGCCCTATAAGTAAGTGGCAGTGTTTTTATTGGGCATCCGCACTGGCTTGTGACCGTGTGGCGCTCACACGTTGTGCGAGTGATGCGGCCATGAATTCATCAAGGTCGCCATCAAGCACGGCATCAGGGTTGCCTTTCTCCACATTTGTACGAAGATCTTTGACGAGCTGGTAAGGAGCTAGCACGTAAGAGCGGATTTGATGCCCCCAGCCAATGTCTGTTTTTGCGGCTTCTGCTTCTGAGGCAGCGGCTTCACGTTTTTGCAGTTCAGCTTCGTACAGACGGGCTTTCAGCATTTCCATCGCAGTGGCGCGGTTTCTGTGCTGAGATCTATCTGTTTGGCAGGCCACAACAATCCCTGTGGGGATATGTGTAATACGGATTGCCGAATCCGTTTTATTGACGTGCTGACCGCCGGCACCAGAGGCACGGAATGTGTCCACTCGGAGGTCAGAATCATTAACTTCGACCTCAATCGAATCATCAACAACAGGGTATACCCAGATTGAGGCAAAGGATGTCTGACGGCGTGCTGCAGCATCAAAAGGAGAGATACGTACAAGCCGATGAACCCCGGCTTCGGTTTTTAGCCAACCGTAAGCATTAGGTCCGCTGACAAGGATCGTAGCAGATTTAATGCCTGCTTGTTCCCCATCACTGTTTTCCATTAGCGTGACTTTATAGCCATGCTGTTCGGACCAACGTGTGTACATACGCAGGAGCATTTGAGCCCAGTCTTGGGCTTCTGTCCCACCGGCACCAGCATTGACCTCAAGGTAACAATCGTTGCTATCGGCCTCACCAGAAAGAAGGCTCTCTGTTTCACGTTGTTGCGCTTGGGCAGCGAGGTCGCGCAGGGCCGCTACGGCTTCCTGTACAACCGCGTCATCGCCTTCCATTTCGGCAAGTTCAACGAGTTCTAGCGTATCGCTAACGTCAGCCTCTAGTTTTTCAACCCCTTCAATCTGGTTGGCAAGAAGGGTCCGCTCGCGCATTAATTTTTGTGCAGCGTCAGCATCGTTCCAGAGGTCTGGGTCTTCAGCGCGGTGATTTAGCTCTGCAAGGCGTGTTGTGGCGACATCCCAGTCAAAGATGCCTCCTCAGCAGTGCCACCGACTGCTTGATCTGTTCGGAGAGGGCTTCGGTCTCAGCCGACATTAGGCGTTCTCCTGTTTAGGAATAGAGTTAATTTCTGGCCCCTTAGTATAGTCCTCCAACGCCAATGTCACCTTTTTCTGTATCTTCAGGTTTTTTTGTGCTGGGTGTTGGGGTAGGCGCTTCAACACTATTAGGCAGAGGGGGTTGCATCGTATTGGTGGTTGGAGCCGCCGTGTCGGCTTTGCCTGTCTGGCTTGTAACAGGGCTTGCAGCAGACATGTCGGCTTCTGTGTCGGGGATAACATCTGCACCGGTATCAGCTGCACTAAGAGATTGTGCGCCAAGGTCAAACCCGCGCAGAGGCACAGATGCGCCAGGCGTCTGCCCTGGCTTAAAGGCATCAATTGCGCGGATGCGCCCTGTGTTATATTGCGCCAGGATCATGCCAGGAGGGGCGGGGAAGTCTAATTTAGGCCTGTTAGCAAGGGCGGTTTTCATAATACCGTTCCAGATCGGTCCGGCTGTGTGCCCGCCTGTTTCATTCTTACCAAGGCTGCGTGGCGTATCGTACCCAACCCATACAACAGTAACGAGGTCGGGTGAGAAACCAGCAAACCACGCATCGCGGTAATCTTGGCTGGTACCAGTTTTCCCTGCGATAGGTCGCTTGATACCGTAACCTGCGCGAATACCTGTCCCATTCGCGATTACATCACGCATCATAGTAGCCATTTGGAAGGCGCTTTCAGGTGATGTGAGAATAGGCCGGCGATCTGTAATGACGGGAAGGTCGTTTTGAAACGTGACAGAACGGTTATTGGCATGGTTGCGCCAAATAATGGTGCCATCCGGGTCTTGAATATAATCAATCAAGCTGGGTGTGATGAGGTGTCCACCATTAGCGATGGCTGCATAGGCGCTGGCCTCGCGCATAACGGTTGTTTCAATCGCCCCAAGAGCTGCGGGAAGGTAAGGCGGCATAGAATCAACCATGCCGGAGCGTACGGCAATATCACTCACAGCGCCCATACCTAAATGTGCAGCTACACGGATGGTCACAAGGTTGCGGCTTTCACGCAAGGCATCATGCAGGGTGGTGGGGCCCCAGTTATCATGCTCATAATTCTGCGGGTGCCACTCCCCAAAGGAGATGGGGGAATCGTCAAAGGTTTCAGATGGTGAGATGTCGCGTTCCATAGCGGCAAGATAGACGAGCGGCTTGAAGGAGGAGCCTGGTTGGCGCAGAGCCTGCGTTGCCCGATTAAACTGGCTTTGTTGGAAGGACCAGCCACCAACGAGGGCAAGAACACGCCCTGTATGGGCATCTAAGGTGACAGTTGCGCCTTCTACGAGGGGAACCTGCTCTAGAGCAACGCTATTATTGGCTTGCGGCTCAATCATTACGACATCGCCAGCAGTTAAAGGCTGGGTGTCGTTGCTCCAGCTAACATCTTGGTCTTTTAGATTTCCTGTGCGTGGACCATGAGCAGAGAGCCAGCCAACACGAATGGCAGATTTTGTGCTGAGCACAACGCCGAGCTGCCAAGAATGCAGCATCCCGGCGGGGGATTTCTGTTTAGAGAGGCTTTCTGCCCAGTTCTCTGTCGTGTCGAAATGGGTAACAGGTCCGCGCCAGTTTTCATGAGAGCGTGCATAGGCCAAGAGTCCTTCACGCAGGAGATGTGTGCTGACCTGCTGAAGATGGGCATCAAGGCTGGTGTGAACATCTAACCCGCCCTCTGTGGTTTCATCCTCGCTATAGAGGGAAGTGAGTTGGCGGCGGACTTCAACGGCAAACCATTCAGAATCAGGCAGAGGGCCGAAGCGGACTTGGCCTTGCGGAATCAAAGGGTCTTGTTGCGCTTTTTGGGCGTCTTCTGGCGTAATGGCGTGCGTTTCGCTCATACGCTCGAGTACCCAGTTGCGGCGGCGTAATGCTGTCTGAGGATGTTGGAATGGATTATAATTTGTAGGTGATTTAGGCATGCTGGCGATCATGGCCGCTTCAGCATTGCTTAATTGGTCGAGTGTTTTGTTAAAATATGTGCGTGCTGCAGCCTCAACACCATAAGCCCCGTTACCAAGGTAAATACCATTTAGGTAAATCTCTAAAATACGGTCCTTGGAGAGGGTCTGTTCAATGCGTAATGCGAGGAGGGCTTCGCGTAATTTACGATCAATCGTGACGCTATTGTTATTTAACAGCATCACTTTTGCGACTTGTTGAGTAATGGTGGAGGCCCCAAGAGGGCGCTTACCTTTATGACGCAGAATACTGATGACATCAGTCACCCCTGCGCGCAGCATGGCTAGAGGGTCGACCCCACCATGGGAGTAGAATTTTTGGTCCTCAGCAGCGAGGAAGGCATTTTTGACACGCTCTGGAATAGACCGGATAGGCACATAAATGCGTCTCTCATGAGAGAGCTCGGCCATGAGTTGGTCATTAGCTGTGTATAGGCGGCTCACAACAGGGGGGTGGTAATGCTTAAGGCTTTCCACGCTTGGTAGGTCTGAGTTGAGATGCGCATATAGCCCCCAACCCGCTAAAATCACCGCCCCAAAAGCGAGCGTCATTAAGCCAAATATACTTCCTAAGAAGCGGCGCCATTGGCGACAAAATAGCTGATACGTAGAAGAGGAGGGGCTGCGTGGCAGCATAGGTGAGCGCGTCATATATATTTCTATAACATGGCCTTTAAAGGAAGGTGAAGAAGTAGAGTGTGCCTATTCCGTGGTGAGGCACTATGATAGGTTCCTCCACTCACCCCATGGGGAAAGACGGTTTTGTGGCCATTTCCCAAGGTTCTTATGAGGTCTGGCACCGTAAAGTGATATAATGCGCTTTAGTTTAGGCCATCGTTGTTTAAAAAGATTTAAGGATTTTTCTTATGTCCGAACGCCCTTCAGGTCGCGCTGTTGATGCTCTTCGCTCTGTGTCCATTCAGACAGGTTTTTCAACTCATGCGGAAGGGTCTGCGTTGATTCGTATGGGGGGGACTGAAGTACTCTGCACGGCATCTGTTGAGACACGGGTGCCTCCTTTCCTACGTGGGCAGGGGCAAGGTTGGGTGACAGCGGAATATGGGATGCTTCCCCGTGCGACGCATACACGTGGGTCTCGTGAAGCGGCACGTGGTAAACAATCGGGCCGTACGCAAGAAATTCAACGTTTGATTGGCCGTTCTTTACGCGCTTGTGTGGATCTTAAAGCACTTGGCGAATGTATGGTGACACTCGATTGCGACGTGCTGAATGCTGATGGTGGGACACGTTGTGCATCTATCACTGGTGCGTGGGTTGCTTTGGCATTGGCTTTGGAAGGGATGGGGAAATCCTCTGCGTTGACAGGCCAAGTTGCTGCGGTCTCTTGTGGGCTAACAAAGGCCGGCCCTGTGCTGGATTTGGACTATGATGAGGATAGCACAGCACAGGCTGATACGAACTTCGTTCTCACTGCGGATGGTGGCATTGTCGAAATTCAGGGGACAGCAGAAGAACGCCCCTTCCGTCCTGAAGAATTCCAAGCATTATTCGGCTTAGCTCAGAAGGGCACACAAGAGCTGTTTGAAGCTCAGAAGAATGCTCTGCGTAAAGAAGGCTGAGTGTTTTAAACTATACGGGGAGAGCTGATCTCCCCGTATAGTTTTGTGAGTGCGATATAGGCGCTGAAACGGCGTAGTTTAGGGACGTATAAAGATATGACCGGGCAGGTATGTGATCGCCAGCTAGAGCGTGGCAGTGAGATTGTGCTGGCAAGCCATAATGCGGGCAAGTTGCATGAGTTTTCTCTGCTTTTAGCGGAGACAGGCATTAAAGTCCGTTCTGCGGCGGAGCTAAACTTGCCTGAGCCGGAAGAAACAGCGACCGATTTTGAAGGCAATGCCCTCATCAAAGCAGAGGCCGCCGCAAAGGCGACAGGGCTACCAGCTTTGGCGGATGATTCTGGCTTTTGTGTTGCTGCTTTGGGTGGCAAGCCGGGTGTCTACTCTGCCCGCTGGGCGGGGCCGCAGCGTGATATGTCTATCGCAATGAACCGCGTTTGGGATGAAATGCAAGCTAGTGGTTCAGTTGATAAGGCTGCTTCATTTGTTGTGGTATTATGTTTGGCATGGCCAGATGGTGCTTATCGGTTTGTAAAGGGTGAGTGCTGCGGGCAGGTGACATGGCCTGTGCGTGGTGAGCATGGCCATGGGTATGACCCTATGTTCGTGCCAGCAGGGGAAACCCGTACATTTGCAGAAATGGATGAGAGTGAGAAAAATCGCTTTAGTCATCGTGGGCAGGCAATGGAGCGCTTTTTGAAGGAGTGTGTCATTTAATTGTTCGTGAATTATATAAATACACAAATAAAATAGTTATTTTAAATTAATACTATTCATATAAGTGAAAATGCGTCCTATCATCCAAAAGATAATGTAATATCTGATGGTAGGACGCATGCTGTCTGCACGCCGTAAAGTGAGTATATGGCCTCGATTATGCTTAAACGCTGCCATTATAGGTGGTGGCGGTATGCTGGCAGGGAGTGCTGTAGGCTGTGCTGAGCCTCGTCTAGTAGCTGATAAAGTGCCCCCAATGGCTGCGGTCAAAAAAGTCAGAAAGCCGCTGCCTGCAGTTGAGGTCATGCCGAGTGCGGGTGTGATTGGCCAGCCACGCCGGGTGACAGAAGCTCAGAATCATTCCTCTCATCGACATCAAGGGCAATGGGGTGCTTTTAACTGGGGCAATGGTGAGTTTGCAGGTTTTGGCCCTGTAGGGGTGTATGGCGTTGCTGCATGGGCTGAGGATTGGAGCAGCAAGAAAGACCCTGCAACGCATGATGATATTTTCGACCCATTAAAGGCAATTTTACTGAATCGTTCTGGAAGTATTTGGCTCACGCTTTCAGGGGAGACGCGTATTCGTAATTGGGTCGAGACAAACCCTATGTTGGGGAGTGTTGGGATACGCCATTCGGAGAGATTTACCGTACGGAACCTTTTGGGAGCAGATTTGCATTTAGGCTCTCATTGGCGCTTGTTTGGCCAGTTAAATAATGGTGAAGCCGCCGGTAGTAATTATTACGGCTATAACACCACATGGCGTCGACGTTTGGGCGTGCAGCAGCTTTTTGCTGAGTTAAAAGGCCATGTCGCAGGGGCAAAAATGGGCCTCATGGTAGGGCGGCAGCAGTTCTTGGATGCGCCTTCATGGCTGATTTATGCACGAGAGACACCCAATGTCCCTCTTTCGTGGAATGGTGTGCGCGGTTATGCCATGTGGCATTCCGTGCGGGTGGATTTATATGACTTCATCGCCACACAGGTTACAAGCGATACCCTAATGGGAGGTGGCTTTGATGATGGGACACGCCTTTACGGGGCTGATATTACCACCGCCTTGCCAGTGTTTTCTCTTGGTAAACAGCAGATACATTCTTTCTTAGATACATTTTGGTCTGGTTTTCATTACGGGGGGCGGTCAGCTGCTGTAACAAAAGTAGAGGGGAGCAGTTCGGGGACGCAAACGCGCCAAAATTTAGGGTTTCGCTGGTATGGGTCTGCTCAGGATTTTGAGTATGATTTTAGCGGTGATTATCAATTCGGCCGGTTTTATGCGGCTCAAAATAACGCCACACGACCAATTAGCGCATGGGCAGGGCGTGCAACGGTCGGGTGGAGACATTCATCATCATCTATTCACCCATTCGTAGGTGTGCAGTTTGATGCCTATAGCGGGGGTGATAGCCGCCGGAAAGATGGAACTATTGGTGGTTTTGGTGCGCCTTTCTCCCCGCGGAATGGCACATTCGACCTCACGCGCACGATCACGCGCTCGAATCTTGTGAGTGTTGGGCCGCTTATGAGTGTTGTGCCACTGCCTTTTATGAGTCTTCGTGTGCGCGTACCCTATTTATGGCGGCAGAGCATTAATGATGCGATTTATAATTCGTCATCACGTTTTGCGTTTTTATCTGGTCGTAATATGCGTGCTGCGGGGCGTCGTGTTGGTTTGCAGCCACAAGCGCAATTGCAACTTCAATTACAGCAGCATATTAACTGGCAAATTGATGGCGGGGCAATTTTTCTAACCCGTAAAATGCGGCGTGCTGGTGGGCAGAATGGCACCTATATGCTTTCAACGGTGACATTACGTTTTTAATCTCAGCCTTTGCGAGCGTTCCTAAAATTGTGCTGGTGCAATAGTCTATGTTGTTATCGTAAATGATACAGTATCAATGTGGCAGCGCATTAAAGGGGGAGAGGCCGTATTATGGCAGTCGTAAAAGTGGTCATGATGCAAAAGGACGAAGGCGACCGTCTTGCCAAGTGGCTTGCGCATTATTCAGACCTCTTTGGTTATGACAACCTTACGATCCTCGATAATGGCTCAACAGATGAACGTACGATTGCCTTGCTGAATGATGCAGAAAGGCGAGGTGTTTCATTGCGTTGGGACCTCACAGCTTTGCATGATTTTCAGCGGAAAGGCGGACATATAGCGAATATTATTCGCTGGTGGGATAGCGTGTATGAGTATGATTTTGCTCTGCCGGTTGATTGCGATGAGTTGTTGGCTGTGTTTACCCCTTATGGGCTTTCATATGAGAAAGGTGCCATACATGCGGCTTTTGATGCTCTTAAAGGCCAGCAATGCGCCTTCCGTATAGCGACATCGTTGTTTAATGTGCCAGAGCGGGCTGGGTGGTATGCGCCGGTACGCTCTTTTCATAAAGGGTTTGTTGCCGCCAAGACAATTGCCGGTTGTGATGACGGGCAGCATGAGCCGCGTTCTCATGTCCAGGATGAGATTGTTAATACTCTTTTTACATATGTGCATGATCATTATCGCTCATATGAGCAGTGGCGCCAGCTTTTAAAAATAAAGGTTCAAGGGCTGGTAGATCCTGATGATGAAGATGCTTTGCGAGAATATCTCAATACACCGAATGCCGAGAGTGCCCATGCGGCTGCTGGATTATTGGTCTCTCGGGAGGAGTATGCGTCTTTATACAACAATGAGATTCGTATCATGCCGGTATTTGGCACGATGGACCGTGTTTTCCTTGAAGGGCCAGGGGTGCGGATATGTATGTGGGATGCTGAAGCGTATCTAGCATGCCACCCTGACGTTAGAACCTATGGGTTCGGCACTCTTCAGCATTATTTACGCTATGGTTTTGTAGAAGGGCGTCAGCTCACGTTAGCAGAGTAAGGAGCTAGGGGTTTTCCGGAGATGATATTTTTCTCATCAAATAGAGTGGTTTTATAAAAAACCATCAATGAATCGTATTTCTTTATAAAATAACATTGAAATTAGTGAAATATGTAATTAACCTTTCTCTATCATATTATAGGGGAAGGGCATTTCATGGCTCTATCGGCGGAAGAATTGACAAACCTCCCACATAGAGAGGGTATAGGCGCTTCGGAGGAAGAAACGGGCCGAGCGATTGCAGATGTGCTGCGTCAATTTCACGGTCGTGTTGCGGTTATTTCATCCTTTGGGGCGGAGTCTGCCGTTCTGTTGGCGCAAATTGCCGCACAAGATGCTTCTGTACCGGTCTTCTTTATTGATACAGGCCGTCATTTCCCCGAAACATTGGCTTATAGGGATGCGTTAACTGAGCGCCTTGGGTTGAAGGATGTACGCACCATCGCCCCAAAAGCTGCCGCTGTAGCCTATCGTGACCCAGAAGGCCAACTGGTGGCATTTGACCCTGATGCGTGCTGTGCTTTGAGAAAAGTTGAGCCATTAGAGGTTGTTCTGCCTGATTTCGATATTTGGGTGACAGGCCGTAAAAGGATGCAAGCCGCTACACGTGCAGGCTTACCTTTAATGGAACCCCAAGCAGATGGCAGCGTAAAGTTTAACCCACTCGCAGGGTGGAGTGAGGCGCAGATTGCTGCGTTTATGAAGGACAAATCCCTGCCAGCACATCCTCTTGTTGCACAAGGTTACCGTTCTATCGGCTGTGAACCTTGCACTCGCCCTGTGGGTGAGGGGGAGGATAGCCGTGCTGGGCGCTGGGCAGGCAAAGCTAAGACGGAATGTGGGATTCACCGTCCCGTTCCGACCGCTCCGCAGTGAGAAGTCACTGCCAGATTTTAGATGACACCACGAACATATTAGCCAACTACCCCCCGACCTTTAGGGGATGGATGTATTGATAGCGAAAGGGAGCAATATGGCTCTGGAACATGCCAAGATAATGGATGGCTTAGATCAACTCGAAGCCCAAAGTATCTTTATTCTGCGTGAAGCTTATAGAAAGCTAAAACCAATGGCGCTGTTGTGGTCATTGGGGAAAGACAGCAATGTCATGGTGTGGCTCGCGCGGAAGGCATTTATGGGCCATGTGCCTTTCCCTGTCATGCATGTCGATACAGGCAAAAAATTCCCCGAAATGTACCAATTCCGGGATGAATACACTAAAAAATGGAATTTAGACCTTGTATTGGGTGATTGCCCTCCTGTTGAGGAGATGGACCCTTCTTTGCCGCCTGCTGCACGTTCTGCGGCGCGTAAAACGGCCGGGCTTGCGTCATTGATTGACCAGCATAAATTCCGTGGGGTTGTGGCGGGCATCCGCCGAGATGAACAAGCCACACGTGCAAAAGAGCGCGTCTTCAGCCCGCGTGGGGCGAGCCATCAGTGGGATGTACGTAATCAGCCGCCTGAATTCTGGGACCAATACGCAACACCTTACGAAGAAGGCATGCATGTGCGTGTTCATCCGCTTCTTGCATGGCGAGAGCTTGATATCTGGCGATATATCGAACGGGAAAACATCCCGTTGGTAGATCTCTACTTCTCAAAAGAAGGTAAGCGTTATCGCTCCTTGGGTGACCAAGATATTACCAGCCCGATTGAAAGTAATGCCTCCACTGTGGCTGAAGTGATTGCCGAGCTGGAAACAAGCCGCACGTCAGAGCGTGCAGGTCGTGCGATGGACCATGAATCCGAAGATGCTTTTGAGCGTCTGCGTGTTGCTGGTTATTTGTGAGGAGATAGGATTCATGATACAAATTTCTTCTGAGCAGACATCCTCCTTACAAAATCCTGTACGTCACGGGGTAAGCACGCCGATTGTGATTGTTGGCCATGTGGACCACGGGAAATCTACCCTTATCGGTCGTTTGCTGTATGATACAGACAGCCTACCAGATGGCCGTTTGGTGCAGATTGTTGAAAGTAGCCGCAAACGTGGCCTAGCTGTGGAATGGAGCTTTTTGCTTGATTCTTTGCAAATTGAGCGTGACCAAGGTGTGACGGTCGATTCCACACGTATCCCTTTCCAGCTTAATGGGCGGGATTTTGTCATTGTGGATGCTCCTGGCCATCGGCAATTCTTACGGAATATGATTACCGGTGCAGCTGATGCTGAAGCGGCTGTATTGGTGGTGGATGCCGCTGAGGGTGTGAGAGAGCAAACACGTCGCCATGCGATGTTGCTGCGTTTGATTGGGATTAACCATGTTATCGTCTTGCTGAACAAGGCTGATAGCGTAGGGTTTGCGGAAGATGTTCTCCAAAAAGTAGAGCATGATATCCGCCAGCTTCTTTCGCAGCTTGAGATTAATGTTAACGAGGTGATCCCTGCCTCTGCGCGTGATGGCGATAATATCGCTACCCGTTCTGAAAAGGCACCATGGTATAAAGGGCCAAGCCTGCTTGAGGCCTTAGCTCTCATTCCTTTACCCGCATCGCGCCATGCTTTGCCGTTCCGTATGCCAGTGCAGGATGTTTATCGTTTTGATGGTGTCCGCTATGTCGCTGGTCGTATTGAGCGCGGCACAGTGCGTGAAGGGGATAAGCTTGTTATTGGTGGGCAGGGGCAAGAGGCAACCGTGGCCGAAGTATGCCGCTGGCACGCTCCACATAGTGCTGTGGCTGGGGCTGGTGAATCCATCGCTCTACGGCTAGAGCCAGATCTTGTGCCAGACCGTGGGGACCTTCTCTTCCCTGCTGGGGATAAGACGGCAGCACCTCTGCGGAGTGCGCGTTTAAAAACACGGCTTTTCTGGCTGCGGGGTGAGCCGCTGCGAGTAGGGGAAAGTTTCCGTCTACGTCTTGCCACGGCAGAATATGATGTTACCGTTGCAGCGATTAATGCGGTGGTGAATCTAGATGATCTTAGCCTCAACCCGGGTGATGAAGTTCCACCGGATGGCTTTGCTGAGATTACACTCACTGTAGCACGTTCTATGTTGTTCGATCCGTTCGCCCCTGGGACACCAGATGGCCGTGGGGTGTTGGTCGATATGCATCAAAGAATTGTTGGTGGGGCTCCGATTATCGGCATTGGTGAGCTTGGCGAGGGTGAAAATGCCATCCATCCAACAGCAAGCTCTGTTAGCCATGCGGCACGTTCTGCTCTGCGTGGTCATGGGCAGGCCGTGTTTTGGATGACTGGCCTCCCCGGTGCAGGTAAGAGCACAATCGCACGTTATGCGGAGGAAGAGCTAAGCCGCGATGGCGTGGCAGTGACTGTGTTGGACGGTGATACTATACGGGCAGGGTTGTGTAGCGACCTTGGCTTTAGCCCAGAAGACCGCCGCGAGAATATCCGCCGTGTGGCACATGTAGCGCGTATTCTTGCTGAGAGCGGGCAGGTAGTTCTTGTCGCATTAGTGTCGCCCCTTATCAAAGATCGTGCCATGGCACGGGAGATTATTGGGGCTGATTGGCACGAGGTCTTTATCAATACAGCGCCAGAGCTTTGTCAAAAGCGGGATCCAAAAGGCTTGTATGCTCAGGCGGTGGATGGACGTGTGGCAGAATTTACGGGTGTGTCCTCGGCTTATGAGGCTCCCGAAGCTCCCACTTTTGTCATCCCTGGTGATGGGGATGTGCAGCATTCAGTACAGCAATTGACGCAAGCTGTTCGTAAAGCAGTCCTTTAAAGCATATTAGAGGGCTTCCCCCCTGCATTTTCTAAAGTCGCATAGCTTTCTCTGTCTTTCTTCTAGGCGCATAAACCGCAGAAGATAAGGCAGGGAGAGGGGGCGTGCGTGCTGTGGGCGGGGTAGTAAAGGTATAAGATGATGAATGATATCGCCTATATCCTCTCCGGCGCTTTAGTTGGTTTCCTTGTCGGGATGACAGGTGTAGGGGGCGGGTCTTTAATGACCCCTCTGCTCATTCTGCTATGCGGTGTTCACCCCAAGGCCGCTGTTGGAACAGATTTAATCTACGCTGCTATTACAAAGCTTTTTGGGACAGTTTTGCACCGTCGTTGTGGCCCTGTGCGATGGTCTATTGTGTTGTGGATGATGGGCGGTAGCCTGCCCGGTGTGGCGGTTGCTTTATTATGGTTACGCCATATCGGCTCTCCCCAAGAGATGGCGTATATCATCCGCATATCCTTAGGTGTTTGTTTGTTGATTACTGCACCGGCTATTTTATTTCGTCCTGTATTGCAGAAATGGGTCCTCAAGCATCATGTAAATGGGCCGCTGCGCTCTCGTATTTTTACTGTGATATTAGGCTTTGTTTTGGGGTGTATGGTGAGTCTCTCATCTGTTGGGGCAGGAGCGATTGGCATGGCCGTTTTGGTGATGCTGTACCCGACCCTACCACTGCGGGAGCTGGTAGCGATTGATATTGCTCATGCCATTCCTCTTACTCTCATTGCAGGGGCAGGGCATTGGGTTGAAGGTGATGTCGTTGTGCCGACACTTCTCCTTCTTCTTAGTGGATCATTGCCTGGTATTTGGCTGGGGACGCAGTGTGTAGGCCGTTGTCCTGAGCGTTGGCAGCGTTGGATTTTGGGGAGTCTATTGTTCATTATTGGGTTGAAAATGGTGTGATGTTTGCTCGTTTCTGAGAGGGGGAGAAGGGCCTTAGCCCGCCTCTCTCAGGCGAGGGGTAAGGAAGAAATTTCAAAAGCCCTCTTCCCTTAAATGTTATATTATAACATAACATTGTTTCGTAATGAGAGCAGTGGGGAGGGGCATTATCGTGGTATGGCCAGAAAAAGTATTAAATTTCCAACAGCATATTGGAGGAATGAGTAGGCTCTTGCTCTGCGGGGCTATGCTGTGTGGGAGTGCAAGTGCTGCGTCATCGCAAGAAAATGACGTTCACCATCAGGACGATAAAATAGAGCGGCTGCATGTTACTGCGCGGCGGCTAGATAATGCACGTGCAGCACTGCAGCCAGCAGTGGGAGCAACTCAGACGAACTTCTCTCGCAAAGTGATTGAGGCTATTCCTGGAGCGGATAATGCTCCGCTCACATCAGTCCTTCTTCAAGCGCCGGGCGTGACGCAGGATAGCTATGGGCAGATCCATATACGTGGTGACCATAATAATGTGCAATTTCGCTTAGATGGTGTGGCGTTACCTGAAGGGGTGACGGTATTTGGTCAGGCGTTAATGACACGTTTTGCCCATGCTATGAGTCTGACAACTGGTGTTTTGCCTGCTCAATATGGTTTTAAACAAGCAGGTGTGATTGATATCCAAACCAAGAATGGCCTCTCAGATGAGGGAGGAAGTCTATCGGTCTATGGTGGCTCGCGGGATTATGGGCAAGCTGCGCTGCAATATGGCGGCCATGTGGGGCAGTGGGATGGTTTTATAACTGCAGATGCTGTGCATAATCGGGTAGGTATAGAGAATACAACAGGGCAATATAATGCTCTACATGACCTCTCTACGCAGTATCATTTGCTTGGTCATTTACGGTACACTTTGCGGCCAGAAACACGCTTTAGTCTAACAGCGGGTTTATCTAATGCGTGGTACCAGCTTCCGAATAATCCCGGTCAGCAGCATCAATTTGCGACACCTTTATTTAAAACAGGCACGCAATGGAACCAGCTTAGCAATGGGGTGGATAGCAGTCACCTTGATGAACATCAGCAAGAGATAACGGATTTCGCCATTCTTTCATGGCAGGAAGACCATGAGGCCTTTAGCATGCAGACATCAGCCATTTTACGCTATAGTTCCATGCGCTACTCGCCTGATCTTGTGGGAGATCTCATCTATAATGGGATTGCTCAGCAGGCGGCTCGCTCTGTTTTCTCCAGTGGTGTGCAGAATGATACGACATGGAGGCTTGGTTCTGCCCATACGCTGCGTGGAGGTTTTCAAGCTTATGCTGAGAGGACGGTAAGTAAGAGTGATTCCATAGTGTATCCACTAGACGATACCGGGAATATTCTTCCACAGACGAAAACGGTGCATGATAGTTCTGGTAAAACAGGGGTGTTGTATGGGGCTTATTTACAGGATGAGTGGCGTCTTACACGCCGCCTTACTCTAAATGCGGGGGCACGGTTTGATGGAGTGGAAGAATATACCCATGCTCATCAGCTTAGCCCGCGGGTTTCTCTGATATGGGGACCGTGGAAAGGGGGGCGTTTCCATATGGGGTATGCACGCTACCTAACACCCCCTCCTTTTGAGAGCGTTGCGAGTAATTCTCTTGGCTTGTTTGCCAATAGCTCTGCGGCTCCGGCAAATTTTCAAAATGATAAGGTAAAAGCTGAGCGGGATAATTATTACGATATTGGCTTTATACAGCAGCTTTTGCCGGGGTGGCATATAGGTGTAGATGCTTATTGGAAGGATGCTAAAAACCTGATTGATGAAGGGCAGTTCGGCGCCCCTGTTATTCTCTCAGCCTATAATTATAGGCGTGGGCGCGTGCGTGGAGTGGAGTTGACAAGCGACTATAGCGTGGGGCCTTTGAGCTTATATGGGAATATCGCTATCTCCCGTGCGATGGGGAAAGGTCTTTCTTCAGCGCAATGGAATTTTGATGATGATGATCTCAATTATATTCACAATCACTGGGTACATTTGGATCATGACCAATTGCTGACAGCTTCAGCAGGGGGGTCATATAGTTTCTTTTATAAAACACAACATCCCCTGCAATTTTCGGGCACACTCGTTTACGGTAGTGGTTTGCGGAAGGATAAAGAGAGTTCCACAGGCAATATCCCAAATGGAGCACATGTTCCATCGTACATGACATTTAACCTTGGCGTTGTGCAAAGCTTTAAACATCAGCCTTGGTTGGGTGGGCATGATATGCAGCTGCGGGTGGATGTCGTAAATCTTTTCGACCATACATATTTGCTGCGTGATGGCAGTGGGATAGGTGTGGGGGCACCACAATATGGCTTGCGGAGAAGCGTAATGGGAGGCATATCCTTTACGTTATGACGCTATAATGAATATCAAAATATTGCGAATAATGCCCGCTTTGGTTGAAGCTCGCTCTTTTTTGATAGTTAATGCTTCCCTACTTAGCGAGTTGTTATGGCGTCGCACGCATCTGGGATGGACTCATGAAGAAAATTCTCCTTACGTCAGGCATTGTCTTAGCCTTCATTGGTTATGCTTTGTTCTCAATCAGCGATGCCTGTTCTAAGGAACTTGCAGGGCGGTTAGATCCGTTTGAAGTGGCTTTCTTCAGCGGTGTGTTTGGCTTTCTTATTGTGCCGTTGCTGCGTCAGCCGCATGAGTCTTACAGCGCATTGGTTATTTCAAGCCATCCATGGTTATGGCTGGTGCGCTCTATTTCGGTGTTTGTGACGACAGCCGCTAGTGTGGAGGCTTTCATGCTTCTGCCTATGCCAGAGGCGCTTTCTCTGATGTTCCTGATGCCGTTCTTTGTGACCTTATTTTCCGTCTTTGTATTGAAGGAGCAGGTTACAGGTTGGACGTGGCTTTCGGTTATTATGGGGTTTGTTGGAGTGATGATTGTCCTGCGTCCAGGGGCAAAGGCACTTCATTTTGGGCATCTATGTGCTGTGGTATCGGCTCTTTCTACCGCCGTGAGTGTGATAGCTTATCGTTTTGCAGGGAAAGAGACACAGCGCTTATCACTTTTTGGGTCAACATTATGCGGTTTGCTGGTAGGTAATGGCGTGTTGATGGCACGGCATTTTGTCATTCCTCATGGTGAGGAGGTATGGCTGCTGCTCTTTGGGTATGGCTTCCTAGCGGCAATGGGGCAGCTTTTACTTATGCTTGCAGCCTCTATTGCTCCAGCGAACCGTGTGGCTCTACCGCAATATAGCCAGATGTTATGGATTGTCTTGTTGAGTTATTTTATCTTCAAGCAGCCAATTGATTTATGGGACGGTGTCGGCATTGCCGTGGTGACGTTCTCAGGCTTATTGAATTGGATTCGTCAAAAGATTCGTTTTGAGAAAATGTTGACTCGTGGCTGGTGGTGGCGGCGCAAGCCAACAGCAGCCCCCCTCATTCCACCGCCCTCTCTTTAAGAAGGCAGTTTATGAGAAGGAGAGGGTAACGCCTCTCCTTTATTCGTGGAATGTATCCAAATCACCAAAGCGGGTGAATTCACCTTCAAAGTAAAGTGGGATTGTGCCTGTAGGCCCATGACGTTGTTTCTCTAGGATGAGCTCGGCCCGGTTATGTACAAGGGCCATTTTGCGCTGCCATTCTTCAATAGCGATTTGGTGTTTATCAGGGCTGGAGAAAGAGCTTTCTTTAGGTTGACGTTGTTGGAGGTAATATTCCTCGCGATAGACAAACATAACCGCATCGGCATCCTGCTCAATCGAGCCAGATTCACGAAGGTCAGAGAGCATTGGCCGTTTATCATCGCGTGATTCCACCTGACGAGAGAGCTGAGAGAGCGCAATAACAGGGACGGATAGCTCCTTCGCAATTGCTTTTAGGCCCTGTGTAATCATGGATATTTCCAGCACGCGGCTATCAGGCCGCGTACCAACGGCAGGGCGCATAAGCTGGAGGTAATCTACTACAACTAGGCTCAAACCTTTTGTCCGTGCGAGACGACGGCAGCGTGTTCGCAACGCAGAGAGTGAAATGGCAGGTGTGTCATCAATATGGAGTGGTAAGCGTTGTAGCATACGCGAGACATGGACAAATTTATCAAAGTCTTTTTGGCCGATATCACCACGACGAATACGTTCACCAGAAACTTCAGCCTGCTCGGAGAGAATACGCGTGGCGAGCTGTTCGGAGGACATCTCAAGAGAGAAGATCGCCACACTGCCACGTGGTGCTGTATCGTTTTCTTCTGCTTCACGTAGTAGAGCTTGAGCTGCTGAGAAGGCGATTTTTGTTGCAAGCGCTGTTTTACCCATTGCAGGGCGTCCAGCAAGGATAAGTAAGTCGGAGGGATGAAGGCCCCCTGTTTTTTTATCAAAGTCCCGTAAACCGGAGGTCAGGCCAACAATATCTCCTGTGCGGTGGAAGGCTTGCTCCGCTGTATTAAGCGAGTCGGCGAGGGCTTGGCCAAAAGTGACAAAGCCACCTTCTTGGCCTTTGTCGGTTGCAAGGGTGAAGAGGGCCTCTTCTGACGCTGCAATTTGGTCTGCTCCTGTAAGGTCCGTCCGCGCGCCATAGGCGTTATTAACAACATCACTACCGATATTGATAAGTTGCCGGCGGATCCAACAATCATGAATAACCCGTCCATAATCGCCCGCATTGACGATACCCACCATGGCATTCAGGAGCTGGGCAAGATAGGCTGGGCCCCCTGCTGCTTCTAGAATGCCAGAATGTTCAAATTCGGCACGCATTGTAACGGGGTCGGCAAGTTGCCCATTCTCAATCCGACGACTTACAGCTTCATAAATGCGCCCATTAACATTGTCAGCAAAATGAGCAGCATGGAGGAAGTCCGATACATGCTCATAAGCTTTGTTATTGGTGAGTATCGCGCCTAAAAGGGCTTGTTCAGCTTGGAGATTAGCTGGAGGTGTACGTTGTAATAAGGTGTGCAGACCGCTTGTCTCATCTTTTGTAGGAGATGCTGATGTGGTGTCGCTCATAATGTCTTACTTTACGGTCTTGAGAAGCAGAGGGAGAAATGGCCGAAAGGGATTCAGGGGGTTGGCAAAAGCTAGTTAGGCTATTTTTGTGGCATCTTGAGCTAAGGCGCAGCCTGCGAGGTAGAGACTACCACATATTAACACCCTAGCGGGAGGGGCCTGTTCAGATGCTGTAGAGGCAAGGCGGTTTAATGCCTCTATAATCGTAGGCCCTGCAATGGCATGCCCTCCAACATCTTTGGCGGCTTTAAGGATAGTTTCAACCGGCATAGCAAGATGCTGCTGCTGTTCTGCAACAGCTTGGATGGAGGCGGCTTGTGCGACCAGAGGGCGAAGGAAACCGCTAACATCCTTACTATCTTTTAGCCCAATAATGAGATGTAAGGGGCGTTCATCCCAAGATCGAATGGTGTTCGCCAAAGCCTCGCCAGCGCCTGGGTTATGCCCACCGTCAAGAATGAGCTCCCAAGATGGAGGCAGCATCGCCGCAAGAGACCCGTGTAGTGGTTGTAGACGGGCTGGCCATTCTGTGCGGGCAATAGCGTTATAGGCATTTTCAGCTATAGGGAGGGAGCTATGGCGAAGCGCCGCAATCGCAAGAGCGGAGTTTTGTGCTTGATGGGTGCCCGCTAAAGCGGTTGGAGGGAGCGCCAGGGTTCCCATATCATCATGATATATCAGCCCCGTTTCTTGAGCAGCGTTAATTGTCATGTTTCGCCCAAGGAGAAAGAGAGGCGCCCGTTTTTCAACTGCAACGGTGGTGATTGCCTCTAGGGCTTCAGATTGCTGGGGGGCCACAAAAACAGGGACATCTTGTTTGATAATACCTGCCTTTTCGTAAGCGATTTTAGCGAGGTTATCTCCTAAAAAGGCCTGATGATCCATGCTGATAGAGGTTAGGATGCAGGCCCGGGCGGTGGGGATAACATTTGTAGCGTCGAACCGTCCACCAAGGCCAACTTCCAAGATAAGAAGATCTGCCGGATGACGTGAAAAAAGTAGGAACCCAGCTGCGGTAAGAACCTCAAAAACTGTGATAGCGGCACCGTCATTAACGCGCTCAATTTCTTCAAGTGTTTGAATAAGCTCATCTTCAGAAACAAGCTGTCCAGCAAGACGGAAGCGTTCTGTTACGCTGAGTAAATGTGGGCTGGTCATCACATGTGTACGTAAGCCCGCAGCCTCAGCAATGGCACGTAAATTAGCGCAAGTGCTGCCTTTACCGTTTGTACCAGCGATATGAATTGTGGGGGGGAGTTGTCGCTCTGGGTGGCCGAGCCGCTTTAGAAGGGCCTCGAGCCTCTCTAAGGATAAGTCAATGAGTGTGGGATGAAGCTCTTGTAGGCGGCGAACCACCTCGCCTGTCCGCCCGTTAAACTCAGAAGGGGGAGACATGGTCTGCTGGCTTGTTGCCATAATTGCTTATCCGCTTTTACAGAGAGGGATGTTCAAATAACGCGAAAGGCCATGAAAGCTCATCTAGCTGTAGAGCGCGACGAGGCCTGACATGGCCGTTTCGTTTTTTAGAGAGCTTAAGCGTTTGCCTCGCTTGTGGCTTCTTTAGAGCCGAGGAGGCCTATGAGACGGCCCAGAAGGGCGGGGAGTTCTTCACGTTTAGCGATGATATCAACCATGCCGTGTTCACGCAGGTATTCAGACCGCTGGAAACCTTCGGGAAGTTCTTCACGCACTGTATCACGGATCACACGTGGACCAGCGAAAGCGATGAGAGCATTTGGCTCGGCGATATGGACATCACCCAGCATTGCAAAGGAGGCTGAAACACCACCCGTTGTTGGGTTTGTGAGAACTACAATGTAAGGCAGCCCAGCCTCGCGGAGCATTTCGACACCGATAGTCGTGCGCGGCATCTGCATAAGGCTCACAACGCCTTCTTGCATACGTGCCCCACCAGATGCGGTAAAGATGATGAGCGGTGCTTTTTGGAGAACAGCTAAGCGCGCCGCAGCAAGGAAAGCTTCACCTAGTGCGCTTCCCATAGTCCCTGCCATGAACTCAAACGCCATAACAGCAACAACCGCATCTCGTCCCTCAATTTTACCATGAGCGACAAGGAGTGAATCTTCTAGTGAAGACTTTGCCTTAGCTGTTTTTAGACGATCTGTATAACGCTTAGAGTCACGAAAATGCAGAGGGTCTGTAGCAGTAGCCGGCAGCTCAATGGTGGTGAACTGGCCATTGTCGAACGTCCATTCCATACGCTCACGGGCTGTAGCACGCATATGATGTCCACAATGTGGGCATACCTTCTTTTTGCGTTCTAGGTCCTTATTGAGCAGCATTTGGGAGCAGGATTCACAATTGGTCCAGAGATTGTCTGGCACATCCCGCTGCAGCAGGCTCCGCAATTTGGGACGGACATGTTTGGTCAGCCAGCTCATGGTCTCTGTTTACTCTCCAGGGTGTGTGTCGGTGTTGGTCTTATTGTCGCAGCTTGTACCATTATGCAACCCAGAAATAACCTCTTTAGCTAGCAAATATATAGCCTGCGAGGTGTGGTCACATGACATAAGCCCATAATTGTTGAGGGGGAAGTTTATCTAGAGTTGCGCTAAGATGCCAGCTTTCTCTGCATTCTTCCCCTTCTTTTCTTTTGGGGAAAGCCCCGCCACCGAGAAAGAGGCGGAGCAGGCATGCCCAAGATTAAGGAGAAAAATGGCGTAATCTTAGCGTGTTGCTTAATACAAATACGCTGGAGAGAGCCATAGCGCCAGCTGCCCAAAGAGGAGAAAGTAATAGATGTGTCGCAGGGTAGAGGATACCTGCGGCAAGAGGAATGAGGATGATATTATAGGCAAAGGCCCAAAAGAGATTCTGCCGGATGATAGAGAGCGTTGATCTAGAAAGGGAGATCGCATGAGGGATGCTCATAAGTGTCTCTGAAGTGAGTACGATATCGGCTGCTTCTATAGCAATGTCAGTCCCATGGCAGATAGCAATACCCGTGTCGGCTTGAGCCAAGGCGGGGGCATCATTAATGCCATCGCCCACAAAAGTAAGGGAGCCATGGCGTTGTTGTAATTTCTGTACAGCCTCACTTTTCTCATGGGGTAAGAGTTCGGCAATAACATCCTCCACGCCAGCTTGCTCAGCGATATAGCGAGCTGTCGGTGTGACATCTCCAGTGATGAGTGCTGTACGAATGCCACGAGATTTTAGTGCAGAAACGGTTTGCTTGGCTGAAGGCCGCAAGGGGTCAGATATGGCCAAAAGAGCAGCAATCTCGCCTTTGTAAGCGACATAAATAGGGGTACGCCCTTGCGTGCTTAATGTGTTGGCAAGAGCTGTGGCTACGGTGTTTGTGAGTGATAATGTCTGCATAAAGGCAGCATTGCCGATATGAATGGATGCCCCCTCTTCATCGTAAGCCTCTACGCCCATTCCCGTAATAGCGCGGAAATGGGAGATGGAACATGATGGGAGTTTCTGTGCCTCTGCTTTTTGGATAATGGCATGGGCAAGGGGGTGTTCAGAATGTCGTTCAACCGAAGCGATGAGTGCTAGTAAAGCGCTTCTATTTTGCGGTGTGAAGATGTGAAAGTCTGTGAGGTGGGGGCGGCCTTCTGTCAGTGTACCTGTCTTGTCGAAAGCGACAATGCGAGTAGCTTCTAGAGTTTGTAGGGCCTCCCCTTTGCGGAGAAGTATTCCGAGTTCAGCGCCTTTACCTGTACCCACCATGATAGCTGTTGGTGTGGCGAGCCCCATCGCACATGGGCAGGCTGCGATGAGGACAGCAATGGCATTTACCAAAGCATAGCTGAATGAAGGAGCAGGCCCAAGCAACAGCCAGAATAAGAAGGTGATGGCGGCAAGTGCGATAATTGCAGGGACAAACCAAAGGGTAACTTTATCAACCAAGGACTGAATAGGTAATTTACCGTTTTGCGCTTGCTCTACCATAGTGATGATACGGGCTAACATCGTATCGGCACCAATAGCAGTCGCTTTGCAGCTTAAAGCGCCTTCTTGGTTAATGGTCCCCCCAATAATTGTTTCGCCCACTGTTCGGAAAACGGAAAGTGGCTCACCTGTGATCATTGATTCATCAATATGGCTTTCCCCGCTAAGGATACAGCCATCTAATGGAATGCGCTCTCCTGGGCGGATTGTGAGGATATCTCCCGGTTGGATTTGCTCAATGGGGAGGTCTATGAGCATGCCATCTCGCTGCACATGAGCTTCTTGGGGTTGAAGCTTTGTGAGCGCTTCTAATGCAGCAGATGTTTTCCCTTTGGCGTGTACTTCTAGAACACGCCCCAGAAGTACAAGGGTGATGATCCCAATTGCTGCTTCAAAATAGAGATGACGTGTGGCTTCTGGTAATATAGCTGGGAAGAAAGTGACTAGGCTGGAATAAAAATAGGCCGCTAAGGTGCCAATGGCGACAAGCGACTGCATATTCGGGCTACGTTTTATGAGGGCAGGGATGCCTGTTTGATAAAAACGTCGCCCCGGCCCGAGTAGCGCCACAGTTGCGAGCCCCCATTGCAGGTAAGGGCTGAGGTAAGCTGGTAAGGCATGAGCCATCTTCAGCCCCATAGGCAGCAGCATAATCACCCCCCATAATGAGGCTGATATAATAAGATCACGTTGAAGGATGCGACGTGCTTTTCTATGGCGTTCTTTACGTTCTGTTTCGGCCTGGAAGGAGGTTTTGGCTTCTGTCAGTGAGGCTGTAAATCCTGTGGCCTCAATAGCGCTTATGAGTTCATTGATGGAGGCAGTACCTGTTATGGTAGCTTTCTCTGTGGTGAGGTTTACATGGGCTTCTTGCACGCCCGGAAGCTTCTGCAAGGACGCTTCTAAGCGTGTTGAACACGCCGCACAGCTCATTCCTTCAATAGTTAGGGTGATGTGGGAATGTGATGGAGCCGCCATGTTAGAATGTCCTTGAAGTGACAGCGTAAAGAAGTTGAAGGCCAACTCAGTGCTAATGCAATGCTACTATGTTAAACCTATGATGTGCATGTAAGTGATACAAGGTGTGAAGAGGACGTAGCCTCTGAAGTGCAGTGATGTTTGAGTGCGCTGCACGATATTTCACATAGAAGTGAGTATCCTGTCCTTGAGTTCAGTTTATTTTCAGTGTGATCCTTCTTGGAGGTTACAAGGAGAATGACCGATGAATGATACTGTAAATGTAAAAGCCCTTAAAGCAGAAGCCCTAAAGTGCTTGCACCAAGTTGAGGATGCAACCCAGGCCCTTGGGAAGGAGCTGCGCTCTTACAGGCCTAAGAGCCGTTGTAAATGTGTTGGGCACGCTGTGTTGTGGGGCGGTGCTATTGTTGCGGCCCTTGCAGGGCTATGTGCCCTCGGCCGTTGGCTAAAATCATAATATAATTATAGCTCTTCTAGTACGATGCAGCGATGGTGATTGCTGTCGTGAGGGATAAGTGAGAGTTGTGCTAGTACCCTCCCGACCGTGCAGGTAGGGGGGTACTAGGTGCTGCATTAGTTCTGCAGAACCAATGCAGGGAACAGGGTGTATTTATTTACGTATTGCGGCTGCGAGCGAACGGATCTTCTCAAGAGCAGTCGGGATACTTTTTGAGGTTGCTTTGCCATCCTCAAAGGTGGCAGCCATGGCTTTAATGATTGCCGAGGCGACAACGGCACCATCGCTAATGGATGCAGCTGTGCGTGCTTGCTCTGGGGTGTTGATTCCAAAGCCTGCTACAACGGGGATATCAGTTGCGCTACGTAGGCGTGCTAAGGCTGTTTTTAACTGTTCTTCTGATGCGCTACGTGTACCTGTGATGCCTGTGATACTTACATAATACACAAAGCCTGAGGCTTCTTTGAGGATATGTTTTAGTCGTGCATCAGGTGTTGTAGGTGCGGTGAGGGTGATCATATCCAACCCAACCGCTTTTGCATAAGGGGCTAGTTCGGAGGCTTCTTCAGGCGGAAGATCTACGATGATGACGCCATCAACACCGGCCTTATGGGCATCTTGGCAGAAGCGCTCCATCCCGTAACGATAGATTGGGTTATAGTACCCCATTAGAATAATAGGGGTGTGGTCATTGCTTGTGCGAAAGGCACTAACTAGCTCTAATGTCCCCGCTAATGTTGCCCCAGCTTTAAGGCCACGCTGGGCAGCAAGCTGAATAGTAGGGCCATCGGCTGATGGGTCAGAGAAGGGGACGCCAACCTCAATAAGGTCTGCCCCAGCCTCAGGCATTTGCTTGAGGAGCTCGAGGGACGTATCACGATCAGGGTCGAATGCCTCAAGGTAAGGGATGAGAGCGCCACGTCCTTCAGCTTTAAGGCGGTCGAAACAGGTTTTAATGCGGCTCATATATGAGGCTCCTTATAATGTAACGCCCAGATGGGCCGCAACGGTAGGGACATCCTTATCGCCTCTCCCGGAGAGATTGACGATAATATTTTGTTCCGTCGTCATTTTAGGGGCGAGTACGCTGGCATATGCAACAGCGTGAGAGCTCTCTAGTGCAGGGATAATTCCTTCAAGGCGTGTGAGTGTTTGAAACGCCTCAAGAGCTTGGGTATCAGTTGCGCTAACGTAGTTAACCCGGCCAATATCATGTAGCCAAGAATGTTCTGGCCCAATGCCGGGATAGTCTAACCCCGCACTGATGGAATGCGCTTCGGTTATCTGTCCGTGGTCATCTTGCAAAAGATAGGTACGGTTTCCGTGGAGAACACCTGGTGCCCCGCGAGAGATAGAGGCTGCTGTTTTGCCGCTATCTAGCCCTAGTCCGGCGGCCTCAACCCCGTACAGAGGCACCTCGCTATCATCTAGAAATGGGTGGAAGATGCCCATCGCATTTGAGCCCCCACCGATAGCAGCAATCACGGCATCTGGTAGGCGGTCTGTTTGCTCAATAATCTGTGTACGTGCTTCTGTTCCAATAACGGACTGGAAGTCCCTCACCATAGCAGGATAAGGGTGTGGACCAGCGACCGTTCCTACCAAGAAGTAGGTATTTTCTACATTCGCCACCCAGTCACGCATGGCTTCGTTCATAGCGTCTTTGAGCGTACCTGCCCCCGCAGTGACGGGATGCACCTTCGCCCCAAGGAGATGCATACGGAACACATTCGGCTTTTGCCGCTCTACATCGGTAGCTCCCATGTAAATTTCGCATTCGAGCCCAAAGAGAGCGCAGACCGTTGCCGTTGCAACGCCATGCTGCCCCGCCCCGGTCTCAGCGACAATGCGTGTTTTCCCCATACGCCGGGCGAGAAGAATCTGCCCCATGACGTTATTGAGCTTATGAGATCCTGTATGGTTAAGCTCTTCGCGTTTAAGGAAAATCTGCGCCCCACCTAAATGGGCACTCAGCCGTTTTGCATGCCATAACGGGCTTGGCCGCCCTACATAATGCTGCAGATAATAGGCTAATTCTTTTTGAAAAGCCGGATCGGCCTTGGCGATGTTATAGGCCTCTTCAAGCTCCAGCATGAGAGGCATAAGCGTTTCAGCCACAAAACGCCCGCCGTGAATGCCAAAATGCCCGGATGCATCAGGCCCGTTGCGGAGGGAGTTATGCCGGGTGTTTTTATTATTCGTAATGGAAGAAGTCATGATCGCTGTGGTCTTTTCAAGATAGAATCTAACTGCCGCGTATTAGGGCGTTATGATGGTATGTCTATTAACCTAAGATGTCATTAGGCGGTAAAGGCTCTAGCCCCAAAGCTTGCCGTACAAGGGTGTCTTGTTCTGCTTGGTGAGTGCTTAATAACCCTGCAGCAGGAGATGCTGAACTGGCTCGTCCAACATAGCTAGGTCGGCTTACTTTATGTGAAATCGCACGGAGAGAGCCTTCAATACGACGATCCACAAAGAACCAAGCGCCATTATTTTCTGATTCTTCTTGGCACCATAAAACGAGTTCTGCATTTGGGTGGCGGGCAAGTTCTTCCCCTAAGGCATGGTGAGGGAAGGGATAGAGTTGCTCTAGGCGAATAATGGCACAGTCTTGCAGTTTGTGTTCATCTCGCTGCTGGATAAGGTCGTAATATACTTTACCATTACAGAGGATAATACGTTTTGCCCCTTGTGTGCATGAGGGGTCAGCTAAGACGGGCTGGAAGCGTGTTTGGGGGCCCATATCGCTTAGTTGCGATATAGCAAGCCGGTGCCGTAGGAGGGATTTGGGCGTAAAGACGACCAAAGGCTTGTTACAGCGCCGTGCAATTTGGCGGCGCAAAAGATGGAAGAAACTCGCTGGAGTGGACGGCATACATACGCGCATATTGTTCTCTGCGCAGAGCTGGAGGAATCTTTCCGGCCGTGCAGATGAATGTTCAGGCCCAGCCCCTTCATACCCATGTGGGAGGAGGAGGGTCAGACCAGAGGTACGCAGCCATTTTGTCTCACCAGAGGCGATAAACTGGTCGATGATGATCTGGGCACCATTTGCGAAGTCCCCAAATTGAGCTTCCCATAAAACAAGCGCTTCTTGGTTGCCGAGGGAGTAACCATATTCAAACCCTAGTACCCCATATTCAGAAAGGGGAGAGTTCCAAATATTTACGGGCGCTTGGCGTGGGCTAATATGGGCGAGAGGAACATAAGGTTGGCCTGTTTTCTGGTCCGTGAGGACGGCATGACGTTGGCTAAATGTTCCGCGCCCGCAATCTTGGCCAGATAGACGCACAGGGTGGCCATCAAGCGCTAATGTTCCAAAAGCGAGGGATTCTGCAGTTGCCCAATCAATGGCCCCCCCCTCAGCCAGAGTGCTTTGGCGTGTTTTGAGCTGGCGTGTCAGGCGGGGGTGAATATTAAATCCATCGGGTATTTTTGTGAGGGCTTCGCCAACTTCCTGTAAGCGGGGAAGCGGCACACCTGTCATCGGCTGGATGCGCTCTGCCGTGTCCACAAGTCTTGTAGGGTCTTGCGGGCTGTAATCAAGCCAATCCGTTGGGCTTGGCTGGTAATATGGTGCATCCTCATAGGCTTTATGCAGCTTAGCTTGCATATCATCCCATAGCGCATCGATTTCTGCGGGGTGGATATTCGTTTCCGCTAGGAGCTTCTTGGCGTAGATGGTCCTTAATGTAGGATGCTGCTGGATGGTTTGCACCATCGCTGGTTGGGTGAAAGCGGGATCATCCGTTTCATTATGGCCATGACGGCGATAGCTGATGATATCTACAACAATATCGCTTGCAAATTCTTGCCGCCATTCATGAGCGAGAGCAGCACAGCGAGCAACAGCCTCTGGATCATCTCCATTTACATGCAAGACAGGTGCTTGCACGGTTTTGGCAATGTCGGTGTTCCATATACCAGAATGTGCCGCATCTTGGCCTGTGGTAAAGCCCACCTGATTATTAACAATGAGATGGACTGTTCCCCCCGTGCGATAGCCTTCTAGCTTGGAAAGCTGAAGGGTTTCATACACTACACCTTGGCCTGCAAAAGCCGCATCACCATGGACAAGAATACCCAGATGTTGGCGGTGATTGATATCTTTATGTCGGTCTTGGTCGGCACGGACACGGCCTAAAACAACCGTATTTACCGCCTCAAGATGTGAAGGGTTAGGCAGGAGAGAAAGGCGGATCTCATGTCGGCCTTGCGTGATTGTTGTTGAGGTCCCGAGATGGTATTTCACATCGCCAGAGACACGAATGCCCTCTGGGTAAAAGGCTTTCCCTGCAAATTCGCTAAAAATCGCTTCATATGGTTTGCGGAGAATATTTGCCATCACATTCAGGCGCCCACGATGGGGCATCCCTAGAGAGATGGAACGGACATCATCTCGTGTGGCTTCGTTTAAAAGCGCTTGGAGCGCCACAATAAGGCTTTCTCCCCCCTCAAGTCCAAAACGGCGCATACCGGTAAAACGTTTTTGGCAGAAGGTCTCAAACCCTTCAGCTTGGGTCAAAAGGGCTAAAATACGCTCTTTAGAGAGAGGTAAAGGGGTAGAGGATGGTGTTTCAAGCCGGTCGATCCACCATTGGCGTTGTTGTGCATCTTGCAGATGCATAAATTCCGCACCAATGGTGCCGCAATAGGCACGTCTTAATTGGGCAATAAGTTCAGGATCGGTGCCTGCCTGTGGGGTCAGTGCGTCAATAGACCGAGGCGGGGTAAGACCAAGCGGGTCGAGTTGTGCTTGTAAATGCCCACATAAGCGAAAGGCATATGTCAGTTGCTCTGCAGCCGCGTTGGATGCGTGTTGGTTGCCTTGTGGAGTCCATCCGCTGGGGGCTGTACTAGGATCTCCTAAAACAGAGAAAAGCTCAGCATAATCCGTGGGGACAGATGCAGGGTTATCCAGCCATTTAGTGTACAGCTCACTTAAATAGGCAGTATTTTCACCATGGATTGCATTGTGATGAGCCAGTGAGCTGGTCATGAAGGTGTATCTCTCTTTCTTACCTCGGTGGAGAAATTCTACCCTATCCCACCCAGAAGACAAAATTCTCTCTAGTTTTCGTGAGAAGAATATCTCTCAAAACTGTGTGTTGTTCTACTTATTTTGCATATTTCACGCAGAAAATGACCTCATTTAAGATAGAGTAAATTTACATGAAAGAGAGGAGACTTGCTTGTCCGTAGAGGAAGCGGTAGCGTGGTGAACACTATGAGCGCAATCTCTCTTAATTATGAGGCAGTTCGGCAGGCCCCTGTAAAGCAGGATCCCTGCCCCTATTGTGTGGTGCCGAATTTTATAGAGGGGTCTTCATTAGCTCGGGTTGTGTCTCTCTTGCCGGAATTTTCAGCAGGGGGATCATTCCCTTTAGAAGCATTATCTCTTCATCCTGATTTGGCGGAGATGATGAAGGAGTTCTCAGGGCCAGAGCTTAAGGCCATTATCTCTGAGAAATTTGCCATAGATGTGCAAAATGCCCCCAGTATGGTGACGATGCGCGGGCAAACACGTGCAAAAGATGGGCGTATCCATCGTGATAGCGTTTCAAAAAGAGTAACAATTTTGCTGTATTTGAACGATCCAACAAAGGATTGGGCGCATCATGGGGGGTGCTTACGTTTCTTGCGTGGGCCAGATGATGTGGATGATTATGTTTGTGAGATTCCACCTGTTGGCGGCACGTTAGTCATTTTTCCTAATGGGCCAACAACATGGCATGGGCATCATCGCTATGTTGGCCCGCGTTATACGGTACAGCTTAACTATATGGCGAAAGACGCAAAGGCGCGTTACGAACTTATGCGCCATCGTTTGTCCGCTATGTGCAAGCGTTTACCATTTTTAGGGTGATCTTGGCTGAAACTCGTCACGTTGTGGTATAGATTCTGACAGATTATGAGATGAAGTAGGGGGATGAGCCCCACCGAAAGGAAGAAAAGAATGGGATATCGGGTTGCAGTCGTTGGGGCGACAGGTGCTGTAGGACGCGAGATTTTGCGTATTCTGGCAGAGCGTAACTTCCCTGTAGATGAGATTGCTGCATTGGCTTCTGCTCGTTCCACCGGGCGTGAGGTGTCTTTTGGTGAGAAGGTCATCAAAATTCAGAATCTCGAAACATTCGATTTCACAGGGTGGGATATCGCCTTATTCTCCCCAGGTGGTGCGGTCTCGGCAAAATATGCCCCTAAAGCAGCTGCGGCGAAATGTTTGGTGGTCGATAATACATCCCATTTCCGTATGGAGCCGGGGATTCCGCTTGTTGTGCCAGAGGTGAATGCAAGTGCGTTAAAAAAAGCACGCCGTGGGATTATCGCTAACCCTAACTGCTCCACTGCTCAGATGATGGTTGTTTTAAAACCATTGCATGAGCTGTTTGGTATTGAGCGTGTGGTTGTTTCAACCTACCAAGCTGTTTCTGGTGCGGGTAAGTCTGGCATGGATGAACTCTTTAGCCAGACCAAAGGTAGCTTTGTGAATGATGCACCAACAGTCGCACAATTTACTAAGCAGATTGCCTTTAACGTGATCCCTCATATCGATCGTTTCATGGATGATGGGGCCACAAAAGAAGAATGGAAGATGGCGGTAGAAACCCGTAAGATTCTCGACCCCGATATCAAAGTGCTGGCAACATGTGTGCGTGTGCCTGTCTTTATCGGCCATTCTGAGGCTATTAGCATTGAATGTCGCAAGCCTATTGACCTTGCAAAAGCACGGAATGCTCTACGGAATGCTCCTGGTGTTATTCTGCGTGATGAGCGTGAAGATGGTGGCTATGTCACACCGGTGGAATGTGTGGGTGAGGATGATACTTATGTGTCCCGTCTGCGTATCGACCCAACTGTAGAGAATGGTCTTGCTTTCTGGTGTGTGTCAGACAATCTCCGTAAAGGTGCAGCTCTTAATGCTGTGCAGATTGCTGAGAGCTTGGATGAGCAAAAACTTATCGGGAAGGATTCCATCCTGTGGCAGCCTGCTCCTAAGCCAGAATAAGGCGGTTATGCCTTAAAGGGTAAGAAGCAACTTATCCTCGATAAGATAGATAGAACGAGAGAGGCATCTCATATGGCTCTCTCGTTTTTTTATGCGTATTTTTAAAGAAGGTATGGCGAATTAATGTAGAGGACGAAGTAAGGATGTTGAGAGTGTTTGTTGATATATTTGGATTATAAATTAAAACAAATTAATAGGCATTACTTTTGCTTGAGAGAGGTTTAAACACCTTCCCAAAAGAGGGGAGAATGTTCATAGTGCAATGGTTATGTCTTACTTCACCTATAAGTCTCCTCGTATGCCCGTTCCGTCAGGGGGACGGGTGGGTATTCTTCTCATTAATCTCGGTACCCCGGATGATACGGGTTATTTCTCCGTCCGGCGTTATTTGAAGGAATTCCTTTCAGACCGCCGCGTGATTGAAGCTCCGCCGTTGATTTGGCAGCCGATCTTGCGTTTGCTCGTGCTGTCTCGCCGACCCTTTGCCAGTGGTGCAAATTACGCACGCATTTGGGATAAGGAGGAGAACGCATCTCCTTTGCGTGTTTATACACGCAAGCAAGCCGAAGGGTTGGCAAAGCGGTTAGAGGCTGAAGGCGTACCCGTTGCGTGGGGGATGCGTTATGGTCAACCATCAGTTCGGCAGGCTGTGGAGGAGCTGATGGATCAAGGGTGTGACCGTATCATTAGCGTGCCGCTCTATCCGCAATATTCAGCCACAACAACAGCGACTGCGAATGACCAGCTTTTTCGTGCATTAATGCGTTTGCGGCACCAACCTGCGATAACGACCATGCCGTCCTTTCCAGATCATCCTAAATTCATTGAAGCACTTGTTGCATCAGTAAGGCAGAGTTTTGCAGGGCTATCCTTCACTCCGCAGCGTTTGGTTGCTTCTTTTCATGGTTTGCCAAAAACTTGTGTAGAGCAGGGCGACCCATATCGGCAGGAATGTGAGCGAACAGTTACAGCTCTTGCACAAGCTTTAGGGATGAGTGAGGAAGAAGTGCCTCTGACCTTCCAGTCCCGTTTTGGGCCAATGGAATGGCTACAGCCTTATACAGCACCTTATATTGCAAACTTACCAAAGCAGGGCATTACCAAAATTGCGGTTATTATGCCGGGTTTCATGGCTGATTGTATTGAAACGTTAGATGAAATTGGCCGTGAGGTCCGAGAAGAATTTATGGAGGCCGGCGGAGAGGAATTTGCCTTCGTGCCGTGTTTAAATGATTCTACCGAGACCATTAACCTTTTAGAAGCTTTGTCCCGTCAGGCTATGAAAGGCCTTATAAGCGGTTCTTAACGGTTTAAAATTGCCTCTATGATAGAAAAAGCCCGACCATAAATTTGGTCGGGCTTTTTAAGATCTGCTTTAGTTAGCAGTTTGAGGAGCTACTGGCGCTGTAGCTGCAGCAGCGGGAGCTGTTGCTGCCTGCTGAGCTTGCTGGCTTGCGGATGTTGCAGCATTTTTAGCATCAGATGCATGCTCTTTTTCAAAAGCAGCGGCTTTCTGAGCTACGTCTTTACGGTACTGGTGGCGTTTATACATGCCAACAGCGCAACCGCCGACAGCACCAAGAACGCCATGGTGGTGAGCAAGATGACCTGCAGCGGCACCAGCGGCACCATATTTCAGGCAGCCACCTGGTTCAGCGATAGCAGGAGCTGAAACACCAACGAGCATTGTAGCTGCTAGGAGAGAGCACAGTTTGCGTGTCATAGAATGTCCTCACAGAATATTAGGGAAGAAGATCCCTCTTATATAAGGTCGATACCCCATAAAAGGATGCTGTGATTGTTACGCATAAATAGAGTGTCGTCCATTCGTTGGGTTAAAAAATGACTATTTTTTGTTTAACAATAAAATAATAATTACATCCGCAAGATAGCGCATAACGATGCTGCGCTGCATTGCGAGGGGCTGATGCTTATTTTTTGAAGTAAGAAATGGTCGGAGTGAGAGGATTCGAACCTCCGACCCCTGCGTCCCGAACACAGTGCTCTACCAGGCTGAGCTACACTCCGATTTCCGTGCTTACTCCTACTCTTACTAGGGGTGCTGCGCAAGAGGGGAGCGGCCATGTTTGGGAGAAAAATATACGCTTTATGGGCGCATTTTAGGCAAACAAAAACCCCCGCCTATTATGGAGGCGGGGGTGATGTATGAAAATGCTCTTAAAGAGCTTTTTCCAAGGCAGGAAGAACCTCAAAGAGATCCCCCACAATGCCGTAATCAGCGACCTTGAAGATAGGGGCATCAGGGTCCAAGTTCACCGCGACAATCACGCGACTATCTTTCATACCTGCCAAATGCTGGATAGCGCCAGAAAGCCCCACAGCAATATAGAGCTCTGGTGCAACGATCTTACCTGTCTGGCCAACCTGCATTTCGTTTGGCGCAAAGCCGGAGTCAACAGCAGCGCGAGAAGCGCCAATAGCGGCACCAAGCTTATCCGCTACAGGTTCAAGCAAGCTGTGGAAGTTGCTTTCATCCTTCAGCCCCTTACCACCAGAGATCACCACACGAGCAACTTCTAGTTCTGGGCGATCAGATTCAGTCTGCTCTAGGCGGAGGAAGCTGCTTTTGCCGTCTTCTGCAGGAGCTTCCAGAACCTCAACAGAGGCAGAGCCACCTTCTTCAGCAACAGGGTCAAAGCTAGAACCACGCACAGTCAGCACTTTAACTGTATCGCTAGATTGCACAGTCGCTAAAGCGTTGCCAGCATAGATGGGGCGAACAAAAGTGGCCTCATCATTGATCTTCACAACATCAGAGATTGGTTGAACATCCAATAAACCCGCAAGGCGTGGGAGGATGTTTTTACCCATGGATGAAGCGGCAGAGAGAATGTGGCTATAAGAGCTGGAAAGAGATGCCAGCAAAGCGGCTGTTGGCTCAGCCAAGGCACTCTTTAAAGCAGGCACATGTAAAATCTTCCGCACGCCAGCAAGCTTTGCTGCGGCATCAATGCCTTCATTACCGAGGATGATGGCATCAACATCGCCAAATTGTGCAGCGGCGGCGAGTGCAGAGCGAGAAGCCTGACGAATCTTGCCGTGTTCGCTTTCAATCAGAACAAGTGCGGTCATTAGATCACCTTCGCTTCTGTCTTGAGCTTCTCAACCAGCTCTTCCACCGTTTCAACAATGACACCAGCTGTGCGTTCTGGTGGTTCTGCTACGCTCACCAATTTCAGGTGGGAGGTTAGATCAACACCGAGAGAGTCTGCTTCAATCGTTTCAAGCGGCTTTTTGCGTGCCTTCATGATGTTAGGCAGGGTCGCATAGCGTGGCTCATTTAGGCGGAGGTCTGCGGTAATTACAGCAGGAAGGGAGAGGGAGAGAACTTCCGTTCCACCATCAACTTCGCGAGCAACCTCAACTTTACTGTCTGCAACAGTCACCTGGCTGGCGAAGGTGCCTTGTGGCCAACCAAGCTTAGCCGCTAGCATCTGGCCAGTTGCGTTCATATCATCATCAATTGCCTGCTTGCCCATAGAGACAATGCCAGGATTTTCCCGCTCTACAATGACCTTCAGGAGGTTTGCTACAACGCGCGGTTCAATTTCAGCATCCGTACGGATGAGAATAGCGCGGTCTGCCCCCATAGCCATGGCTGTACGCAGCACATCTTGCGCTACTTGCGGGCCAATAGTGACAGCAATCACCTCATCAGCCTGGTTTTTCTCGCGCAGACGGAGCGCTTCTTCAAGCGCGATTTCGTCGAACGGATTCATGGACATTTTCACGCCCTGAGTTTCGACACCGCTGCCATCAGCCGCTACGCGCGGCTTGATGTTGTAATCAACAACCCGTTTGACGGGGACAAGAACCTTCATGGTCATCCTTCGTTGCTGTCGCCGCTAAGTAAATCTGCGGGGTAGAATATCCCGTCTTTTACGAAATGTCACATCCCTACAGGATAATTTGGCCCGCTGGCCCCTTCAGGGGTACACCAGTTAATATTCTGCTCGGGGTCTTTAATATCGCAGCTTTTGCAGTGAACACAGTTTTGCGCATTAATGACAAGCTGTTCTTCCTCACCATCCTGGGCGAGTGTTTCATACACACCAGCAGGGCAATAGCGGCTCTCTGGTGCTGCAAAGCGACCAAGATTGACCTCTTTCCAGACATCCATTTTTGCGACCTGAAGGTGAACAGGCTGGTCTTCATCATGGCTGATATTGCTCAGGAAGACTGATTCTGGGCGGTTGAAGGTGAGTTTCCCATCCGCTTTGGGGTAGTCAATCTTTGGCGCTTTATCAGCTGGGAGAAGCGTTGCGTTGTCTGCATGAGGGTGGTGGAGGGTCCAAGGAGCCCGCCCACGGAAGATCATGCTATCAATGCCACTATAAAGCGCACCGCCAATCATCCCCCAACGTGAGAAGGAAGGACGAATATTGCGCGCCGCATAAAGTTCTTGCCATAGCCATGAGGAACGTAGGCGGTCCATATAGCTATCGGCTTCTGGCTGTTCGTTCTTTAGTGCTTCTAGCACAGCATCCGCAGCGATGATGCCAGACTTCATAGAGGTATGGATGCCCTTAATTTTGGGCATATTGAGGAAGCCTGCGGAATCACCTGTTAACACTCCACCGGGGAAGACTGGGTGCGGGAGGGATTGAATTCCGCCTTCTGAAATGGCTCGTGCGCCGTAAATAATGCGGCGTCCACCTTCGAAGTGGGGCTTAAAAGCAGGGTGTTGTTTGGTGCGCTGCATTTCCTCAAATGGGGAAAGCCATGGGTTACGGTAGTCCAGCGCTGTGATGAAACCATATGCCACAAGGTTTTCACCAAAATGGTAAAGGAAGGCCCCACCATAAGTGTGTGTATCTAGCGGCCACCCAAAGCTATGCTGCACAAAGCCAGGGCGGTGGTTTTCTGCGGGGATCTCCCATACCTCTTTAATACCAAGGCCGAAGGTTTGTGGCTCAGCATTCTTGCGGAGATCGAATGTAGCCATAGCTTTTTTGCTAAGAGAACCTCGTGCGCCTTCGGAAAGGATGGTTTGCTTAGCACGAAGGATCATTCCTGGTGTGAAGTCTGGCTTATGCTGCCCATCACGGTTGATGCCCATATCTCCAGTGATGACGCCGCAGACTTTACCATCTTCAATAAAGAGATCAGCACCAGAGAAGCCAGGATAAATCTCAACCCCTAAGGCCTCAGCCTGTTCGCCTAACCAGCGGCAAAGTTCTCCAAGGGAGATGACATAATTGCCACGGTTATCCATCTGCGGCATGAGCATATGCAGTGCTGGGATAGGTAGGGCAGATTTTTTTGTGAGATAAAGCAGCTTTTCGTCACTGACAGGTGTTTTTAGTGGGGCGCCACGCTCTTTCCAATCTGGGAAGAGCTCTTCCAGCGTGCGTGGCTCAAGCACAGCACCAGAAACAATGTGTGCGCCAATCTCACTGCCTTTCTCAAGGAGGCAGACAGAGAGGTCGGGGTTTTCCTGTCGTAAGCGGATCGCTGCGGTTAGACCAGAGGGCCCCCCACCTACGATAACGACATCAAAAGCCATTTCATCACGTTCGATGGCCGTACTATCGTTTGAAGGCTGTGTCATGGGGTCTCCTACCAATCTATACGAAGCGTTAAGAGTTTTTTAATGTATCTCACCCTTTACGGGTGAAGGTCCAGTAAAAAGGCTGCCGCCCTTCACGGAAGGCTTTAGCCTCATAACGTGTGGGTGACCATCCTTCAGGCCGTTCCAAGGCTGGAGGAGGAGCCTCAAAATAATCTTGTTGGCTCATCACCTCTGTGACCCACTCTTGATATACAGGGTGGTCACTCGCAACGCGCCATACAGCACCAGGTTTTAGTAGGCGGGCCATTTGTTTGATATTTTCAGGATGGATAAAGCGCCGTTTTGCATGGCGGGCTTTTGGCCATGGGTCAGGGAACATCAGGTATGCACGGTCTAAGCATCTATCCGGAAGATCCCGCAGGAGTGGGCGTGCATCTTCAGCCCATAGGCGTAAATTATCCGGCCCGGTTGCTGTAGCTTCTTCCCCTTCAGGAATAATACGAGAAAGTAGAGAGCAAACGCCGTTATCAAATACCTCAGAGGCGATATATCCTACATCTGGGTGTCGCTCAGCTTGGTCAGCAGCGTGCTCACCGCCGCCAAAGCCAACCTCTAGGAATAAACGAGAAACAGGTTTGCCAAAGCCTTCAAGAGGGGCTGACGTGTTACGAAAATGAACACGTGGCAAAGCTTCATCCAGCAAGCGCTGTTGGCGTGGACGAAGAGGATGACCGCGTTGGCGGCCATAGAGGCGTTCTGGTTGGGGTTTGATATCGTCTAGCAACGGAGGTCACACAGTTAGAAGATGGCAAAAAGCCCCCACCGCTCTATGCGCCACGGCGCAGAGGGAAGGGGCCTTTCGGCTGAGAAGGGGGCGATAAATGCCCCCAAGGAGGATAATTAGCGGTTAAGCGCGCTTTTCAGCGTGTCAGCCAGGTCTGTATTCTCCCATGTGAAGTTATCCAGAGCTGGGTCTGGCACACGGCCAAAGTGACCATAAGATGCCGTCTTAGTATAGATAGGACGGTTCAGACGCAGATGCTCGCGAATGCCACGTGGGGAGAGATCAATGATCTCATTCAGAAGGGTGCCGAGGCGCACTTCATCAACATCTTTACCGGATCCATCAAGATCTACATAGACAGATAATGGACGGGAGACGCCAATAGCGTAGCTCAACTGAATGGTGCAGCGATCTGCTAGGTCAGCGGCGACAACATTCTTCGCAAGATAGCGGGCGGCATAAGCTGCTGAGCGGTCTACCTTGGTTGGATCTTTACCAGAGAATGCCCCACCACCATGAGGTGCAGCGCCACCATAAGTATCTACAATAATCTTACGCCCTGTCAGGCCAGCATCACCATCTGGTCCGCCAATGACGAAGTTACCTGTTGGGTTCACATAGAACTCATGTTCCGGGCACATCCAGCCTTCAGGTAAGACTTCACGCACAGTTTCACGCACCATCTCACGGATGGTGTTTTGGCGCATACCTTCGACATGCTGTGTGGAGACAACGATGGATGTTGCGCCGACAGGCTTGCCGTCTACATAGCGCAGTGTTACCTGGCTTTTTGCATCAGGTAGGAGGCCAACACCACGAGCATCGCCTTGTTTGCGATAGTCGCGGATGCGCTCCAGAATGCTTTGTGCATAGAAGAGAGGAGCGGGCATAAGCTCATCGGTCTCACGTGTTGCGAAACCGAACATGATGCCTTGGTCGCCTGCGCCTTCATCTTTGTCGCCAGCACTATCAACGCCAACAGCAATATCAGCGGACTGTGCATGGAGATAAGATGTAATATCAGCGTGTTTCCAAGAGAAACCTTCTTGGTCGTACCCGATATCTTTAATAGCATCGCGGGCACGGTCAATGAGTGTGTCTTCAACAGCCTTAGGGCCGCGGACCTCACCAGCTAGAATAACACGATTGGTGGTAACCAGCGTTTCACAGGCTACACGGGCCTCTGGGTCAGCTTCCAGATAGGCATCGAGCACTGTATCAGAAATGCGGTCTGCTACTTTATCAGGATGACCTTCGGAAACGGATTCAGAAGTAAAAAGAAAATCGCCGTGATTGCGCACTCAGGGACCTCGCAGGGAATGAGTGGTGAAAAAAGGCTGCCCCTGCCGCCAAAAGGCACAAGTGACAGAACATAGAAGCTATACCGCTTGGCCGAAAATGCTCGGCAGGTCAAGAGGAAGCACTGTTTCGTATTCTAAACGATTCTGCTTCACCCCTTGAGAGGCAGCGATTTTTTGGAAGATGTTTTTCTTTTTCACATTTAAAGACACAGGCAATTCTGCTGTAAAAATACGGCAAAATTGCCTGCATTAAGGGGTGAGTTTTACCCCTTTAGAGCGTCTTCCATGCCGTAAAGGCCAATAGAACGCTGAGGTTGGCTAAGCCAATGTGCTGCTTTTAGAGCGCCGCGTGCAAAGACACGGCGGTCGAGTGCGCGGTGGGAGAGGGAGATTTCTTCGTCGGCGGCGAAGAAGCAGAGCTCATGCTCACCAATCACTTGCCCCCCACGGAGAGAAGCAAAACCAATAGCACCGTCGGGGCGTTTACCGTTTTGGTCGAGCCGTTTTACGCTTTCAAAATCATCGCCCCGGCCCTTTGCAACTGCTCGCCCGATGGCAAGAGCCGTGCCGGATGGTGCATCGAGCTTCTGGCGGTGATGTGCCTCGACAATTTCAGCATCATAGTCTGGCAAGGCAGCTCCAAGCTGGCGGGCTAGGGAGAGCAGCATGGTCAAAGCTGGTGAGAAGTTAGCTGCTTGAAGAACAGCGATCTTCTGTGAGGCGTCGTGCACAGCTTGCTGAGCAGCTTTATCGAGCCCCGTTGTGCCGAGAACCCACGCACACTTGCCTGCAGCGAATGCTTTGGCGTGCTGGGCTACAAGGCTGGCATGGCTGACATCAATAATGACATCACATTGTTCAGCTAAGGCGTGCGGGTCTGTGATGATATTGCGTGTGGCATCTGCTGTGCGGGACAGCCCGCCAACGAGCAGCTCTCCAGCCTCCTCAGCGCATAAAGCGCCAAGGCGACCCGTAATGCCTGCAATACCAATGCGAGGGGAGGATGGTGTTGCTGTCATGAGTGTTTACCGATCCAGAAATTTCTTCACGCGCGCAAAGAAGCCTTCATGCTCAGGGCTGGCTTTGCTGGGGTCATCAATCTCGTTTTCGAACTCTTCTAACAGCTCACGTTGGCGTTTTGTGAGGTGGTTAGGTGTCTCGACGGTGATGCGGATATACATATCCCCCCGTGCGCTTGAATGTAGCACGGAGAAGCCCTTACCGCGTAGGCGGAATGTTTCACCTGTCTGTGTTCCAGCGGGGATGCGCACTGTTGTGCGGCCACCATCAATGATGGGCACTTCAATCTCATCACCCAAAGCGGCCTGGGTCATGCGGAGTGGAACACGACAATAGATATTGGCACCGTCGCGCTCAAAGAGGTTGTGGCTATCAACCGAGACGAGGACATAAAGATCACCCGGTTGCACCCCATTGCCGCCAGCTTCACCTTTACCGGAGAGGCGTAGGCGTGTGCCATCTTCGATCCCTGCGGGAATGGAGACAGAGACACTTTCTTGGCTGGCTTCCGTGCCGCTGCCGTGACAGCTATGGCATGGGTCGCTTACAGTTTGTCCAGCACCATGACAGGTTGGGCAGGGGCGTTCGACCACAAAGAAGCCCTGCTGCACGCGCACAGCACCTTGGCCGTGACATGTCTGGCAGGTGCTTTTGCTGGCTTTAGGGTCTGCTGAGCCGGAGCCGTTACAGCTAGAGCATGCTTTACGGGTTTGCACATCAACCGTTTTACGGACGCCTGAGAAGGCTTCTGTTAGGCTGATAGTGACCTGAACCTGAATATCCTCAGCGCTGCGTTGCTGGCGACCGCGACGGCCTCCCATATTGAACATTTGCTCGAAGATATCGCCAAGGCCGCCAGCGTCAAAACCGCCAAAGCCTCCACCAAATCCGCCGCCAGCGCCACCGCCCATGCCGCCTTCAAATGCGTCATGCCCAAAGCGGTCATAAGCTGCACGTTTTTGCTCATCTTTCAGCACATCATAAGCGGCGCTGATCTCTTTAAACTTTTTTTCTGCGTCTTCATCACCCGGGTTGCGGTCGGGGTGATAGCGCATTGCGAGCTTGCGGTACGCTTTTTTAATTTCGTCACCGCTTGCAGTGCGAGAGACGCTAAGCGTCTCATAATAATCAACTCGTGTAGCCATGGTGATCCTCAGTCATGCAGATGAGCGGGCATTTAGAAGAAGGGGCCCCGGGCAGATTGGTCAGAGACGCACGCATAAAAGCGGCGACGGGGTAAGCAATAGAGCCTCGGGTGCTTTATGTAAAAAGGGCGTCTGCCCCGTTTTAAAGGAAACAGACGCCAATCGCAAAGCAGGCCTTAGGCCGGAGAGATCCGGCCTAAGAAGGAGCCTGTATCTCCCCGATTACTTCTTTTTCTTGTCGTCAACGTCTTCAAATTCAGCGTCAACAACATCTTCTTCAGCTTTGCTGCCAGCCTGGCCTGCGGCACCTTCTGTGCCTTGGCCTTCAGATGCCTGATAAGCAGCCTGGCCAACCTTCATAGCAGCTTGGGTCAGACGCTCGCTGGCGCTCTTGATGGCTTCAGCATCTTCGCCGCCCAGTGCTTCACGAGCTGCCTTGATGGCTTCTTCAGCTTCGCTCTTATCAGCTTCTGGAACTTTGTCCCCAGCTTCAGAGATGGTTTTCTCTGTCTGGTGGATCATCGCTTCAGTGCTGTTGCGCAGGTCCACAAGCTCACGGCGGGCTTTGTCGGCTGTTGCGTTTGCTTCAGCTTCCTTAACCATACGATCGATGTCTTCATCAGACAGACCACCAGATGCCTGAATGCGGATCTGCTGTTCTTTGCCTGTTGCTTTATCCTTAGCGGATACGTTGACGATGCCGTTAGCGTCGATATCGAATGTCACTTCAATCTGAGGCACGCCGCGTGGAGCTGGTGCGATGCCTGTCAGGTCGAAGTTACCCAGCAGTTTGTTATCTGCTGCCATTTCGCGCTCGCCTTGGAAGACCTTAATGGTCACAGCAGGCTGATTGTCTTCCGCAGTAGAGAATGTCTGGCTCTTCTTTGTCGGGATTGTCGTGTTACGATCAATCAAACGTGTGAAGACACCGCCCAGTGTCTCAATACCGAGGGAAAGAGGCGTCACATCGAGCAGGAGGACGTCTTTCACGTCACCCTGAAGCACAGCACCCTGCACAGCCGCACCGATCGCCACAACTTCATCTGGGTTCACGTTGCGTGCTGGTTCACGGCCAAAGAACTCTTTAACGCTCTCAATGACCTTCGGCATACGGGTCATACCACCAACGAGGATCACGTCATTGATCTCGTTTGCGCTCAGACCAGCATCTTTAAGAGCTTTACGGCATGGCTCAAGGGAGCGTTTGATCAGCTCTTCAACCAGGCTTTCTAGTTTTGCACGGCTAAGCTTAACGACCAGGTGTTTTGGTCCGGATGCATCAGCAGTGATGAAGGGCAGGTTAACTTCGGTCTCTTTAGCAGAGGAAAGTTCAATCTTAGCTTTCTCAGCAGCTTCTTTGAGGCGCTGTAGAGCCATTTTATCGGAGCGAAGGTCAAGACCCTGCTCTTTTTTAAACTCATCTGCCAGATAATCGATGATTTTATTATCGAAATCTTCACCGCCGAGGAAGGTATCACCATTGGTGGATTTCACTTCAATCACACCATCGGAGATTTCCAGAATGGAGATATCGAATGTACCACCACCAAGGTCATACACAGCCACATGGCCGGAATCGCCTTTTTCAAGACCATAAGCCAGAGCAGCAGCTGTTGGTTCGTTGATGATACGTTTAACATCTAGCCCAGCAATACGGCCAGCATCACGTGTTGCCTGACGCTGAGCATCGTTAAAGTAAGCTGGAACAGTAATGACGGCTTCAGTAACTTTTTCGCCTAGATAAGCCTCTGCTGTTTCTTTCATCTTGCCGAGAACGAAAGCAGAGATCTGAGATGGGGCGTAGTTTTCGCCGCGTGCGCGGACCCAAGCATCGCCGTTATCACCCTTAACGATCTCATAAGGCACCATGTCCTTATCTTTGGAGACTGTTGGGTCATCAAAGCGGCGGCCGATCAGGCGCTTAACGGCATAAAGCGTGTTCGTTGGGTTTGTGACGGCCTGACGTTTTGCGGCTTGGCCGACCAAACGCTCGCCATTTTCTGTAAAGGCAATGATGGATGGCGTGGTGCGGGCACCTTCGCTGTTCTCAATAACCTTTGTTTCATTGCCTTCACGAACGGCAACGCAGGAGTTGGTCGTTCCGAGGTCGATACCAATAATCTTACCCATGAATGTCTGTCCTTTTCAGCGGCTCAGCCCAACCCCCTCAAGGCATCGAACTGAACCCTATGTGACGGTTCAGGTGGGAAAGTCTGGCAGCCTATCAGAGACGCCATCAGGCTGCTTTACTGTCCCTGCCTTCCGATCTAAGGAGGATGATGCGGTCTTTCAAGGGTTTTGTGAACAAAGTTAGTGCAATTTTCTTTAATAATTATGGTTGCGCTTTTGGCACGATGGGCCTTTCCTCTATAGTAGTCTTCGCTTACTATTACTTAACTAGCTGTTTCTGCGGGAGTGTGTCCTCTGTCTTGCTTGTCATATCTGCTCCAGAAGCTGAATGTTCTCATCTTGTCTTCATATATAGGGAAGCAGGTAGGAATGGCTGGAAAGTGGGGTAATTCTCTTTTGCGCTTATGGCTGCTTATAGTCTTTATGCCACTTGGTTTGGGGGGGTGTATTAGTTTTGGCCCCCAATATATGCAGCATGACCAACTGGCATATTCCCGTGCGTTGGGTGAAGTCCAAAAGCGTGAAATGCTGTTGAATATTGTTCGCTTACGTTATGGTGAGCCGCCGGCATTTCTCGATACAACACAGGTTATTGCTGGTTATAATTTTTCACGCAGTTTTTCTGGCGGTTATTACGGCTATCCGGCATCGGCTATTAGTAATTATTTCTTTGGTTCTGGGACGTTATCGCAGGCTGAGAATCCAACGATTACCTATCAGCCGCTAACAGGTGAGCAATATGCAGAGAATATTGTTCGGCCTATTTCCCCCGTAGCCATTATGCCACTTAGCTTAGGCGGTATGGCGATTGATACCCTCTTGCGCTTAACGGCGCAGTCTATTGATGGGTTATCGAATGTGCGTGGGGTTGGTCCTTTTGGTGGTGGATCGGTGCGCTTTTACTTGTTGTTGCATGATCTGCGGCAACTTCAATTAGCAGGTGCGATGACAGTGCGAATCACTTCAGGTGATGATAACGGAAGCACAATAGGTACCTCAGCAGGTGATACACAAAATAGTGATACCCCTAAAACAAAGAAAGGAAGCGGTCGTTCTGGAGAGCATATTTATCTTGTCTTGACCGCAACGGCCGATAGCAATCTGCAAGCCATTCAAGGTGAGGTTCGACGCCTTTTACACTTGGATGCAAGTACGGCTGAGGCCGAAATTGTGTACGGGCCTTATCCTAAGCGCCAAGGGCAAATTGCCATTTTAACACGCTCCATGCTCGCCATGCTGACTCAGCTTTCTTACGAGATGGAAGTGCCTGACCAAGATGTTCATTCTGGTCGTACTCTAGCGACGATCGGCCAAGTAGGTATAGAAAACCGTCCAGAAGTTGTAATTCATTCTGGCCGTTCCGCACCGTCTCAAAATTATGTGGCTATTCTTTACAAAGGGCGATGGTATTGGATTGCGGATACAGATTTTAGAAGTAAAGAAGCTTTTACTATGGTGCAGGTGCTCAGTACGCTGGCGGCAACAAGCCATAGTGGGGGGGCTGTTGTGACAATCCCAGCAGGGTAACGCTGGATATTTGGGGATGCGTGGGAATTACATGAAGCAGAAACCTGTGATCCTTCAAGTGCTGCCTGCTTTAGGTGTGGGCGGCCTGGAGCAAGGTGCTATTGATATTGCTGAGGCTATCGTAAAGGGTGGTGGTCGCGCTCTTATTGCGGGAGAGACGGGGTCGTTAGTGGCTCGTCTTCGCTATGTTGGGGGTGAGCATGTTGAGATGTCATTCCGTAAGCGTTTTTCATGGCGGTATTTTTCAAGCCGTGTGCAGGCGTTGCGTGAGCTTATCAAGCAAGAAAAAGTAGATCTTGTACATGCGCGTTCACGCTATCCTGGATGGGTCGCAGCTTGGGCATGTAAAAAAGAGAATGTACCGTTAGTGACCACATGGCACGGTGTGCATAAAACGTGGTTTTGGCCAAAGAAACTCTATAATTCTGGTCTGTTGCGTGGGCAGAGGGTCATCGCTGTTTCAGAGCATATCGCAGCCCGTTTGAAAGCAGAATATAGCTTCGTAAAGGAAAAATTGCGGGTCATTCCTCGAGGGAGTGATCCAGAAGTTTTCTCTCCTGACACCATTAAAGGTGAAAGGATGAGCCGTTTGGTTGAGCAGTGGAATGTTGAGGATGAAAGCCGCATCATTCTCATGCCAGGGCGTTTAACACGCTGGAAAGGCCAAGAGGTGCTGATTGGGGCGCTTGGTTATCTAGCAGCTCAATATCCAGATGATAAATGGGTGTGTGTCTTAGCAGGGCCGGGAGTGGAAACATCCTATGCTCAATCCTTATATCGCCTGGCGGAAGAACGTGGGGTAGCAGGGCGGTTACGCTTTGTCGGAGCGTGTTCTGATATGGCTGCTGCTTACAATCTTGCACAGGTTGTTGTGGTTCCATCCCAAAAGCCAGAGCCGTTTGGCCGCGTTTCAATAGAGGCGCAAATGATGGGGTGCTGGGTTGTGGGTTCAGCTGATGGTGGCGTGAAAGAAACTGTCAGCCATGGGGCAACGGGCACCTTAGTGGCTGTGGGGGATAGTCAGGCGTTGGCCCAAGCGATTAAAGAGGTGCTGGACGTTCCCCCAGAGTTTATGGCAGAGCGTAAAGAAGAGATCCGCGCACGTGCGTTAGCTCATTATACAAAAGGCCATATGCAGGAAGCGACATTAGCCGTGTATGAGGAAGTCGCTCCTGAGGTCGGTAAAGTTCTTTTATCCACTTTTATGCAGAAAGGGACGCAGGCGGATGCAGCCTGAAGCAAATAAGCAAGCTCCTCAAAGAAAAATGACTGCTCGTGAGGAGCGCCTTGCCCGTGAGGCGCAAGCCTTGCGTGCCAATTTGCTGCGTCGCAAGCAACAACAACGGAGCCGCCCTCAAGTAGGTGATGCGGCTTCTTCATCTTCCCAGAAGGGTATTTAAGTGACCGAAAATCGCCTACATCTCCCATCGCGGCAGGAAGTCGCTCTCGGCATTATTACCGTGCTATGGGGAGGAACATATTATATTATTCAGCTCGCTTTGCAGACCAGCGGCCCTCTTTTCTTTATTGGGGTAAGGTTTTTAGCTGCGGCTGCTGTGGTGGCTTGTTTTGTAGGTCGCAAAAGGATCCTTAATGGGATCCCTCGTTCGGAAATATGGCGCGGCGGGTTGATCGGTATTGTGTTAGCTACGGGCTACATTTGCCAGACAGCCGGTTTGCAGACGATCAGCAGCAGTCGTTCGGCTTTTTTAACAGCACTTTATGTTCCTTTAGTACCGCTTTTGCAGTGGGTTATTCTGCGGAAAGCCCCTCATAAAACGGGTATTTTGGGTATTGCGCTTGCTTTTGTAGGATTGGTGCTTCTGGCGGCTCCATGGCAGACGGGTCTTACCCTAAGCCATGGTGATGGTTTAACGCTTCTTGCGACATTCTCATTTGCATTTGAGATTATTTGCGTTGGTTTATTTGCCCTGCAAACAGATAGCCGACGTATGGCGTTTGTGCAGCTTCTAGCTGGCGGTATCGTTGCATTCTGCTTAATGCCTCTTGTTGGTGAGCATATCCCAGCCTTTAATTGGGGGTGGGTCTTATGCGCTGTTGTGATGGGTGTGGTCAGCGCGGCAACGCAGCTTGTTATAAACTGGGCACAAAAAACTGTTTCTCCTACCCGGGCGACGATTATTTATGCCAGTGAGCCTATTTGGGGTGGTTTAGTTGGGTTTATTGCAGGAGATAGCCTTACAACAAGTACCCTTATTGGCGCTGGGTTTATTGTTGCTGGCGTGCTGGCTAGTGAGGTTAAACCTCGTTGGCCACGCTTTAGACGTACATTACGAGGCGGTGCCGTACGCGGTAGTGGTATGAAAATGCGGCGCCCGAAGCGCCCTAGCATGTCGGATTTGGTGATTTTTAATGCTGAGCTTCGCAAACGACGTTTTGAGGGTGATGACGCCTAAGAAGATGTAATACGTCTGTTGAATATAAGGACCTTTGTTTACGAATGCGGTGAGTTTCGCATAAACAGGGTTATTATTTTAACGGGTCACTCTGTAGCCTAGTGCTGTAATGTGGCTGTTAGTTTTGGATATTGGGTTAAGTAGCAGGGAGAACGGTCATGTCGATTATGCCAGATCACTGGATTCGCCGTATGGCACAGGAACACGGCATGATTGAGCCGTTTGTTGAGGCTCAAAAGCGTGAGAATGTGATTTCTTACGGTTTGTCATCCTACGGCTATGATGCCCGCGTAGCAGATGAGTTCCACATCTTTACAGATGTTGATAGCGCCATTGTGGATCCTAAAAACTTCTCTGCGGATAGTTTTGTGACCCGTCGTGGGGATATTATCATCCCTCCTAATAGCTTTGCGCTAGCTCACACGGTTGAGTATTTCCGCATCCCACGGGATACGCTGGTTGTGTGCTTAGGTAAGTCTACTTACGCACGTTGTGGAATCATTGTGAACGTCACACCGTTGGAGCCAGAGTGGGAAGGTCAGGTAACGATCGAGATCAGTAATACAACGCCGTTGCCTGCACGTATTTATGCTAATGAGGGGATATGTCAGTTTCTCTTCTTTAAAGGTGATAGTCCTTGTGAAGTGAGCTATGCAGATCGCTCAGGTAAATATATGGGGCAATCAGGGGTAACACCGCCTCGTTTGTAAGGTGTGTATTAGGCGTAGGCCTAGTATTATAAAATGGCAGGCATAGAGGACGGAGAGCAGGCCTGATGGATTATTTCCTTATTGAAGGTGGGCAGCGCCTTGGGGGGCGCATTCCCGTTGGCGGGGCCAAGAATTCTGGCCTAAAGCTAATGGTGGCGTCTTTATTGTCAGAAGGGCCGCTCATTCTTTCCAATGTGCCTGATATTGCTGATATTCGCACGATGCGGAGCCTTTTGAGCCAGCTTGGGTTGGATGTAGATGAAGTGGATGGCCCACGCAAATTAAGTTTGGGCGGTGCTATTGCTTCAGTTGAGGCCCCATATGATATCGTTTCGCGTATGCGGGCGTCTATTTTGGTGCTAGGCCCATTGCTTGCCCGTGTAGGAGAAGCTCGAGTATCCTTGCCAGGCGGTTGTGCGATTGGCACTCGTCCGGTTGATCTGCATCTGAAAGGGCTTGAGGCCCTTGGTGCGGAGATTCTGCTAGAAGGTGGCTATATTAATGCTAAGGCTCCTGATGGGTTAAAGGGCGGGCGTATTGTCCTGCCATTTCCTAGTGTGGGGGCGACTGAAAATATTCTCATGGCGGCAACACTGGCACGTGGCACAACAGAGATTGTGAATGCTGCCCGTGAGCCTGAAATTTTAGACCTCGCAAATTGCTTAAATGCAATGGGAGCTCGTATCACTGGGGCTCACTCAGGGACAATTCTGGTAGAAGGGGTAGAGCGTTTACATGGGGCGCATTACTCTGTCATGCCGGATCGTATCGAATGTGGGACTTATGCCTGTGCTGTTGGTATGACAGGTGGTGATGTGCTGCTCGAAGGTGGCCGCATGGCGGACCAAGAAGCTGTTATTCATGCTCTGCGAGAAGCTGGTGTGACCGTCACGGAGGAGGTTGATGGGCTTCGTATCCAGAGTGATGGGTACCTGAAGGGCATTGATCTCACAACAGAGCCTTATCCGGGTTTCCCAACAGATATGCAGGCGCAGTTTATGGCGATGCTCTCAGTAGCGGATGGGGCCTCAACCATTACTGAAACGATTTTTGAAAATCGTTTTATGCATGTGCCAGAGTTGAACCGTATGGGAGCGAAAATTTCCACTCAGGGCCGCTCTGCTGTTATTCGTGGGGTGAAGCGTTTGTCTGCGGCGCGTGTTATGGCGACGGACTTACGTGCTTCATTCTCGCTTATTTTGGCTGGCCTTGTTGCGGAAGGGGAAACAATGTTGAGCCGCGTCTATCATTTGGACCGAGGCTATGAACATGTCGAGAAAAAGCTCTCTGCCTGTGGGGCAAAGATACGGCGCGTTCAGCAGAGTAAATAAGGGTAGATCTATATAGCGTTGGAAAAGAGGGCATTGCCTGTCATAAGGCGGTGCCCCTTTTTATTTTCGATGCAGATGTTAGTTTTTTTGAAGACGGTTTATTAGAGTGGGGATGTCGTCAACCACATCATAAAGTTTGTGGGAGCTAGGATCTGCAAAGCCTTGCTCAATAGAGGCGTTTATTAGGGCAATGAGAGGATCTGCCCATTGGTGCATGTTCAGGATGAAGATAGGCTTATGATGTAAGCCTAATTGCTTATTAACGAGGACTTCATAGAACTCATCTAACGTGCCAAATCCCCCGGCAATGACGATATAAGCATCCGCAAGGTCAAAGAGTTTTGCCTTCCGGCTTGGCATATCTTCTGTGACGTCTAGGTCTGTAACATCCTCATGTAAAACCTCACGCACTTCTAAAAAGCTGGGAATGACTCCTTTAACATCCCCGCCTGCCTGTAAGGCAGCATCAGCCACAGCGCCCATAAGGCCCGCCTTGCCGCCACCATATACGAGTGTGATACCAGCTTGAGCTAGGGCTGTGCCTAAAGCGCGTGTTGTCTCTTGGTAAAGAGGGGAATGACCATTGCGAGAGCCGCAAAAAACAGCACAACGTTGAATTGGCATAGTCGTTGTTTCCTTTCATAAAAAACGCCGGGTGCAAGCCCCGGCGTTTCTTTAAAGAAGATGCCTCAGAAAAGAGGGATCTTCTTTATGCTCGTGAGTAGAGTTAGCTGGAGGCTTTAGGCACACCACAACCCGGGATACGAGTAAATAGAATGCTGAGGATGATTCCGCTCACGCAGAGTACACCAGCAGTCCCGTAGAGGAAGCCCCAGCCGAGGTGGTCACGCAGAGCCCCCATAACCCAGCTGGAAATCACAATGGTAAGGTCTGTGAAGATAGAGTAAGCGGCAATCAAGATACCACCAAATTCTGGCCCAGCAGTTTTAACAGCCATTGTGCCCATAGCGGGGAAGAGGAGAGAGAAGCCTGCACCAGTTAGTGCTGCGCCAATCAAGGCTCCTGTAGGTGTGTGGACGAGACAGAACACGGCCATTGCAACAGCTTCTGTAATCAGGGAGCAGTAAGCAACTGGTACACCGCCGCGTTTATCAATCTGAGAGGCGAAGAAAATACGCATCATGATGAAAACAGCAGCGAAGGCCCCAAAAGCTGCCCCTAGGCCAGCCCAGTGGTTTTCTGTGTAGTAAAGGGAGAGGAAGCTGTTCACAGAGCCAAACCCAACGGACCCAGCAGCAAGAGCTGCGCCGTAAGGGAGTACTTTACGCACTGCGGAGATGAAAGGCATTGGTTTGCCTTTGGAGGGTAGCGGTTTAATAGGCGTGTAAGTGCGCAGTAGTAGCAGCCCGCCGATAGCCAAAGCAGTGGCAACCATTCCAACAGGCAGCAGTTTAATATTAGGGATTAAACCGCTCAGGAATTGTCCGATGCTCACACCAACAGCAATACCACCATAGGATGTCACGCCGTTCCATGAAATGGCGACAGATGCATGTGCAGGCCCAACGCGGCGAATGTTCCACGTGGTGACGGATGTTGCCGTGCAGCTCTCAGACCACCCGATGAAAAGACGGCTTACCAGAGCAATAGCTAACGCAACGTAACGGGACGTGTCATTCATCCCTAGGAAGCCAGGCGTAGGTACTAATGCAGCTAGGCACATTAAGAGCCCAGAAATTGCACAGAAGATAAGCCCATATGTAAGAACGACCTTGGGACCATATGTATCAACCCGCCGCCCAACAACAACACGTCCAATCGCGGTGCCGATATATTGTAGGGAGATTGTGCTCGCCGCTACAGCTGTGCTGAAGCCTAGAGTGTTATGTACAAACTGAGCGCCGATAATGGCGTTCGGCAGACCAATGACGAAATAAACAAGTAGGTTAAATAAAACGACAGGCATCACACGAAGCGTGGGCGAGCCTGTAAGGGTTACTTCTTCAGACATGAACTGTCCCCTTTACAATCTCGGCCATACCTATCTCAGTAATAGGTATGGTTTTGTTGATTCCTCGACCATAAGAGAGAAAAACTGCTTCGTCACGGGTGAAGATGTGTCTTATTGGTTTATAGGGCGAATGGCAGCCATGCAGGAGGGTGAATAGGATTAAGAAAGGGTATATATGGGGTATGATATAGATATTTTTCTCTAGGATATTCTTATGATTTTTCAGAGAGAAGGAGAGTGTTAATGATAGATGAAAATGCAATCAAAAAATCTCGAAGTGATGCTGGATATCAGGTTTTAGAGTCTCGTTTGGTCTACGAGAATCCATGGACAGCCGTACGAGAAGATCAGATCATTCATCCTAATGGGCAAAAAGGGCTCTATGGTGTGGTAGAGCGAGGGACTTTTGCGGTGATTATGCCCGTCCATGCGGATGGGATGGTGACGTTGGTCCAACAATTTCGCTACCCGGTGGGGGAACGGCTGTGGGAGTTCCCTATGGGTATGTGGGAAACACGCCCGGATGCCAGCGCAGAGGAACTTGCCCTGGGTGAGCTGCGAGAAGAAACGGGCTTAAGAGCTGGAGAGCTCATTCATGCTGGAACGGTATATCAAGGAGCTGGGTATTCCAACCAAAAGGGACATGTGTTCCTAGCCCGTAACTTGGTGCGAGGTGACGCAGAGCGTGAAGCGACTGAAGCGGATATGATCACACATGATGTGACGTTGGCGCAGTTTGAAGAGATGATCGCAAAGGGTGATATTACCTGCATGGTGACATTAGCTGCATTTGCGCAAATCCGTGCGCGTGGGCTTTTGTAAAGGAGTGCAACAGATAGAGCCTCAAAGCCTTGGGGATGGTTTTTTAAGGCCTGCCATACGAGGGATAGGTCTGGCGGTTTTGTTGGCTATCGTGCCGGTGTGTCTGTGGTATGTGCCAGGGGTTCAGGCGCTTTTGGGGTATATGCGGTATTGGGCTCATATGCCTTATGCTCCCTTTTTTATGTTGCCTTTAGCAACGCTTTATTGTGCGTGTGGTTTGCCAAGGCAGGCTCTTTGTTTGGCTCTTGGTGCGGGGTTAGGTGTTGTTGAGGGGCTTGTAGAAGCAAGTATTGCCTATACATTGGGCGCATTGATTGGCTATGGCTGGGGAAGGCTTTTAGCGTGTAAACGTTCTTTGGTGAGGCAGGCTTCAATTCCATGGTTTGTACAGGCAGGTGTTGAAGCGCCGTTTCGGGCTATTTTAGGCGCGCGTCTGCTACCTGTTGGTTCAGCTCTTTTGGTGTCGGTATCCGCCGGCGTGTTGGCCTTACCTGTATTACGCTTTCTTATAGCAAGCTTTTTTGGTGGTTTACCGCAGAATATCACATTTGTTTTAGTTGGTAGTGGTGTTCATGTCGGACATAGTGGCGCACTGTATATTTCTTTTGGTTTAGCAGTGTCTTCTGCAGTGTTAAGTGTTGGTGTTGTAAGACGTTTTCGTAAAGCTAAAGTCAAAAACGATAAAGAGGTCTAATCGTTATTATGTCCGACATAAAAAATGGATTATTTGAACAAGCATGGTTTGGTCGGTCCTTTAATAGAGGAGAAAAGATTCCTTTCTGGATACCCATTCTTTTGGGGACATTAACTGCCGTTGGTCCTGTTTCTACGGATATTTACCTTCCTGCTCTACCAGAGATGGAGCAACAGCTCGGGGCTTCCGCTGGGACAGGCAGCCTTACGATGGCAGCATGGGTGGCAGGCCTTGCGATTGGGCAGATTATTGTTGGTCCATTAACAGACCGCTTTGGTCGTCGTCGCCCTCTTTTAGTAGGGACCTTATGTTACGCTTTGGCGGCGGCTGGCTGTGCTTTGGCAACTAATATGCCCATGTTATGCATTTTTCGTGCGTTAGCGGCATTTATGGGAGCTGCGAGTTTAGTCGTACCAAATGCGTGTATTCGTGACCTGACAATGGGCGACGCTACTGCAAAGCTGATGTCTCGTTTGATCCTTATTCAAGGTGTCGTACCAATTTTAGCTCCAGCTTTGGGGGGCTTTGCGCTGCAATATATTAGCTGGCGTGATATTTTCTGGGTGACATCTCTGTATGGGGTGGTTGGTTTTCTTCTTGTATTACTCTTTTTGCCAGAAAGTTTAGCGTTAGAAGGGCGGCAGCATTTGCGTTTGTGGCCTATTATCGTGCGCTATGGGCAAACCTTAAAAGATACGCATTACCGTTATAATGCCTTGGTGTGGATGGTGCAGGGATTTGTAATATTTACCTATCTCACAGCAGCCCCTTTCTTGTTTGAGAGTGTCTATCACTTTACGCCATTTCATTACGGTATGCTCTTTGGAGTTATGGCTATCTGTATGATTGGCTCCTCCCAATTGAATGCGTATTTGCTGCGATATTTTCGTAGTGCAACCTTGCTAAAGGCGGGCCTTACAGTGAGCTGCGTTGGGTCCTGTATTTTGCTTGGCTTAGCGATATGGTCTGCGATGGATGCTGACGCTGCAGGTCATTTAAAGCATATTTATCTATGGCCTTTATTTGCAGCGATGGTGTGTGCCTTAGGGCCGGGGGGATGTATCGGACCAAATGCCATGGCTGCTGCTTTACAAACGCAAGGGCATAATGCAGGTGTCGCAACAGCTTTGGCGGGCACAGGGCAATATGTTGCGGGGATTGTGGCGAGTGTGATGTTCTCGTGGCTCCCAGTGGGGACGGCGATCCCTATGGGGGCGATGTTGTTTGTTGCTTTTGTGTTTATGGCAGTATTTGCACGTCTGAGCCCATAGAAGTGAGACCTATAGAGGAAGGGCGTTTCATCATTTTTTAATTTTTGGTGGATGTCCTTCAAAAACGATGACTCTACGCCTATAGAAGTAGAGCGTTTTATGTGTCGCTATTATTACAAAGGCGTTTGCTGATGTCGTTTCAAGACCCTGCCCCGTTGGACCTCAAGCGTTATATTCGCGAGGTGCCTGATTTTCCTAAGCCGGGGATTCTTTTTTACGATATTTCCTCGCTGATCCGTAATCCAGAGGCATGGCAAGTGGCGACAGGGCGACTTGCCCAAGAGGTATCTCGCTTCCAGCCAGATCTTTTGGCAGGGATTGAGAGTCGGGGTTTTCTTACAGCAGCTCCTTTAGCAACACGTCTTGGTTGTGGGTTTACAATGTTGCGTAAGCCCGGAAAGCTTCCCGGTGAGACAATCTCTCACCGTTATAGCCTCGAATATGGTGAGGATGAGCTTCATATCCAGGCAGATGCTATTAAGCCTGGGCAGCGTGTCGTGGTTCTGGATGACCTTTTGGCAACAGGTGGTACATTGGCAGCCTCTATCCATTTACTGCGTAAGGCAGGCGCTGAGGTTGTTGGTGCTTCTGTGATGATTGAGCTGCTTGGCCTAGAAGGTCGTAAGAAGATTGATGTTCCCGTCACATCTCTTTTAACGTACGACGATTAATATCCTCACCAGCTCGGGCGGCTACCATCCTATGGTAGGGGGTATCCCTCATTATAGGGTGGCCCGCATGTATTGGAGCAAGAGACAGAGATATAATGCACAAGCTTCCCGTAGCAGATATTCTCCCTGAGTTACTGCGTATTTTACAGACAGGGAGTAATGCTGTTCTGGTAGCGCCACCAGGAGCTGGGAAGACTACAACTGTTCCTCTCGCTATTTTAACAGAGCGGTCTTCGTGGTTGGGGGAGGGGCGTATTCTACTGGTGGAACCCCGGCGTGTGGCAGTGCGGGCAGCGGCACAGCGTATGGCGGCATTGCGGGGTGAGGTGCCAGGTGGTGTGGTTGGTTATCGCACACGGGTAGATAAGGCTGCTTCATCCGCAACGCGTATTGAGGTGATTACCGAAGGTCTTCTTGTACGCCGCCTTCTTGCTGATCCTTTGTTAGAAGGTGTGAGTGTCATCTTATTTGATGAGGTGCATGAACGCTCTCTTGATGGTGATACGGCATTAGGTTTTTGCCGTGATGTACAACAAAGTCTGCGCCCAGATTTACGTCTTGTGGCGATGTCTGCCACATTGGATGGCGGCATTTTTACACACGCCTTGCAAGCTCCTCTTATTGAAAGTGATGGTCGGCAATTCCCTGTTGAGATACGTTACCGACGTGACATCGCTCATTTGCGAGATTTAGCGTCCTCTTGTGCGCATGCCATCACACAGGCATGGCATGAGGAAGAAGGCTCTATTCTCGCATTCTTACCCGGAGTGGGGGAAATTCGCCGGGTTCAGACATTATTGGGGGATGATTTACCTGTTTTCCCACTTTATGGGGAACAAACAGTTGAGGAGCAGGCTCGTGCGCTGGCCCCAGAATCAGGGCGGCGTATCGTGCTGGCAACGTCCATTGCAGAAACCTCTGTCACTGTGCCGGGGGTGCGTGTGGTTGTAGATGGTGGATGGCGCCGCCTGCCACAGCGAGATACGAGTACGGGATTATCTCGGTTACATACGCGTCGTATTTCTCGGGCCACAGCGGAGCAACGTGCGGGGCGTGCTGGTCGTGAAGCGCCAGGGGTGACTATTCGTCTCTGGTCAGAGATGACGCAACGTAGTTTGATAGTTCAGGAAGTTCCTGCCATTCGAGAAGCAGATTTATGTGATTTTTCTCTCGTAGCAGCAGCATGGCAGCAGGCAGTGGGGACGGCACCTTCATCCCTACCATTGATTGAACCTGTTCCTGAGGGGGGGCTTTCTGCGGCCCAATCATTGCTTCAATTTATAGGAGCATTGAATAAAGATAATACATTGACACAGTTAGGCCATGACATGGTCGGCTTTGGCACACATCCTCGGTTAGCTGCTATTTTATGCGCTGCACGAACAGAGGCAGAACAGTGTATAGCCGCATGTATCGCAGCTATCTTAGAGGAGCGTGATCCTTTTGCTGGGCGTGCGGGACAGTCCGAAGTGATGTCGGGGGATCTCCGCCTGCGTTTAAAGCTTTTTATGGGGGAAGACGCTCGCGTGCCTCGGCATATATCCCGTCAGCTACGCTATGCGGCGCGGCGTTTTTTACAGCGTGCAGGTCTTGCGCTTAAGGGAGATGATTTTACTGACTTCGTTGCAGAAGGAATATCTGGCACCTGTGTTGGGCGGCTTGTGGCGGCAGGTTTCCCTGATCGTCTCGCTCAAAGAACGAGTCATGAAGGGCGATATAGGCTTGCAGGCGGCGGTAGTGCCCGCATAGGAGCAGCCGATCCTTTAGTGAAGGAATCTCTCTTAGCCGGGGCGGCGTTTCATGTGCGGCGGGGAACAGATATGACCCTTGCTGCCCCTATCAGCGTGGCTGACCTGCCTGTAGCTATACAAGCCGGGATGAACGAACAGAGAGAGGCAAGTCTTGATGGTGTATCGGGCAAGGTGATTGTGCGCCAGCGCCTTCGCTTAGGGAATCTTGTCTTGCAAGATAAACATATTCCCGCGGAGGCTGAGGATATTACGACGGCTTTGTTGCAAAAAGTAGGGTCAGACCTTCGGCGCCATTTGGAGTGGACAAATGAAGCCTGTCAATTTCAAGCTCGGGTAGCCTTAGCGCGGGCACATTATGCTCCTCACCTACCTGATCTTGCAGATGAAGTATTGGCGCAGTCTATGGTATGGCTAGAGCCATGGCTCGCAGGGTTAGATAGATTAAGCCAAGTTAAAGAGATTGATTTGCTTGCTGTTTTCCAAGCGATGTTGAGTTACGAAGATCAGCAAGAACTGGGCCGCCAGCTTCCTTCACATGCTGTATTGAAATCGGGAAAAAAGCGGATTGATTATACAACTGTTGTACCGTCTCTCTCTGCCCGTGCGCAGGATTTTTACGGTATGACACAGCTGCCCCGATTAGTTGGAGGAAGTGTTCAGTTACATGCCACTTTACTCTCCCCTGCGGGGAGACCGCAGGCGGTTACGGCAGATTTAGAACAGTTTTGGAAATCTGGTTGGCTAGATATGCGGCGGGATATGCGGGGACGGTACCCTAAACATAAATGGCCAGAAAATCCTGCCATCGAATAATTACGAACATGCGAGGTATGGACAAGTGCATGGGGATGTGGGCACGGAGTAAATATTCTGCAGAGCATTTGGTGTAGTATATTGTTTTTATTGTAAGATTCTTTGAGGGGTTGTGTAATTTTTAATAGGGAAAACCCTAGGTAAGAGAGCGTGTTCACATTGTTTTAGGCTGATCTAAGATTCGCCACTCTGTAAATTAATAAAGAATGTGTTAGACTTACGCCCGAGAAGGCTGCGGCAGTGTTTGCGTAGTATTTTGTGAAGTGGGGTTTACCATGCTGCCGGACGTTAGGCGTGTGCTTTGGTCTGCGTGTATTCCAGCCCTTGTGAGTGGGGTGGTTGCTGCGGCCGTGTGCCTAATTTTATTGCCGAAGAAAGACAAGCCAGCAGCAACGGCGTCTTTAGCGCGTAATATGGCCCTTTATAAGGCGGCGCATCATCCTCCAGTGCCGGTTTCATCCCCATTGGTTTTGCCGTCTGTTCAGCCGTTTCCTCCTGCAGCCAAAGCTCCAGTGGTCACGTCCGCTCAGGTGCGTGATGCTTTAAATTTACCAAGTTTTGCTCCGCTGGTGCATCAGGTGATTCCGGCTGTTGTGAATATCTCCATTTCGCATAGTCCTTCCGGTCAAGATGATGGCAGTGGGGATGGTGATGCGTCCCCTCAGGGCGTGGGAGGCCAAGGTGCTGATTCTTCATCTGATGTTGAGCCTGATGCACCCGCTGTAGCACCCCATCCAACGCCCAAGTCTCATTCTGTGGCTCCGCATACAGTGCGTAAAAAACGCCATGTGCATCAGCTTCATAATCTACGGAACATTCATCGTCGTGTCGTTCGCCCCGCAGATGATGATCTATCCGGTGCAGGCTCCGGCTTTGTTGTAGATGCCTCAGGCGTTATTGTAACGAACCGCCATGTGGTAGGTAATGCCACACGGGTTATGGTTTCTTTATCTGATGGTCGGTCCTTACCTGCTCATATTTTGGGGGATGACCCCATGACAGATATTGCTGTGATTAAGGTTGATAGTGAAACGCCACTTCCATGCGTTACATGGGGTGATAGTCATCAGGTTGAGATTGGTGACTGGGTTCTGGTTGCGGGTAACCCATTTGGGTTTGGTTCCTCTGTTACGGCAGGGATTGTTTCAGCTGTGGGGCGTGACTTAGGTATCGGCGCTTTGGATGACTTTATGCAGCTTGATGCCCCGATTAATCCGGGCAATTCCGGTGGTCCTGCCTTTAATTTGCAAGGACAAGTTGTTGCGGTGAATGCCGCAATTGCCTCTCCGAGTGATGGTTCTGTAGGGATTGGTTTTGGAATTCCTGCAGAGATTGTGGCGCCCGTTGTAGAGTCGATTGAGAAAACGGGCCATGTGGAGCATGGGTGGTTGGGTGTGACATTAAATGATGCCACATCACCTATGTGGATTGAGGATGTTGACCCTCATGGGGCTGCTTGGTTGGGTGGATTGCGTAAAAAAGACGCTATTCTGGCGATTGGGCATATCGCTGTGCATGATGCACGTACGGTGCTTCGGAGCGTTGCTGCGGCGCATCCAGGTACTATCTTTAACTTCACAATTCGTCGTCATGGCGAGGTCATGACATTACCTGTAACCCTCGGTAAGCGCCCAGTAACTGATCTATAAACCAGCTACTGGAGCGTTTAGGTTTTAGGGTATAGAGGTTTCCTCGGCAGAGAGGCGAGCTTGTGCGCTAACATGTACGCTGACTGATTGTTCCTCTGCACTGCTCTGTGGCGGTGTGGTCATACGGCTCTCGGCAAAGAGTAATGTTGGATGGGGTGCTGATGGGAGATCATCAGGGATGGGGTCCGAGCCAATATGTACTTTTTCTAGCCCAATCAGAGATAAGCCAAGCGCACGAGCATCTTCTTCAGCTTGAAGACGAATTTTCTTAAGGGCACCAAGGCGTGCTTGCTCTTCTAGTTTTTGGCGTGTTGCTGGTGCGAGAGACCATTGCATATTATCAATGCTAAGGCCGAGTTTTTGGAGCTTTTCGGACGCCTCTAGCAGGGTATTCTTGTCTGCTCCGCTAAGGATGATACTTTGACGTGCAGCCCAGACTTTCTGGTTCTTAGGAGCGTATTCTTCACGCACGCTATAGTCACTCGTGAGACAGGTGATATTTTTATAGTTTTTTAAAAGAGTAGTTGCATCATTAATATGCTGATTCAGGTGCTGCTGTGCTGTGATGGCAGAGGCACTTTCAACATGTGCAGAGAAATATACACTGAGTGTATCTGCAACGGCGCGGGCTTCTTCCTGTACGGAGAAGCTTAACATTGTGATGTGAGGACGTGGGGCTGGGAGAGTGGTAATAACATTATCCCCATCCGTTGCTGCATATGCGGAGACAGAAAGAGCCGGCGTAATGCAAAAGCTGCATGCAAGGAAGGCCATGGCTTTAGATGCTCGTTTGTTATGATGATGTGTCATTTATTGAGCTTTCTTTTGGTGTTTTAATAAAACGAGTGCACGCCGCAATCTCACAATTCCACCGCGGATGTGGTTATTATGGCAGAGCATGTTTCCTCTTTGTTGAAGATGCAGCGCATCTTGCATAGCACCAACGGTAATATCATGTGGCATGCGCAGTTTTTCGTCTAAAGTTTGGTTTAGCTGTTCACAATAGGCAAGACTGTCTGTGGTGATGACCAGCGCTTGTGAGCCCACCGTGGTTAAAACGGGCTCAGAGGCGCTAAAAGCAGGAGACGTCACTTGTGTTATTGTGTTTTCAGCATGCCCCTGTAGAGGGAGAAGTAAAAGAACACTTAGCGAGAGAAAGACGAAAATGCGCATGGCGGTATCATGCCACAGGAGAGAGCCTCTTGCAGACGGTGTTTGACTAAAACTTTGGTAATGCGCTTCTTCAGGGCTAACAGTATAGCGGGAGAAGTTAGTCATGGTTCTGTACCGGGTCAGTTAGCGCATGAGGATGGCTGGCCGCTGGAGTAAGGGGCAAGAAAAGTGTCACTTTTAGGCCAGGATTTGCTTGTGTGAGAGTCAATTTACCATGGTGTAGTCCTGTAACAGCCTGCACAAGGGAGAGGCCTAGGCCAGAGCCAGGAGTATGGCGTGCGCTTTCTGCCCGGAAGAATCTTTCATGAGCGCGAAGAATGTCTTCTTTATTCATTCCGGGGCCATGGTCACGTACACTAATCTCAATACCGGTAGGGGTTGAGGCTGCATGCCCTTTAGGCGTGATAGCTAATACAGGATGAGCGCTTAAAGTAAGTTCACTGCCCGCAGGAGAGAATTTAATGGCGTTATCTAAAAGGTTGGCTAACGCCTGCTGTAGCATGCGTTCATCCCCATGTAAGGCGGGTAAAGGGGAGACATCTAACACGAGTTTAAGACCGGCATCCTCCGCAGAGGCTTCATAAAGTTCTGCCATATTACTGAGAAGATCATTTACATCCACCATTGTAAAAGCAGATCGCCGTGAACCTGCCTCAATTTGGGCAATACGAAGGAGTGCTTCGAAGATGCCTGTAATATGGTCAAGGTCGCAGATTGCCTTATCAACAGCACTGCGGAGAGCTTCTGTTGAGTTGGCAGAGGAAAGCGCATCTTCTAATTGGTTGCGCGCACGGGTGATGGGGGTGCGGAGGTCATGAGCAATGGCGTTAGAGACCTGACGTACCCCTTCCATAAGTCGGTTGATCCTGTCCAGCATGGTGTTAACAGGCTCGGCAACAAGGTCGGTTTCACTGCCAGTTAGGGCAATACGATGGCTGAGATCTCCACTTGCAACAGCAGAGGCTGTGCGTGCAATAGAGCCTACCATGCGGCGAAAGAGGTCACGCACAACCCAAGCCCCACCAAAGGCGAGAAGAGCGATCATTACGGCGCACCAAATAAGTGTGCGGGTAATGACTGTCCCTAATAAATACCGACCACGAATATCATGACCAATAATTAATTTATAACCGTGAGTCAGGTTATAGGCTTTAAATTCTGCAGGTGTTGTAAAACTATAACGCCGGATGGTGATCTCATAAAAATGGTTGATCCGTGTAATGGAAGCAGGCCAGCCGGGTAAATTCCCGGCAAGGCGGCGGCCATAACGGTCTATAAGAAGGTAGAGAGCATCATCATCAACATTTTGCTCTAAACGTTCTTCAATGGCGTCACTTAAGGCTGGTGGGCCTCCATAGTTCCAATGTTCTCTAAGTTCTTGAGCATCTGTTTCAATAAAAGCACGTACATGGTTATCAAGCAGATTGTTGCTGCTCCACCAAATGAAAGAAAGAAATAACGCAGCCGAGATGAGAAAGATCACCCCGTAAGCGAGTGCAAAATTAAGCCCTGCGGAACGAATGGGCCAGCGCCCCTTTCGAACGTGAAAGGCTCGCTTCTTTTGAGAGGCGGTTATATCCGCCTCATGATGTCTCTCTTGTGCCATATATGAAGGAATGCTGTGCGTTTAATCCTGCGGTGTGCGCAGAATATAGCCAGCATTACGAACAGTATGAATGATAGATGTCTTAAAGGGTTTATCGACCTTTTGTCGTAACCGTGAGACATGTACGTCAATTACGTTTGTCTGTGGATCAAAGTGATAATCCCATACTTTCTCAAGTAACATTGTACGGGTAACAACTTGCCCTGCATGGCGCGCAAGAAATTCGAGTAGGCGGAATTCTCTTGGCTGTAGGTCAATCTTCTGCCCGTCACGCTGGACATCACGGGTAAGAAGATCAAGCTTCAGGTCACCAACGGTGATGGTCGTTTCAGGGGCTGCATCTGCATTACCGCGCCGTCCTAAAGCTTCAACACGGGCTAGCAGCTCGGAGAAGGCAAAAGGTTTTGTAACATAGTCATCTCCCCCGGCGCGTAACCCATCAACACGGTCATCGACTTCTGAAAGGGCAGAGAGGAGAAGGACAGGAGTGTTATTTTTCTGGCCACGGAGTGTTTCAAGAATATTGAGGCCATCAATTCCACCGGGCAGCATCCGGTCGAGGATGATAATGTCATATTTCTCGCTAATGGCGAGATAAAGCCCGTCTTTCCCGTTATCGGCTTGGTCCACATTATGGCCAGCTTCTTTAAGCCCTTTAAAGACAAAAGAGCGGACGGTAGGGTCATCCTCAACTAATAAGATATGCATAGTCACCGCCTGTGAAAATCATGTTGGCAAGCAGGATAGCGAGAAGCTGAAAAAGAGGGAAGCCTGCCTTTTGTAGGTGTCTTGCTCCACATTACGGACATGTTAGGGTACCCCCAACTTGGTGATTAGGTTTTATGGAGAATAAGTCATGCAGTATAGACCACTTGGTAGAACTGGCCTTAGGGTAAGTGAAATTTGTCTTGGGACGATGACATTTGGTCAGCAAAATACCGAGGCCGAGGGGCATGCCCAGCTTGATATGGCGCTCGAACATGGCGTAAATTTCATTGATACGGCAGAGCTATACTCCATCCCTCCACGTGCTGAAACACAAGGGGCGACAGAACGTATTGTCGGAAGCTGGCTAAAGGCTCGTGGTAATCGAGATAAAGTCATTCTTGCCAGTAAGGTAACGGGACGCAGCAGTAATGACTGGTTTCGCCCTAATGGGGAGCTACCTCGCCTGACACCAAAGCAAATTCGTTATGCGATTGAAGGCTCATTAAAACGGTTAGGGACGGATTACCTCGATCTATATCAGCTGCATTGGCCAGATCGTAAAATTAATATTTTTGGTGAAGGTGGCACGACTTTTCATAGTCTTTCAGATGCTGATGAAGTGCCAATCGCCGAGACGCTGGGCGCATTAGGTGAATTGGTGGCAGAAGGTAAGGTACGTCATGTTGGCTTGTCGAATGAAACGGCATGGGGTGTGTCTGAATTTTTGCGCGTCTCCCGCGAGGAGGATAAGCCACGTATTGCCTCCATCCAAAATGCTTATAACCTCCTTAACCGTACCTATGAGATGGGTTTAGCCGAGATGGGGCTGCGGGAAGATGTTAGCTTATTGGCTTATTCGCCTCTAGCGCAGGGTTATCTCACAGGAAAATATCTCAATGGTGCTCGACCAGCCGGAGCACGCACAACATTGTTTAACCGTGGCCAACGTTATGAAAAACCGGGCGTGGATGATGCCATTAAGGCGTATCAAGCGTTAGCGAAGGAAGCCGGGATTGATTTTGCACAGCTTTCCCTAGCTTTTGTTACTTCTCGTCCTTTTGTGACATCCAATATCATTGGTGCAACGACAATGGAGCAACTTAAAATAGCGCTTACCTCTATTGAGGTGCAGCTTTCTCCTGAGCTGGAGGAGAAGATTAACGCTATTCATCAGCTTAATGCGAACCCCGCCCCATGATAATGGCGTGATAAAAGAGGAGGGGTTACCCCTCCTCTTTTTGTATTACACGCCAAAGGGTGAAGAGAATTGTACTAAAGACAAGCAGATACAGCAAAACTGCTGTGCCGATGAAATGTCGTGTCGTGCGGTGAGGGTCATCTACCCATTGTAGAAAGTTCGTCACATCCGCTGCCATCTGGGGAATAGTTGCTTTCGTCCCATCTGGAAAACTCATCATATCATCATGTAAAGGAGGCCGCATTTTAAAGTGGTGGTGATGGGTTAGCGCAACGGGGTTATAATAAGTGTTTGGTGCGAGTGTGATATCCGGTGGGGTAGGGCGGTACCCTGTTAAGACATTTCGAATATAGTCTGGGCCGCCTTTAATTGTACGCGTGATATGCGAAAGGTCTGGTGGATAATCTCCTCCATTAGCGGCTTTTCCCACTGCTACATTGGGGTAGGGTGAGGCTATAGGCTCATCTATCTTGGCATGATGTTGTTGCGCCCAATTTTTCAAAGCTGTGCGTGAAGGCTGCAAAGCGCTCATATCGCCGTAATGTACAAATTGTATACTATGGCAGGAGCTACATACCTGCTGAAAAACCATCAGACCGCGTTGTTCGGGCTTCATTGTGGGAAGAGTGGGTGGTGTAGATGGAGCTTGAGCATAGCCAACATCACGCATGGATATGGAGAGGATTAGCATCCATAAGAGAGAAAATAGTGCGCGGCGCATTATGACATTTCCCTCTTTTGAGAGGATATGTGTCGTTCCTGATAAGCCGTAAGAGGGATGAGGACTAAAAAAACAAAGAACCACACAGCAAGGCTTCCTCGGCTAAGCCATAGCCAAAGTGGTGTTACCCTTTGCAAGCCTGCAATTGTAAGTGTGAGAAACGCTGCAAAAAAGATTACCAACCCAATGCGTAAAAATGGGCGATATGTGGCATTATGGCGAGGAGATCGGTCTAACCAAGGTAGTATGAATAGTATTGCAACACTACCTAAGGCTAAGATCAGCCCGCCAAGGCGTGAAGGAATAGCCCGCAGGATGGCGAAATAAGGGGCGAGATACCATTCTGGCGTAATATCTGCTGGTGTTTTTAGCGGGTCGGCGGGGATGGTATTGCTGATTTTGGTCAGCAAAGCGGGAAAGAAGAATATCACCCCTGTTAGCAGAGCTAAAAAGCCGCAAACAGCAAGGCCATCTTTAAAGGCGTAAAAGGGAATAAAGGGACGCGTCTTATGCACAGGGTGTGGGCTGTCTAATGTGGGATTACTGGATCCTGTACCGTGCAAGAAAAGAATATGCAGCCCTATAATTGCTGCGATAATGAAGCCTAGTGCAAAGTGTAGAATAAAGAAGCGATGCAGCGCAACGGCCCCTAATGTGTTCTCGCCTAGGAGATAGGTAATAAGAGGGCGCCCAATACCGGGAATAGCTTCTATTGCATGGGTAATCACTGTGGCGCCCCAATAAGACATTTGCCCCCACGGAAGGACATAGCCTGCAAAGGCTGTGACCATAAAAAGAAGCATCAAAGTTAAACCGGAGAGCCACACAAGTTCTCGTGGGGCTTTATAGGACCCATACCAAAGCCCCCGGGCAAGATGGATGTACAGAGCCGCAAACAGGAGGCTTACCCCGCCAGTGTGAAAACTACGGAGGAGCCACCCAGACGGTATGCGGCGGTCTATAGCTTCAATACTCGCAAAGGCTTGCTCAATATGTGAGTCATAATGTAGCGAGAGGAACACTCCACTCGTAAGCATGAGGGCAAAGCCCACTATAAGACAGGCACCAAGTGTCCATAATAGATTTACTGGTGGTACAGGGAAGCGCACTATATGGCGGCATAAGGGCTTCAAAAAAGGTAGGCGTTCATCAAGCCAATGATGAGGAGAGGGGAGTTGGTCGTGCGGTTTCACGTAAAGTCTTACTCTATAATTGTTGGAGGCTGTTTATGCTGAAATCTGGTGAAGTGAGGCTTTCTCCCAGCCGGATGGTACGGTCATCTATAAAGTGCATCGGTGGGACAGGAAGGTTGTAAGGCGCGGGCATATTGCGGAGTACGCGCCCAGCGCCATCAAATTGTGATCCATGACACGGGCAGAAGAACCCACCAGAGGCAGGGATAGTCGGGTTGTTCTGGTAGTTTGGTACACAACCAAGATGTGTGCAGATCGTAATAAATACCCCATATTCTGGTCGGATGGACCTATAGAGATTCTCGGCATCACGTGGTTGTTGACGTGTACGGGATTGTGGATCGGCTAATAAAGTGAGGAGAGCTGGGCTTTCTAAAGCGTGAAGCATCCCTGTGGTGCGGCGTTGAATCGCCACAGGCAGTCCTTGCCACACGACTATCTTATGCTCACCCGGTGAAAGGTCTTGTAAAGGGACATCAATGGTTGTCTGATCTTGCAGGGTAGATGACGCTTCGCTTTGGCGTAAGCTATCAAAAAATGGCACAGCCAACGTACAGGCTCCCGCTCCTCCTAAGGCAATAGATCCCGTAGTGAGGACATCGCGGCGTGTTGGGCAGGGCAGTAGCTGGTCATCAAAGGCGGGATGCGCCTTCTCTTTGGGTGTCTCTGTCATTCAGAACGTCCTTGCTTTGACTATATATTAGAAGCAGGGGCGCTCCTGCGCAATTTTTGCATGAAATGCTGCATTATCTAGGTGATATATTTGAGTTTTATAAATAAAAAATAAATTTTCTTAATATATGAAGCTTGTCAGAAGAGGTTCAAAGCAAAGATTCTCTATTGTGTATGGGGAGAACATTTATATATGCCAGAATACTATAATATCTCGCTTCTTATAGCACGGTTGCAATTTGCCTTTACCGTCGGGGTCCATATTATATTCCCGGCTTTTTCTATTGGATTATCGGTTTTCTTAACTTTTCTTGAAGCCGCTTGGCTGAAAACGAACGATGACCGTTATTTAAGGTTATTTAAATACTGGTTAAAGGTCTTTTCAATCGTTTTTGGGATGGGTGTCGTTTCTGGCATTGTTATGGCTTATGAGTTCGGTACGAACTGGTCAGAATTCTCTGCTAAAGCAGGCCCGATTACGGGAGTATTACTTTCATATGAGGTGATGACAGCCTTCTTTATGGAGGCAGGTTTCCTGGGTGTGATGCTGTTCGGCCTTAACCGAGTTGGCAAGAGAATGCATTTTTTTGCTACCTGCGCCGTCACCGCTGGGACGTTAATCTCTATGACGTGGATCTTAGCTTCAAACTCATGGATGCAAACGCCCCAAGGCTACATGATAGACCCCCAAACAGGTCATTTTCTGCCGAAAGATTGGCTTGCCATTATCTTTAATCCATCCTTTCCATATCGGATTGTGCATATGGGGTTTGCAGCTTTGCTATCGGTTGCCTTTACAGTGGCAGCGGCAGGAGCGTGGCATTTGTTGAAGGCTCGTAAAACAGAGCAGAAAGCAGATAGTACAATCCACCTCATGTTTTCTTTGGCTTTATGGATGATTGCCGTTACGGCGCCTCTGCAAATTTTAGCAGGGGACTTACATGGCTTGAACACGCTTAAATATCAGCCTGCCAAAATAGCGGCAATGGAAGGGGACTGGGAGAGTGAAACCCGTGCGCCGGAGTTGTTGTTCGGTATTCCTAATATGAAAACCGAACATACGGATTACGCTATCGGCATCCCACTTATCGGGTCTTTCATTCTAACGCACGATATTAACGGGAAAGTCCCAGGCCTGAAGGATTATCCAGTAGATCAACGTGCCCCTGTGCCAATCGTATTTTTTTCCTTCCGGATTATGATTGCCCTTGGTGGGTTGATGTTGTTGTGCGGGTTATGGTCGCTTTGGCTGCGCTACAAGAAGCGTCTGTTTGACCATCCATTATTTTTACGAAGTGTACTCGTAATGGCCCCTTCTGGCTTTTTGGCTCTATTATGTGGGTGGGTGACAACAGAGGTCGGCCGCCAACCATGGACAGTCTATGGCCTGCTTCGCACGCGCGATAGTGCTTCACCACTTGCGGCCTCAAGTTTGTCTTTTTCTATGATGTTTTTTGTCGTCATCTATGTGTTTGTCTTTGGTTCAGGTTTTTTGATGCTGGTGCGTATGCTGCGTAAAGCACCGGAAAAAGCAAACCAGTTAGATGAGGATACAATGATCATTGGTAGTTGTCATGACATCATCACCTCCAACAAAGAGGCTCCATAACCATGACTGATCCTGCATTCTATTTGCCATTTATTTGGGCATTCATCGTTATTTTAGCTGTCTCTGTTTATGTGATTTTAGATGGCTTTGATCTTGGCCTTGGTATGCTCTTTGCTTTTGAAACCAAGCAGGAGCACCGCGATATTATGATCAACACCATTGCACCAATATGGGATGGAAACGAAACATGGATGGTCCTTGGTGGGGCAACGCTTTTTGGTGTATTCCCTGGAGCCTATAGTACGTTACTACCCGCATTTTATATCCCCATTATCATTATGCTCGGGGCGTTGATTTTCCGAGGCGTGGCTTTTGAGTTCCGTATTATGGCTCATGCTTCTACGCATCGTCGTTTTTGGAATGTCGGCTTCATGGTTGGTTCCACATTGGCGGCATTTTGTCAGGGGTGCATCTTGGGGGGGTATGTTCAAGGTATTCGCACTACCAATGGTGCGTTCTCTGGTAGTGCGATGGATTGGCTGACCCCATTTAGTATTTTATGTGGCCTCTCTGTTGTGGTTGGTTATGCCCTGTTGGGAACAACATGGCTGGTGTGGCGCACTGCAGGAGCGTTAGAGCAGCAAAGCCGGCGTTGGTCAAAAAGGCTCGCTCTTATGATGTTGGCTTGTATTATTGCCGTAAGTTGTTGGACGCCCTTTCTTCATGCGCCTTATCTGCACCGCTGGTTTGCATATCCTAATATTATTTACGGTATGCCCGTACCAGCTCTTGTGGCAGTAACAGGGGTGATTATGTGGCGAAGTTTGGGGCGTGAGGATGCGGTTACAGCATTCATTTGCACGATTGCATGGTTTCTACTTAGCCTTGTTGGCCTTGCTATAACGATCTGGCCGTATGCGGTGCCTCCCGCTTTAACCTTGTGGGATGTCGCAGCTCCTGTTTCGAGCCAGATATTCCAGCTTGTTGGGACACTCATCCTTTTGCCCTTTATTACGGGCTATACGCTGTATTCCTACTATCTTTTCCGTGGAAAGGTGACAAAAGCTGATGGCTATCATTAAGTTTGTAGAACACGATCCACAAGCGGTCTCTACGCCATATTGGAAGCGGCTAGCATGGTTTGTTGGCTTATGGAGCTTTTCTACAGTAGCTATGCTGTTATTTGCTAGCTTGCTTCATATGCTGATTCCTCGATAGGGGGGACTTTTCTCAAAGGGTGCGTTATTTAGAATGAGAGGATGGGTTCGACCTCACGATATACTTCTCTTGTTAGAAATAACGTACATTAGAGAGGAGCTCCTGCCTCAGCAGGCAGGTACGTTCACTGCCAGCCCACCTAGAGCTGTTTCTTTATAGCGATGGTTCATGTCCCGTCCTGTCTCGGCCATGGTTTTTATGACATGGTCAAGCGAAACATAGTGTGTACCATTATCGCTTAGAGCGAGAGAGGATGCATTAACGGCTTTCACGGCCCCAAAAGCGTTACGCTCAATGCAGGGGATTTGTACCAATCCAGCAACGGGATCACAGGTCATGCCAAGATGATGTTCCATGGCAATTTCAGCGGCGTGCTCACATTGCTCTGGCGTACCACCCAGGGCGGCGGTGAGGCCTGCGGCAGCCATAGAAGACGCTACACCGACCTCACCTTGGCAGCCAACTTCAGCACCAGAGATAGACGCATTAAGTTTAAAGAGTCCTCCAATTGCGGCAGCCGTTAGGAGAAATTGGCGCACTCCCTTTTGTGTATATTCCGGACAGAAGTCACGATAATAGCGCAATACAGCGGGGATGACACCAGCTGCGCCATTAGTAGGGGCTGTTACAACACGGCCTCCAGCTGCGTTTTCTTCATTCACAGCAATGGCGAATAGGCTAATCCAATTCATGACCCCATGGGGAGAAGGTTGGCTATTTGTACGTTCTTGTAGCTTACGATATAGCGTCGCCGCACGGCGTTTGACTTTCAGCGGACCGGGTAGAATATCTGTATGATGCAAGCCTGCCTCAATGCAGGTGAACATAACATCTGCAATACGGTCTAGGCCTTTTTCAACATCCCACAAAGGGCGGGTGGCAGTCTCATTTGTCAGGATGATATCTGCAATATCGGTCCCTTGCGTACGGGTATGGGCGAGGAGTTCTTTGCCGCTACAAAAGCGATAAGGTACTTCTGGAAGTGTATAAGACATCGTCTTTGCTTGTTCCTCAGGGGTAATAAACCCGCCACCAACGGAACAAAAACGCTGGCATGTAAGCAGACTGCCATCCCGTGCGAAGGCTTCGAATTGAATTGTATTAGGGTGGATAGGTGGAATTGTTGCTGTGTCTAAGATGATATCGTTTTGATAATCAAATGAAAAACTTGTGCCGTTTAGAGAGAGTAAATGTGTTGTTTGAATATGATTGACGAGTTTTTTTGCGCTTTCGGGGTCCACATTTTCGGGGATCTCCCCTGCGAGGCCTAACAAAATGGCCTTCAATGTGCCGTGCCCTTCTGCGGTGAGTGCCAGAGACCCATAAAGAGTGACGACAATGCGCGCTGGGCTTTTATGTAAAGGGCAAAGCGGTAAATCAGCCATGCGGTCTGCAAAGCGGTGCGCCGCCCTCATTGGCCCTACAGTATGGGAGGATGAAGGGCCTAACCCTATCTTAAAAAGGTCAAATAGGCTGATCATGAAATATGTGTCCCTGTGGCGCTATGACATATTCTATTTATGGGACGATTTTCTTTATTTTTTAAGACGTAAAAAATAAATTATTTTGCTTGTGAAATGATTTATAAACTTTATTATCACCGCACACTCCCCCTTTTATGTCCGACCGTTTTTATGAGTCGATAAAGAGGGAAGACGAACTCCCGCAAAACTTAAGAACCTACCTCATAAAATCCTAAAATAAGATTAATATCAATATTGATATGCAAATGATTCTCATTTACATCACACTGTGACATATGATTCATGGTGGAGTTTGGATAATGCGGCGTCCCTTTTTTGTCTCGGCAGGAATGATCCTGCTCTTGACTGTTCCCGTGCCGACACTTGCCGCGGCGGCACAAAATGATGTTTCTCATCAGTCTCTCTCAGCAGATAAAAATGCGAAGAAGGTAGATAAAAATAATCCGGGATCTTCAGAAACTAAGAAGGCGCAGAAGGAAATTTCAACGCAAGAGACTATTTCTGTTATCGGGAAGCGTAATCCTTTATTGACAGAAAATAGTGGCTTGATGACGATCCAAGCCTCAGACACAGCCACAAGAATGCCTCTCACTATGAGAGAAACACCTCAGGCGATGAGCGTTTTAACACAGCGCTTTTTGAACGATTTTACCGTACAGAATGCGAATGACGCCCTAAATAATGCAACAGGGCTGACAGTCCAGCGTGTCGAAACAAATAGAACGTATATCTCCGCTCGTGGGTTTGATGTCTCGACATATCAATATGATGGTATTGGTTTGCCGTTTTCTCAGGGAACGCAGATCGGCGATATCGACACAGCCGTTTATGACAATATTCAAGTGTTACGCGGGGCCAATGGCTTGCTCTCCTCAACAGGTAACCCTGGGGCGACAGTTAATTACGTTCGCAAAAGGGCCACAAAGGAGTTCCAAGCGAGTATCCAAGGGACAAGTGGCTCGTGGAACAAGCGCCGTGTCGTGGGGGATGTCTCTGGCTCGCCGTTAAAATCTGGTCGGGTAAGGGGGCGTTTAATCGCTGTTTATGAGAATGGTGATTCTTATCTCGATCGTTTCTCACAAGAGAAAACAACGGTTTATGGCACTGTAGAAGCAGATATCACGAAGAGTACGTTGTTGCGGTTGGGATATTCGTGGGAGCAGAATGACCCGAACAGTTCTATGTGGGGAGCTTTGCCGCTAAATAATTCCGATGGGAGCCCCACGCATTATTCTCGTTCGACTTCTACTGCAGCACGATATGCTTACATGAACAATCGTGATTCCCAGATGTTTGGGGATCTCACCCAGAAAATAGGCGACAATTGGACCCTCCGCTTATATGGGACAGAGCATATTATGGAAACAGATGGCCATATGTTTTACGTCTATGGTCAGCCAGATAAGCAAACAGGACTAGGGCTTAAAAGCTATCCTTCCAAATATAATGGTCAAGAAAAACAATGGATTGGTGATTTCTCTGCTTTAGGGAAATTCCATATTGCAGGCCAAGTGCAGCAGCTTGTTATTGGTGGGAACACAGCCAGCGGTGCAAACCGGCAATATTCTCTTTACGGTGCAGGAATAGGCACAGCCTTACCCTTTCTGGAAGGGTGGAATGGAAACTACGCTGAACCTGCCTATGATGCCGGGGCGTCTAACGCACGGTTTAATTATGTGCGACAGAGTTTCTATACTGCGTTAAGGCTGGGAATAACACGAGATTTACATCTATTCGGCGGGGTAAATCTTTCCCATGCCAGCAGCACGGGGCAGAGCTATGGGGTGCAAAGCAAATATAATGTAACGCAGCCAACACCATATACGGGTCTGACATATGATTTTCTCAAGAACTATACTTTCTATATTAGCTATGGGAAAATTTTTAACCCTCAGACAGAGCTGGATGTTAATCACCGTATTCTAAGTCCCGTACAAGGGGATAATTTAGAGGGTGGGGTGAAGGCTTCATGGTTTAATAATCGCTTGAATGTGTCCCTTACAGGCTATCATGTTCGGCAAAATCACTTAGCTGATTCTGCTGGGTATCTTGCAACGGGTGAGGCCTATTATCGGGCTATTAACGCCCAATCCGCTGGGGCTGAGTTTGATATTTCTGGTCAAATTACGCCACATCTTCAGGTTATGGCAGGTGGAAGCCTCCTGAAATTATATGATGACCAAAATCACCCGGTGCGGACTTATGTTCCACGGCAAACCTTACATGGAGCTGTGACATGGGATGTCCCATGGGTGAAGCATTTGCGTGTTGGTGCTAATCTCACATGGCAAGGTCGTACTCGGCAAACATATAGCCTAGATAGTGGCATGTCTGTTACGGCGAAGCAGCGTAATTATGCCCTGCTTAACCTGATGGTGCATTACGATATGGGGAAACATTGGCAGTTAACGGGTAACTTCAACAACGTCACTAATCATAAATATTGGACATCCCTCTATTGGTCGCAATCTTATTACGGCGCTCCATTCAATGGTACGGTAACGCTTACGCATCAGTTCTAATAATGTGAATGCTCAAGATGGCGGGAAGGGGAGATTCTTTCCGCCATTTTTATTGCGGGCGAATCAGGAGAAAGGTCACGCAATGAATATTATGTCCCTCGTCATGCAAGTACATTGACCTAAGAACAAGAAGAACTATCCGGTTTTTATGAGAGGCAGCCCGTGGCCACGATGAAAATCAGTGGCGTCCCGTACGGGATTCGAACCCGTGTTGCCGCCGTGAGAGGGCGGTGTCCTAGGCCTCTAGACGAACGGGACTAAAGGTTGCCCCCTCTTTAAGGGAGGGAGGCAGGGAGTGCAAGAGGGAAAATAGGTATTCCGTGAAAAATAACGACTCTTAGCCGGGGGTGACCTCTCCATAGGCATGTTTTCACAAGGCCTATGGAGGAGAGGTTCAGTTCTTAGAGGCTAGGACAGGCCCTAATGAACGTCCCCCGAGAAGGTGAACATGGAAATGGGGCACTTCCTGCCCACTATCCGCACCAGAGTTGCTCACAAGGCGAAAGCCGCTAGGAATAAGTGATTGCTCGGCGGTGATTTTATCCACGAGCTTCCAGAAATCGAGAATTTCTTCATCAGAAGCACGGGAAGTGAAATCATGCAGGTCCACATATGCCCCACGAGGGATCACTAAAACATGGATGGGGGCTAGGGGGGAAATATCATAAAAGGCGAAGGAGTGTTTGCTATCGCACACACGCTCAGCTGGAATCTCACCGCGCAGGATGCGGGCGAAGACATTATTAGGATCGTAGGCTGGATTAGATGTTGTCATTAGCTATGTCCTCCTCATCTCTTTAAACATGATTGGAAAGTTTGCCCCCTTGGTGTCAAGTGTGGGCTGATCTGCTCATGTTAGAAAGAGGGTTTCGGACGAGATGCTTTTTCTTCAATACCGCTTGTGCCTTCCCGGCGTTCTAGCTCGCTCCATACATCAGCAGGGAGTATGCCTGCATCCACCCACATGACAATAAGGTGATACAAAACATCGGCACTCTCGCTAATGAGTGCGTCTTTATCGCCATTGATTGCTTCAATGACACATTCTACGGCTTCTTCCCCAAATTTTTGGGCAATTTTGTTGCGGCCCCGTGCCATCAGGCGAGCGGAATGGCTTAGGGAGGGAGAGGCCCCCTTGCGGGCGGTAACAGTGCTAAACAGCCTCTCTAATACTGCTGTGCGAGCAGTGTTATCTTGCGTCATATGTCTCTAGCCTTTCCTACATCACAGTGTTGGGGAGATTGTCCGTTATTATGTCTTATTAGAGTAAAAATGTTTGCGGGTTATCGCCCTAGTCGGACAGGTAGACCAGCTTTATCTAGGGCATGTTTCACTTCGGAAATTTTAAATTGGCCGAAGTGAAACACGCTTGCGGCGAGGAGCCCGCTAGCACCCACCTGAGCCCCCTCTACAAAATGTTGCAATTCTCCTACCCCGCCGGAGGCAACAACGGGAACAGAGACACGCTCACAAACAATTTTCAAAAGTTCTAGGTCAAAGCCAGAGCGCGTACCGTCACGGTCCATGCTGGTAAGGAGAATTTCTCCTGCTCCTCGTTTAGCCATTTCTTCGGCCCAAGTGATTGCATCTATACCGGTGGGTTCGCGTCCACCTTTTGCATAAACTTCCCATCCGCCTTTTCCATTAGACCGGGCATCAATTGCAACAACAATGCACTGGCTACCAAAGCGTTCTGAGGCTTCGTTAATAAGTCCTGGTGTGCGGATAGCGGCTGAGTTAATTGCGCATTTATCTGCCCCACTGAGCAAAAGTTTGCGTATATCCGCACAGCTCCGGACACCCCCACCAACAGTGAGGGGGAGGCGTACTTCGGCTGCAGTACGTTTTACGACATCAAAGATCGTGTCACGATTTTCCGCACTTGCTGTAATATCAAGGAAGGTGAGTTCATCTGCGCCGGCGGCATCATAGAGTTTAGCCTGCTCTACAGGGTCGCCTGCATCCCGTAAGGAGACGAAATTCACCCCTTTGACAACGCGGCCATCTCGCACATCTAGGCAAGGGATCACACGTAGTTTTAACATGTCCCCTCCAATACAGCTAAGGCTTCGGGGAGTTGGATGCGCCCATCATAGAGGGCACGCCCGACAATCACACCAGAAATACCAGGGACATCATCTGCCGTTGTTCGTAAAGCACGTAGATGGTCTAACGTGCCCACGCCACCGCTTGCGATGACAGGTACAGAAACATTGCGTGCAAGCTCGGCTGTTTGGTTAATATCCAAGCCTTCGAGCATGCCGTCACGGGTGATCTCGGTGAAGATAATGCCTGCTACGCCGACATCTTCCATACGTTTGGCAAGGTCGATTGTTGTGAGTTCAGAAACTTCCGCCCAACCTTCTGTAGCAACACGCCCTTGGCGAGCGTCAATTCCTGCCACGACACGACCCGGCCAAGCACGTGCAGCTTGGCGGACGAGGTCTGGGTCTTTCACGGCTGCAGAGCCGAGGATGACACGGCTTACACCAGCCTCAAGCCAACGCTCGATTGTTCGCATATCACGCAATCCACCACCAAGCTGCACAGGTAGGGATGTATTTGCGATGATATCTTCCACGGCTTGTACATTGGCAGATTTGCCGGCAAATGCACCATCTAGGTCTACGATATGGAGGTGCTGGCATCCTGCGTCTTCAAAGAGTTTCGCTTGCGCAGCAGGGTTGTCAGAATAATGGGTGGCATCATCCATTTCCCCTTGGCGGAGGCGTACGCAAGCGCCCTCTTTCAGATCAATCGCCGGGTAGAGTGTCAGGGATGTTTTTGCTGTATTGGGCTGAGGTTGTATAGGAGAAGCCGAAGGCGTATCGGCTTTTTGCCAGTGCATAGCTTCTTCATCAGTGACAAGAAGTTTAGTAAAGAAAAGTCCGCGCACTGTTTGTCCTCCGATACGGGTGAAATAGGGGTGTGTCCCCCAATGAGAAAAACCGAGGGACGTCAGTAAAGAGATCGCATCGGTGAGTGTTTCGCGCACACGACAGTCTAGCACTTTAGCACCACGAGTGCGTGCGCGGTCTATAATGGTGTTTAGAAAACGCCGTCCGAGCCCTTGCCGCCGCTCATATGGTGCAATGAAAAAGGCTCTAATGGTGGCGCAGGCACTATAGGCTTCTGAATTGGCTGTTGTATGGGCCAACACACCCGCACCACAGATACTTCCATCTGGGTGGCGTACAACAAAAATATCACGGTCAGGGACGAGTAAGAGCCCCTCAAAGAAACGGCTTAGAATTTTGCGCTCAGGTGGTGTGTACCACCCAAATACGCCATCAGATAGGATGGTCGCTGTTGTGGTCTCAATTAAGCTATCAAGATCTTCACTGCTGATAGACTGCCCAAGGCGTTCAACACTATAATCTTCAATATTACAGGGTGCTGCTGAAGCAATATCGGAGGATGTAGGGGAGAACGACATAGTAAGAGTGTTACCCAGGTTGCCATGTTAGAAAGTTACCAAGGATGGTCAGTCCTACCTCTTGGCTTTTTTCAACATGGAATTGTGTTCCACAGCGGCAGCCTTTGGCGATGATAGCGGGGATGTTCATACCATACTGGGCTGTAGCAATGGTTTCTTCTGGTGAGGCATCTTGTAGGGCATAGGAATGCACAAAATAGCCATGGTCTCCCGGGGTTAAGCCAGCGGTGAGCGGGTGGGCTCCGGGAGTGAAATCAAGTGTATTCCATCCCATATGGGGGAGCTGTAGGCCTTGTCGGGCTGTATCTTCCATAGGGGCGATATGCCCAGAGACCCAGCCAAGCCCTTCGGTTCTGCCATGCTCTAGCCCATATTGGGCCATAAGCTGCATTCCGACACAAATGCCGAGGAATGGAGTGCCTTCTTGGGTGGTTTTTTCAATAAGAGGGCGAATATCTCCTTGATTGAGCCCTTGTGCACAATCTGCAAAGGCGCCTTGACCTGGAAGGATAAGGCGATCTGCTGAGAGAATATCGCTCTCGCTGCGGGAGATGATAACATTTGCCTCTATGTTACGTAGAGCAGCCGCGCGTTTGGCAGCCTGTGCTGCAGAGGCTAGATTGCCGCCATTATAGTCGATCACGACAACGCGCATATACTCACTCCCGAAGCGGACATTCAGCCCTTATTTCAAAAACTCGAAGCAATAATCAAGTATTTTTTAACCCATTATCCTCTCTTAGAGGACCCCTTTGGTGGAAGGAATGCTTCCTTCACTACGTGGGTCGCGGGCAAGCGCCATACGGAGTGCGCGTGCAAAAGCTTTAAAGGCACTTTCAGCAATATGGTGAGCATTTGTACCGGCTTTGCCGTTCATATGCACGGTAATGCGTGCAGACATGCAAAGAGCACGGAAGAATTCTTCAACCATTTCTGTTGCCATATTGCCGATCATCTCACGTGGGAAGGAGATGTTCCATGCAAGGAAGGGGCGGCCAGAAATATCAATCACAGCTTCGGTTAGAGCTTCATCAAGCGGTACAAGCGCAAAGCCAAAGCGTTCGATGCCACGTTTGTCGCCAATAGCGCGATACAGCGCATCACCTAAAGTAATACCGACATCTTCGATGGTGTGGTGGTCATCGATATGAAGGTCACCTTTTACCTGCACATCAAGGTCTAGCCCGCCATGGCGAGCGAGGGCATCAAGCATATGGTCGAAAAAACCAATACCTGTGTTGATCGTGCTTTTACCTTGCCCATCAAGGGAGACGGAAAGAGTAATATCTGTTTCGCCTGTTTGGCGAGAGAAGGTAGCTGTGCGTGGTGCGTGTGTAGTCATGTTTCTTCTGCTATACTAATCTGCATCGTTTTCCAATCGTACTTCTTTTAACAGTTTGATTGGGATTTCCCTAATGGCTCGTTTTATAGATTGAGGATATCAGGCCGTCATGACACATGCTTTGTCTGTTTCTCCTTTACAAATGCTGCTGCAACGCTCTTCAACGGGGGATCTTGTGTCTCCTGCTCCACAGGGGGAGCAATTGGCAGAAATTTTGTCTGCGGGCTTGCGTGCGCCGGATCATGGGCATTTGCGTCCGTGGCGATATGTGGTCATTGAAGGGGAGTCCCGCTCTGCGTTTGCTGAGATTGTTTTAAGTGCGATGAGCCGACAAGAGCCGGGGGCTCCAGAAAAGAAGCGTGAAAAACGACGGAAACGTTTCTCTGAAACGCCGATGATTATTGCTTTAGGGATGCATATTCATCCAGACCATAAAATTCCTGTAATGGAACAAGAAATGTCCGTTGCGGCCGGTGCGATGAACGTACTCAACGCATTGTATATGGAAGGTTTTGGAGGGGTATGGATTAGCGGGCCTTTTTGTGAGGACCGCTCTTTGTTGAGCCATGTAGGGTTGCAAGCGCCGCATCGTTTGGCAGGGTTTTTATTGGTTGGCACTCCAGAAGACCCATCCTACATACGTTCACGCCCGGATATTACAGACTATATGGCATCGTGGAGTGCTGATATGCCGGTGCGCTTCGGTGCGGATGGGGGAGAGTGGTGATGTCAGCCCAAGAGCAGAAGGGTCCCTTCACGCAAAAGGATGATATGATGAGCGATGATATCGTTATTGCTGGTGGTGGTCCTGCTGGGTTGGCTGCTGCTTTGTCTTTTGCACGGGATGGTTGGCGTGTCGTGGTGGTGGAGCGCGCTCCTCAGGCGGTGCTGCAATCCCCTTCTTTTGATGGCCGTGAGATCGCACTGACACATCATACGGTGCAGTGGTTAAAGACATATCATGTGTGGGATGAGATCGCTTCAGAGTTGGTGTGTCCGCTGGAAGTTGCTCGGATCGAAAGCGGAGGTATGGGTGGGCCTCCATTGCTATTCCATGCACCAGAAGGCAGTTCTGCCGATACGAAAGGTGAAACGGCGTTAGGGTATTTGGTTGCCAATCACCTTATTCGTAAAGCCCTTTATAAGGTGGCAGAGCGTACAAAGGGCATCCGCTTTATGTGCGGTCATAGCGTGACATCATATCAAGCTGGGTGTGATGATGTTCAGGTTGCTTTATCTGGAGGGCAAAGCCTAACGGCACGTTTGCTCGTTGGGGCTGATGGGCGCTTTTCTAAGTTGCGTGATATGGCAGGGATTGGGGCCATTATTCATGATTTTGGCATGAATATTATGGTCTGTCGCATGCGTCACCCTCTCCCTCATGACAATACCGCTCTACAATGGTTTGCAGAACAACAAACAATAGCTTTGCTGCCTGTTGCCCCAGATGGTGGGGAGGGAAGTCTATCCTCACTTGTTTTAACTTTACCGCCAGATGAGATTGCTCGGTTGCGTGTTGCCTCAGCAGAGGCGTTTAGTGCTGAGATTACCCAACGTACAGATGGGCGGTTGGGCGCTTTAGAGGTTGTTAGTGAACGCATTACATATCCATTAAAGGCTGTGTATGCGCACCGGTTTCATGCACAGCGTGTTGCGCTGATTGGTGATGCAGCAGTAGGGATGCACCCAATTACAGCGCATGGTTTTAACTTTGGTATTCGTGGGCAGGAGATCTTGGCTCAAGAGGTCGGGGCCGCTTCAGGAGATCCGGGAGATGCACGCGCTTTAAGACGTTTTTCATGGCGGCATCGCCGGGCAACATTCCCATTATTTACGGCAACCAATGCCATAGCCGTGGCTTACACTCGTGATGATGGGCCTTTTCCTCTTGCGCGGCGTGCCGGGCTCATGCTTGCAGATCGGTTGGCTCCCTTTAAACGGGCTGTCACTAGGATGTTAATGGATCCCATATAGAGGTAAATAAATTATCACATATTTGTGAGTAATGATGCGTATAAATATTGTAATTATGTTTTGTTAATTGTCTTTTAAATGAACTTGTCTGTCGAGCTATTTTACGTGATGATGTGGATGATTTGTTAATTAGATATCATCCGCATACGGGACGTGTTTATGACATATGATGTGGTCATTGTCGGTGCTGGCTTTGCAGGCTTAACCCTCGCATATCAATTAACAAAAGATGTTCCGCACATACAAATTGCCCTTGTGCATGATGGTGCTTTTCCCAATGAGGATGTGACCTACAAAGTAGGGGAAGCGACCAATGAAGTTGGAGCGATTTATCTTTCGCAGATCCTGGGGCTGAATCAATTTATGAAAGACCGCTACCCGCGTAAAATGGGTATGCGTTTCTTTATGACGGATGAAAATTCTTACCGAGAATTAGGGGTTAATGGATTCCCATCTAATGATTCATTTCATTTTGAGCGTGGAAAGCTTGAGAATGATCTATACGAGTTGGTGAAAGAGAAAGTATCTATTTTTCAACGGCATAAATTTATTGAATCTCACTCTACAGACCAAGATAAACAGATACGTATTCAAGATCTGGCTAATAACCAAGAGATTCACCTAAAAGCCCGCTGGTTTGTTGATGCTGCTGGGTTGAAGAAGATTTTTGCACGAAAGGAAGATTTGACGAAGCGTCTTCCTCTAAATCATTCATCTGTGTGGTTTCGTCTTGCTGGTGCTGTGAATGTAGATGAAATTTTCCCTAAAGAGGCAGGCAATCCCTTTGATTCTCCCTATCGCTCATGGAGTTCTACCCATGTGGAGGGGGATGGATACTGGATATGGATATTACGTCTCTCAGAAACAGTAACAAGCGTTGGGATCATCTTTGATGAAGACGCCATTGCGTTTTCTGACCTTGCCAATTGGGAGAAGGTCAGAACATGGCTCTACCAGCATGAAACGCAGCTCATAGACTATATTGAAGCAAAACAGTTTGAGCAGATAGATTTTAGACTGTTGCGGCGTTTTGCCACACAAAATTCGCATTGGGTTTCAGAAGAGTGCTGGGCCACTATCGGGGATGCTTATGGGCTGTGGGACCCATATTATTCGAGCGGTTTTGATATTATCGGTATCCAAAATACTGCTTTAACAGCCCTTATCCGAGCTGAACGTATGGGGGAGGTAATTTGCGAGCGGGTTAAGCGTGCAAATCTGTATCTCGAGTTGTTTATGCAAGGCTCGGGGATGATGTTTTACGATTCATATCATCGTAAGTCCCGTTGGTATTATTTATGCGTGAAATATCCGATTGATGTGGCGCTTTATTTTGGGTTTGTGTGCGCCAATATGCATAATGCTTTGCCTTATATGTTTCTGAAAGAAGATGACGTTTTTGCAGATGAAGCGATTATGTTCTTAGAGCAAGCTGGCCTAGTATATGAAGATATGATTAAATATATGAAAAGTGATGAATTTACGAATAATGGTTATGAAGGTGATAAATATTTAAAGCTTACAGAGAAATCATACGATCTTTTTAATCCAGTTAAGAATATATCGTATGATGAGAGAGATGATTTACTAAAGATATTAAATAAGAATTTTATTATATTAAAGTGTTTTCATAATTATCTTGTGTCAGGGCGCGATTTTCTGAATTTCATCAAAGGACGTGCCTATTTTTCTGTAACAGAGAAAACAGACCCAGATGTGTATTTGGATAACCCTGATCAGTTGGAAAAAGATCTCTTCCAATAAAGGGAAAATAGCTATTCTAGGGATAGCCTGCTTATAATTTAAAGGCTGTGCCAAAATATTGTTGGATGAGGCGGTTTATTCTCTCATTCTCCGCTGTGGCCTGTATATGTATAGGGGGTGCATTCTTGTGAAGTGAGTGTGTACGTGCCTCAGTTGGAAGTGAGACTGGCACATGAAGAGAGCGCGCTAGGAGACAAAGCCCAGACGTAGGTGTGAGGGCTTGTCCTGCGCCTGTGTTATGCTGGGCCCTCTCCCCGTAAAGAATATCCCCGAGAATAGGGGAGCCTAGTTCTGCACAATGTAGTCGGGCCTGATGCGTTCGTCCCGTATGTAAGGTGAGTTCAAGAAGGCTATATTGCCCATTCGTGGCCAGAGTGCGCCACGATGTTTTAGCATTCTGCATTTTTGAGGTGTCGATAGTGTGGTGTTTGCTTCCGCTATGGACGGAGCGCATTTTCCATCCTCCTTGCGGAGTGGATTCACGACAAACCATAGTCTCAAGGGTGCCTTCTGGTTGGGAAGGCTGGCCTATAACTACAGCCCAGTAGCGTTTTATGCTGAGGCGGTTCGTGAAGGCTTTTTGGGCAGCGATAAGCGCTGTCTTCCTGCGGGCTATGAGCAAGCAGCCTGCTGTATCTGTATCCAACCGGTGGACAAGCCACGGCCCGCCCCGTTTTTGTGGAGTGAGGCGGGTCTCAACACTATCTTGAGTGCGTGGCCCTGGATGGGCAGCCAAGCCTGCTGGCTTGTTAATAACCAAGAAGTATTTGTCTTCCCATAATATGGGGAGTTCTTTTCCTGCAATGAAAAGAGGAGGAGGTGCCATGGGCTTTATTCCTCATCACCTTCATCATCGTTCTGGTCCAAACCGAGAGATGCGCGGGTCGCTAGAACATCTCGTTTACCAACATGGTTAGCTGCACTAATGATGCCTTCACGTTCCATCTGGTCGATAATATTTGCTGCGCGGTTGTAGCCAATAGAGAGATGGCGCTGAACAAAGCTGGTTGAGGCACGTTGTTCACGAATAACGAGTTCAATCGCCTGCTCATACATGTCATTATTGCTGTCGCTATCGCTGCCTCGGCTACTACGGTTTGCAGGGGCTGATTCTTCCTCAGGCTCTTCTGTAATCACATCGGCATTATAGACCGGCTCTCCTTTAGAGCGGAGGTCCGCCACAACTGCTTCGACTTCTTCATCACTAATGAAAGGTCCATGCACACGGGTAATGCGTGCCCCACCTTGCATAAAGAGCATATCACCACGGCCAAGAAGCTGCTCAGCCCCTTGCTCACCTAGAATGGTGCGGCTGTCATATTTGTTAGTGACTTGGAAAGAGATACGTGTTGGGAAGTTAGCCTTAATGGTTCCAGTGATCACATCAACGGAGGGGCGCTGTGTGGCCATAATGACATGCACACCTGCGGCACGGGCTTTTTGTGCCAAGCGCAGTACGGAGCCTTCAATTTCCTTACCAGCGACCATCATGAGGTCTGCCATCTCATCAATCACAATGACAATATAAGGTAGATGCTCAAGAGGAAGGCGATGTTCATCAAAAACAGGGCGTCCCGTTTCTGGGTCATAACCTGTTTGGATGCGCCGTGTTGGTGTCTCGCCCGAAGCTTTTAAGCGGCGAATACGGTCATTATAGCTGCTGATATTACGAACTTGATGATCCGCCATGAGATGGTAGCGGCGATCCATTTCTTGCACAGCCCATTTAAGAGCGCTGACAGCCTTGGGCGGTTCTGTAACCACAGGTGTCATCAAGTGAGGAATACCATCATAGATTGAGAGCTCCAAAATTTTGGGGTCAATCATAATGAGGCGGCAATCCTCAGGGCTGAGGCGGTAGAGTAAGGAGAGGATCATAGCATTGATCCCGACAGACTTACCTGACCCTGTCGTACCAGCCACAAGTAGGTGAGGCATTTTAGCAAGGTCAGCAAAGACCGGCTCGCCAGCAATATCTTTACCTAACGCAAGGGGAAGTTTGCTTTTGTTCTCACGCCATGCAGGGGACTGGAGTAAATCAGGGAAATATACCGTCTCACGTGTAGCGTTGGGGACTTCAATACCAATGACATTACGGCCTGGCACTGTTGCGATACGTACACTGAGTACCGCAAGGGAACGCGCTAAATCATCTGAAAGGCCAATCACTCGTGAAGAGCGCACACCAGGGGCGGGCTCAAGTTCATAAAGCGTGACAACCGGTCCAGCGCGCCAATCTGTAATACTTCCTTGAACGCCGTAATCACTAAGCACTTTCTCAAGCATTTGTGCATTAGCCTGAAGTGCCTCTTCAGAGGGGCCAACATCATTGCTAGCTGGTGGGGGATTGAGCAGGTTGATAGACGGTGGCAACCAACCAGAAAGAGAGGTGATCTCGGCTAGGTTCCCATTAGGCTCAGCTGCGCCTTGGGAGCTGCTTCCTGTGGAGGTAGAGGGCTGTTGAGTTGTATGTGCAACAGGCCCTGTGGAGATAGGCTCTGCTTGAATAACAGAGTGAGGTGAACCAGGATGATATTCTGCCCCTGAATGCGCTTGGCTTGTGGAAGGTGGAAGAGGTTCGCTCTGGTGTTGCCGTTGTGATGGGGATAGAAAGCGCTTGAGTAAGGCAGGGCGGTGGTTCCCGGCAATATCCCATTGGGCCGGTGCAGGAGCATCGCCTTCTACGTCGTCTTCATAGCTATCTTCAAGATGGGAGGCTTCGGTGGGGATAACTTGAGGTTGGTTATTGTAAATATGCGCTAATTTTTGCCCATATGGGTTGGTTGGAGCATCTTCTTCATTATGTTTTTGTGGCAGCGGCTCAGCCACCGGTGTGGACTCATTTTGTGGGGTTGAATTTTGCCATGGAGCGGTCGCTTGCGGAGGGCTCATCCATGCTTGAGCTGTCCCTTCTGCAGGTGGAGCCGAGGCTGCTTGCCCTTGAGGGTTCGAGGTAGATGCTTGTTGTGTAAGGCTACGCATCAGAAAGCCCGATGGTAAAGCCCCATTCCCTTTGGCGGGGCGGCCATAACGGACAGGGCTGCCAGGGCCGGGGTTGTAAATGGTGGGGTTTTCTTCAGCAAGGGCCATTTCGCCTGTTGGGCGGCGATTGCGTAATGCACGGAAGGGGAGAGCAAAGAGGGCTGCAAAACCACGCCCAACTGAACGCCATTCATGCCCCTGTAACCCCATAGAGAGCGGGCAAAGTATCGCTAATAAAACGAGTGTAATGCCAATAGCGACAATCCCACCCATCGCACCCGCTTCGCTTGTGGTGAGCTTCATTAATTTACGAGCGAGGAAGACACCGCTTTCTCCCCCTAGGCCACTGGTGGTTGGCCAAGGAATGTCTAGCCCTGGGATGGTGAGCTGCAAGAGGCCAATGAGCATGGCTGCACAAGGGAAAAGGACAAAGGCACTAATCAGCCGGAGAATAGGTAAGCCAAGGTTATGGTAGCGTAGAAGCCGCCATGTCCATGCTAATAAAACTACAGATGGTAAGATGCTAGTGAGCCCAAGAAGCTGGATAAGCCCATCTGCAATAGTTGCCCCCATCCGACCAAGAAGGTTGGTCGGCTCTGTTCCTGTGGCTGTATTAAATGAGGGGTCCAGAGGGTTAAAGCTAAAGAGAGAAGCCGCAATCCCTACGGCGAGAGCAAGAAGTATAAGCCCCAAAATCTCTAATAAACGGGCTGAGAGAATGCGTGAGAGGGTGGATTCATGCCAGTCAGGGATCTCCACATCCTGTGGTGAGGTGTGGCGAGCAGAAGTGGTTCCGATCGTGCTGTTACGGCGTAGGATAGCTGGTAAATGACCGCGTATCTTTGCGAACAGGCTGGGCTTGGAAATCACTGCGGAATGTCCTCTGACAAGTGCGGGGCGACATTGATGGGTGTAAATCTAGCTCATCGCTGCTGATTCTGGAATGGAGAGCTACGACCTCATAAAAGGTAGAGCTTTCTTCCGGCAGGGGAGGGCTATTTTACATGGAGTTAGGTGCGGCTGTCTTGCCGCCAAATATGAACTGTAGCGGCGCCAAAATTACGCTGGGCAAGTAAGGGAGGCGGTGGTGCGTCAATACTCGGGAGTAAATGTGCATGGAAGGGTTGGAAAGGTTCTTCCGGTTCTTTGTCTTTGTGCTCGCTGGGTAAGGGGGCACTTTCTGTCTCTGCGATGATTAAAGCGCCATCAGCAATCCATCCCATGCGCCATAAGGCTCGTAACCCTTTGGGGACGAGGCCTTTGTGGTAAGGTGGATCGAGGAAGATCAGTGTATGAGGTTGCGAGGCTCGTGGAGGGCGTGTGACATCACAATGTCGCAGGCGGGCGAGTGTTTCCATTTTACAGCTACGCAAATTGGCCTGCAAAGCGGCCATACCTGGGCGGCTGCCTTCCATAAAAGTTGCAAATTTTGCTCCACGGGAGAGGGCCTCTAATCCAAGGGCCCCCGTGCCAGCAAAAGCATCAAGCACAATAGCTTCTTCTAAAGCTTCCCGTCCAAACCATGGGGCGTGCATAAGCATATCAAAAATTGTTTGTCGGGCACGTTGCGCTGTGGGGCGTGTTGTTACACCAGGTGGGGCTTGTAGGCGGCGGCCACGTGCGCTTCCAGCGATAATTCTCATCGCTTAATGCCGTTTCTTTTTAGGAGAAGCAGTTTTTGTGCTCGGAATTTGCTCCGCAAGAGTGCGTGTAGCGACTTCTTCAAGCTCATGGGGTTTAAGGTTGCCGAGGGTAAAAGGGCCGTATGAAAGGCGAATGAGGCGACTTACATGTAGGTTCATGCCCATCATTACTTTACGAATTTCTCGGTTCTTACCTTCACGTAAGCTTACAGTAAGCCACGAATTGTCCCCTTTGGAGGAATCCAGTGTTGCTTCAATTGGTCCGTAACGCACACCATCCAGCACACAGCCATCCGCCAAAGATTTAAGACGTTTTTCATCAACCAAACCAAAGACGCGCACGCGGTAACGGCGGATCCATTGACGGGAGGGAAGCTCAAGTTCACGAGCTAGGGCACCGTCATTGGTGAGCAGCAATAATCCCTCTGAGTTAAGGTCCAGGCGGCCTACACTAATGACACGCGGCATCCCTTTTGGGAGGGATTCGAAAACAGTACGCCGCTCTTCGGGATCATGATGTGTTGTAACGAGGCCGGCAGGTTTGTGATATCTCCAGAGGCGTGTGCGTTGCGGCGGGTCTACAGGTTTGCCGTCTACACTCACAATGTCACCCGGCTGGATGAATGTTGCGGGATGGGTTACGGGCTTACCATCAAGAGTGATGCGCCCTTCCTCAATCATGCGTTCAATATCACGGCGGCTCGCAACGCCACGGCGTGCAAGAGCTTTGGCGATACGTTCGCCACGACTTGTATCAGAAGAAGGAGAAGAAGCGTCTGTCATATACGCGGACATACCGTGCTAGACCTTTCTTTGGCAATCTCTTTAGAAGTTTTTACTCTTTGTTCGTGTTTTTCTTTTGCGTAGAGAGGGGCTTTTTTTATCTATTTTGATGAAGGAGGGAAGTAGATTGTTTTATTTCTCGTTTTCGTCTTTAAGATTTGACGGCATATGATGACAACACAAATAGCTATGCAGAAAGCCCTTTCCCTCGCAAAAGAAGCTGCCCAAATGGGCGAGGTGCCTGTAGGGGCTGTCGTTTTGGATGAGAACGGCCATGTTCTGGCTGTGGCTCATAATGAGGTTGAGATAGGACATGATGCATCCGCTCATGCGGAGTTGCTGGCTATGCGTCGCGCAGCTGTAAAGCGAGGCTCCCCTCGTCTTACAGGGTGTACGCTTGTTGTTACATTAGAGCCATGTCCGATGTGCGCTGCGGCGATTACGCACTTTCGTATTGGTCGATTAATTTATGGGGCTTATGATCCTAAAGGTGGAGCTGTGGATCATGGGCCGAGGCTTTTTCAGCGTGAGGCATGTTTGCATCGGCCAAGTGATATTATTAGTGGTGTGTGTGAACGAGATGCTGCGCAGCAGTTAAAAGAATTTTTCCATCAGCTGCGCAGCTAGGATGAGTTTTATCCTAAAAGAGTACGGCTCAAGCCAGTAGCAATAATGCCGCATAGCATGGTTGGTAAGAGAGAGAAGCGCGTTGCGGTAAGAAGTGTAACAACTAGACCGATAAGGTTAGCTGGGTCGCCTGTGGCAAAAATAGGGGCGATGACGGCAATGAGTACACAACCGGGGATAATATCCATAAGGGCTAATGTGCGTGGCGAGAGCTTGCAGCGTGCAAGAAGTAAATATCCTGTCACCCGTGTGAGATATGTTACAAATGCCATAGCAAGAATGGCCAAAAGAGCTGGGAGCTGTATCATACATTCCTCACTGTTAGCCATGCGACAATAATACCTGCAATCGTCCCAGCAGGGACGTACCAGGCTCCGGGGAATAAGCGATATACCGCAATGGCAACGCCTAGGCTGACACACCAGGGCAGAGCAGTGCGTATGCCTTTCCACATGCTTTTTAAAAGAATGATAAAGACCGCAGGAAAGGCCATATCTACCCCATAACGGGTGAGGTCTCCCAGCATATTGCCTGTACAGCCTCCCATAAAGGTAAAGAGTACCCAACTTGTGTAGAGGCACAGGGTCACACCGAGGTAAAATCCTACGCTAAAGCGCCTTTTGGGGTCTTTTTGGATATCCTCTAATACTAAAGCCCATATTTCATCACACATGAAAAAGAGCAGAAGGAGTGCTTTTTTGCGGGGTAGCTGATGTAGATAAGGGGTAAGAGCCACACTCATGATGATATGGCGGCTATTAATGAGAAAGGTCACGCCCGCAAGTAAGATAATTGCAGGTGGTGTAGACCATAGCCCCACGGCCGCGAACTCTGATCCCCCGGCAAAATTCAGCCCCGTAAGTAGAGGAACCTCACCTAATGAGAGGCCCTTTTGCAGAGCTTGGCTGCCGAGGAGAAGGCCAAAGGGAATAAAAGCAATAAGCAGTGGTAGAGACGTCTTCATTCCACGCCATAATTCAGCACGGAATGGTGGGGCAGAGTGAGTGTGGACGAAGTGTTCGCTCATAGCATCCCTCATTAAGGTTGGTTTTGCGTTTCAGCAAGAGAGGCAGTGAGAAAGTCTTACCGATCTTTCATCTAACGGTAGCTTGTATGAAAGGTAGAATGCTCCATATTGGGAAGAGTAATCTCATGGTTGCTTGTTGATAATAGAACGTCAGGAATAAAATAGAGATGATGCCAAGTTCACGTTTCTCTTTGGCTTGCCTGGCAATGTTACCTGTATTGGGTATGGCCAGTGCTCCTTTGCCTGCTTTTGCCCAAAATGCACCAATTCGCCCGCAAATGTCAGGGTCGCAAGGTATTCCTGACTTTGTACAGATCGTAAAACAGGTAAAGCCGGCGGTTGTTTCCATCAGTGCACGTATTCGTGAGAGTGCGGCTGATGACGAAGGTGATGGTGGGCCATCAGGCATGGGCGGAGCGCAGGGCTTCCCTTTTCCGTTCCCATTCCCTTTCCAGATGATGCCGGGGGTGCCATCTAATCGCACGGTAGAGGCTCGTGGTTCAGGGTTTATCATCTCGTCTGATGGCTATGTGGTGACGAACAATCACGTTATTAATGGCGCAACAAAGGTTAATGTGAAGTTAGATGACGGCACAGTGATGCCGGCAAAGGTCATTGGCCACGATGCAAAGACTGATATTGCGCTATTGCAAGTGAAGGCATCGCATCTTCCTTATGTGGAGTTGGGTAATTCTGACGATGTGCAGCCTGGGCAATGGGTTGTGGCTGTGGGGAATCCCTATGGGCTAGGTGGAACAGTGACGTCTGGGATCATTTCTGCTCTAGGGCGGGATCTGCACTCCGGTGCATATAATGACTTCATACAGGTCGATGCTCCCATAAATCGCGGCAACTCCGGTGGTCCGCTAATCACGCTTGACGGTAAGGTGATTGGTGTGAACTCGATGATTATGTCCCCTAACGGAGGGGGGTCTATTGGGATTGGTTTTGCAATTCCGGCAGTAACGGTCCGTTCAGTCGTGGATCAGTTGCGGACAACGGGCCATGTGGTTCGTGGTTATATTGGTGTTGAAACACAGAGCATCACGCCAACTATGGCGCGCGCCTTAAATCTAGAGGCTGATCATCCTGGTGCACCGCCTCATGGGGCTTTAGTGGCCAATGTGGTCAATGGAAGCCCGGCGGCTAAGGCGGGGCTGAAGAGTGGTGATATTATCCTCGCAATTGATGGGCATTCTGTTCGTAGTGCGCATGATCTTGCTGTAAAGGTTGTGGCTATTACACCGGGCAAGAAAAGTGCCTTTAAGGTCTTGCGGGATGGTAAATCCGTTAATCTAACGGTGACCATCGGTAGTTTGGGAGCCCGTGGCCAAGATAACGGTAGCGTTGATAGTACAACGGGGGCAGAGGCCTCTGGGCGTTTAGGTTTGTCTTTAGCGACCCTTACCCCGCGTACACGTCAGGAGCTTGGGTTGGATGATACCGTACAGGGTAGTGTAGTCGCTGATATCGCACAGGATAGCCCCGCAGAACATGCTGGTATCCGCCCGGGGGACATTATTGTAGGTGTTGGCAACCAACCAACGGCGAATCCCCATGCTGTTGCCTCTCTTGTGCAAAAGGCACTAGCGCAGCATCAACCCCCTCTCTTACGTATTTTAAGAGATGGTCAGCAGTTGTTTGTTGCTGTGTCTCCTGATGACAGCTCAAGCAGTGATGATAATGATGATAGTCCGGAATAGGATGGAATGAAGTGAGGCCTGTGCGCCGGTATTTATTGTCAAAATATTGTTATAAATGCGGCGTAATTTGTTAGAATTATAAGGTATTGCAGAAAAACCCCGTCTTCATATCGGTATGGAGGCGGGGTTTTTCTATTGTTCAGTTTGCGATACAGGTTAGCATGAAGAGTTCATAATTCCTTGGGTATATATTAATATATTTTGAAAGTGGGATGTGGGGTAAATCCAATGATGAGAAGACTAATTTCCATCTATGAATAATCGTACTTTCTTTAACCTGTATTATAATTTCATAAAGCGCTCCGTACATTCTGTAGGGGGGGGATGCGTTCTCCTGCTTGCTGTATGTGTTCAAGCGGGGGCGGGTGATGTCTCCTCTTCAGCATCTCAGGTCGCTCCTACTCTGTCGTCGCCTGCGTCTTCGGGGGTAGAGACGGCCAAGGTGCCTCAGTCTACAGATTCTGTTGCGCCATCGGTACCAGTTTTGGTAGGTGCGCCAACGCCAACGCCAACGCCAACGCCAACGCCAACGCCAACGCCAACGCCAACG